>JBEKCJ010000036.1:0-35976 GCA_050014935.1 Candidatus Korobacteraceae bacterium
ATTCGGGGCGAGGGATATGAAAACAGGTCCGAAGCCATTCGTGACCTGATTCGCGACCGCTTGAACGAAGCCCGCCTGGAGTCAGGCGATGTCTTCGTGGTTGGAGCGGTCACCTTGATTTACGACCACCATTCGCGACTCCTCCCCGACAAACTCATGGAATTACAGCATGAATACCATGCCGTCATCATTTCCACGGTGCATTCGCACCTTGACCACGACATGTGTCTCGAAGTCGTCGTCGTCAAAGGCAACCTCAAACAGGTACAGGAACTGGGAAGCCGCCTGATCGGCCTTAGGGGCGTGCAGCACGGCAAGCTCGTCATGAGTTCTCCCGATTCAATGCTGCACCGGGGCGGCAAACACGTTCACGGCAGTCCCGTTCCGCATCACCACTCATAAACAGGATTTCTCCGCCTCCGGCGGAGTCGTTTCTTACTGGTAACACGAAATGTATGAACGTAATACCAGAGAATTTATAACGCGCTCTTGCCCCCGGTGTATCACGTCCCCCACGCGCGCCTTACAGATTGCGGCATGCCTGCTTCTGCTGTGTGCATCCGCCTGGGCGGACACGGGAAACATATCGGGACGCGTCCTCGATCCTCAGGGTGCTTCCGTAGCCAAGGCCAAGGTCAAATTGCTGAATGCCGCGGGAACGAAGGTCGGCGAGACCGTCACTGACGAGGAGGGCAGCTTCGTGTTGGCCGAAGTAGATCCGGGGGTCTACCAAGTGACCGCCGAGGATCCGTCCTATGTGACGGTGGTGGCCGGCGTCTCCATCGCTTCCGGCCAGCAGCAGCAGATCACCGTGCAATTCCAGCAACTGGTTTCGTCCCAGCAGCAAGTAACAGTGGTCGCTTCCGTTCCCGCGCTGGAGACCCCCGATCCATCGCAAACGATTGTGATCCACGATCAGGTGCTGGACGCCAATCCCGGCCGGCCAGGCGCCCCAATCTCTATCCCCGGACTGCCGATTGAAACCGCCTCGGGCGGAATCAAGGCGCCACAATACTTTGCGCCGGGCGTGGCCGGAGATCACGGCGAGCCCATCGCTCAGTACTTCCAGATCGGGAGCTTCCTTTTTCCCAACAATCTTCCCGCCAACGCGCATGGCAACGGATATTCCGATCCCAACGTCCTCATCCCTCCCATCATCGAAGCGGTCACGATCGACGGCGGCGCCTTCAACGTCCGCGAAGGCAACAATGCCGTCGATCTGGCCGCCAATTACGTTCCGCGGCGGCGTCTCCTCAGTTTCTTTCAGCTTACCGGCGACTATCATGATGCGGACATGATGGCGGGTTGGAGTAGTTCGAAGCCGCACGTTAACGAATGGATTGCAATGGAAGCGTCGTTCGGCAACGGCTTTCTGGAGCGGCTGGAGCATCGCCAGCAATACAAACTAAATGGCCTGCGCCAGTTCAACTTCGGGCGTCATCAACTGACTCTGTTCGGTATCGGATACTACGGCTCCTCTTATGTTCCAGGGCTGATCCCAATCACGGTTCCTGTACCCGGCGACACCATCGACAACCGGCAGCTCGACTACACTCACAACGCTTTGTTGATCGCCAGCGACAACTGGAAACTCGACGAGCAGCGGCAACTTTCCTTCTCCGGATTCTTCCGCAACTACTCTCTGACTCTACGCTCGAACTTCGGCGCTGGCCTGATCCAGCAGAGCGAGAAGCGCAACGTCTTTGGCGGCGAGACCACCTATATTCAGAGTGTCCGTCCCTGGCTCGCCGTGCTCGCCGGCGTTGACCTGCGCCGTGACGCGCCCCGCGACCTGGATTTGTACCAAATCAATGCGGAAAATCAGTTCCAGCTCACGACAAGCAACAACCTGACTTTATCGTTTGTCGAGCCCTTTATCTCGATTGACGGTCCCATCAGGAAACACTTCCACTACAACCTGGGCGTAAGGCAGGAAGAAGTGTGGATGGATAATCAGGACTTCATCAATCCCCAGAATTCCTTCGACAAGCTGGCGACGCTGACCCTGCCCAAGGGAACATTTACCATTCTTCCACCCGACGCCTGGTACCTGCCCACCATAGCCTTCAGTTACGGCTTTGGCTTCCACACGGAAGATCCACGCATCGGCAATGGCACCGGGATACCCACACTGCTTGCGCCTTCGCGGGCCGAGCAACTGGTGTTTTCCAAGGTGATCAAGCAGACGCAGTTCTACCTGACTCTGCGGCGAACCTCGAACTCGCAAGAGCTGGCGAAGATCGACCCCGATACCGGTTTGCAGGAGATCGTCGGCCCGTCGACGAATAAGGTCATCTCGGTCACCGCGCAGAGAAACTTTCCGATCGGTGCTATCTATATTTCCTACGCGCAGGCCGACGCGCGCGACTCGCAGACGGGCGAGCCCATTCCAGAAGCGCCGCGGTTTATCTGGGATACAGTGGGATCTCTGACCAAACTGCCACTGCGTTTGCAGCTTCGCGGCGAATACGAATACGTGCGGGCCAAGCCGCTGGGCGATGGATTCACAGGTACGCCGGTTACGGAATTTCGCGGTGCAGTGCTGCGTCCTTTCATGCAAAACCGCATGTCGCTGGCAGCCAATTTCCTGATTGCCAACGGATACACGGGCCAGACGACTGAAGTACTCGCGTACCCGCCCAATGCGGCCCCGCTTGAGCAGATTGTCGGAGTTCCGCTGAAGTCGTACATAAGCGCAAGTTGGACGTACTACTTCAACAACAAATAGTTCCTGAAGCCAG
Organism: Candidatus Korobacteraceae bacterium; assembly: GCA_050014935.1. Classification (GTDB taxonomy): domain Bacteria; phylum Acidobacteriota; class Terriglobia; order Terriglobales; family Acidobacteriaceae; genus Bog-257. The sequence continues at coordinate 2,742 of JBEKCJ010000036.1, forward strand.
CATGTCGCCGCCGATGTCGCTTTGCGCCTGGAGCAGTATGGGAGCGCGATCAGGCGCATCCAACTGCTATAGTGTTGCGGCGGAGCGCGCAAGGGTTTGCGCCCGCCGCTACCCGCGGGAGGCAATGTATGTCGTCCTCGACCCCATCCCCGTCATCGGCAAACAGGCAGCTCACCGTGTTATGCCTGGCCAGCTATTACAAAGGCATCGAGTTCATCCGCGAGTGCCGTCGGCAAGGTTGCCGCACCTTATTGCTGACCTCACACAGCCTGGAGGATGCCGCGTGGCCGCGCGAGAGCATCGACGAAATCTTCTACATGCCGGACGTGCAGAAGCAGTGGAAGCTGGAAGACGCAGTGTTGGGCGTGAGCTATATGGCGCGCAACGAGACCATCGACCGCATCGTGGCGCTGGACGACTTCGACGTGGAAACGGCTGCCAGCCTGCGCGAGCACCTCCGCGTCCCCGGCATGGGCGACACCACCGCGCGCTATTTCCGTGACAAGCTGGCGATGCGGGCCAAGGCGCGCGACGGCGGTCTGCTGGTGCCCGACTTCCTTCACGTGTCGAACCACGCTCGCCTGCGCGAGTTTCTAGATCGCGTGCCGCCACCGTGGGTGCTGAAGCCGCGGTCGATGGCCGGCTCCATTGGTATCAAGAAAATTCACGGTGTTGATGAATTTTGGGCAGCCTTGGAGCGACTGGGGGACCGGCAGTCGTTCTATCTTCTCGAGCGGTACGTGCCGGGCGATATCTATCACGTGGACTCGATTTTCTACGAAGGCGAAGTGCTATTTTCCATCGCCAGCCGCTACGGACGGCCGCCGATGGACGTCTCGCAAGAGGGCGACATCTTTACCACCAGCACATTGCCACTGGATTCGGAGGAATCGCTGCCTCTGATCGAGATGAACCGGAAGGTGATGAAAGCTTTCGGCATGGTGCGCGGAGTTTCGCATAGCGAATTCATCCGCGGCCGCGACGACGGCAAGCTGTACTTTCTGGAGACCTCGGCGCGTGTGGGCGGGGCGCACATTGTCGACCTGATAGAAACCGCGACCGGCATCAACATGTGGGCGGAATGGGCGAAGGTGGAAATCGCGGGAGGTGACGCGCCTTACCAGCCGCCGCCGCCACGAAAAGATCTCGCCGGGCTGCTGGTTTCTCTGGCGCGGCAGGAACATCCCGATACCTCGGCCTACGACGATCCGGAGATTGTGTGGCGAATGGACGAGAAGAAACACCACGTGGGACTGATTGTGAAATCTCCCGACGCGAAGCGGGTGCAGGAGTTGCTTCAAAACTATGTCCAGCGGATGCGGCAGGATTTCCTGGCATCGCAGCCGCCCCTGGAGCGGCCGAACTTCTGACGGCGCTTCGGTCGTCTAGCTTTTCTTGCAGTCAGCCTTCTGCGGAATTAGAGGGACTTTTCTCTCGGCGTCCAGCCAGATCGCCAACTGTTCCAGCGCCCGTTCGCAGACCATGGCATGGCGCTGCTTCTTGTCGCGGACCCGGCGGCGGGTTTCCTCGTCCAGCGGCTGCAATAGATCGAAAGTGATATTCGCCGGCTGAAAGGCCTTTGCATTGGCGTGGCAGATGTAGTTCACCAGTGCGCCGAACGCAGTTGCGCGCGGCGGCGGCACCGGTTCGGCATCGACAGCCAACGCGGCCGCGTGCATGCCGGCAAGCAAGCCAGTCGCGATCGATTCCACGTAACCTTCTACGCCGGAGATTTGTCCCGCGATGAGTACATTAGGATGTTCCTTCATCTGCAAGCTCTCGCGCAACAGGGCAGGGCCGTTGATGTAGGTGTTGCGGTGGATCTGACCGTAGCGCAGAAACTTCGCGTTCTCCAGGCCTGGGATCAAACGCAGGATGCGGGCTTGCTCGGCAAATTTCAGGTGGTTCTGGAAACCTACCACATTGTAGGAGTCAGCCCGCAGGTTCTCCTGGCGCAGTTGTACCACAGCGTAGGGCATCTGCCCGCTACGGGGATCGCGTAGCCCCACCGGCTTCATCGGCCCGAAGCGCAAGGTGTCACGCCCGCGGCGCGCAATTTCCTCTACCGGCAGGCAACTCTCGAAGTAGTTCAGTTTCTCCCATTCTTTCTCCTCCACCGATTGCGCCTCCAGCAGAGCATCCAGGAAGCGGTCGTATTCCTCCCGGGTCATGGGGCAATTGATGTAATCGGCGCTGCCTTTGTCGTAACGCGCCGCCATGTACACCCGCGACATGTCGATGGAATCGGCTTCGACAATGGGGCTGATGGAATCGTAGAAGTAGAGCTGCTCGGTTCCACTCAGGCGCAGAATCTCGCCGGCCAGGGCGTCGGAGGTCAGAGGCCCCGTGGCAACAACGGTGATCGCGCCACTCTCGTCGATGGCGGTGACTTCCTCGCGGACTACCTGAATGAGCGGCTCGCTTTCAATCGCTGCTGTAACGGCTTCGGCAAAGTTTTGACGATCGACGGCGAGCGCGTGACCGGCCGGAACGGCAGTCCGGTGCGCGATCTCCATCAACAGCGACCCGGCACGCCGCATCTCCTCTTTTAGAAGCCAGGGCGCGGTGTTCTCAGTGTCCGACTTCAGCGAGTTGGAGCAAACCAGCTCAGCGAAGTTTGCGGTCTGATGAGCCGGAGTGGAGCGCACCGGCCGCATCTCGGACAGCAGTACGGCGAGTCCGCGGCGAGCGCATTGCCAGGCTGCCTCCGCGCCGGCTAGTCCGCCGCCGATAATGCGTACCGGTGTGTTCATGGCAGGCGTAAAGCGAGATGGGCAGTTCTCCTCAGAACTGCCGTACGGCATTGCCGCCTGCGGTGAGGTTGCTGTCTACATCGAGCAGCAGCACCTGGGTCGGACTGACGACATAAGCAATGTAGTTGCGCGTGCCCTCCGAAGTGGTGATGGCGACGGTGGTACGGCCCGGCGCCACGCTACCCACGCTGTAGGTGCCTTGCAGCGTCAGGCCGGGGAAGACGCCCGAGGGATCGTTGATGTCCAGGGTTCCGGCCAGTGTTCCGTTGCCGTCAGCGGAAATCTGTCCGCTGACGCTGGTGCTGTTACCGGGCAGGATTCCGACGGCAACGATGAAATAGCCGAACTGCCTGGTGGCGTAGCTGCCAGCCCAGGCTGCGTTCGTGGTTACCGCGGAACTCTGCGCGTACACACTACCACCCCCGATAGCGATCGTTCGTTCATCCAGGTAGTACGCCCGGCTCGGCGAAATCATATACATGGCAAAAGGCAACGTCAGCGGACTTACAGTGAACGAACCGGACACCCGGCCGTTCGAGTTGAGGCTGTATGCGCCCGTCAGCGCAGTGCTTCCGACACTGCCGGTGTTGTTCACATCATAGTAGCCGGTGGAGATGTTTCCCCCCGAGGCGTTGAACTGGATCAGCGAATAAGAAACACCTGCCACTGTGTTCGCCGAACTGTTGACGACGTAGTTGCCGTTGAAGTCGGTGCTGGCGAACGACGACTGGGTTTGCAAATCGGCGCTGCCCAGGAAGAATACGGTTGTAGCGAGGCACATGAAACGATAGTGGTTGGCCGATACCACGTAATAGACAACGCTCGATCTGCCGGTGGTGATGGACAGCGAGGCAGTGCCGCGTCCCAGACTGTCGATATTGCTATACGAGCCGCTCAGCGATTGGCCCTGGGTGATGGAGCCGCCACAGTTCACGTCCTGTACTCCACCGATGCTGGGGCTGGTCATGGCGAAAATGCCGCTCGAGTTCAGCGGACCGCAGTTCGTGCTGCTACCGGCGAAGCCAAAAGCATAGTTTCCTGAAGGTTGGGGAGTGCCACTGGTCTGCCCTTCCAGATTGCCCGATGAGACAACGACGTTGTTGTCGATTTCGTTCAGGACGGCGTTGTTGAGCGCCTGGATGGCAAAGGCGTAGGAGAAGGTGGTCTGAGAGATCGCCGGAATGATCAAGTTCAGTGTCCCGCGCCCATCCGGGGTCACAGTATAAGTACCGGTGACGGAGGACGCCAACACATACCCCGACGAAACATCGTTCAAGTCTTCTTCACCGCCGGTGATGTTGCCGTTGCCGTCAGCCGTTATCGCACCGACCGCGTTAAAGGCATTGCCATTCAAGTCGATGCCGGTAAGACTCAAGACGTAGTTGCCCTTCAGTGAGGAGTTATTGAACACCACGGCCGTGATGGTAGCGATGGAGTTGCCTGAGATGCTCGTATTCGCCTGCAACACCGCCGAGATGGTTACGCTGGCCGGACTGGGAATGACATCCGGAGCGGTGTAGAGTCCGGAACTGGTGACGGTTCCTACCGTTGCATTGCCGCCGGCAACTCCGTTGACCTGCCAGTTCACCGTTGTGCTCGTGGTGTTGGTAACGGTAGCCGTGAACTGTTGTGTCCCGCCCTCTTGCACATTCGCCGTCGCCGGAGACACGCTGACGGCTGGCCCCGTCGGGATGTTGCCTCCACTGCTTCCGCCACAAGCGGATAAGGTACCTATAAGAAGGAGCGCAAGGGCTGTGAGGAGCGATTTTTTCATCTGGCGGGACCTCGCTCTGGAAGCTAATACGGCCTGTAGATTGTAACCCGAAATCAACAACGAAATGCAGAGCAGATGCAGCGAAAACTGCGGCCAAGCCGGTTTCCGACATCAGAGTCTAACTATCGCGAGCATCGCTTTACGGCCCCAGAATTTCGACAAGAGAAGCAATTCACCACGGAGGCTCGGAGGACACGGAGGAGGAAAGGAAAAAATAGGGAAAAAATAAGAAAATGGGATCCAGAACCTGTTCATCTATCTTGATTTCCCCATTTCTTTCTTCTTCGTGTCCTCCGTGCCTCCGTGGTGAATACCATCTTCTACAGGAGCCTCGAATGATCGCTCGTACGCAGCAGCGCTGCGCAAAACTAGCGGTGAAGCGGACGCAACAGCGCTCTTGACTAGCCGCTGACGCGTTCCACGATGATGGTCGCGATCAGGGCGACGTCGGCGGCGAATACGGTGCCGACGAAATTCACCGTGTCATTGCCGATTTTGCCGTGATTTTCCCAAGTCGCTCCCATAATGCTGTCGAGGAACATGCCGCCGATTCCCGCGAAGGCAATCAGGGGAGTCCAGCGCCAATCCACCAGGCCACAGGTCGCGCTCACCCACGAGACAATACAGGCGGCAACGCATCCGCTGATAGTGCCTTCCACGCTGATGGCGCCGTTGGTGCCGATGGGCACGTCGCGAAAGTCGGTGATCATGTAAGCCCCGCGCGCGGTGGCCTGGCCCACTTCGCTGGAAACCGTATCGGCGGCGGCCTCGGCGAGCGCAGCCATGGAGCCGACCAGCAGCAGATCGCCCAGCTCCGGAAACCAAATCACCGGCAGAGCGCAGGCGGTCGCGGCTGCCAGGTTGGCGATCACCTGCGACGCGCTCCGGCCACGTCTGCGCTCGGCCACTCCCAGCCGCTGCTTACGGGCGTAACCCCAGCGCGTGGAGATCATGGTTAGCAGGAAGAGCGTCAGCAGCGGAATGAATCCGGCAAGTCCACCGGCCAGCATCAGGACGAAGGCCGCCAGGATGCCTGCCATCGCGCCGCCATCCGTGACCCCACCCATAAGGCGAGCCATGAGGGCAAATCCAATGGCCACGACCGCGGCCGGCAAACCCCTGGCATGGAGGAGACTGGTCACTCGAAGCTCAGTATCGCATGGCTGCGGGGAAACATGACGGCACGCTGCGGTAAGCGGCACAGACGGCGCCGGCGGCATCTCATTATCCCGGCAGTAAGCAGTTTGGTTCCCCCGTCGATGGGACGAATAGCTCTTGACGAGGCTTGGCGCAGCGCCGGATGATATTATGCCCCAGTTTTCCACAAGGCTGGGATCGGCGGCGACTGGGCTCGAGTTCATCACGGAGAACACGGGGATCGCGGAGTAGATTTCATCCATTCCTCCGTGCGCTCAGTGCGCTCTGTAGTGAATTCATTGCCGTCGGCGTTATCAGGGCACGAGTTAAGCGCTCCGTCTAAGTCTAAAGTGAGGACGAATTTATGGCATCTTCCGTATGGTCTGGATACCTGACGTTTGGATTGATCTCCATGCCGGTGCGGCTATTCTCCGGCGCGCGCGGCAACCACATCTCTTTCAACATGCTGCACCGCGACGACAATACGCGCATCCAGCAGAAGCTCTGGTGTCCGCTCGATGAGCGGATTGTGGAGCGCAACGAGATTGTGAAGGGCTATGAGTATCGCAAGGGCGAATACGTCATCATCGAGCCTGAGGAGATCAAGAAGATCGAGCCCAAGACCGCCAAGGCCATGGAGATCCTGGAATTCGTCAAGGCCGACGATGTCGATCCCATCTACTTCGAGTCGTCCTACTTTGTGACGCCGGAAGAAGCTGGGCGCCGTCCCTATGCGCTGCTGTGCAAGGCGCTGGAAGAAACCAACTATGTCGCAATCGCCAAGCTGACCATGCACAACCGCGAATACACGGTGTTTTTGCGTCCTTACAAGGGCGGCATGATGCTGCACACCATGTATTACAAGGACGAGGTGCGGGACCTGGAAGGCTTTGGCCGCCCCGATGTGGAGCTGAAGGACGCCGAGGTGAAGGTGGCGCATCAGCTCATCGAAGCGCTGGCGGGGGAATTCGAGCCGGAGAAATTCCACGATAGCTTCGAGGAGAACCTGAAGACCCTGATCAAGGCCCGACTTGAAGGCGAAGAGGTTACGCCCATCGAGAAGCCGAAGAAGATGGCTCCGGTGGTGGACCTGATGGCGGCGCTGAAGGAGAGCCTGGAGCAGTTGCCGAAGAAGCCGCCGCAACGCGTGGAGGCAGCGCAGCGGGAGTCAGAGGTAAAGGCGATAGCGAAGAAGGCCAAGGGATCGCGCCGCAAGCCGGCGGCGTAGGCAAGATCCGGACGCAGCAACTCGTCCCAAATTGCGGCTCGGGGCTGCGGTTGCGGTGCTATGATTCGCCACAGGAGGGCTTACCATGCCTCTCTTCGGATTCCTTCTGCTGTCGATGGTCCTGTCAGCGCCTGCTGACCGAGCAGCTCCACCAGCCGGATCCTCAGCGATGACCGCGAGCGCTGAGAACTTTTCGCCGCAGAACGGCGCGCCGCAATCTTTCGAATTGACTCCAACGGAAACGCCCGACAAGAATGCGTTGTCGCCCTCGGACGATGTCTGCTACAAGATCCGCGCCTACATCTTTAAGCGTGATGACGACCACGCGCCCGAGCTGGTGGGCAGCACCACCTGCGGACCGCGCAAGGCGCACACGAAGGACGCAGCCTGGCCCAAGGCGAAGTTGGTGCCGGCGAAGTAGGCAGGGATGGAAACCTGCCAAAGCGGAGTCCCTCAGGGGCTAAAGCCCAAGTTTATTGACGATCTGTGCGGCACGACCGAAGTCGTGCCCTGACACAAGGCAACAAATCGAGGGGATGAGCTCTAGTCGCTCGCGGCTAGTTGCTGTTCATTAGTGGCTAGTCACTAGCTAGGTACTTGCTAGTTGCTTCCCCTCCAACGGCGTCGAAAACTGGCGCTCGATTTTCTCGCGATAACAGGGGCCGGAGTTGTAGGTGCAGAAGGGATAGAGCTTGCCGTCGGGCGTGGCGTAATGGATTACGCAGCGCTTCACGCGCTCGATGTCGTAATTGTAGGCATCCTGAAAGTGCATGCCTGCAACCAGCAGCGTGCGATAGGTGAAGGTGCCGTCCTTGCCGTCGCGGCCCAGTTTTTTGTTGGTCATGCCTTGCAGGGTCTGCAGGAATTTCGTGAACGTCAGGCCCGGCGGCGCGAACTGTGCTTTGAAGTGCTTCTTCAGCGAGTTCCAGGTTTTGACCTTGCTATAAAGCTTGAAGCGCGCTTTGCCCGCCGAGCGCGACAGTTCTTCCATGTCCTGAAGCATGTTGGGTACGTCGACGAAGCGCGTGATGGGCACGGCCTGCTTCGACTTCTCGTCGACAAAGAAGTAGGTGCCGAGCGAGCAGTGTGGGTGCGATGAGATAGTTGGCACGCCCGTGCCGCGCAGCGCCGCTGTCAGCTTGGAGAAGGGCGTGACGCAGGCAAGCGGGAACCAGTCGGCGCGCGGATCGGTGATGCCGGTTTGTTCGCTGACGCAGCGCGCGAGGTCGGACAGGGTGAAGCGCTTGGCCAGCAGCTCGTGCTTGGAGATGCGGCCGGTGAAGGCAACGGGCTGGAAGCTGATGCCGGAGACGGTATCGACGTTCTCGATGGCCACGCGCACGATGGCGCCGACCTGATCGTCGTTCAGGCCTTTCACAATCGTCGGCACAAAAACGATTTTCATTCCGGTGGCGCGGCAGTTCTCGATAACCTGCATCTTGATGTCGAGCAGCGACTGCCCGCGCACGCGGCGATAGATGTCGTCGGTGACGCCGTCGAACTGGAGATAGAGCGTCGCCAATCCGGCGGCTTTCGCTTTGCGCGCGAACGCGATGTCCGCCAACTCGATGCCGTTGGTTGCGGCTTGAATGTGGGTGAAGCCCATGTCGCGGGCCATCGACAGGATCTGGAAGAACTGCGGATGGATAGTGGGCTCGCCACCGGAGAATTGCACCACGCGGCCGTCAACAGGACGCTCGCCACGCAGGGTGTTCAGCATGGTGCGGATCTGCTCAAGATCGGGCTCGTAGATATAGCCAGCGACGTTGGCGTTGGCGAAGCATACCGGACAGGTGAGATTGCAGCGGTTGGTTAGGTCAACATTGGCCAGCGCAGTATGCGAGGTGTGCATGCTGCATAATCCGCAATCGTCCGGGCAGGTTGTGCCGCCCTCGACTTGCGGATTCGACAATCCCAGGTTGTCGCCGAAGTTCCACTCCTCCATCTTGAGGTAGAGCTCGACGTCGCTGAAAACGATGTCGCGGAAGTGGCCGTGCTCGGGACAGCCCTTCTCCATCACGACCTTGCCGCCGTCGGCGAAGATGTCGGCCGGGATCACCTTAAGGCACTCGGGACAGAGGGACTCGGTTTGCTTGGGCAATCCCTTCTGAAGCGGCTTAATGGGCGCGCCGGTGTAGGTGACTTCCGGTTGCAGGATGCGCAGCCCTGGCCGTTTCTGGAGCGACGAAGCCAGTCGGCTCTTGTCGGTCGGCAATGTCGGACGAGTGACTTCGGGAGAAACAGTCTGGGTGCTCACGTTTCAGCTCACCTCTGGGAGTGGAGTAGGCGCGACGGCGGATGAATGGTGTTGTAGGAAACGGGTTATGAAGGGCGCACCGCCGCGCTCCTCGCTAGAGGAATTGTCGCGTGAGTGAAGGGCGGCCCGCAGTGTCATAACTCACCCCGGTGAGTGAAGCGGGTACGCAGCGAATGGCGCGGAGGGGGCTTCGGTGGGCAGAATCGCCAGTTGAATGGAGGGGCATTTTCAGCAAACGTGCTGCCCGTGTTGAACAGAGAGCGGCTAGTGGCAAGTGTCGAAAACGACTTCCACGCGCTGATCTTTCAAGGCGCCGCCGGGATCGTGGGAATTTCCGGCCGCTCCAGAGGAGTTTCCGCTTCCGGAGGTTGTCGCTGTGGCTGGGGCGGACGGGTTGTCGATGTGTTTGCCGAGTCCCTCTACGGGAGCGTCTATGGGAACGTAGCCGTTGTTCCTGAGCCAGCCGCGGACGGTGAGGGCGCGCCGCTGGGCCACAACTTGATTCTGGTGCTCAGGGGCGCCGGAAGCGACGAAGGCTTCGATGCGCACCGGATGCTTGCCCGCCCTGACGACCAGCGGAGCGAGGGCTTGCATGGTTTCCGCACCATCGGTATTCAAGGTCCAGCGGCCCGGCTTAAACAAGGCATCGGCGTTGACGATGATCCGCGTGGAACACTTCGCGTCCAGCTGCGTGATGGCCGCCGCGCCCTTGGCGACGGGAGGGCCCGGAGGTTCTTGCTGGGCACGAGGTTCGTCGACGGGCTCCGTCTGGGTTTGACCTGTCGGGGCCTGGGCGGGCGCGGCGACCGCCAAGAGACAGATGCAGCTGAGAATCAAAACAAGTCGCAATTGAGCACAGCGAGAAAAGTTAGGCGTCATGGAACTCCTGCCTCAGACGGCACGTGTTTATTTCAAGCGGTTGTAGCCGCGCCCTTCAATCGAATCTTTATACCACTTAGTTGCTGGATGAATATTCCCCAGGAAGGTGCTATAGAGTTATTTGACATGCCGAGAGCGGGGCGATCCACGAAAGCAGCGGCGAGCAATATCATTCGCGTCGCCGTGGTGGAAAGCGACCCAGTACGCTATCTGGGACTGCGCGCGATTGTCGCTTCCGATCCCGACATCAAGTTGCGGGCAGCGACCGTCAACTCGGTGCTGGAAAGTGCAAGCGACGATGTTGTGCTGATGGCGGTGGACCGCGGCGCAGTCTTCTATGCGGGCATGTCAGCGCTGAAGGCGGTGCGGCCCAACATTCGTATCATCGTGACCGGGCCGCGGAACCGTGACGAGGACATCCTGCGGGCGGTGGCCGCTGGGGCCAAGGGCTACGTTTCCGAAGAGGCCCCGGCGCACGAGTTCAAGAAGGCGGTGCACGAAGTTCACCTGGGGTCGGTGTGGTTGCCGCGGCGGATTCTGGCGAGTTTTATCGAGCGGACCACGATTTCTCCGCGGCGCGTGCAGCCCCGGATTGAAGGCAAGATCAGCGAGCGCGAACGCGAAGTATTGCGGTTGCTGGTGTCGGGGCGATCGAACCGCGAAATCGCCGACCAGCTGGGAATCATTGAACGCACCGTGAAGGCGCACATAGCCCAGTTGCTGCGCAAGATCGGGGTCGCCAATCGGATTGCTCTGTCGGTACACGCGGTGACCCATTCGCTGGTGCAGGGGCAGGGGTGACAGGCTGTCGTGGACAGTAATTCAATTCCCGCCCTTCTCCACACTACCGAAGGTTCGGAGTGCGCCCGTCGGAGCCGGATCAGTCGTGTGATTGGAGGCATCCTCTTTGGTGGCACCGGCGCACTCGCGCATCGCGTCGCGCTTCGGCAGTTCGAGCTCCATCCCGCCGAATGGGGCAAACCGCAGCCGGATTGATTCTGCCAAGTTGTTGTGGTTCCGCCTTGCCATCCGAGAATCCTAACACTGATGAATTTCTGATTGGTCATTCTGAGCGAGTGTTTGGCAGTTTTGCGAACGCTCCTCGGAGAGCTCCCATACCAACGATATTCGGCCTAAATAGGGGTCCTTCGGCTCCGGCGACGCAAAGTCGGCGTCGCCTCCGCTCAGGATGACACCGCGAGAAGGGGTGGCACAGTGAACAAGCCCAGCGCTTACATCGGGGAATGGCGGTCTTTATCGCGCTGACAACGCCCTCGCTTCGTTTATCATTCGCATGTCACCATGAAGAAGCTGGGCATCCTTCTTTCCGGGCGGGGGTCGAATTTTGAGGCCATCGCCGACAATGTTGCGTCGGGCAAACTCGAGGCGCAGATCGCGGTCGTCATTTCCAACCGGACTGACGCGCTGGGCATCGAGTCGGCGCGGCGGCGTGGGCTAGACGCGCTGGTCATTCCGTCGAAAGGCATAGCACGCGAGGAGCACGACCGGCAGGTGGTTGCGGCGCTGCGCGAACACGAAGTCGATCTCGTCTGCCTCGCCGGGTACATGCGCCTGCTGTCGCCGTGGTTCGTGCAGCAGTTTCCCGACCGCATTCTCAACATTCATCCCGGGCTGTTACCGGCGTTCCCCGGGCTCGACGCGCAGAAGCAAGCCTTCGACTACGGCGTAAAGGTTTCCGGGTGCACCGTGCACTTCGTCGACGAAAATCTCGATCACGGCGCCATCCTGCTGCAGAAGGTGGTGCCTGTACTCGATAGCGACGACGAACACGCACTGGCCGCGCGCATCCTGGAGCAGGAACATATTGCGTATTCAGAAGGGATCAGAATCGTGCTGGAAGGGAAGTACAGGATTGAGGGGCGGCGGGTGGTAATGAAGTAAATTACGATGACCATGTTAAAATGACCATGGTCATCTGGAGGTGACCATACTGTGCCTAAGAGCGCTGTCAAAAGAAAGCCCAATACCAGAGTCCACAGCGTGAATGGAACCAGGGAAATCGCTGCGGGCGAGTTTAAGGCCAAATGCCTTGGGCTGATGCGCGAGGTCGCCAATACCGGGAAGCCCCTGCTGGTGACGGTGCGTGGCAAGCCGCTGGTTGAGGTGGGTCCGCCGCGCGACGGCAAGAAAACCAGGGTGAAGGATGACTTCATCGGGCGCTGGGAGGGCATCCTCAAAATTAACGGCGATCCGGATGATCTGGTCAAGCCCATATTCCCGTTGGAGGATTGGGACATGCTCAAATGATCCTGCTGGACACGCATGTTGTAGTTTGGATGAACGGTACTTCGCGAAAGCTGTCGCGCGCGGCGATTACTGCGATTCGCCGTTCGCGCCAACATGACGGCTTGGCAATTTCGGCGATAACCCTGGTGGAGCTCGCACGACTCATTGCAGCAAACCGGATCGACCCAATGGGCACGGTGGAACAAACCATCGCGAAGCTAGTCGAAGGCATTTTCATCAGGCCGATAACCCTGGAGATCGCCGCCTTCACTACGTATTTTCCGCCCGACTTCTCCTCCGATCCAGCGGATCGCATCATCGCCGCTACGGCGCGGGCAGAAAATTTGCCGTTGGTCACTGCCGATCAGCGGATGCTCGATTGTTCGCTGCTGAAGACGATCTGGTGAGGATCCGCTAACAAATCCTACTGAGCGGTCAGCTAGTGCTGGGCGAGCACCACGATGTGTATATCGCCTGCAATCTTTCCGGGCCCACTAAACCAGATGCGCCCCAGCGTATCATGCTTAGTATGCCGGGATGCCAGAGAGTTCGATCAGGCGGGCTACCTGTGTGTGCTGCGTTAGCCGTGGTTTTTATGGCCGGGTGCCAGCGCAACATCTCCGGCTCTTATCTTGCTAGTGACAACAGCGCCGTTGTTTGGCTCCAGATCGTTCGGACTCCAGACAACCATTTGACCGGCCAGATTGAGGGGGTCTGGAATCTCTTAGGCGGGAATCCTGGGTTTACGTTTAGTGAGGATTCGACTCGCACACGCTTCCGCCAGATTTCCCAGTATTTTACATCTCGTAGTGCAGCAGCGAGAAGACGTCGTAGCCCTTCAGCTTGTCGCGGCCTTTGAGGCCGTCGAGCTCGACCACGAATCCCATACCACAGATGTTGCCGCCGAGTTGCGTGGCCATGTCGGCAGTCGCTTTTGCGGTGCCGCCGGTAGCCAGCAGATCGTCGCAGATGATGATGCGCTGGCCGGGCTGAATCGCGTCTTTGTGAATCTCCAGTGTGTCCTGGCCGTACTCCAGATCGTACTTCCATTGCAGAACTTCGGCAGGAAGTTTCTTGGGCTTGCGCACGGGAACGAAGCCCGCGTTCAGGCGATAAGCCAAGGCCGGGCCGAAGATGAAGCCACGCGCTTCAATGCCCAGCACCAGTTCGACGCCGCAGTTGATGTAGTGCTCGGTGAGGGCGTCGATGAGGCGGGAGAAGCCGCGGCGATCTTTCAACAGGGTGGTGATGTCGTAGAAGAGGATGCCGGGTTTGGGAAAATCGGGGACTTCGCGGATCAGTTGCTTGAGGTCGTCACAGTTTTGCGCGGTTGGCGTCTCCATGAATTACCAGACTCCTTCAATGCGGAATGATGGCGCCTCCAGAAATGGCGCCTTGGATTCGCCGACAAGGTCGACGCGCGAGGCGCGCGGGCCTTGCTGCAACTTTTGCCGCAGCGCGTTGTGCTGGTCGGCGGTGGCGGTGGCCAAGACTTCGACGTCGCCGTTTTCGCAGTTGCGCACCCATCCAGTGATGCCGAGCTGGGCCGCCTCGCGCTCCACGAACCAGCGGAAGCCGACACCTTGCACGCGTCCGGATACCACGTAACGACGGGTTTCGAGGGCAGCCATGAGAAGAAGCAACTAGTAACTAGCAACTGGCAATTAGCCAACACCAATCATACCGCAGCGAGTCAGTAGGGTTGCTTGCTGTAGAACAAGAGCTTCGCAAGAAAAAACGCGGAGCTGGCCATAGACCAGTTCCGCGTTCTCTTTAACTGACGATAGGCGCCCCGAGGTACCGTACTACATGCTATGTTTTCCGGCCTTGCTGTCGAGCAGCGAAACCAGGGACTGGCCCGCAGCCGTAGCTTTGACGTCGCCGCCAGTGACAATCTGCCGGGCGGTGAAATCTCCCCCGTACAGACGCTTATTGGCGTCGGTGGCAGGATCGAGAGAAGCGCCATTGATGGATATGCCGGCGAAGACGCCCTTGGTGCGGGAATAGGTCAGGATGTCAGCACTGCCCGACATGCCGGCCGAGGCTCCGGGCCCGGCTGCAGCAGTCGCGTCGGTACCAACCTTGACTTTGCTGTCCAGCACCTTGTCCACTGCCGTGTTGGCCATGATGAGGAGGATGACATCGGAAGCCGTGCCGCCGAGTTGAAGACCGGCACTGGCGCCGCCGATGCTGTACATCGCGGGCGTAGACCATTTGCCGCTAAAGTTCTTGCCGGAACGGCAGCTCATGGGACCGCGTCCACCGGTTCCACCAATGCCGACGGCGAACTTCTTCACGCTGGGCAGAATGATGATGCAATCAGCCTTGGCGACGACGCTGGCTGGAATGTCCTTGCTGCTGAGCATCGCCTCTAACACCGTGGCAGCATTGCGGAGGGTTTGTTCATCGCTCGACTTGTCGGCAGCCCACATCGGCAGGGCCAACAGTACGAGTGTGGATATGAGCAAATAAGGCACAGCTCTCTTAGTCAAGCTTTTCATGTTTGTATGTTTCTCCTTTTCGATCCTGGAACTTAAATTTTTCTTCCACTCTCAACGTTCGAGAGGGCCAAGCGGCCATTGCGGGCCCGTACGGTCAGTGAACACACGTATCGAGAACCGTGATTTTGGGCGCGGCTGCTACGCGTACAACTATCAGCGACAGGGCCGGATTTGTCAATGGGCGAGGTCACGGCAGCAGGACTGTCGCCCCAGTTGCGCCTCAGGCGCGCGATAAATAGGCACCCTCGGAGGTGTCGACCCGAATCTTTTCGCCCTCGTTAATGAAGGGCGGCACCTGCACCACCAGGCCAGTTTCAGTCTTGGCCGGCTTGGTGACGCTGCTGGCCGTCGCCGACTTCAGTCCCGGCTCGGTCTCAACCACCGTTAGCTCCACCGTCTGAGGTAACTCAATGCCCACGGCCTTGCCATCGAAGAACTCCACCTTGATGGCCAGGTTGCCGATGAGGTAATCCACGGCATCGCCCAGGATGTCTTTACTCAGGTGCAGCTGCTCGTAGTTCTCGGTGTTCATGAAGTGATAATCGTCGCCGTCGGCGTAAAGGAACTCCATCTGTACCTGGTCGACCATGACCTTCTCGATGGGATCGCCAGAGCGGAAACGGTGCTCGAACATCGCTCCCGTACGCAGATTGCGCAGCTTGGCCTGGATGAAAGCGCGCAGATTGCCCGGGGTGCGGTGCTCCACGCTGAACACTGAGTGCAGGTCATTGTTGTGCTTGATGACCATGCCCGGACGCAGTTGGGTGGCTGGAATCGCCATGCTGTCGAAAACTCCTTCGTGGCTGCTTTTCTTGGGAGAGTTGCCGTTCCCATCACGCACCGGACGACGCATTTGGGACTGCGTTCAGCGGAAGCGCACTCTTCCTCAGGCGGCGCTCTGGAAAATGTTCCACGTGGAACATTCTGGCTCGCGAGGACGAATCCCAATTTTACACTTTGCCCTACTGAATTGGGAAATGCCCGCCCAGCCTTCCGCCGCAACTCGAAGCATCGGCTGGACTTGATCTTCACCGCCCTCCGGTGCCCATTTCCGGACAACGGATTCCCAATTCTGGGCGAGTCCCAAAACGGGAATCTGCCCCCCACCCCTGTTTCCTGCACCATAGCACTATCTTCCGTCTGGCAATCCGTCTGCTACGTAAATACCAGGATAATGATGACCACCGCCGACCAATCGACCATCCTCATCGCCGAAGACCAGGAGCACGTTCGCGAAGCCCTCGCTATGCTGCTGCGCGGCCATGGATACCTGGTCGTGCTCTGTGCCTCGCCCAACGAGGCGCTGGCCGCGGCCCGGCAGGACCCGCCCGACCTTGCCCTGCTGGATATGAACTACCACCGCGACAGCACCTCGGGCATCGAAGGCCTGGAGCTGATCCAGCACTTGCGCGAGCTCGACGCCACCGTGCCTATCGTCGCGCTCACCGCGTGGGGCAATGTCGACCTCGCGGTCAGTGCCATGAAGCATGGCGCTTCCGACTTCATCGAAAAGCCATGGCGCAACACTGCCCTGCTGGAAAAAGTGCAATCGCTCATCCAGCGGGCCGAGGAGCTGCGCACCTCGCAGCGCGTCTCCGACTATGAGCGCAATGACGCTCAGCAGTTGCAGACCCGCATCGTGCCGCAGCGCCATCTGGTGGCCCAGGGAGTCGAGTTGTTTGGAAACAGCATTCAGGCAGGCGTTGTCGGTGGCGACTATTTCGGGGTCTGGCAGCCGATTCCCGACATGCTGCACTTTTGCCTCGCCGATGTTTCCGGCAAAGGCACTCCGGGCGCCCTGATCGCCGCCATGCTGTATGCCTCGGTCAGCACGCTTTCGTCCTCCAGCAATAGTCCCGAAGTTGTTCTGGCGCAGGTGGAGACGACGCTGCGCAATCAGCTTGGCGAAGGCCATTACGTCACCATCTTCTATGGCGTGCTCGATCTCCGGACCCGCATCTTGCAATTTGTGAATGCCGGACACTGTCCTCCCATCCTGCGGCGTAACAACGGCGCAATCGAGTCGCTCCAGCCCACGCGTCCCGTGCTCGGCTTCATGCTGGACGCGGGCTTTCACTCCGAACACCTTGCGCTGGCGACAGGTGATCGGCTCTTGCTGTATACCGACGGCGTCAGCGAAGCCGCAGACGGTTCCGACGAAGAGTTCGGTCCGGACCGGCTGGCGGCGCTGATGGCTGGTCCGCCGGGGGAATCGTTGCCGCAGCGTTACGCGCAAATCATGAACGATGTTGAAGCCCATGCCGCGGGCAAGTTTGCCGACGATGCAACGCTTCTGCTGATCGCGGTAAACGATCGCCCTGAGACGGTGATTACGCAGTCCGCCACGCCGATGCAGAGTAACGCGTAAAGCGGCGCCAATACCGCTTTGTACGCCTTGAAGGGGCACGGCTTCAGCCGTGCCGTGGCCCGCGCAAAGAAATTGCCCTTTAGGCCCTGAGGGCAGGTTCCTCAGCGGCTAAAGCCGACGCCTGTGGTTGGTTATAACGGCACGCCTAAAGGCGTGCCCCTTCAAAGCTGTTTTCGCGTTGGCGGGGCCGCCAGCGCAGAGCGAGGCCCACCCGCCTTCCAATCTTTGACAACCGGCCACGCCGCGCCGGAAACTCGTGACTTGCACACGGAAACGTTTGACGTAATCGTGCTGGGCGCCGGCGCAGCCGGGCTGATGTGCGCCATCGAAGCGGGAAAGCGCGGCCGCCGCGTTGCGGTGCTGGAACGCGCCGACCGCATCGGCAAGAAAATCCTTATCTCCGGCGGCGGCCGTTGTAATTTCACCAACCTGCATTGCCGCCCGGAAAACTTCCTGTCGGCCAATCCACACTTCTGTAAATCGGCGCTGGCGCGTTACACTCCGG
This sequence comes from Candidatus Korobacteraceae bacterium, assembly GCA_050014935.1. Taxonomy (GTDB): domain Bacteria; phylum Acidobacteriota; class Terriglobia; order Terriglobales; family Acidobacteriaceae; genus Bog-257. The sequence continues at coordinate 20,391 of JBEKCJ010000036.1, forward strand.
CCGACTTTGTTGCGCTCATCGAAAAGCACAGCATCCCTTATCACGAGAAAACGTTGGGGCAACTATTCTGCGATCGGGCAGCGCAGGATGTTGTCACCATGCTCACCCAGGAATGCGACGCGGCCGGAGTCCGGATCATCACCAACGTTCGAGTGCAGGAAGTGCAACGCCCTTCGGGCTTCGTCTTGCGCACGGACGCTGCCGAATTCCATTCTCCCGCCTTGGTGGTTGCAACCGGAGGCCTGTCGATCCCGAAGATTGGCGCGACCTCCTTCGGTTACGAATTGGCAAGACAGTTTGGGATTGGCATTCGCGAATGCCGTCCTGCGCTGGTGCCGTTGACCTTCAGTGCGGACGATCGCCGGCGATATTGCGATCTGGCCGGCGTTTCCAGCGAGGTCGTCGCGTCGTTTGACCGGCAGCAGTTTCGCGAGAAGATGCTGATCACGCATCGCGGGTTAAGCGGGCCCGCCATCCTGCAAATCTCATCCTATTGGGACGGTCGCCAGCCGATCGTTATCGACCTTGCACCCGGCCACGAGATCACAGCTGCGCTGCGCAACAGTCCGCGCCGCGATCTTGCCGCCGCCCGGGCCGCACTACACGCGGCAATGCCGATTCGTCTCGCCGAACGCTGCCTGGAACTGTATCCGCCGCAAGGGTGGAGCAATACGGATCTCGCAGAAATGGAGCGGCAACTCCATCACTGGGAAGTGCGGCCCGGCGCAACCGAAGGCTACGAGAAAGCCGAAGTCACTGCCGGCGGCGTTGACACCGATGAACTGTCAGCCAAGACCATGGAGTCGCGAAACGTTCCCGGCTTGTACTTTATTGGAGAAGTGGTGGACGTGACCGGCCACCTCGGAGGCTTCAACTTCCAATGGGCCTGGGCCTCGGGATTCTGCGCCGGACAAGCGGTGTGAGAGAAGCGAAGCAGTCGAACGCCAGCGAGAAAATCTTGTTCACCACGGAAGCACGGAGTCCACGGAGTTTTTCATTTTCTTTGATTTCTTCCGTGTCCTCTGTGCTTCCGTGGTGAAACGTCTTACGCCTTTGCCCGTAACACTTCGTCTACGGTATTAATGTCCACCATCCCAAAGCAGCCGTAGATGGCCGGGAGCACGCGCTCTGGCGGGAACGTCCGCCGCAGCGCCGCAACTTTCTCCGTTCCCGCGCGATAGGCCGGTAGATACATTCTGCCCAGAAGCGGATGCCGTCCCCACGCGCCCGAGAGTTTGTCGGCGCGCTCTTCGCTCACCAGGAAATCGCGTCGCAAGGTCGCGGCAATCTCCGCCTGCGGCTTGCCCTCGCCCCATGTCAGATACGACGACTGGTTCTTGGCATCGTCCTGCAACAGGGCCAGCAGAACGCCAATCTGCATGTCCTCGTCGGGCAACTGTTCGATCTCAGTAACGCCATGCGCGATCAGGATCGCGTTGTTAGCCAGGCCTTCGAACAGCGTTGCCGCCCGCGTGTTCATCGTCAGCACCGTGGCTTCAAAGCCGGCCAGGCCGCGGACATAGAGATTTTGCAGATAGGCAAACGTCGTCACGTGGCCGGGAACAACTTCGTGACTCACCAGTTGCTGAAATTCCGGAAAGCTGATTTGCAGCGACGCATTGATCTCGTAGCTGGCTTCGTATTTCGGAGTGCCGTCGGGATTGCGCTCACGCCCCAGGTAATTCATCGAGCCGGAAAACCAGGCATCTTTGATCGGCATAAAGTTGATGTTGGCGCGCGGCACCGGCGCCAGCTCGCTCGGTAGATGCGGCAGCAAATTAGCGGCGCTCAGATTATCGAAATACGCGATCACCGCGCCTCCCAGCGCTTTCACCGATCCCATCGGACTGATTCGCTCGCGTCGCCACGCATCCACCGCTCCCAGCAGGCCGCCTTCGCCGGAGGTCGAGTAGCCTGCGCGGCCCAGCAATTCAGCCACGCGATCGCGCTTGGCCTCGGGCTTCGACGGCTCTGGAGGACGGCCCGTTGACGACTCGACACTGCGCGCGTATGGCACCGCCGGCCCCATGCCGAGGATCTCCATCGCCAGGTCCCACATGGTTTCCAGGCAATTCGCCATGCTGAGGAGATACTGGCCGCGCAGCCCGCCAACTGCGTCAGCCTCTTTGCGAACTCCGGTAATTGCGGCCGGCAGATTCACCTCGCGCAGATATTTTTCGACGGCAACGCGGTCAACGCTCTTGCCGCCAACTCCGCCGGTCTCGCGCACCTGCGCGGCCGACGCAGCGGTGTACGCAACCGGCAGCGGCTCATCGGAAAACCACGAGTCGGCGATAAAGCGCCCAGTCCCTGACGGACACATCACGTCTCCGCCCCAAAGTGTGTCAATGCCTAAAACTGCGTCAGCAACATAGCGTCCTACAGTGTCCATAACATGCTCCTATGAGTTCGAATCTTTCGCGTTAGCCTCGCTAAATCCTGCTTGTGGGTGGCCAGGTTTGTAACAGGGCACAACTTCAGTCGTGCCGTAGGAACCCATCCTCGTTTTCCAGCCGGCTTTAGCCGGCGCCACAATGCGAATCGTACCGCCGGCTGAAGCCGGCTAAGAACAATCTAGAGAGCCATCGATCGGCACGACTGAAGTCGTGCCCTGTTACAAAGCACGTGATCGGCACAACTCCAGTCGCGCCCGAGGCAAAGCCCTGGATTGGCACAACTCCAGTCGTCCCTTCATAAAAAACAACTTACCCGAAAGCTCTCTCGTGACGCATTCCGATAGACCTACGCCGCCTCTTTTCCTTTCACCGAGCTAAACCAAACATACAGGCACAAGCCGATGAACATCACTGCTGAGACCATCTGCGAGACCGGCTCGTTAGCGTAGAAAGGCGTGTGCACCATGTCTTCACTAAACTTCGGGAACAGGCGCAGCCCGGCGCCGAAGACTCCGCCCAGCGCTCCGCCCGCCATCAGGCCACCGGCTACGATGACGCCACGTTCGCGAATGGTACGGCCACGCTCCTCTCCCGTCTTGTCGGCACGCTTGTTCACCAGATGCGAGAGAAATCCCCCCGCCAGAATCGGCGTGGTCAGTTGCAGCGGCAGGTAAATGCCCAGCGCGAAGACCATCGATGACAGGCCGAGCATTTCCAGCACTACCGTAATCATGGCGCCGATGCCAAGCAGCACATAGGCAACCGGCTGGCCGCTCATGAATCCCTCGACGATGGCCTTCAGCGCAGAAGCTTGCGGCGCAACCAGCACCTGGCGCATGTCGCCGGGCGCGGCCTCGCCGAACTGGAAGGCCTTGGCCAGCAGCACAATGGTCAAGCCGGCGGTAATGGCCGACGCGGCCACTCCGATGAACTTCACTTTTTCCTGCGCCGAGGGCGTCGAACCGATCCAGTAGCCGGCCTTCAGGTCGGTAATGAATTGTCCCGAGACGCACAGCGCTACGCACACCATGCCGGCCAGCGCCATCACGAAGAACATGCCGGTGGTGCCGGAGAGGCCGAACTTCAGCAGCACCACGGCCGAGACGATTACCGTCAGCAAAGTCATGCCGGAGGCGGGATTGTTCGCCGTGGCGGCAATGGCGTTGGCGGCCACTGTGGTGAAGAAGAACGAGAACAGCAGCGTCAGCGCCAGTCCTACTCCAACTACGGTCCAAGTGGCGTGCAGCTGTCCAAAGAAGACGGCCACCGCGATGGCGCCCACCACCACACCGAGCAGTAGGGCCAGGATCGGGATATCGCGGTCAGTCCGCTCGCTGTGCGGACCTTCGCCGTGGCGGAAGGCATGCAATGCGATGCCGAACGATCCCGCCACCACCCGCAGCGATTTCAGGATGCCAACCAGCCCGGCGGCAGCAATGGCGCCCACGCCGATATAGCGAACATAGTAGCGATAGATCTCCGCAGCCGTCATGTGCGAGATGGGAATTGTCGCCGGATAGACTGCGATGTCGCCCATGTGGTTGCCGATGAACCAGATCACCGGGACCAGCACAAAGTTGACCAGCACGCCGCCGGCGCAAAAGATCATCGCGATGCGCAGGCCCATGATGTAGCCGAGTCCGAGGATGAAGCCGATGGCGTCGAAGTTGAAGACCATGCGCTGGCGATCGACCAGCGACTTCATGACCGGCACAAACTGGAAGTTCAGGTACTCCTTCCAGACATGGAAGGTGGTGACGAAGAAATCGTAAATCGCCGCGATGATCGTGGCCTGGATCAGCAGCTTGGCCTGCGAGCCGCCTTTCTCGCCGGTGACCAATACCTCGGTAATGGCCGTGGCTTCGGGAAACGGCAGCTTGCCATGCTGTTCGGCCACGAAATAGCGGCGCAGCGGAATGAGAAACAGCAGGCCCAGGCAGCCGCCGGCCAGGCAGATGAAGATGGTCTGCACCGGATGCGGGTCGAGGTGAAGGATGTAGAGCGCCGGAATCGTGAACACAGCGCCGGCCACGACGCTGCCGGAAGCGCCGCCAATGCCGGTGATGATCATGTTCTCCAGCACCGTAGAGCGACGCTTGTACACTCGCGCCAGCCCAATGGCGAGGATGGAGATGGGAATCGCCGCTTCCATTCCCTGGCCGACCTTCAGGGCGGAGTACGCCGAAGCCACGCTGAAAATGATGCACAGCAGCGTGCCCCAGAGCACCGCACGCCAGGTAACTTCCGGCACGCTCAGGGTGGTGGGCACCAGCGGCACATAGACTTCGCCGTCTTTCAGCGGCTGATAGGCATTCGCGGGAAGGGACTTGGTTTCGTTCTCAGTGGCAGGTGCGGTTGACGCCATGAATGCAGTCTCCGGACAGTTTGGCAGCCGGAGGAATTGTATCGTGCCGGGTCAAGCGCGGATGTGATGGGTGCGATGCGGGACCGTGACCACGACTACTCTGGCAAAGTCGGAGACTCCGCCCAGATCATTGTGGCATGGCCCGTCCATATAAATAATCCCAATTCTGTTGGAATCCGGCTGAAAATCGGGTGTAAAGTGCCTTCATCAAACGGCGGCCATCAACGGTGGCGTTTGTGAAGGAGACCATCATGACGAAACAACAGGGGCCCTTCAAGGCAGCTTTGTGCGGCAGCTTCCGGTTATTAGCCTTCGCGCCAGCCCTGCTCTGCGCGCTGACAATGATAGCAATGCAATCGGCGCAGGCGCAGACCCTGAATGTCTTGTACGCATTTACCGACGGTGCCGATGGCGCATATCCGGAAGGCGTAACCTTCGACCGCGCCGGCAATCTATACGGCACTACGTCTTTCTCGGCTGGCGGCTCCTCAGACGGCGGTGTGTTCGAGCTGATCCGGCGGAATTCGAGTTGGATTTTACAACCGCTCTACACCTTCCAGGGTGGGAGTGAGGGCTACGCCCCCGAAGGAGGTGTCGTCTTTGGGCCGGATGGCGCGCTCTACGGCGCCACTCCCTACGGCGGCAGCATATGTGGCGGCATCTACTATTTTTGCGGTATCGTCTACAGCCTGCAGCCTTCGCCGCACGCTTGCGGGAACGCTCTTTGTCCTTGGAACTGGACTCCGGAGTATGTGTTTGGAAATGATTTGAACTATGGTGGCTATCAGCCAAGATCCGGCGTGATCTTCGACTCCGCCGGCAACATGTACGGCACCACCTACTACGGCGGCCTTTATAACAACGGCACGGCTTTTGAGTTGTACCGAGCCCAGAATGAATGGCGCGAAAACACCATCGATAACTTCTCCAACGCTGTCGGGTATGCGACATCAGGGCTTACCTTCGACGCCGCAGGCAATCTCTTCGGCACATCCGCGGACGCTTATTACAGCCGCGTATATGAGTTAGTCCACAGCGGCCAGGGATGGAACGAGCAAACGATTTACACCTTTCAAGGCGGCAATGACGGCTCCAATCCCGAGGCTGGTCTGATTTTCGATGCAGCCGGAAATGGATACGGCACGACTGCCGGCAATCCCCGTGATGGGAATGAGCCAGGTACCGTCTACCAGTTGTCGCCCCAATCCGACGGCACCTGGCAGGAGACGGTGCTGTACATATTCCCTGCCAACATCTCTGGGCCTATTAGCAACCTGGCCATGGACGCGGCGGGGAACCTCTACGGCACGACTCCGGGCACTCCGGGCAACAACCCTGACAAATGGGGCATGGTGTTCGAGCTGTCGCCGGTCAATGGTTCGTGGATTTTCACTCAGCTTCATCACTTCACCAACGGCGTGGATGGCGCAACCCCGAGCGGCGTAACCCTCGATTCGGCGGGCAATCTTTACGGTACATGTATTTCCGGGGGCGCGAACGGATGGGGGACGATTTGGGAGATCGCGCCGTAACAGAGTCTTCGCTCCGGAGCGCGGCACGGCTAGCTGTAGCAGAATCGCCATGTGCCTAATGCAACTCCAGGTTGCAGCAGCCCCGGGCTCGTACCCGGGCGGGTAGCGGCTGACGGTGGCTGCATGACATACCATATTGAATGCTGGTATTGACTATGGTATCTTGAGGACCGTTATGCTCCCCGCGCGAAAGATCACTGTCGAAATCCCAGCCGAGCTCCTGGAGAAGGCGCAAGAGGCGAGCGGAACTGGAATCACGCAGACGGTTCGTGCCGGACTGCAACTGGTCGCCGCATCGCAAGCGTATGCTCGACTGCGCCAGATGCGCGGAAAGGTCCGCTTCAGCCGCACCTTGGCACAGCTGAAAGCTGACCGATGATCGCCGCCGACACCAGCACCTGGATCGCGTTTCTGGAGGGCGGTGGCGGCGCGGACACGCTCTTGTTGGACCAGGCACTGCGCGACCGCCAGGTACTCATGGTGCCCGTGGTGCTTACCGAACTCCTCAGCGATCCGAAACTTCCCGCAGAAGTCTCCGCAACGCTCTCTGAGCTGCCGATGCTGGAGGTAGAGCCAGGGTATTGGCAACGGGCGGGACTGCTGCGCGCGAAGGCGCTCGCCAAGCGGCGAAAGGCTCGACTCGGAGACGCCTTGATCGCCCAAAGCTGCATTGACAGGGGTGCTGCTTTTCTGACGCGCGACCGCGACTTCCGTGCCTTTGCAGAGACGGCGGATTTGGATCTAGTGCTGAAATTTTGAGCACTCTGCACTCTTCGAAAAGACTCACAAACCTCCGTAAAAGCGGCCGAAGGTGCGAGCCAGCATGACCGACATGACCAGGATGCCTGCGGCAAGCGGGAGTACGTGCCGGGTCTTGCGCAGTTCGAAGCTCCCAACCCGGCACACCAGCAGGTAACCTATGGCGAGATTGAGGAGGCCCCACAGCACATTCACCGTCGCGGACGACAAGCCTACCCCCGGCGGAGTGGCGAAGGGACTCTGGAAGGGATGACCTGAAACACCATTTGCGAGATGCGGAATCGAGTTCGCCAGGAAGGCGCCTCCAAAAAAGTACGCCAAATCGTGATACCAGCGCATGATGTTCCCCCCTTGGGAGCTGCGGAGACAGTGTACGTTAATGGCCGAGCCGGACGCGCCCGCCTTGCCACGGCGTCGCCTAGCGACGCGCTGGGCAGGATTTGAATGGAAATGAAAAAGGGCGCCGCGGCTCGGCACCCCTGTATCCCACGCTGATTCTCGTTTACGGCACTTCGATCAGCTCGATCTTGCCGTCCTTGCGGCGGTGCAGCACGTTGATCTTGCCTTTGCCGTCGCGGAAGATGAAGACTTCGCGGTCGCGGAACTCACATTCCTTCACCGCTTCTTCCACCGTCATGGGCCGCATGGCTACCGCATCGTTGGTGCGCACCAGGTGGGCCTCGGTGGTGCGGGCCACTGAGGGAAACTTGTGTACGACTACCGGTACGGCGGTTGCCACCGTCCCTCCGACTGCCATCTGCATCTCGGCTTGCGCCTCCACCGGGGCCGTCCAGCCTTTGTCCTTCGGCTTGCGGTTGGTGGCGCGACGTCGGCCGTTATATTTGAGCGCCTGGGTTTCAATGTGCTCCAGCGCCTGATTGACGGCAATCATCATGTCCGCCGCTTCGGCCAGGCCGACGAGGTGTCCGCGGCGGCGTTTGACGGTAATTTCCGCGATGTTGCGGTGCTTTTCGACGGTCAGAATGACCTTGCTCTTGATGTTGTCGCCCAGGATTTTAACAAGTTTGCCGAGGCCGGATTCCACCTCGTCACGAATGGCGGGAGTGATTTCATATTGCCTGCCAAAATATTCTACGGTCATTGAGCTCCCTTTCGCCCCGGCCTTGTTCTCAGATTCGTGTTCATGGCCGCGGCGGTGTTTTCACCACAACGGCGTCCGGTCAGCATGGGCGCCTGTCACATTAGACGGGACAGGAACCGATCGGGGCGCCGGTACAGCAGCTAATCTTTGATCCTGCGCTGGTGGGTGCTCGGGATGCGCATGTCTTCCCTGTACTTCGCGACCGTGCGGCGAGTGACCTGGATACCCTGCGACTGGAGGATGCGGGTGATCTGCTCGTCGGTCAACGGCCTGGCGGGATCTTCCTCTTCGATGAGCTTCTTGACCCGGCGCTTCAGGATCAGCAGCGAGGTGCTGCTGCCCTCCGGCCCATTGACGCTCTCGCTGAAGAAGTATCGGAGTTCGAAGACGCCTTGCGGGGTGTGAGCATACTTGTTGGCTACGGCGCGGCTGACGGTGGAGGGATGGACCCCGATCTCCTCCGCCACTTCCTTGATCATCATCGGCTTCAAGCGGTCGATGCCAAAGTCCAGGAAGTCGCGTTGCCGGTCCAGGATGGAGTAGCAGACGCGCAAAATGGTTTGCTTGCGCTGCTCGATGTTCTTGATGAGCTGGATGGCTGACTTGTAGCGTTCCTTGACGTAGTTGCGGACGTCCTTCTCGGCGACGTCGCGGCTCAGCAGCCGGCGATAGGAAGAATTCAAGCGCAACTGCGGGACTTCCTCGTCGTTCATCAGGACCAGATATTCCTCGCCCTGCTTGATGAAAGCCACGTCCGGCTCGATCAGCCGGGTCTCTACTTTGTTGTAGCGCAGACCGGGGCGCGGATCGAGAGTGCGGATGAAGTCCATCGCCTCCATCACAGCTTCCACCGGACGGCCCATCACCTTGGCTACTTCCTTGTAGTGCTTGTTCTGGAGGGCATGGAGGTGCTGATCGACCAGGACGAGGGCATCGTCCACCGCTTCCAGCTCCGCCATTTGCGTGCCATTACCGTTCTTGCGAGGCACGCGCTTCAGGTCATGCAACTGTGCCAGCAGGCATTCGCGCAAGTCGCGCGCGCCCACGCCGATGGGGTCCATCTGCTTTACCAGGTCGATGGCTTCGCGCAAGGCGTCGCGACTGAAAGGGACCCGCGCCGGCGCGCTGCGCGGCGGCACCAGGGTAGGACGCGGAATCTCCTGGCCTGCATTCTGCGGGGGCACTTCGCTTCTCAGTTCGGGCTGTACTTCACCACTCAACTCGGTCGCCGCCGGCGAAAGCTCCTCTTCGGCAACCGCAACGCTGGCGTTCGCCGTTTCCATCTGCGGGCTCTCCGGCGATAGCGGAGAAACCGGAGAGGCGGTGAGCGGTTCGGTTATTTCAGGTACAGGTGTCTGGGCTGCGGGCGTCTCGGGAGAATGCGGGACCGCTGCCTGCGACGGGCCCAGCATTTCCTCTTCCGCCAAGCCTAGTAATTCGTCATCCGTCGCAATCAGGTAGCCTTCCTCATTCAAGTTGCCGATCACCAGCTCCGCCGCGCGATACACGTCTTCCTTGACGTGCAACGATCCTAGTTGCCACATCAGGTGGTCGGTCAGGGTACTGGGCTTGGAGAGGAAATTCTCGAAGGAGGGTTTTTCGCTGTCCTCCATTTCAATCGGAGTGCGAAGGCCGGGGTCAAGATACTCAGAGAAGAACGAACCAAAATCAATTTCTTCGAACGGGTCCTTTTCCTGCGTAGTCGTAGCAGTCTGCTCTTGCGCTGCTATCGAACTGTCGCGTTCCTTCTGCTCTTCACGGGCCGAAACTTCGTCCAGCAGCGGGACCGAATTATCCAGCTCCTCGAGGACGGGATTTTCGGTGAGCTCAGCGTTGATCATATCGGCCAGCTCAAGCTTGTTGAGCGCCAGAACGCTGACCATCTGCACGAGCCCAGGCGTCAGAATCTGCTTCTGAGAAACCTTGAGGCTTAACTTGTGCTGCAATAAGACCATGGAAAGGGAACCGTGAGGAGCATCGCTCCTCGCCTAAATTCTAAACCAATGAGAAGCTCTCGCCTAAGTAAACTCGTTTTACTTCGGCATCGTTGCCAAGCTGGTCCGGCGTGCCGGTTCGGAAAATTCTTCCTTCGTTAATGATGTAGGCGCGGTCGGTCACCGATAACGTCTCGCGAACATTATGATCGGTAACGAGCACGCCGATGCCACTGGCCTTGAGATCGAAAATAATTCTTTGCAGGTCCAGGACCGCGATGGGATCGATCCCGGAAAAGGGCTCATCGAGCAAAATGAACGATGGCGAAATGCAAAGGCAGCGCGCGATCTCAACCCTGCGCCGCTCGCCTCCGGAAAGAGCGTAACCGCGGTTCTTGCGGATGACCTGAAGCCCCAACTGGTCGATCAGCCTCTCCATGCGCTCGCGGCGTTCGTGCCACGACATGGCCTGGGCTTCCAGCACCGCCAGAATGTTGTCTTCCACCGAAAGCTTGCGGAAGATCGAGGGCTCCTGCGGCAGATAGCTGATGCCATGGTTGCGCGCCCGCAAATACATGGGCACGTTGGTAATATCCTGACCATCGATCAACACACGTCCGCTATCGGCGGGAATAAGCCCCACGACGATGTAAAAGCTGGTGGTTTTGCCAGCGCCGTTCGGGCCCAGCAAGCCAACCACCTCGCCTTGTTTTACATGGAAATTGACATCGCAGACGACCCTTCGACCGCGGTAACTTTTGCCGATCTCCTCAGCCGATAAAGTCTGCATTTACTTCGTGGTACGAGCGCGTGTAATGGTGGGAGAAGAACGCTTGCTCTCAACGAAAACCCTATCATCGTGACTGTAGAAAGTCAACGAATCGCCCCATACTGTGCCGTGTTCGGCATCAAAAATGCTAGGCGTTTTGCCGGTCAAAACATACCTGCTGTCATCAGCCGTGTAGACCAGCTTGTCGCCTACGGCGCGACGAGTGGGCTGGGTCACTACAACCCTTCCAATCGCGATCATGTGGTCGATCTTGCTAGGTGCGTCCGAGCCGGGTAACGTCGGAGCTTTCGCCGGCGTCGAACTTTGCGCCTGGTTCCTGCTATCGCCGCTTGCCGGATCGGCTTGCTTCAGATATACGTCCAGCTGTTGCGAGCTGACGGTTCCGCTGGTGCTCTTGACCAGCACGTTGCCGGTGTAGCGCGCGCGCCGCTCTTCATCGACATAGGTGAGCTTGTCGGCGGTCACGTCCACTGGGGTGAGCTTGCCATCCGCCGACTGTTGCATGAACAGGCTGGAGACGATCTGGGACTTGTCTGAGTCGGCAAAGATCGCGCGTTTCTCGTTGTCGAAGTCCATCTTCGGCGCCCGCACTACGTTGCCGCCCTGCCACAGCCGCACGTTCCCCGTGTAATGAGCGATGCCTGGCTGTTTAACTCCAACCATGTGCTGAGCGGTGACGTGGATGGGATCGGAGGTCGCCAGCAGTGCGCCGTTGGGCTGCGGCTTCAGTTCGCTGTAGGTGGTCTTCACGTCGTCGTCGGCAAAGCCTTCGCCGGTCTGGCGATTCATTCGCATATGCACAGCGGTCGTGGTCATGCCGCCGTCAATCACCCGCGGCGACCCCACCAGCAGCAGTATGTAATCGTCGGGCGTGTACGTTGCCATATCGGCGAACGCGGACCGGCCGCCGGCGTTGGGGTTGCCCGAAGGCTCGTGATACACGAAGTTGCCGGTCTGGATGAGCTTCTGCAAGCCGCCGTCGGCATTGAAAGTTACGTCGAGCTTATCGGCGGTGCTGACCTTGTCGGGATCGCCGGGCGTGCTGGAAACGATTTTCGAGTCGGGCCATCCGTGCAGGGTCTGGAGGTGATTGCTGTCGTCGAAAGTCGCGTGGAACTTGCCTGCGGTGGCCACCGTCGTGGAATTGCTTCCACCCATGTCCTGGTGGTCCTTCTCGGCGTTGTTAGGGGACGGCTTCGAGGCCGCTGGCTTGGGCAGAATGGTGATCCAGGCCTTGCCCACGGTGTCGCCGCTTTGCAGCTGGTTGCCGTTCACCAGTTGGAAATCAAGCTGGTCGGCCGCGATCTCGATCGGCTGTCCGCTGGTCCCGGATTTGTCCGGCTGCGGTTCCTGCTTCATGCGGGCGTTCTTCACCATGTGAAACCGCGAGGGCTGGTTCTGGTCTTCAAAGTCGAGAATGAAGGTGTCGGCTGAGCCGTGGGCAACGCCTTTCCCGCGGCTGTCGAACTTCGCCCCGCCAGAGATGATTGCCTGCTGCATGGAATTCTTCGGGCCCATATTGATATCGCCGCGCGGCCCCATCACATCGACTACCGCGGAACCGCGGGCCTGGATGTGGACGTTGCCTTCCGCAACCGCGTGCTTCACGGAGTTGTCCGGCTCGAACAGTAACGTCGCCTTGTCAGCGGTCAGGGTCCGCTCCGGCTGATCGATCCTGGCATTCAACAGCACTGCCTGCCGTGGCACCTTCTGGATGACCCCGCTGCTGCCGGTGATAGTTGCGGGATGGGCGCCGGTAGTGACGGCATGTACGTCTGACTTCAATTCCAGCTCGTTTTCCTTGGAGTCGTAATAGGCGCCCTTGGCTGAGCCGGAGGCCTGCTCCGTCCGAAACTCCACCAGTTCATCGGTCTGCGCTATGCCGGTTTTCTGGTTGAAGGTGAGAGCATGGGTCACCAGATGCAGTGGGTTCTTCAATTCCTCCGGCGGAGCCTGGTCGGGCTTATTGGGGCCTTGGGTATTTTCCTGAAGGTCGATGTGCACTTCTCCCACAGCCTTGATGTCACCGCCGTTGGGATCGTAAGTGAACTGGTCACCGTAGATCTGGTCGTAGCGATCATGGTTGCGGCCATAGACCACAATGTGTACGTTGCGCAGATCGGCGTTGCCCCCGGCTTTGAACTGCACCGCCCGGGAAGCTCGAATGGTGTAAAGCGTGCGGCCGGCAACCGACTTGGAGAGAGCGAAGCCGTCGCTGGTCTGCTGAATATCAATGCCCAGCGATTTGGGCACGTTGTGCAGCAGGGGCTGGACGCGGGAGCGGGCTACCCAGTACGACAGCGTGACGGCGGCCACCAGCACACAGACACTTACCACCAGCCACTTGCGTACCTGCGCTAACGATTGCAACATCTGCTTCGATATTACGCCATCGCTGCGGCGCCACCCAACCGTTTGGGCACGCCACCGCGGGCAGAGATTCCGGTTAGCGCCGAAGCAGCGTGAAGGGTTTCACGGGCACGCGGATGACCAGGCAATCGCATGGCATATCGTGCAGCGCCTGGCGGCGCTGGGTCCAACCCGACATCATGAAACCAATGGTCAGGCAGAACAAGGAGAGAAACTTCATGAGGTGCCGCTCGGTGGCCTTGCCGAACGAAACCCGCCCGCCGTCAGCGCTAATCACTTGCAGGCCGAGCAGACGCTTGCCTGGGGTGGCGCGCCACGCGGAGCTCTCGAAGAACGCACAATACAACCACGAACCCACCGCCAGGATCAGAATGAAGCTGACCCCGATGAAGACCTTCGAGTCCCAGGGGTCGATACCGAACCCGCGTCCGAAGCGGCGCAGTAGAAAGTCAAGCGCCAGCGTCAGCAGCAGCGCACCCAAGGCTTCGATGCAGATATCGACGGCACCGGCCCACACGCGGAGCCAAAACCCGGCGTATTCGATGGTGTCAGGAGGGCTGGGCACGGTGTTGGAACGTGGCTCCACCATTTTCGCCGGCGAGGCAGGGTCGGCGAGCAAGTCCCCGCAAAAGAGACAGAACCTGCCGTCGGGTAAGCGAGGGTTACCGCAGCTTGCGCATACCTCTTCCAGCACCGTCTCCATTGGTTGCGAATACTACGCCCGCGCCGTACCCCTGTAAAGTGGGGTCGGGACTCCGCTAGTTGCCTGGGCCGATGTTGCATCAGTGCCAGGGATAAAGTGTTGCAACTGGAAGTGCAAAACTTTGCACTACTATTCCCGGCGTTTATTACAATAACTCAATATTTCATATACTTAGAGTGGCAGAATATGGTCATAAACGTGCTTCAGAAGTGTTGTAACCGGAAGCGTTCTCGGTTGCATCAGGGCTTCATTAGTCCAGCAATTCTTTGTCACAAGCTGTAACAGTAGGGCCCTCCTTTCGGGGAAAAAGCCGGAGTCATTTGACTCCGGCTTTGTGTTGCTGGCAAGGTACCGCCGCGAAGTCGCTAGGAGCTTTCCGCCGCGCTTGCGACCGCAGCCACGCGCGCGACACGCGCAAAATCCACCAGGTTGAGCTGCACTCCGCCGAAGTCCGGATGCTCGTTGTAGTCCACGGTAAATGCCAGGTCCAGCACATCGCCCGCCAGCAACGGGTCCTGCGCCGTACGCTCAGCCATGCGCCAGCCTAAGACATCCAGCGCAGGCTGAAAGCGCTGGCCTTTCGCCGGCGGATCGCCCGGAACCGCCCGCAGCTTCAAGTGTTTTTCCTTCAGCACCCGAGCGGGCTGCACCAGCTTCGCATTGCGCGCGACGAACAGCGGCACGGGATTGCCCGAGCCAAACGGCTCCAGCCTTTGCAGCGCCAGCCAGAAGTCGTGTTTGACGTCCTCCAGCGAAATCTCGGCGTCGTACTCCAGCACCGGAATGAAGTCTTCCGGCGTCAGCCGCTGCCGCGCATAGCTGTCCAGCCGCGATCGCAGCTCGGGAAGACGCTCCGCCGGAAGCGCGCATCCCACAGCGTGGGAGTGCCCGCCGAAGCGCGTAAACAGCTCCGGACACGACTCCAGCGCCTCTAACAGATGGAACGGGCCAATCGAGCGTCCCGAGCCGTGCGCCTCGCCATCCGCGCAGGAGAAGACCAGTGCCGGCCGATGGTAGCGCTCGACGACCCGAGTTGCGCAGATGCCAATTACTCCGCGATGCCAGCCCTCGCCATCGACCACCAGGCAATTAGCCTCCTTCATTCCGGGTGACGATTCGATCTTCTGCTGGATCTCGTCCAGCGTGCGCTGCTCTTCCTGCTGACGATCGCCGTTCAGTTGGTTGAGTTGCATCGCCATCTCCGCCGCTTTGCCCGCGTCCTTCTCGGTAAACAACTCAATGACGCGTTCGGCGATGTCCATGCGTCCGGCAGCATTCAGGCGCGGCGCAACGCGAAAGGCAATGTCACCGGCACTCAGCGGACGCGAGCCATCCAGTTGGCAGTTCGCCAGCAGAGCGCGGAGCCCCGCGTTGACCGGCTTGCGCAATCCTTCCAGTCCAAGTTTGGCAAAGACACGGCTCTCGCCAATCAGCGGCACAGCGTCGGCAATGGTCGCGATGGCGACCATCTTGAGGAATGACGGCAGCAGCCGTTCCCGTCCGCTCTCCACCAACAGCGCTTGCGCAATCTTGAATGCGACCCCGGCGCCGCACAGCGATTTGCTGGGATATTCGCAGCCCTGCTGGTTGGGATTCACGACCGCCAGCGCCTTGGGGACGCCCTCCGACTGCGGC
>JBEKCJ010000037.1:0-35490 GCA_050014935.1 Candidatus Korobacteraceae bacterium
ATTGAGGTATCTGGACGCCGCGGTTTCGGCGTCAAGGCTGACGATCTGCTCGATAAGCTGATTGCCGCTGCGAAAACGGAAGTGGACAGCCGCCATGCCGAACTCGACGATGCCGAGCGCACCCGCATCGCTACCCAGATCGCCATCGGCGCGCTCCGCTACTTCATGCTGAAGTTCACCAAGCAGTCGGTCATCGCTTTCGACTTCAAGGAGGCACTGGCCTTCGAAGGCGAAACTGGTCCCTACGCGCAATACGCTGTCGTTCGTGCCAGCAACATTTTTCGCAAGGCGGGAGTTGATCCTGAACAGGCGCTGGCCACCGACATCGACTACGCTCACCACTTTGCCGACACCAGCGGTACCGAGATCTGGGAGTTATGGCTGCTGGCCGGCAAGACCTCGTTCGTCGTCGAGCAATCTATTGCGACGACGGAGCCGGCCTTCGCCGCCAAACATGCTTTCCAGCTGGCACAGCAGTTCAACAACTTTTATCACCGCCATCACATCCTGACCGAGGCCGACGAGGACCGGAAGAGATTTCTGCTGGCCACAGCAGCGGTGGTCCATCGCGAGCTGATTAGAGTGCTGGCCGTGATGGGAATCACTGTTCCGCCGGTGATGTAGTCCGCGGTCTACTTCTTCAGATTCTGCTCGAAGAATGACAGCGTCAAATCCCACGCCAGCTTCGAAGCCGCCGCATTGTAGCTGGGACGCTGATCGTTGAAGAATGCGTGCCCGGCATCGGAAAAGGTGACCTGCACAGACTGATGCCTGGACTCCCGCATTCCCTCCGCAACCTTCTGGCGTTGCTCGCTGGGAATGTGCTGGTCCTGCTCACCCCAGAAGAACAGCATGGGCGCGGAGCAGTTCGAGGCGCGGGTAATCAGGTCGGCGAGCCCTCCTCCGTAATAAGAAACGGCCGCCTTCACCGGTACTGTGACGTTCGCCACGAATGACACCCGGCCTCCCATGCAGAAACCGACGCACACGATTCTGTCTCCCGCGCTTTGATGCAGGAAGTCGTAGGTTGCGCGAACATCATGCTCCAGGTTCTCCGGTTTGAGCTTACGCGCCAGCGCAATCGACGGGGCAATATCGTCGTACTTGCCCTCGAAATCCGGCGCGGAGCGGTGGTACAGCTCCGGAGCGATCACCGCGTAGCCCGCTTCGGCAAAGCGGTCGGCGACCGAGCGAATGTGCGAGTTCACCCCAAACGCCTCCTGAAAGACCATCAGCCCCGGATGGTCTGTTGACTGTGCCGGACGTGTGTACCAGGCGCGCATGATGCTCCCGTCTGCAACCGCCAACTCTACATAGTCGGATTGGATACCAGGCAATTCCTTCGTCTCCATGATTTCAATTTTGCTGCAACTTCCTGGATTTTTGCTAGTAAGTCTGCAAAGAAGTGTAACCCTGCGGCGCCTCAACAGTCGGCACTCAGCCAATGGCCGCGCCGTCAGTCACCGGAAATTAACATTGCAGGTTAACGTGGGCGTTATAAAATCAATCTTTATGCAAGATAAGCCATTGGAGATAGAGAAAATCGAAGACTTCCCCGGGGCCACAGTGCTTCGCCTGCATGGGCCGCTACTGTTGGGCAATTTCTTTCCCCTCCAGACCATGGTCCGCTCGGACAACTCCGCTCTGCTGATCGTTGACGTAGCTGATATGCCCTACATTGATTCGGCCGGCATCGGTTGCCTGGTCGGGGCGCACATCTCGCGCGAGAACTCAGGCCGCAAGCTGGTGCTGGTTGGAGCCAACGAACGCCTGGTTACATCGTTGAAGGTCACCAAGGTTGATCAATTGTTTGTGCTTGCTTCCAACGTCGAGCAGGCGCTAGCCCATCTAAAGAAACCATAGGCCGACGCCCTCGCTGGCTGGCCCCATCAACCTTCGTTCTCTGATAGACTCTCCGTCGAGATGTGGGCAGGCGGAGCACGCCTCGGATCGTCCGCACCGTCCGCAGAATTTCTTGACCCCATTCCTGCCGTCTTCAGGAGGTTTCTATGTCCGCAACAGCTACCGCCTCGCAGCTTCACAGCCACGTGCAAGAGTTCCTCGACAAGCCGCGCAAGATGTTTATCGATGGCAAATGGGGGGAAGCGGCTTCCGGAAAGACCTTCCCCACGTACAATCCCGCCACCGGCGAGGTGATGGCCCAGGTCGCGGAAGGCGATCGCGAAGACATCAACCGCGCGGTGCAGGCGGCACGTAAAGCATTCGACGGCGGTCCCTGGCCGGAGATGACGGCCTCCGAGCGGGGCCGCCTCATCTGGAAACTCGCCGACCTGATCGAGCAACACCTGGAGGAGTTCGCGCAACTCGAAAGCCTGGACAACGGCAAGCCGCTCTCTGTCGCCCGCGTGGCTGACGTTCCCCTGGCCGTCGATCTGTTCCGCTACATGGCGGGCTGGGCCACCAAGATTGAAGGCAACACCATCCCGTTTTCCCCCAAGTTTCACGCCTACACCCGGCGCGAACCTGTCGGCGTCGTCGGCCAGATCATTCCCTGGAATTTCCCTTTGCTGATGGCCGCCTGGAAGCTGGGCCCGGCCCTGTCGACTGGCTGCACCGTCGTGTTGAAGCCCGCCGAGCAGACTCCGCTGAGCGCGCTGCTGCTGGCTGAGATGGTCGCCGAAGCGGGATTCCCCAACGGCGTGGTCAACGTTGTTCCCGGCTACGGCGAAACCGCCGGAGCCGCGCTGGCGTCGCACCCCGATGTCGACAAGGTGGCCTTCACCGGTTCCACCGAGGTTGGCAAGTTGATCCTGCAAGCCGCAGCCGGCAATTTGAAGAAAGTTTCTCTGGAGCTAGGCGGCAAATCGCCGAACATCGTATTCGACGATGCCGATCTGCCAGCCACTATTCCCGGCGCAGCCAACGCCATCTTCTTCAACCACGGCCAATGCTGCTGTGCCGGCTCGCGGCTCTACGTCGAAAAACAGATTTTCGATGAAGTAGTTGAGGGCGTCGCCGAACGCGCAAGGAAAATCAAGGTTGGCCACGGCTTCGACGCCGATACCGACATGGGGCCGTTGGTATCGCAGGAGCAGTTGAACCGCGTATGCGGTTTTCTGGAGGCGGGACTGAGCGAAGGCGCTGAAGCCGTCGTCGGCGGCAAGCGCGGCGCCGGCAAGGGTTACTTCGTCGAACCTACGGTGATGGTGAAGACCAATCCGAACATGACGGTCGTCCGTGAGGAGATCTTCGGGCCCGTGGTGTGCGCTATGCCCTTCAGCGATATCGACAAACTTGTGGCCGAGGCTAACCAGAGCGAGTACGGGCTGGCGGCTGCGGTCTGGACGCGCGACATCAACAAGGCCCACCGCATCGCCAACAGGCTACGCGCCGGCACCGTCTGGATCAACTGCTACAACGTCTTCGACGCCGCGCTTCCCTTCGGCGGCTACAAGCAATCAGGCTGGGGCCGCGAGATGGGCCACGAAGTATTGGAGCTGTACACCGAAGTGAAAACCGTCTGCGCCGCCATCTAGCGAGAGCTTGTTGGGGCGTGCGTTGAAGGGGTGCGGCTTTAGCCGCGCCGTTCCAAACCCTTTACTCTTGTCATCACGAGGAGGGTTTTAGCCCGCCGAGGGATCTGCTTATCGGACTTCCGTCCTGTCTTGCACAGCCACTCACAGCTTTTCGAACGAAATCTGCTTCTGCGTCGCCGCCGAACCTGATTCGGCATTGCCACGCTCCTCTCCCGATGTCTAAATTGGTGGAACGCGATGGCAACCACCGATTACAGTCTCGACCGCGGACTGCCCGTAAGCATTGAAGCTGAACGCTCCATCCTGGGCGCGGTCCTGCTCGACAATTCCCTTTACGATCAGGCCGCCGAACATCTCTCCAGCGACCATTTCTCGCTGGACGCGCACCGCCGCATTTATTCGCGCATGCGCGACTTGCAGGAGACGGGTCGTCCGGTCGACATGATCACGCTGGTCGAGGAACTCGACCGCCGCAAGGAAGTGGAAGCCATCGGCGGCGTTGCCTATCTCTCCTCGCTGATCGACGGCGTCCCCGAGCGTCCCTCGATCGAACATTACGTTCGCATCGTCAAGAACAAGGCCTTGCTGCGCGGCCTGATCAACGTCGCGCAAAACGCCATCGCCGAAGCCATCGAGCACTCCGAGGAAGCCGAAGAGGTCTTGGGCCGCGCCGAGCAGGCCATCTTCCAGCTCTCCGAAAATCGCATGGAGCAGGGATTCATGGGCATCCCTGCCATCATTCAGAACTCGTTCGGCTCGTTGGAGGAACTCTATGCCCGCGGCCAGGAGATTACCGGGCTAGCGACCCACTACACGCTGCTCGACAAGCTCACCAGCGGACTACAGCCATCGGACCTCATCGTGATTGCCGCGCGCCCTTCGATGGGCAAAACTGCCTTCGCCATGAACATCGCCGAGAACGCCGCGGTGACCGACGGCAAGGTGGTTGGCGTCTTCTCACTGGAAATGTCGCGCGAGGCCCTGCTGATGCGCATGCTGGCGTCGCACGCGCAGGTGGACTCGAAGAATCTGCGCCAGGGCTTCCTCACCAAGGACGACATGCGCAAGCTGACCAGTGCTACGGAGGCGCTCTCGCAATCGAAGCTGTACATCGACGACGCGCCCGGCATCTCGGTCAGCGAGATGCGGGCCAAGGCGCGGCGCCTGAAGCGCCAGGAAGGACTCGATCTCCTCATCGTCGATTACTTGCAGCTCATGTCGGCGGTCCCTATCGGCGGCAAACGCTTTGAAAACCGCACGCAGGAAGTCTCCGCCATTTCGCGCGGCCTGAAAGCGCTGGCCAAAGAGTTGAAGGTGCCTGTAGTCGCGCTCTCGCAGCTCAGCCGCGCGCCGGAGAGCCGCGGCGGCGACCATCGCCCGCAACTTTCCGATCTGCGCGAGTCGGGATCCATCGAGCAGGACGCCGATGTGGTTGCTTTCATCTTCCGCGAGGAGGTCTACAAGAAGGACGATCCCGACCTCGAAGGCATGGCCGAACTGATCGTCGCCAAACAACGCAACGGCCCCACCGACACCATCAAGATGGCGTTCGTCAAGCGCTATACCCGCTTCGAGAACCTGGCCGGGGAAAGCGACTATCAGTAGCAGGCTATAGAGCCCCGGCCATTCGAGCCTGCGGCATCGCCGCCGCCGGCCCCGCGTAGCGAGCACTGCCGAAGGCAAGGATCAAATAGCCGATACCGCACAGAATAAACAGCAGAACGATCCCGAAAGCGGCGCTTTGGCCAAACGACTTCGCCATATCCATGGCTATGATCAAAGAAATCACGATGTTGACGACCGGAATGAACATCAGCAGAAGCCACCATCCTGGCCTGCCCACAATCTTGAGGATGATATAAGCGTTAAAGATGGGGATAATGATAGCCCATCCTGGTTGGCCAGCCTTCTCGAACACCTTCCACCCTGCGATGATGCCCACTAGCCCAATCAGCAGTCCGAATCCGAGTATCGGGCCGGTAAAAAAAGCTCCCATAGGGTTGGTGGGGCTGCTGTGCATCAATACCGACGCAACTGCTGACGTCATATTTTCTCCTTGTGTGCGCGTTGACCTGTGCTAGCGAAAATCGAGTTCCGGTTCCAGACAGACAGCATACTTCCCAGAGGCAATCCTGCAACTCCTAAACGGCGGGCAAATTCGCTACTTCTTCACCACCTGCGCAAACACCTTCTCATACTTCTGCGCGATGGCGTCCCAGCGGTACAGCGCGTCGGCGCGCTGCTTGGCGCGGATGGCCAACTGTTGTCGGGCGCCCTCGTCATCCAGCAGCGCCTGCAGCTTCGACGCCAGATCGGCTTCGGACTTCTCATAGGGAATCGCGGCATCGGCCGCAGCCTCGGTATTCTCCGGCGTGTCAAGATACAGCACGGAATTGCTCGCGGCCATGGCTTCCACCAGCGCCGGATGAACACCGCCAACCTCGCACGCGAAGACGAAAATCCCAGCATGCTTTTGTAGCGCCCAATAACCATCGCCGTAAACGGCCCCGGTAAAACGCACGCGCGCGTCACCCAGCAACTTCAGCCTGTCGATATAGCCGGAGTCATAGCGGTTGTCGCCGACCATCACTAACGGCCAATCGCTGCGCACCCTGCGCCAGCTGCGCAACACCAGTTCGGGATTGTTCTCCGGCTCCAGCCGGCTGACGTAAAGAACGTAGCGGCCAGACTCCAGATTTAGACCGTTCAGGTTGTAGTCTCCCGCCGGCATCTCCGAACCGTAACCGATGACGACCGACTCGCTGCCGTACTTCTCGAGGTAGTAGTCGTGAATCGCCTTGGCGTCAGTAACCAGTTGGTTCGAACTGAACGACGACATCCATTCGCAGAAATGCAGCACCTGTGCGCCCAGGCCTTTCCACTTCTCGCGCTTGCGGTCCAGGCCGTCAACGTTAAGTACTACGGGCTTGCCGAACAGGCGCGGAATGTAAGCGAGAGCGCTGTTGGCGACATTGCACAGCAGCACAACATCGTTGTCGCTGAAGGCGACGTGCACGGCGGCGAAGAAGGTGCTGACCCAGGTGTCGAGATGCTTCTGGTGAAGGCTGGGCACGATGACCCGGCGTACGCGCCGGTCGTAGACATCGTCCGGACGCGTGAAGGCGCGGCGGCAATAGACCGTGACCCGATGGCCGCGGTCCGCGAAGCGCGAGCTGATCTGCTCGGCAAAGCGCTCGAAGCCGCCGTACCGGTTAGGAATGCCGCGAGTTCCGACAATAGCGATGTTCATGAGGCAGTACTTGGCTACGAGCGGTCACGCGCTGATAGCCATGTGGAAACCTCCGTGGCCGTCTTGAACTCAACCGCCGGAAGATCCTGCAGCCGCCGGATATTGGCTTGGAATTTCCGCATTCCGCTTTCGGTCAAGTCGTAGGGATGAAAGAAAAACGCCCACACATCGCTTCCCCGCTGCGGCAGCTGTTGCTGCCAGTCATCGGTGAGCAACTGGGTTCGGTTCTCCAATCCCGACATGGAAAAGCACCCATGCCTGAGCCGTAACAGTCCGCGCAGTAACGTCCCTGCAGCCGAATGGCGAAATTGCGCGCCTGGAACTTCCCACAACTTGAGCGGGTCCGTACCACTGCGCTGGTAATCATTGCCGCTCGGATGGTAAGGCTCGGTTGGACAATCGCGCCAATCCGTCATCAGCGTAACCTTGCCCGGCGAGAACCAGAGCACGTTACCGGGCAACGCCGAAAAGTCCACGGCAACTCCCAGTCGGTCCAGAGCAGAAAGCAATGCATTGCTCCCATAGTCCCAACCTGTGCGCGTGGCATTCACCGAAAAGAACGAGGCGAGACGTTCATGGGCCTCGGCCAACCATTCTGGGGCGGGATCGAAAACAAACTGTTGCTGCGACGGAGCATACGACATTGTGTGCATATGCCATCCCAGCTCATGCCCCCCTTTCTGCAACTTGTCCCACAGCGGGCGGTGCTTGGTGTATCCGCTTTCGAAACTCCCGGTGCTGAATTCAACACTCTGATCAGCGCGGATGAGCCATGTGACCGCCGGCATGTCGCTTCCCATGCGCTCGAGCAGCACATCGATCCGGCTCAAACATTCCCAGACATCGCCCGCAGGCCGCCGATCGAGGATTGCCGGCAGCACGGGATCAACATCGCAGCCGATGAGAACCTTCACCGCTTTCTCGCCACCGCGAAAACCGCCGGAGCTATGTTGAGCGCGCCCAGGCCTCGCTCGAGAACTAATGGCGGATCGATCAATTGCAGCAAAAAAGGAAACGCATCAATCGTCTTGTTAAGAATGCAGGTCGCGTACTGCTCCTTCAGAACAAATCCAGTTTTCTTCAGGAGCGCGCGGACCATGCTCGGACTGTGTCCAAACAGATCGGGGAGATATTCTTCCTGCATACTGGCGAATGGGTTTGGTACCTTGCCGGCAACAAATCGGGCGATCCTGCCCGGGTTGCGCAGATTGCTGTAGCTAAAGACCAGCGTGCCCCCGGGACGGAGAATCCGGCACAGCTCGCGCAGAGCATCTTCGGAGTTGTGGAGATGATGAAACACCCGCACCATGAGCACGGCGTCGAACGAACTGTCCGCAAATGGCAGCGCATAAACACTGGCATCGTGGTACCGCACTGCATCTCCAAAGGCGTCCATCGCGAGAGCGCGGAGGTTGCTGGCAGGCTCCACCATGTGAACCTCCTGGTACTTGTCGATATAACAAGGTCCCAGCCGCCCAAATCCGGCGCCAACTTCCACCATCGACTTTCCACCGGGCAGAACATGCCGCACGATCTTCTGTTCCAGCCGGTCCAGGTAGCGCTTGCCGGCGCCAGCCCAGAAATGCTCGTAGTCCACTCCTTCGTAATCTTTAGAAAATGTAATTGGGGCTCTCATTTGCCTGTTCCTAGGATTGAATTGTGCTGGCCTTTGTGGGACGCTCGCCGGCAGCGGAGCGACGCCGTGCCAGCAGGATACCGCATCCTGCCATTTGCGACGGGCGAATCGTTAGCTCATGCGTCGGGCTAAGAACGCTTCGCAGAAGTTCCAGCGTTCCCGGCACGAGCCGGTCGTGATACTCCATCGCTATGCGTTTGCAGCGACTGAGGAGCTGGGGGGAGGCGGCAGCGAACACGTCGTGCTCAGAGCCTTCGATATCCACTTTGAGAAAGTCGATCTCCTCGGCCCGAGCCAGATCGAGCAATCCCGACAATGGGATCACAGCAATTCCGCCGCCTATGTTGGCATCACAACGCAACACGTGATCGAGCGAACGCGATCCCATCGCCTGCATCTGTCCCTGGCCAAAACCAGCGCCCAGCGCCACTTCATGGCAAGTCACGTTCTTCGGACAGGCCCGCGCGACATTGGCTTCCAGGTATTGGAAATTCTCCGCGAAGGGTTCCAGCGCGATCACGCGGCAACGCGGATTTTGCCGCGCCACGTAAATCGCGAACAATCCAATGTTAGCGCCGGCATCGACGATCACGTCACCGTCCGCTGGCCTGTAAAAGCCGCCAGTATAGACGTGCTCCAGCCAGATCTCCTGCACCGCCTCCAGCAAACCGGCCCGTTGTGCCGGGTGCGCGATCCGCGTGCCGTCCCAAAGCACGATCGCATCGCTGGGTTCTGCAGCGCGCATCTGCTGCACCAGGGTTGCGCCGTTGCGAAAATGCAGCATCAGCGATCCCATCTGGAGAACACTTTTCAGATACATAGGGAGAGATTGGCGCAGCGAATTTCGTCTAGCCGATTGTACACAGCAGCGAAACAGCGACGAGACCATGTTTATCGCTCTAACGCAAGAGAGCTTTCCGTTGGCCAGTTTGTGCGCGTTATTGGAAGCGGTTCCCCTTATTCAAGTGTTGAAGGCTCGCTTCCACTCGAGCCACGTCGCCGGCATATCGCCTATCACTTTGGGACAGTTTCTGGAGAATGCTCAGGGACTCTTCAAAATGGGCGCGCGCTTCCTCCGCCCGATTTTGGCTGGCCTCCGCGAACGCCAAATCGTTCAGCGTCATCGCCAGGCCCGGCAGGTATCTGTCTGGAAGCTGTTGCGCCAGCCGGCGGTAAATCCTTAAGGCGTCCTCGAAGTTCTGCTTTGCATCGTCCAGCCGGTTCTGGGATCCGTCCAGTCTGCCCAAATTGTTCAACACCATGGCTGTGTCAGGTAAGTATGCATCTGGACTTTGCTGTGCCACTTGGCGATAGACCTTCAACGCCTCGTCGAAGTGCGCAGAGGCCTGAGCGTCTTGCTTCTGATCTCTGTCCAGCAGTCCCAGGTTGTTCAACGTCGCGGCCACATTTGGCAAGTAGGCAGATGAGTTCTGAGCCAGTTGGCGGTAAATCTTCAAGGCCTCCTCATAGTGCTGGCGGCCTTCGTCCATCCGGCTGTGCTCGACATCAAAGTTTCCCAGGTTGATCAGTCGGTTGCCCAAAGCCGGCAGATACTTGTCCGGGTCTTGTTGCGCCAGCTGCCGGCCGATGGTCAAGGCCTCTTCGAAGTGCTGCGACGCCTCGTCCGCTTGCCTCTGCGACCGTTCCACTAATCCCAGGCTTACCAGAGTGTCGACCACACTCGGCAGGTATTTCTCCGGGTCCTGTTGCGCCAATTGCCGGCGGATTTTCAGGGCCTCCTCATAGTCCTTGCTCGCGTCCTCCAAACGGTTCTCGCGTAGATCGACAGCCGCCAGGTTGCTCAATGTCGTGGCCATGTTCAACAAATGCGGATCCGCGCTCTGCTGCGCCAACTGGCGGTAATACTGCATTGCCTCCCCGTAGTTCTGGCGGGCTTGCTCTATCCGGTTCTCGCGCCGATCCAGGTTCCCGATCTCGTTCAGAGTCGTCGCCATGTCCGGCAGATAGGCAGCTGGGTTTTCTTGCGCCAGTTGACGGTAGGACTGCAAGGCCACCTCATAGTGCCGGCGGGCTTCGTCCATTCGCTTCTGCTCGGTATCCAACCCATCCAGGTTACTCACGGCCGCGGTCAAATCCGGATTCATCAGCGCGTCTCCCAGGACGGCCTGCGCATACGGATTCTGCTCCGTAACCGCCACGGTGTGCGCCCACAGCGTGTACTCGTTCTCCCAATAGCTCAACTGGCGCAAGGTGACGAATCCCAGCGCGATCAATACGCACAAGGCTGGGACTACCCTCCACGTCGTGCTGACTGCTTTCGCCTCCGCCAGGTCGTCAAGACCCCACGCAATCATCACAAAGGTCCCGATCAGCGGAACGTAGGCATAACGGTCCGCCATTGCAGCCCCTCCCACCTGCACCAGGCCAATGACCGGAATCAGCGTGCCCAGAAACCAGAACCATCCAACTGGCAAGTAGCCCCTGCGGCGGAAGACCATTACCAGCATCGTGACCCCGGCCAGGATTAGCGCGGATAACACGACCTGCCACATTGGCAGCGCAGTCGCCGAGTGGGGATAGAGCGCAGCCAGCCGCGCTGGCCAGAGCATTTTCCACAGGTACAACACATAGGCCACCAGAGCGTTTTCAATTCGCAAACCGAGCGGGAACTGATGGAGACTGCGAACACTCTGTCCGGCCCGCTGCGCTTTTACCGTGATCCATGCACTCGCCGCCGAGAGAACAAGCAGAGGAACTTTCTCCAGGATCAACCACCGCCATTCGCTATTCGCTATCCGCCCTTCGCCAGAAAGTCCCTCCTCATTGTTCGTTCCCCGGCGTTCACCAGAGACTTCACCCGGGCTATTCTGGCGAGGAGCGAAAGGCGAAGGGCGAAGAGCGGTCCGTCTCAGCGGCCAGTAATCCAGCAGCAACAACACAAACGGCAGCGTAATGACCATCGGCTTGGCCATCAATCCCGCGGCGAACAGCGCCATCACCAGCAGATATCGCCGCCAGCCCGGCTTTTGGGCGTACCAACCATAAGCACCGATCGCCAACAAGAAGAACAACGTACTCAGAACACTCTTGCGTTCTGCCACCCACGCCACCGATTCGACATTGAGAGGATGCACGGCGAACAGCGCAGCCACCAGCAAGCTCGGCCCTACGCGTTTCGTAGTCCATACCAACAGCAGAAACAGCAGCACCGCATTCAAAGCGTGAATCAGCACGCTGTCCAAGTGATGGCCGGCCGGATTCAGGGCAAAGAGCTGATAGTCGAGTGCATGGGAAAGCCAGGTCAGCGGATGCCAGTTGGACGCGTCCGTGGACGCAAAGGCCCACTTGATCGTCGCCCACGACAAGCCGCCATGAACATGGGCATTCGCAGTGACGTAATCATGATCGTCCCAGACGACAAAGGAGTGCGTCGCGACCAGGCTGTAGAGCGCAATGGTCGCGCCCGCGATTAGAACGCATAGGACCGCAATCAGGCCCTTGCCCGACAGCAATGGCTCCGCCGTCGAACGCTTGCTGGGGGTCGGCCTTTTGCGGATTTGGGAGCTGGTTCTTGCGACGGTCTTGGCGCGGCTCATTTCGGTCTAGGCGATTGTACACAGCCGCCAAAAGCACTCGACGGGACCTCAATCCTTGGCCGGAAGACACGCCGCCAGACGTAACAGTCACCTGTCAGCAAGATTTTTCGTCCATGATACATCGGATTAACTTGTTATTTTACAATCTCTTAGCCACTGACCTCGAGCTTACCTCCAAATGATCTCCTAAGTATTGATCCTCGCCGGCGATGAGGCGCATGGTGCGCTCATGAAAGCGAGGTTTACCCCCATGAAAATGTCGACTCGTCTTATGCACGTTGCAGTTTCTCTCTTTATCGTTGGCTACAGCTTGGTCGCGGCGCAAGCGGCCTTCGCTCAGGCCTCCACCACCGCGGATGTCGTCTATGGGCAGCAGGGCAGCTTCACCGCCAGCGGCACAAACGACCCCGATGGCGTCAGCGCCAGCAGCGACAATGGTTTCCAACAAACTGTCTTCGACCGCAGTGGCAATCTCTACGCAGCCGACAGCGGAAACAGCCGGATACTGTTTTTTTCCCCGGGCAGTACCACCGCCACGCAGGTCTGGGGGCAGCTGGGCAGCTTCACTTCAAGCACGCAGAACAACGGCGGGATCAGCGCCAACAGCTTAATGGTGCCATATGACCTGACCCTGGATAGCAGCGGCAATCTCTACGTAGCGGATTCCTATAACAACCGGGTACTGTTTTATCCCGCCGGCAGCACCACTGCGACGCGGGTTTACGGGCAATTGGGCAGCTTCACTACCAACACCCTAAACAAGGGCGGGATCAGCGCCAACAGCCTGTATTTGCCGCAGGGAGTCATCCTGGACAGCAACGGCAATCTCTACATCGGAGACTTCGGGAACAATCGTGTGCTGTTCTATCCCGCAGGCAGCACCACTGCCACGCGGGTTTACGGGCAGGGCGGCAGCTTCACCACCAACACCGTAAACAAAGGCGGGATCAGCGCCGGCAGCCTATACCAGCCGCAGAAATTCGCCATGGACCCCAGCGGCAATCTCTACGTGGCTGACTACGGGAACAGTCGGGTGCTGTTTTATCCCTCCGGCAGCACTACCGCCACTCGGGTCTACGGGCAGTTGGGCAGCTTCACTACCAACACCCCGAACAAAGGCGGAATCAGCGCCAACAGCTTATGGGACCCATACGGAGAGGCTCTGGACAGCAGCGGCAATCTCTATATCGTCGACAACCGGAACCATCGGGCGCTGTTCTATCCCCCGGGCAGCACCACCGCGACGCAGGTCTACGGGCAGCTAGGGAGCTTTACCACCAACATTCCGGTCGACGGCGGGGTCAGCGCCAACGACTTGTTTTATCCGGAGGGCATCAACCTGGACAACAGCGGCAATCTCTATATAGGCGACTCCGGGGAGAATCGGATTCTCGGATATCCGCCGACGACAGCACCTGGAATCTACAGTCCGGTCAACCAATCGACTCTGGCCGGCACCTCGGCGACCTTCTGGTGGGCAGGCTACCCTGGCGCCAGCAACTATTGGTTGGACATCGGCTCCACCTACGGCGGGAACAACTATCTGCAATCCGGACCGCTCCCGAATACGCAATTTTCGCTGCCGGTCAGTGGTCTGCCCAGTGACGGCAGCACCGTGTATGTAACCTGGTGGTACGAAGTTGGTGGGTCGTGGTCATACACCGAGTATCAATACACTGCGTTTAACGTGACACTGGAGGAAGGTGTGCTCACCACGCCGACGCCGGGCTCAACGTTCAGCGGCAGCACCGTAACTTTCGACTGGACGGCGGGCTCAGGCGCGTCGAACTATTGGCTGGATGTGGGAAGCACTCCTGGCGGCAACAACTACTACCAGTCGCAGCCCCTGGGCAACGTCCTGACCGCGACGGTCAATGGTCTGCCGACCAACGGCACTCCGGTTTACGTCACCCTTTACTCCTTCATTGGAGGACAGTGGCTGAGCAAAGGCTACACCTACACGGCCTACAACATTAACGCGCCGTCGCCGCTGTCTTTTCTTCCGGCGGTGAACTACCCCTCGGGCTATGAATCAGTGGCTGTGGCAGTGGGGGACTTCAACGGCGACGGCAAGCCCGACTTGGCAGTCTCAGATTTAGGCAACGACGTGAGCATACTCTTAGGCAAGGGCGACGGCACCTTCGAGCCGGCGGTGTACTACGGCGCGGGCTCCGGTCCTGAAACGGTCGCGGTGGGGGATTTCAACGGCGACGGCAAGCTCGACCTGGCAACGCCGGACTTTTATACCAATAGCGTCGGCGTGCTGCTAGGCAAGGGCGACGGCACCTTCCAACCGGTGGTGGGCCATGCCGTGGGCTCGGCGCCCTACTCGGTGGCGGTGGCGGATTTCAACGGCGACGGCAAGCTCGACTTGGTGACGCCAAACTATCATGGCAACAACGTGAGCGTGATCCTGGGCAATGGCGACGGCACCTTCCAACCGCCGATGAACTACGGTGCTGGTTCAGGCCCCGTCTGGGCGTCGGTAGGGGACTTCAACGGCGACGGCAAGCTCGACCTGGCCGTGACATATAACCCCGGCGGCGTGAGTATATTGCTGGGCAATGGCGATGGCACCTTCCAGGCTGCAGTGAACTACAGCGCCAACGATCCCTTCTCCGTGGCCGTGGGGGACTTCAATGGTGACGGCAAACTCGACCTGGCACTGACAAACATCGCCGGTGACGTGAGTGTGATGCTGGGCAACGGCGACGGCACCTTCCAGCCGGCGGTGAACTACGCCGTGGGCGCAGGCCCCGACTGGGTGGCCGTAGGGGACTTCAACGGCGACGGCAAGCCCGACCTGGCCGTCGCAAATTTCACCGACGCCGATGTCTCAATCGTGCTGAATAACACGCCCTTCCTGGCGCCTGCTAATGTCGAAAGCCCCCAGCCGAAGACCATCTTGGCTGGAGCTTCGGTGACCTTCCAGTGGGATGCTTGCGATCAGGCATCAGCCTATTGGATCGATGTGGGTTCAACTCCTGGCGGCAACCAGTATCACCAATCGCAGAGCCTGCCCACGACCGTGTTCTCAGCCAAGGTAACCGGCCTGCCCACCAATGGCAGCACCGTCTACGTGACCATGTACTCGCAGGTCAACGGTCAGTGGCTGTACAACCAGTACACCTACACGGCAGCTCCATAAGGCGCCGAATCACTCCCGCCGTCTTTCGGCGGCAGTCACAAGGGCACGGATTCTCATCCGTGCCCTTTCTTTGTCTCGCTTCGTATCCTTACCGGGAGTTGTTCCTCTGGTTTAGTTCCTGGAGGCTCGCTTCCACCCGGGCCGCATCGCCCGCATATCTTGCATCAGCTTGGGACAGCTTCTGGAGCAGGCTCAACGCCTCTTGATAATGAGCGCGGGATTCTTCGATCCGATTCTGCCGGCTCTCCACGAACGCCAGATCGTTAAGAGCCATCGCCAAGGGTGGCAGGTACGCCGCATTCTGCTGCGCCAGTTGCCGGCGAATCTTCAAGACCTCTTCGTAGTCCTGGCGGGCTTCGTCTAATCGGTTCTGGAGCCGATCCACTCGCCCCAGATTGCCTAGCGTCATGGCCAAGTCCGGCAGGTACACCGCAGGATCCTGCTGCGCCAGTTGCCGCTCAATCTTCAAGGCCTCCTGGTAGTGCTGGCGCGCCTCGTCCATCCGGTTCTGGATTGCATCCAGGCGCCCAAAGTCCGTCAGCGTCATCGCCAGGTCGGGCAGGTACGCGGCAGGACTCTGCTCAGCCAGTTGCCGGTCAATCTTCAAGGCCTCCTCAAAATGTTGCCGCGCCTCGTTCATCCGGTTCTGCGTCGCATCCAGAAATCCATATTCATTCAGCGTCATGGCGATGTTGGGCAAGTATTTCGCGGAATCCTGTTCGGCCAGCTGCCGGTCGATCTTCAGGCCCTCTTCATAGTGCTGACGAGCCTCGTCCGTCCGACCCTGCACTCGATCCACAGACCCTAGGTTGGTTAGAGTCGCCGCCAGGTACTGCAAATATACGTCTGGATTCTGCGCCGCAAGCTGCCGGTAGATCTCCAGCGCCGCCTCATTGTGCTGGTGCGCTTCGTCAGTCCGGTTTTGAAGTCGATCCAGGTTCCCCAGATTGTTCAAGGTCCTGGCCATGTCCGCCATATATGGATAGGCGCGTGGGTTTTGCAGTGCCAGTTGCTGACGCAGTTCCAATGCCCGCCCGAAATGCCCGCGGGCTTCGTCCATCCGGTTTTGTTCTGTCCCCACTTCCTCCAGGTCGTACCGCGTCATCTCGGAGTCGGGGTGCATCAGCGCAATCGCCAGCGCGTTATGCGCCAGCGGACTCTCCGCGCCCTCCAGCGTGTGCGTCCACAGTTGGTAATCGCTCTCCCAGTGGCTCATCTGGCGATAGGTTACTGCGGCCTGCGCTGCCAACACGCACACCGCCGGAATTACCAGCCACACCGTTCCGACTTTTTTCGCCACTGCCCAATCCGCAAGGCTCCAGACAATCGCGACAAAGACGCCGATCAGCGGAACGTATGCATAGCGATCGGCCATGGCGTACTCTCCCACCTGTACCAGGCCGATGACCGGAACTAGAGTCCCCAGAAACCAGAACCATCCAACCGGTAAGTAACCCCGGCGGCGAAAGACAATGACGAGCGTGGTGATGCTCATCAACACCAGCGCGGATAGAATCCACTGCCACGCCGGCAGGGCGCTTACAGAATGGGGATAGAACGCAAGCCGTGACGGCCAGATCGCTTTCCACAGGTACGACCCATAGGCCACCACGGCGTTCTCGATGCGGATGCCGAGCGGAAGCTCCTGAAAGGTGCGCTCGGCAGCCCGCTGCGCCTTTAGCGTGATCCAGGCACTCGCTGCAGAAAGAAAGAGTAACGGGACTTTCTCCAGCACCAGGAACCACAGCTCGCTCGTCGCTGCCCGCCTTTCGCCAGAGGTCTCAGCTCCGGCATCCTGGCGAACGGCAGCAGGCGAAGAGCGAAAGGCGATCCGCTCCAGCGGCCAGTAATCCAGCAGCAACAGGACAAAAGGCAATGTGATGACCATCGGCTTGGCCATCAGTCCCGCAGCAAACAGCCCCACCACCATCAGATATCGTCGCCAACCCGGCCGATGCGCATACCAAACATAAGCACCGATCGCCAGCAAGAAGAACAACGTACTCAGTACACTCTTGCGTTCTGCCACCCACGCCACCGACTCAACATTCAGAGGGTGAACCGCGAACAGCGCCGCCACCAGCAGGCTCGGCCCTACGCGTTTCGTGGTCCATATCAACAGCAGAAACAGCAGCACCGCATTCAGGGCGTGAATCAGCACGCTGTCAAAATGATGGCCCGCCGGATTCAAGGCAAAGAGTTGGTAGTCGAAAGCATGGGAGAGCCAGGTCAGCGGATGCCAGTTGGCCGCCTCTGTGGATGTGAATGCCCACTTGATCGTCTTCCACGACAAGCCAGCATGAACGTGGGAATTAGCGACGACGTAATCATGGTCGTCCAGAACAAGAAATGAGTGTCCGATAGCCGGGCTGTAGAGCGCGATCGTCGCGCCCGCGAGTAGCACGCAAAACACGGCAATCAGGCTTTTGCCCGAAAGGAACGGCTCCGTGCTCGAACGCTTCCTGGGGGTTGGCCTCTTACGGACTTGGGAACTGGTCCTCGCGGGAGTCCTGGCGCGGCTCATTTCGTCTAGCCGATTGTACACAGCCCATGAGCCGCCCTTCGCTTGAGTGAGGTCTGAATAGTTAACGGCACGCAAATGCCAAGGGGCGCATAGTTCCTCCTTTCTAAGAGCCGAGCTGACCGGCAGACCGACTTCCTTATGACGTGTAACGGCACGGGCGAAGGCCTCAAAGAAAGCGCTTCACCAGGCCATTGACTTGAGCAGAGTAGTCGGACTAACATCCTCTGAATTAGGTTTTCCTGTATTCGAAGCTGTCTCCTGGAGGCTGTGCTATGTCGCGCGCCAAATTTATGGTCGTGTGTTCCCTCTTTCTATTGGGTGTCTTGGGTGCGAGCGTGTTGTCGGCTCAAACCGGTGGAGCAATGCTCTACGCCAATGGCAATGTGAAGGTGAACGGGCAAGCAGCCGGAGATTCCACCAGTGTTTTTCCCGGCGATAGAATTGACGTTACGGCATCCTCTGCAGGCTCCATCAATCGTGGGGGATCGTCCGTGGTCGTGAACCCGAACTCCTCAATCCAATATCGGCCGGCTTCGGTCGAAGTCCTCCAGGGCAGTGCACGTATCAGCACTAGCAAGGGCATGACGGCAAGCGCAGGGCAGATTGTTGTTTCTCCTAAGGATTCGACCGCGAAGTTTGACATTGTAAAAACTGACAACAAAGTCATCGTGGTGAGTCGAGAAGGCGCCCTGACCGTGCAGGATGGCAGCCGGACCGTGCTTGTTCAGCCGGGATCAAGTACCGAGTTGGCTTTGGGCCCGAGAGTTGGGGCAGTCCTGGCGGAGGATGCGGGATCCAAGGCAGTTCCTGTGGATTTCCTCTCGGACCGTCTGTCTGAGCATCCGTTCTACGGCGTCACTAGCGGGGTTTCCACGAAGCCCGATACCCTTCCTATCTGTGCGGATATTTTGACGTGCATACGCCAGACTGTTTCCCAGATACGGCCATGCTGTTGCCCACCCCGTGTTATGTGCAATTGACCGTTTCCTTCTAAGCGGTAACCGCGGAAGGCTGAGTTCTGCCTCCGGGCCTCTGGATCAGTTCGGGCCTTATTGGCTCTCGGATGTAAAACGCTTCGTAGCGCCTACCTTGAAAGAATCGATCATCTGCCCGTATACCAGCATCATCTTATCTACCACCGGACCTGGGGAATAACGCTCCTCAATCAAGATTCGTGCCGCATCCCGCATCCGTTGTCGCTCGCCACAGTATTCCAGCAGGCGACAGGCCTTGTCGGCTAGATCTTCGTCGCTCTCGGCAACCCAGCAATGCCGTCCATTCTCATAGTCGATGCCTTCAACACCTTCCCATGTAGTCACCACGGGCACACCATAGGCCATCGCTTCCATCACTTTAACTTTCATGCCGCTGCCCCGCGATGGGGCATAAACCATCACCGCAGCTTCGGAGAAAAACTCCGACGGATGCGCCAGGTTGTCGGCCAGAGTGATATCCGGTTGCGAAGAATACTTTCCTAAGTATTTTTTGGCATTCCATCCTGCAACAAAAAGCTTGGCCTTCGGGACGCGCAGTTTTACCAGAGGCCAGATGCGCGTGATCAAGCGCTCAGCCGCCGAACGCGAAGGCATCCAGTGCATGGAACCGATTATCCCCAATACAGGCTCCTGCACCATGGGCGGCATGAGATACAACGACGTGTCCAGGGCGAACGGAACCACCCAGTAGCGGCCCTCGGGTTCGATTGCTTGCGCGAATTCTTTCAATCGCGGCGTCAGCAGGCGAACGTTCCTGATCCCGCCCAAGAGGTGCTTGGTGGCGCGCTCCGCCTGCCACAGTGCCTTGCGCTCTCCGAAGGTCAGGTTGTCGCGCCCAGCCCAATCGATCACGTCAACGTAGTGCACATTGAGCAGCGCCCGCGCCATGCCAAGACCGAGCCAGCCGGTCGACATCTGCTCCAAATGCAGGACGTCATAACCTTTCGCCAACTCCCGCCCCAATATGGCCGTCAACTCAGAGTCCTGAAGCAGTTCGCTGCACGGCCGCAGCAGGTTCTGCCATTTCCGTCGCAAAGCGAACGAATCCACCTTCAGCCGATGCAAATGCAGGGTCAGATGTCCGTCGGTTCTTGAGAGCCACTGCCGCGCTTCGCCCACCAGTTTGTCGGGCTCCTCCGTCGCCACCACGGCAACCACATCATGACCGCGTGCGATCAATTCGGTAATCAGTACATAGAACCATCGCGCCGAGGTATCGCCGAAGGGATGAGGGACAGCCGGTGTGACGATAACGATTTTCACCGCGGATGCTCCTTTCCGTTTTGACCACAAAAATGCGTGATCTCATCACCGCAGCCCAACAAGTCGAGATACAAGCCGAGGGTTTCCTCCGCCGCTTTGCGCCAGGAGAAAAAGCGCGCCCGCTGCCGTCCACGTTCTATCAACGTAGTCCGCAAATCACCATCGCGAACAACGAGCTCCAGTTGTCGAGCGATCGAGGCTGGATCTTCCGGATCGAACAACAGACCGCAGCCGCCGAGCACCTCGGGCAGGCTTGTAGTTTGCGAAGCCAGAACCGGAATTCCCGAGGCCATCGCTTCCACCAGCTGGAGCCCGAAGCCTTCATAGCGCGAGGGATGCACCAATGCAATTGCTCCCTGATAGAGCGCGGGCAGATCTTCGTCGGAGATAGCCCCGGGACACAGAACTCGGTCCGCGAGCTCCAGTGCGGCGATTTGTTTGGAGCTCGCTGCGAATTC
Organism: Candidatus Korobacteraceae bacterium; assembly: GCA_050014935.1. GTDB lineage: Bacteria > Acidobacteriota > Terriglobia > Terriglobales > Acidobacteriaceae > Bog-257. The sequence continues at coordinate 20,329 of JBEKCJ010000037.1, forward strand.
CCACTTATGTTCGCCCGCCAGCACCAGGTGCGGCGCGTCCTTCGGCAGTTGCGCGAAAGCGTCCACCAGCGCACTTACATTTTTTCGCTTGTCGAAGCCGCCGAGGAAAAGAAAGTACTGCACCGGCAAACGATACTTCTCGCGGACCAGCGCAATTTGTTCGATTGTCACCTTCTCATGAAAGCGCGGGCTCGCCGCGTTATAAATCACCGCTACGCGTTCCGCAGGCACACCATGAAACCGGCAGATGTCCTGCTTCGAAAAATCGGAAACCGTAACGTACCTGTCGGCGCTGCGCCGGGAGACGAAATCCGCATACTTCTTCCGCCATTGTCCGCGCCAGTGCTCGACTCCGCAATATTCAGGTAGGCGGTCAATAACGTCATGGCAGGTCACAACGTACTTGCAGGCTCGCCGGTACGGCAACCCCCGGTTCGCGGTTGCGTGGAAAACATCGATGCGCGCACGTCGCAACTGTCTCGGCAGTTCGACCTGTTCCCACAGAATCTCTCTCCGCGCCTCGAACGCAACGGGAGTGATGTCGAGTGCCTTTAGAAACTCGGGCGCAATCGGTCCGTGAGAAAACGAAATCAACTCAACCTTGCTGCCCGCAATCTCTTTCATCGCACGAAACAGCTCTACGGTGTAGCGCGCGAAGCCGCGCATCTCGTAGTGCATCAAGACCCGGCCGTCAATGCCGACGCGAATTGGCGTTTCCCTGCTCACATTGCTCACTCGCAAAGCCCTACCGAGGGGGGGCTTTCTGTTCCAGTTCTGCCAGGCTGTCTTCGACCCTGGCAACGTCGCCGGCGTATTTTCTGGGATTCTGTTGGTACAGCTTCCGGAATAGGCTCAAGTCTTCCAGAAAGAGGGCGTGGGATTCTTCAATCCGGTGCTGGCTCTCATCCGCGAGAGCCAGGTTGTTGAGCGTCGCCGCTACGTACGGCAAGTACGTGTTTGGGTCGCGCCGCGCCAGTTGACGATAGGACTCCAATGCCTCTTGATAATGTCGACGCGCATCATCGGGGCGGTCTTGGGTTGCATCCAGAATTCCCAGGTCGTTCAGCGTTGTTGCCAGGTAAGGCAGATATGCGTCCGGGTCCTGCTGCGCTAGCCGTTGGCGAATTTCTAAAGCTTCTTCGTAATACTGGCGTGCCTCCGCCAATTGCTTCTGCTCTCTCGCTACAAACCCCAGACTATTCAGTGTCTCGGCAACCTTGGGCAGATATGCATCCGGATTCTGCTGCGCCATTTGGCGGTAAATCTCTAGCGCGCCCTCGAAATGCGAACGAGCTTCGTCCATTTGCATCGTCCCTTCTTCCAAAGTCGCTAGATTATTCAACGTAACCGCCAGGTCCGGCGGGAAAGGGTCCAGGCTCTGCTGCCCCAACTCGTAGTGAATTTTCAGCGCTTCTTCATAATGGCGGCGCGCTTCTTCTGGCTGGTTCTCCAGTCGGTCCAGATTACCCAGGTTGTTCAATGTTGTAGCTATGTCCGGCAGGTACACAGCCGGATTCTGCTGCGCCATCTGACGGCGCAGTTCCAGGGCCCGCTCGAAGTGCTGGCGCGCTTCGTCCATTCGATTCTGCCCTGTTTCCAGGTTCTCCTGACTCGGTGTAATCGTCAGGTTGGGGTCGAGGAGAACGGAACCCATTGCATCATGTGCGAAGGGATTTTCCGCCACCGCCAGCGTGTGCGACCACAGGTCGTAGTCACTGTCCCAATAGCTCATCTGGCGGTGAGTGACGCAGCTCAGCGCAACCAACACGCAGAATGCCGCGATCAACCTCCAGGCGAGACGAACACCTCTTATGTCTGCCAGGTCGGCCAAGCCGAAAGCTAGCATTACGAAGACCCCGATCAGCGGCAGGTAAGCATAGCGATCAGCCATGGCGCCTTGTCCGACCTGCACCAGGCCGATGACTGGAACTAGCGTACCCAGGAACCAGAACCAGCCCACTGGGAGGTAGCGCTTGCTGCGAAAGACTATGACAAGTGCCGTGATGCCGATCAAAACCAGTGCGGACAAGATCCATTGCCACGCAGGGAGAGCCATTGCGGGATGAGGATAGAGCGCCAGTTGGGCCGGCCAGACAGTCTTCCAAAGATACAGTCCGTAGGCCACGATGCCATTCTCGATTCGAACGGCGAGCGGAAACTGCGTTAGGGTACGCACCGCAAATCCAGCCCGCTGTGCTATTAGGGTGACCCATGCACTCGCGGCCGAAAGAAAAAGCAATGGTATTTTCTCCAGCAGGACGAGTCGCAGCTCGCACTTCGCTGCCGGCTTTTCGCCAGAGGTCTCAGCTCCGGCATCCTGGCGAACTGCAAAAGGCGAAGAGCGAAAAGCGATCCGTTCCAGCGGCCAATAATCCAGCAGCAACAGGACAAAGGGCAGCGTGATTACCATCGGCTTGGCCATCAGTCCGGCGGCAAAGAGCGCCGCAACCAGCGAGTATCGGCGCCAGTCCGGTTTCTTGACGTACCACACATAGGCAATGATCGCCGACAAGAAGAAGAACGTACTTAGTACATTCTTGCGTTCTGCCACCCATGCGACCGACTCAACATTGAGAGGATGCAGGGCGAACAGCGCCGCCACCAACAGGCTCGGCCCTCTGCGCTTTGTGATCCACGACAAGAGCAGAAGTAGCAGTACGGCGTTCACCGTGTGGATCAGCACACTGTCTACATGATGGCCCGCCGCGTTCAAGGCAAAAAGTTGATAGTCGAAAGCATGGGAGAGCCACGTCAGCGGATGCCAATTTGCCGCCGCGGTTGAGGTGAACGCCCACTTCACCGTGCTCCATCGCAGCCCACCGTGGACGTGGGAGTTCGCGGTGACGTAATCGGTATCATCCAGGACGAGAAATGAATGACCAAACACCGGGCGGTAGAGAGTAATGGTTACCGCCGCCAGCAGAACGCCGAGAATCGCAGTCAGCTTATTTCCTGCGAGGAATGGCTCTGCTCTCGACCGTTCCTTCGACTTTGGCTTCTTGCGAACCTGGGCGCGGGTTTTCGAGAGAGTCTGGGCGCGGCTCATTTTGTTTCTACGACCGTGGCCTTTAGCGCCAATGCGCAAGGATTGTGACTACAATTCCAATCGCACATCGCGACGCCAGTCCGGCTCAAGCGGGTTGGCCCCTGTTTTCCGCCGAGAGCTTGTTCTTGCCGATCACCATGATGCCGTGTGCATAGTCAACGCTCAACAGGTAGACGAGCGCGCGCATGGCGAAGAAGCGCAACCGCGGGCGAACTCCCCGTGGCCACGCGCCGTAGCGCACACGAAAGGCCTCCACGTCGTATCCGCGTATGACGAAATCCGCAGCCAGGTCTGCGATGGGATATTGCTGAATGTGTCCGGGGTCGCCCGCCCACATCGAAACCACGCACAGCGGATTCGGGGTTGAGATGACTAATACACCTCCGGGCGACAAAAGCTTCCCGAACGCGTCCATCAAGTCCACATAATCGTTGAGCGACATGTGCTCGATCACTTCCAGGCATAGGATGGCATCGAATTCGCCTTTGATCTCCGCTAGCGATGCATATTCGTGCTGCTCTTCGCTGGAGATGTCGAGGGTCTCATATCGTCCACGAAATCCGGCCGCCAGAAACTTCTGTTTCAACCGATTGTCGCCGCCGCCAAAATCCAGCAGGCGCGTCGCATGCCGAGTGCGATCAAAAATTACGCGTTCATATTCGTTAAGTTGGGGACAGTCTTCGCAGGAGAGGCATCGAGCTCGCAGGGTCCGGTACATCACATCGCGTGCCTGGTGTCGTGCCCAGTAGTCCCGATACCACTTATCAACATCTGACATCGATTGACTCCCGAAAGTTATCCCGCTTGCACTGCAGCCGGCTCCATTCCAGCGCCATCTGCCCCACTTCTCCAGCTCAAGAGCATACGTACCAGGAAAGCTCCGCAGATCAAGGCCTCAATCGCAAGTACCGTTCCCAATCGATAAAGCGAAGACACAGCGCTGGTGTGCAAAAGCAGAAGATTGCCCAGCACCAGGCAGGCGCTCAAAACAAAGGGCTCTCGCAAGGGCGCAAACACTCGCAGCCCCTCAGTCCGCCGGGCGTGCAGAAAGGCCAGAAACCACGTGCCCTGCAGCGCTGCCTGAAAAATGGCGAACCCCCATAGACCGTAGTGATAAACCGCATAAGTGCCAAAGGTCCAGGTCGGTATTGTCCACCATAAGCATAGGCGCAGGTTGAACCACGCGTCGTTCTGCGAGAAGAACAGCTCCGTCAGAGGCACGCCCACTGCGTTCATCACCGCATTCACACAATAAGCGTAGAGCAAAGGCTGCGCGGGAAGCCATTTGCGAGTGAACACATAAACAATGATCGGAGTGCTCAGGCTGGCCAGCACGGCGCAGGCGGGCCAGGCAATGCTGGCATTAATCCGCAGCGATTTCTCTACCCGTGAACGAAGCAGTGCAGGGTTGCCGGCGGCGCTGCTGAACGCCGGAAGATAAATGCGGGCCATAGCATTGCAAATTACCAGGGGATAGAGCGAAAGCGTGGCTGCCCAGGACACATAGCCCACGGCGTTCTTGCCCAGGAGGCGGGCAATCATGATCGGCGGAAAAGCCAGCGTTGCCATATTCAACAACGAGCCGCCCTGATACACCAGGCTGAAGCCGACATGAGGACGCAGCGAGGCCCAGGAAAAACTTCGGAAGGGCGGATGGGTAATCAGATTAAAGGCCACGCTGCCAAACAGGTCGCGGCATCCCATCGCGATCACGTAGCACCAGATGCCTTTGTGCAGGTAGGCTAACGTGGCCAGGAGGACGGTGTAGATCAGGCTCTCAGCCGCCTCCACCGCGCTGACCGCTTTGAATCGCATCGCCCGCTCCAGCATTGCGAGCGGCACCGTTCGTTGATTGCGCACGACCAGCAGCACGAGGAAGATAGCGGCGGGCAAGTAGCTCTCCGGGCCAAGCTTCACCAGTCGCAGAGCTATGGGCAGCAGCGCCCCGATGACTAACGCGAAGGTGACGGATATTGCGAAGATCACCTTCTGCGCCGTCGCTAGCTCAGTTGGCTCCAGCTCACCACGCTTGCGAATCAGGGCGGCCTTGAGGCCCAGATCGCCGAAATAACCGAGGATGCCCTGGGTCACGAAAATCAGAATGGCAAAGCGGCCCACTACCTCTGGACCAAGCCAGCGTGAAACAGCAATACTGCTGCCCACACTGAGACCCATGATGATCACTTGCCGAATAATCAGGGCGATGGCAGCGCCGGTCAGCTTGCCGCGAAACAGGGTTTGCAGCATCGCCCGATAGCCCGAGGGCGACGGAACGGACGCACATGCTTCAGCGGGATCGCCGGCTTCCTGCGGCAAGTTTTCATCAAGAAACGGCGGAGACTCTCTCATGATTTGCCGGGTGCGGGTTCCATTGTGGGTCGAATCCTGGTGGCAGCAGTAGCAACGGAGGGCGCTTTCCGGACCGGCTGCCTGGGCACAGCGGATTATCGCGGAAAGTGTAGCATAGCCAGCGGTTTGCTCGACGTCGGCGTTGGTAAGCCTTATTCCTTCTTTGGCAAACACCGGGCCCTTTCCAGCGCCGAGGTAGCCAGGAGTAAATCAAAACTCTTTCTGGCCGTTCCGAACCTTGTTACAATCTATCCGAACTCCATCAAGTTGCGGCCTCTAAGCGCCTCGGGCGTACAGCCACGCCAATGAACATCAGGAATGGAATGGGTAAATGGGTCCTAATAACAACTTCGAGATGTTAGTGCCTCGCAAGGACAATACGCACAGTTTGCGGGTCAACGAGAGCATTAACTTCCCCGGGGCTTATCCGGAAGGTGGCAGCCGAGTTCCCAGCCTATGGGATTATTGGCCGATCCTGCTGCGCTACAAGTGGATGATATTGGCTGTGGTGCTGGTATCGCTGGCCATGGGTACGGTGATCGCCCTGTCCACCACGCCTATATTCGAAGCGGTTGGCCGCATTGTTATCAATCGCGAGGGCGCCGATGCCGCCGGTCTCAAGAGCGCGGAAGCCAGCGCCGATTCGGCCGATGACTACATGGTGGCCGTCGACACCCAGACCCATGTTTTGCAAAGCGATGCGATCGCCAAGCTGGTTATCTCCAGGCTGGGTCTCGACTCCGATCCGGCCTTCGCCGGCAAGGGCGCAACAGCCGCCAGTCCCGCCGGTGCTCCACTGTCAGCGAATGCCCAGGAAATCGAGCCGCACCGTGAAGCGGGGCTTGTCGCCGCATTCCATCACGCCTTGCAAATCAGCTCAATCCCCCGAACGCGCTTGCTGGAGATTCGTTTTTCCAGCCCCGATCCCGTCCTGGCTGCGAAGGTTGTCAACACGGTAATTGACACTTACATCGAGCAGAATTACAAGACCCATTTCGAGGCCACGACGCGCACCTCGAATTGGCTCACCCAGCAATTGTCCGAACTGCAAATGAAGGTGGAGCAATCCCAGGAAAAACTGGTTCGCTATCAAAAGGAGCACGGGATCCTGGGTATTGATGAGAAAGAAAACATCATCACCTCAAGACTCGATGAGCTTAACCGGCAGCTCACCGCCGCCGAAGGCGATCGCATGCAGAAGGAATCGGTGTATCGCCTGGCCAGTTCCGGCAATCCAGACCTTCTATCTAATCTCGATCCGTCCAGCCCCTTGATGAAGCTGAGGAGTCAGGAAGTGGACCTGCATCGTCAACGGGCCGAGGCCAGCGTTAAATTCCAGCCCACCTATCCGAAGGTCGAGGAACTGGACAGTCAGATAGCGGCAGTACAAGCCGACATCAAGATCGAAGTCAGCCGCGTGGCCGAGAAGTACAAAAAGGACTACCAGGCTGCACTGGAACGCGAAAAACTGCTGCGGGCATCTCTGGAAGATCAGAAAAACGAAGAGAACAAGCTTAACGAAAGCTCCATCGAATACAGCCTGTTGAAGCGCGATGTAGAAAGCAATCGCCAGCTTTATGAAGGCCTGTTGCAGAAATTGAAGGAAGCGGGCGTCATGACTGGCCTGCGTTCGAGCAACGTGCGGATCGTGGATCCGGCCTCGCCTCCAACCACGCCTTCAACCCCGAATATCCCGCGCAATCTAATGATGTCGCTGCTGGTGGGCCTGGCCGGTGGAGTGTCGCTCGCGTTTATCCTCGAGTCCCGAGACAACACCGTGCACTCGTTGGAACAGGCGCAGATGATTACTGCGCTTCCGTCTCTGGCATTCATACCACTCGCCTCTTCTCCAGGACGCTCACTCCTTCGGACCCCGCGCCTGGCCCGGACAAAGGCTGCCTCCGCGTCGGCCTCGCAGCCGAAGTCGCACATGGCTGAGGCCTACCGCGCCTTGCGCACATCCATTCTGCTTTCCCGGAGCGGCCAAACCGCCAAGGTGCTGATGGTCACCAGCGCCTTGCCGCAAGAGGGTAAAACGACCACAAGCGTCAACCTGGCCATTGTCCTGGCGCAGCATGACGCCCGCGTGCTTCTGATCGAAGCCGACATGCGGCGCGCCAGCATTTCGCAGGTATTTGGATTGGAGCAACCGGATGTGGGTCTGAGCACCGTATTGGGGCGAAGCACTCCCATTGAGGCGGCGATTCAACCCGTCCCTGGCATTGCAAATCTCTCTCTATTACCTGCTGGTCCAGTCCCGGTTAACCCGGCCGTGCTACTCGGCTCATCCCGCATGAAGGACCTGCTGGTCAGCCTGAAGTCGAGGTTCGACTATGTGATCATCGATACCCCTCCAGCGTTGAGTGTCACTGATTCTGTGCTTCTGTCCAGCCTGGCGGACTCCGCTCTGCTGGTGGTGCGTTCGGGAGTAACCAGCAAGGCCGCGCTGCGCCGCGTTTGTGATGTGCTCGCGCACGTCGATGCTCGCATGATGGGGGTGGTCCTCAATGCCGCCGACGCCGTCGAATCAGACCGATACTATTACGGCGACCGGTACCACAGTTACTACGACGACTCCACATCCGTTACCACCACCCACTGACGCTTCATTCTCTTGTTAGAGTGGACGGTGCGTTCATGAATGGGGTGTCGGGTCGCAGCTGCGATCATAGGCAGCAAAGGACAGGCCTGCCTCCAACCTCATCACCCACTCTATGGAATCGGATAGTCGCATAGCGCAAGTGCTGAACCTCTTCCTCGCCGTGGGTGTTTGCCTGCTATTGGCCTTTGGAATATTGGCGTTCGGCGCAGTGCAGGGGTGGGCGATTTTCATCCTGGAAGAGGGCGCCGCGTTACTCCTGGCAATCTGGGCCGCACGCGCGATCGCAGTTCGCCAGGTCGAAATCATCCGCGGCCCTCTGTTTGCTCCGGTGCTGTTGTTTGCCGTCTTGGTAGCCGTGCAATTGCTGCCGGGCCGTTCCGCGTATTGGTATGCAACCTGGCAGAAAGCGCTCCTCTGGGCTGCTTATGGCATTCTATTTTTCCTGAGCACCCAGTGCTTCAGCCGCGGCACATGGATGAGGCGGTTGAGTATCTCGCTTACTCTGTTCGGTTTTCTGGTCGCGATGTTCTCCATTGCGCAGGAGTTTGCCGGCAACGGCAAGTATTACTGGGTGGTGCCGAACCAGGCTGGCGCGCCTTTTTTTGGCCCTTACGCTAATCACTCACATTACGCGGGCCTGATGGAGATGCTGGTTCCGTTTCCGCTGGTGCTTGCGATGGTTGGATTTTCGCCACTCGCGATGCGGATCTTCTATTCTTTTGCGGCCGTCATCATGGGCAGCACAATTTTCCTTTCCAAGTCCCGTGGTGGTGTTCTCGCGTTCACCATTGAAGTGGGTGTCCTCACCGTCTTGTCGGCGTTGGGCCGGCGGACCCGCCGTCAAGTGACGCTGTTGGGATTTTTTAGCCTCCTTCTGATTATCTCTCTTGTCTTGGTGCGACCCAACGGCCTGTGGGAGAGGTTCATGGAACTGGGCACTCCCATGGACAGGTCGCACGATCCCAGCCGCCTGACGATGGTGGAAAACAGCCTCAAGATGGTGCGTCAGCGTCCACTGCTGGGATGGGGATTCGGAACATTCCCGGTTGTGTATCCTTCGTTCCGGAGTTTCTACACCGACCTCGCGGTTAACGCGGCGCACAATGATTTCGTCGAAGTGACGGTCGAAACCGGCTTGCTTGGCGCCGCGCTGATGGTGGCCTTTATCTATCTCCTGTATCGCAGCGGCCTGCGCAGAGTTCAGCACTGGCGGCACGATCCCAGATCCAGTACAGCACTGGCAGCGCTGGTTGGCTGCACCGGTCTTCTAGTACATAGTTTTTCCGACTTCAACTTGCAGGTTCCGGGAAATGCAGCGCTTTTTTTCGTATTGGCAGCGGTTGCCGCAGGCAGTACGGCTGAAGGAAACCGTCCACTGAGTTCGAATCGGGATGCGTAGGAAGGCAGCGAGACCGCGCCGGTTCTGTGAGGCTTAGGGTATTGAAGTTATCTTAGTCCTCACGCATTCCTGATTATGCTGGGAGCACTCCGAGGTTATGGCAACTACATGTCGCACAATGGGGTTAGCGGCTTGTCTTGGGCTGCTTGCGGTTTATAGTTGGTTGGCAGCACGCTCGTTTCAGGCCACCCGGCTCGCATCCAGCCTTGACGTGAATGCTCTGGGGCGGGCGGTCGAATTAGAACCTCGGAACGCCGCATACCAGGATTTGCTTTGCCGGTTCTTGTTATTCGATAAACAGGAGGCTGGCGCGGCCCTTCCCCGCTGCCAACGCGCCACCGATTTGAATCCTTACAACTCCACATACTGGCTCGATCTCGCACTGGCCTATTACAGTACGGGCGCGGAATGCCAGCAACAACAAGCAATCCTAAGAGCCGTCTCGGTGGACCCGACAACTCCCGATGTAGCCTGGAACGCGGCCAACTTCTTCCTCGCTCAGGGCAAAGTCGCAGAAGCTTTGCATCAGTTTGCCGTCGTAATGCGCAGCGATCCCAGCCTGGTGAGGCCGTCGCTCGACTTATGTTGGCGTACTTTGCACGATGTGAATGCAATCGAGGCTATTCTTCCTCCCGATCCGTATGCCTACCTGCAATTCATCCGGGTCCTCATCGCAAACGATCAGTGGGAGGGCGCCCATCAGGTATGGTCGGCGCTTCTTCGGCTCAATGAAGAGATCGATTATCGCCAGGGCTTGGTCTACGTCGACAGTCTGTTACAACAGCGGGACATCGCAGGCGCCGAGAAAGCATGGGATCAGTTGGCTGCCCATTCCGCGACTCTGAGCCATTACGGCCGCATGGACAGGCTGGTTGTTGATGGAGGGTTCGAGGAAGAGATCTTGAACGCCGGTTTTGATTGGCGCTACTCTGCCCAGCCCGGCAGTACAGTGTCTGTGGACAATACCGAATTCCACAGTGGCCGCCGGTCGCTCTTAATCTCTTACAATGGCGCCGGCGGTAACGCGGGAATATCTCAATACGTGGTAGTCAAGCCCAATACCGAATATACGATCTCGGCTTGGACAAGAAGTCAGGAATTGGATAGTGCAAACGGTCCGGCCATATCCGTTCGGGATGCTTATGACGGCAAGCCCTTTGCAATGACGCAAGAAACCCTGGGTACAGCCGCATGGCATCGCGTGGAAAGCAGCTTCCAGACCGGACCGGAGACTACGTTGGTGATGCTATGCGTCGCGCGCGATCCTGCCGATACACATATCAAAGGGAGGTTCTGGGTGGACGACGTTGGCTTGCAGCCGGACTCTCTACTTCTTCCACCGCACACTGACTAATCTGAGTGCTGGACGGTCGCAATCTCCGCAGTGGCGAGGAAACGACGGGCAATGGGCTTCAAGTATCCAGGCGTGGACGTGGTGTTCCGCTGAACCCACGGGGCCCGAAGCTGCGCAACACTCCGACGTTCCGCTGGCCCAGAAGCCTCGCCCTTAAACAACCCAGGACTGTTTATTTTGCTTTGGTTCTCTTATGCTAGGTGTTGATCGCCAGATAGATAGCAAAGGCTGCGTGATGTTTTTCTTTTTCCTGAAATTCCCCAAGGCCATCGGGTTTCAACTTTTCACACTTGTGGTTTTGTGTTGCGCGCTGATTGTCAATTTCGAGGCCCAAGATGCTTCCGCGTCACAAGTCAACGGCGCTGGCACGCGAGTCGCTTCGTCAGGATCCCTGAAACTCGGGCCCGGAGACCTGGTGGAGATGAGTGTCTACAACGTTCCCGAGCTCACGACGAAAACCCGCATCTCGAGCAATGGCGACATGTATTGTCCGCTCGTCGGGTACATGCATGTGGGTGGCCTTAGCGCGGAGGAGGCGCAGGCTGCAATCGAGAAGCGCCTTTCCGATTTCGTGAAGAGCCCGCACGTTTCTCTGTTCGTATCGGAGTATGCGTCGGAGGGAGCCAGCGTGCTGGGCGAAGTGATGAAGCCGGGCGTATACCCGGTGATGGGACAGCAACACCTTTTCGCACTGCTCTCGGCCGCTGGTGGGCTGACTGAGAGGTCTGGCCGCAGCCTTAGCGTCACTCATCGTAGCGATCCGAACTCACCTGTCACTATCGACTTGCCGCGAAATCTTGCGGACAATTCCGAAACCAACGTGGCCGTCTATCCTGGTGATGTCATTATCGTCCGCAGAGCCGACATCATCTATGTGGTGGGAGATGTGTTGCGGCCCAGCGGCGTTCTTATGGATTCAGGCGGCTTAACCGTATTGCAGGCGCTCGCCATGGCGGGGGGTACGGGACGGACAGCCAAACTGGGCGGAGCAAAGATCCTGCGCAAAGGCCCCGGTGGGATGGTTCAGACTCCGGTCGATCTCAAGAAAATCCTGCAAGCAAAAGCTCCAGACCCGCCGATGGAACCCAATGACATCCTGGTCGTTCCTTCCAGTACCGGAAAGATCCTGGCAGGGCGCACGCTGGAAGCAGCCATTCAGGCTGCGACTCTTGTCAGTGTGGCCGCAATTCCATAATTCGGACTCCTGGTTGCTACGGTGCAACGCCGCTTCTTTTGGGCAAAGAAACTCGGCCACCAACCGTCGCTTGGGCGCTTACAACTTTGTTCTTGCGGTCATCTGGGGACTTCAACACAGAGACCGCGCCTGTCGAACCGGTGTGTTGGTCAGACACTTACCCTTGAGCCGGGCCTCCGGTCCCGCGCATGCACTCCAGAATAAGGTGCGTGTAAGGGATACGGAGGACATCTTCCCGAATGTGTGGTTTGACTTCATCGAAGTACTCTCGCGCCAGTTCCAGGTATTGGTCCTCCGTTCGAACATATCTTCCGCGGTCGCGAGACAGTAGAAACCTCTTGGTCTGTGACTGACCAGGCACATAACAGCCATCGTTAGTGATCATCCTCCCGCCCGGCCTCAAGGCCATGTATGCGAGTCTAAAAAGACCTCTCGCTTCTTCGGCGTCCAGATGATGTACGAGTCCCAGAGCAAGAACAATGTCGAAAGCGGCGAATTCCTTTACAGAGTGGCGGCTTACTCGTTCACAGATAAACTCGCCACGGTTACTGTAACGCTGGCGCGCGAAAGCAATGCATGTCGGGTTAGCATCCACACCGAGATAGTGGCAATCCGGAAGAAAGGGCAGCATGTTGCCGGGGCCGCAACCGATATCCAGAATACGATCATGCGGCTTCGGCCTAATGTACTCACTCACCAGTACACGGCTGCGGTGGTTGGCGCCGATCAGCGAGTTATAGAACTCGTAAAAGAAGGGACGATCCAGGATCGGGCGCACGCGTTCAATCACATCGGTCACGGGTGAAAATTCTCCTTAGTACCGAAGATTGCGTACTGCCCGCCTAGCGGCACGCTCCGCAACAGACTTTCCAGCCCATCGCCGGTCCGCCGGTAGATCGCTTCCGGAAAATACAGGAAATATTGTGGTGCATCGCAAGTGAACCCCGCGGCTTGCATCCATCCACGGGCTTCGGAGGCCCTCAGCAGCACCGCGTCCGCGTCGACCGGTGTTCGGCTGACGATCAACCGCGTCACGGGATTGTAGGGGTTGTGTTCGATAATAGCGAACACGCCTTCGGGCCGCAGGACACGATACGCTTCGCGCGTCAGAGCCAGCCGCGATAACGGCGGAACGTGGTGATAAACACAGACCGCCGTCACGAAATCGAAGACGCCATCATCAAACGGTATCTTGCCGAGATTCTCCTGGACTCGAGTCTCAACCCCCTGACTGGAGCTCAGCATACCGGGTGAAGGATCGCAGCCGGCAACCGCGTGGAAGTCGTCGCGTAGCAGGGATAGAAGCTCGCCTTTGCCACATCCTATGTCGAGATACTGCAGTGCACGCGTGTCGACGCCCAGACCGCCAAAATGTTCGCGGATGAGATCGCGCTTCCGCACATGGAAAAATTGTTGTCCAGACCCAGTAAAACAGTCCCGAATGGGGTCCTTAAGCAACTCTTCGTAGGATCGCGAATAGTGATCGAATTCAGGCTGGCTCACCGGTACTCGCTCCGCGTCATGGACTCGGCGCCATCCTGTTGCTGGTGACGTTCAACAACATTAAACGTGCGGGATACAAGATAAAGTGGCCTGTTTTTTGCCTGTTCGTAAATCTTGCCGACGTACTCTCCGAGGACGCCGATGCTCATCAGCGTGGCGCCTCCAAGTACACTGACCAAGACGGTTAGCGAAGACCATCCAGGCACAGCATACCAGTGAAAGATATGGGCCAAACTCGCGCGAATCGCCTCTTCCAGCCCGAAGATAGTTACGATCACACCCAACCAGACGCTAACTTTCAACGGCAAAGCAGAAAATGATGTAGCCGCATTCCAGGCGAACGTCAGCATTTTGCGCAACGGGTATTTGGTTTCACCGGCTACCCGGGCAGCGCGTTCGTACGGCACCGCTATTTGCGGATAGCCGACCCAGGCGACCATGCCCCGCAGGAATCGATGGGTTTCGCGAAGTTGCTGCAAACCGTCGAGGCAATTCCGAGAGAGCAACCGGAAATCGCCCGTATCCACGGGCAAATCTTTGTAAACCAGGTTGCGCATCAATCGGTAGAAGAGCCAGGCTGAGAGCCGTTTAAATGTCCGCTCTCCTCGCCTCGTAATCCGCTGCCCATAAATTACATCGTAGCCCTCACAGTAGCGGGCGATCATCTGGTGAACTACCGAAACGGGGTCTTGCAGGTCGGCATCCAGCAATACAATCGCGTCGCCGCAAGCATAGTCCAGACCAGCGGTGGAGGCGCTCTGATGGCCGAAGTTACGCGACAGGTTAACCACCTTGATGCGCGGATCTTCATAGGCCCAGGCTGCGATCAGTCCCAGGGTCGAATCGGTGCTGCCGTCATTGACGAGGACAGCCTCCGTTTCACCTTTCACTTCCGACATAAACTCATGGAGGACGGTGCGGAGGTGCGGCACCACCGCTTCTTCGTTGTACATGGGAATGACGAGCGTGAGCAGGTTGGGATACCCCCGCGGTTGCAACATGGGACCGTTACTGTTCTGAGTTTGCATCTTGCAATCAGGGGACGATTTTTCGCAAGTTTATCACTGGGAGCCGGTTTGAACTAGAAACAATCTTCCGGCTGCCCTACTGTGATTGGGTTGTCAAGGAACCCTATTGAGGATGAAGCGGCGGCCGACAGCTGGGGTGTGCCGTGTCAGCGATTTCGACATCCCGCCGCTCGGGCCCTGATTTCCGGCGTGGCAATCGGGATAGTAGAATGTTGAAACCGTCGCGATTTCGTACGCCTCTCAGTTGCATCAACAGCGGGTAGATCAACAAGACCCGGGAGACACCATCTGTCTGACGAGGTTATGTTTTGAAAACCATGAAGCCAGTCACTTTGAAAGGGACGGTTTTCGATGCAGCGCGAAGATAACAACCATACCTCTGAGTTTCCGGATATTCGCTTGGGTTCGAAGATGGTAGGTGCGGGCCGCCCTTGCTATGTAACCGCTGAGATCGGGATTAACCACAATGGCGACATCGACATTGCAAAGAGGCTGATCACAGTCGCCGTGGGCGCGGGTTGTGATGCCGTCAAGTTTCAAAAGCGGACCATTGACATTGTGTACTCAACCGAGGAGCTAGCAAAGCCTCGCGAAAGCCCTTTTGGAGATACCAACGGCGACCTCAAGCGCGGCCTCGAATTCGGGATGGAGGAATACCGGGAGATCGACCGCTACTGCCGTGAGGT
>JBEKCJ010000038.1:0-35738 GCA_050014935.1 Candidatus Korobacteraceae bacterium
CGGTCTCCTACACCTACGACCTGAGCCGCTGCATGTTCTGCGGCCTGTGCGCCGAGGCCTGCTCGACCGACGCGTTGGAGCTGACTCAGGATTACGAGATGGCGCTCTACAGCCGCGAAGGTATGGTGCTGGACCAGGCAGCTCTGGAGCGCGGCCAGGAGCCGGAGAAGTATGTGAAGTAAGGCAGTTGCCGGTTGTCAGTTGTCCGTTTGGTAGAGCTGGCCTTTAGGCCAGCGTCAAGGCAGTTGTTTTGAAGGGGCGCGGCTTTAGCCGCGCCGTAACCAGGCTCATAAGTCCTGAGCCGGCTTTAGCCGGCGGCAGGACAACAACGATGACGCGGGAACAGGGGTCCTTCGACTCCGGATCGCAAAAGAAGCGATCCTCCGCTTAGGATGACAAGGGTTTTGGTTTTGGCTTTGCTAATTGCTAACGGCTAATTGCTAATTGCTGATTTTATGACACCTGTTGCCACAACATTCTTCTTCTACTTTCTGGCGATCATGGCCATCGTCTCGGCGATTGCGGTGATCACCCGGCGCAATCCCGTACACGCGGCGCTGGCGCTGATCGTGACGCTGCTGTCGCTGGCCGGCTTCTACCTGATGCTCTACGCACCCTTCGTCGCTGGCGTCCAGATTGTGCTCTATGCAGGCGGAATTATGGTGCTGTTCCTGTTCGTCATCATGCTGGTGAACCTGGAGCAGAACATCCGCGAGTACCAGTTCAACAAGCAGTGGCTGGTGGGCCTGATCGCATCGCTCGCGCTGGGCGCATTGCTGTTGTTCGTGTTTCGCGCCGGGCGCGGAACGTTTCCCTCGGTGTTCTACCAGGGCTATCGCGGGCTGGAGGCCGACAACACGCAGCAGATTGGCCTCGCTCTGTATGGACAGTACATGCTGCCGTTCGAGATTGCTTCGCTGCTGCTGCTGGTGGCCATCGTGGGCGCGGTGGTAATGGCGAAGAAACGAATTTGAGCCCGAAGGGCGAAAGTGATTAGCCCCTTGCGGAAGCCCGGGGTAGACGCAAGAAATGAGTTGGGAGCCCCTTCAGGGGCGGCACAACAAGGGCGGATTGGTTGCTATAGGGGTCCTTCGACTCCGGTGCGCAAAAGACGCGCACCTCCGCTCAGGAGGACAACGGTTTGGGTTTGGCTGATTGCTGAGTGCTACTTATGACTGAGATCACCACATTGCATTACCTGGTTGTTGCGGCGGCGCTGTTCATGATTGGCACCATTGGCGTGCTGACGCGCCGTAACGTGGTCATCATCCTGATGTCGATTGAGCTGATCCTGAACGCCGTCAACCTGAACTTGGTGGCGTTCTCGCGGATCTACGGATTGCACGGGCAGGTGTTCGCCATCTTCGTCATCACTGACGCTGCCGCCGAGGCCGCGGTTGGTCTGGGCATCATCATCGCTTTCTTCCGTAACAAGGAGACGGTGAACGTGGACGAGATCGACCTGCTGAAGTGGTGAAGAAGCAGTTGTCAGTGGCCAGTGGCCAGAACAAGGGCGTGGGGGCTAGGGGTTAGGGATCGGTGTTGGCTGATGTGCCAACAAATGTTCTTTGAGAATCGGTGCTGATGTTGCAAGGGGCAGAGGTCCACGAAGTGGAACGAAAGGTGATAGCCCCGCCCTTCAGGGCGGGGTGGGCGAGGCAAAAAAGACCTGAGTCCCCTGGGGACGGCAGAACCGCAGGTCCCTCCGCTCGGACTGAAGTCCTCGGGCGGGATGGCAACCTTGAAGATTTTAGTAACCATCGGGGTCCTTCGACTCCGGACCGCAAAAGACGCGATCCTCCGCTCAGGATGACAGCAGGTTGTTGTATCCGGCGAAAAGCGAAGGGCGAAGAGCGAATCGCGATATTACTGACGGCTGATAGCTGACGGCTGAGAGCTAATAATGTTCTTTCTTGACCACATCTGGATCATTCCGCTGTTTCCCGCATTCGGTGCGGCTTGCATGTTCTTCTTTGGACGCAAGCTGTCAAAGTCCGCGGTGAACGGCGTCTGCGTCGGCGTGATTGTGCTGGCGTTCGCGTGGGCCTGCCTCGCGGTATGGCAATACACCGGCTACTCCGCCGAACATCCCGGCAAGCCCTTCGAAAAAGTGCTCTACACCTGGCTCGGCACCGGCAGCGATTCGCTCATGTATCCGACGCACAGCGGAGCCGCTCAGTTCCGCGCCGATGCCGGCTTCATGCTGGATCCGCTGTCGTCGATCTGGCTGCTGTTCGTTACCGGCGTGGGCATGCTCATCCACATTTATTCGATGGGCTACATGGCCCATGAGGGCGGTTACTACCGCTTCTTCGGCTACCTGAACCTGTTCATGTTTTCCATGCTGACACTGATCCTGGCCAACAACTATGCGTTGATGTTTGTTGGCTGGGAGGGCGTGGGCTTGTGTTCGTATCTGCTCATCGGCTTCTACTTCCAGCGCCACTCCGCGTCAACCGCTGCGAACAAAGCATTCATTGTCAACCGCGTGGGTGACGCCGGATTCCTGCTCGGCATGTTCACCATCGCCTGGTACTTCGGCTCTGTCCAGTACACCGCAGTCAATCACCTGGCGCGCAGCGGCCAGTTTCACATAGGCGATCCCGTGATCACCGCCGCCTGCCTGCTGCTCTTCGTCGGCGCCTGCGGCAAGTCGGCGCAATTTCCGCTATATGTCTGGCTGCCGGACGCGATGGAAGGTCCCACGCCGGTCTCCGCCCTGATCCATGCGGCGACCATGGTTACCGCCGGCGTGTACATGGTGGCGCGATCGAACGCATTGTTCGTGCTGGCGCCCAACGCGATGAAGACGGTCGCCATCGTCGGCGCGCTGACCGCGATCTTCGCGGCCACGATCGCCCTGGTGCAGAACGATATCAAGCGCGTGCTGGCGTACTCGACGGTTTCGCAACTCGGCTACATGTTCCTGGCGCTCGGCGTCGGAGCATTTGCCGCGGGTGTCTTTCACGTATTCACCCACGCTTTCTTCAAGGCGCTGCTCTTCCTCGGTGCCGGATCGGTTATCCACGCCATGAGCGGCCAGCAGGAGATGCAGCACATGGGCGCGCTGCGCGGCAAGATCAAGACGACGTTCGGCACCATGCTGATTGCGACGCTTGCCATCAGCGGCATTCCCGGCTTCGCCGGTTTCTTCTCGAAGGACGCCATCCTGTGGGAGACATGGTCGCGCGAAGGCGGCGCTTATCGCTACCTGTGGTACATCGCATTTTTCACCGCGCTGATGACCTCGTTCTACATGTTCCGGCTGATCTACCTGACATTCTTCGGCAAGCCGCGCATGACTCACGAAGTGGAGCACCACATCCACGAGTCGCCCAAGACAATGACCGTGCCGCTGGTGATCCTCGCGATCTGCTCCATCGGCGCGGGATTTCTCGGGCTGCCGCACAGTCTGGGTGGATCGAATCGCTTTGAGAAATTCCTCGAGCCCGTGTTCGCGAAAGAAGCAGTCGTGCTGGTGGAGAGCGGCAAGGCAGCGCAGGTGGCCGCCGGCGAGCAGCAGGTTGAGCACACCGATCCGCTGGAATACGCGCTGATGTTCGCCTCCGTGGGCGCGGCGGTGCTGGGCTGGTGGCTGGCGCAGCGGGCCTACAAGAAAGCCGACAAAGACTACAAGGAGCCGATCCAGGAGTTCGCTCCGCGATGGTACAAGACGCTCTATCGAAAATGGTACGTCGACGAGCTTTACGACTGGGTCTTCACCGGACGCAAGAAAGTCGGCGACGTGCGGCTGGGCGCGATGGGACTCGGGGATGCGTTGTGGAAGTTTGACGCCGAGGTCATCGACGGCGCGGTGAATGGCGCCGGTTGGACGACGCGCATGAGCGGCACGCTTTCGAACCTGTGGGACAAGTGGATCATCGACGGCCTCTTCGTGAATGGAGTTGGAATTGTGACCCGGCTGGCCTCGTACCCGGTACGCCTGGTGCAGTGGGGCCTGGTGCAGTGGTACGCACTGGTGATGGTCGCCGGCCTGGTGGGATTTGTTTGTTATTACGTGGTCAAGTGGTGAGAAAACAGTTGTCAGTTGCCGGTTGTCAGTTGTCAGTTTGGGCCGGCGCGGCAACGAATGATTGCCCAACGAAGCGTTTTTGATTTGGTTAATTGCTAATTGCTAATTGCTGGTTCTAAAAATGTACAACCATATTCTTTCGATCATCTTATTCACGCCGCTGGTAGGAGCTGCAATCCTGCTGCTGGTGCCCAAGGAAAACAAGGACGCGGTCCGCTGGATCGCCAACATCTTCGCTTTCCTCGGCTTCGCAGTCTCACTCCCGCTGATTCCGTGGTTCTGGGCCCTGAAGGAGCGCGCCGGCTTCCAGTTCGTCGAAGGCGCACCCAACAACTGGATCCCCACGATTGGGGCGGGCTACGTCATCGGCATCGACGGCATTTCCTTCCTGCTGATCATGCTTACGACCCTGCTGGGCGCAATCTCCATCCTGTCGTCCTGGAACGCCATCCAGGACCGCGTGAAGGAGTATTACATCTGGTTTCTGGCGCTCCAGACCGGCATGCTGGGCGTCTTCATGGCCAACGACATGTTCCTCTTCTTCGTATTCTGGGAGGCCATGCTGGTGCCGATGTATCTGCTGATCGGCATCTGGGGCGGTCCGCGCAAACTTTACGCAGCCATCAAGTTCTTCCTGTACACCCTGTTCGGTTCGGTGCTGATGCTGCTGGGCATCCTGTTTCTGTACTTCCATCACCACACTCTGACGGGCGTGTACACCTTCTACCTGCCCGATCTTTACGCGACCGCGCCGAAGATCGGCGGGCACGCGGCCATCTGGCTGTTCTTCGCGTTCTTCCTCGGCTTTGCCATCAAGGTGCCGATGTTTCCGTTCCACACCTGGCTGCCGGATGCGCACGTGGAGGCGCCAACGGCTGGTTCCGTCATCCTGGCCGGCGTTCTGCTGAAGATGGGAACGTACGGGCTGATCCGTTTCTCGCTGCCGTTTTTCCCGGCGGTCGCCATGACTCCGTGGGTGCGCCAGTTCATGATCACGCTGTCGCTGATCGGCATCATCTACGGCGCGCTGGTCTCGCTGATGCAGAAGGACATGAAGAAGCTGGTGGCATATTCGTCGGTCAGCCACCTGGGCTTTTGCACGCTGGGCATCTTCGCGCTCAGCCCGCTGGGCCTGAGCGGCTCAGTCATTCAGCAGATCAACCACGGTATCTCCACTGGAGCACTGTTCTTGATTGTCGGCATCCTCTATGAACGGCGGCACACGCGCGAGATCTCCGAGTACGGTGGCATCTCCAGCGTGATGCCGGTGTACGCGACCATCACGCTGATCATGTTTATGTCGTCGATGGGACTGCCGCTGCTGAACGGGTTTGTCGGCGAGTTCACCATCCTGCAAGGCACGTTCATGGAGAACAAAGCCTGGGCGGCGTGGGCTGTGCCGGGCGTAATACTCGCCGCGGCGTACTTGCTGTGGCTGTATCAGCGAGTGTTCTTCGGGCCGGTAAACAACCCCAAGAACGAGAAGCTGCTTGATCTCTCGCCGCGCGAACTGGCCACATTTGTGCCGCTGGTGCTGATCGCGTTCTGGATCGGTTTGTATCCGAAGCCGCTCTTCCAGATACTCTCGACGCCGATCAATAATCTGGTGGCAACGGTGCGGCCGGATTATCCAGGGCTGAACAAGCCAGTGCTGGCGACGCAGCCGGCGAAGACAGCGGAACCCGAGACTACGGGAGGACGCCATTCGCCGGAGGTTGGCGGCGAGGGCTTGAGCAAAGCGTCCGGCGAAACCCCAGGCACAACTAGCGAAATTCGAGACACGCGCGTTATTGCCCAGCGGCGCGCCGACGGACCACGCGGACAATGAAGAACTACGAGGAACTCGAGGTCTGGCAGAAAGCACATGCGCTGACTGTGCACTTGTATGCAGCGACTGCCACATTTCCGCGATCAGAGATGTTCGGACTCACTTCCCAAATTCGCCGCGCTGCCGGGTCGATCGGCGCCAATCTAGCGGAGGGCTGCGGTCGTTGGAACGAAGTCGAACTTGCGCGTTACGTTCAGATCGCAATGGGCTCGGCCAGTGAGCTACAGAATCATCTCAGGCTGGCTGCAGATCCCGGCTTTCTAACGGAATCGGCTTATTGTCCGCTGGCGAAATCCATCATCAGCATCCGCCAAATGTTGACCGCACTATTACAGACTCTTCGACGTACGCGAAATACGCTGCCAACAACTCCGGCGAATGGCGAACGGCGAGCGGCGAAGAGCGGAGTTACATCGTGACCACCTCGCTCACCCAATCCATGTCTTTCTTCAGTGCCACGGACTACCTGCTCGCCCTGCCGATGCTGCTGCTCGCGTTATTTGCGCTCGGCATCTTGATGATCGACCTCATGCTGCCCAAGCAGTGGAAGCAGGTCAACGCCTACACTGCGCTGGTCGGCCTGGCATTTTCGGCCGCGGCGGTCGGCAAGCTGCACTGGGCCTATCACGTTGCGCAGCAAAAGGGACTCAGCTTTATCGATACCGGCTTCATGGGAACATTGCTGGTCGATCCATTCGCTCTTTATTTCTTCTATTTGTTCCTGGCCGGCGCGGCGATTGCGGTCCTGATGTCGATGCACTATCTGGAGGTTGAGCACGAGAACCACGGCGAATTTTACGCCTTGATGCTGTTCTCCGTGGTCGGCATGATGTGCATGGCAGCCGGCTATGACATTGTCCTGATCTTCATTGGCCTGGAACTGATGGCCATCTCAACATACGTGCTCGTGGGCTTTCTGCGGCGCGACAAGCGTTCTAACGAAGCTGCGCTGAAGTATCTATTGCTAGGCGCGTTCTCCTCCGGCATCTTCGCCTACGGACTTTCGCTTTTCTACGGATTGACCGGCAGCACCAACCTCGGCAAGATTGCGCAGGGCCTGCAACAGATCATCGCCACCCGGCCCCACGATCCCATTGTCATCTTCGCCCTGCTGGCCACGGCAACAGGCCTGCTCTTCAAGATTGCTGCCGTGCCGTTTCATCAGTGGGCGCCCGATGCCTATGAAGGCGCGCCCACCAGCATTACCGGCTTCATGTCGGTTGCGGTCAAGTCCGCGGGCTGGGCGATGCTGCTGCGTGTCTTCCTCTTCGGCCTGTATCCGCTGCGCTCGATGTATGTGCCGCTGCTCATCTTCGTCGCCATCGCCACCATGACCGGCGGCAACCTGGCCGCGATGACGCAGACCAATCTGAAGCGCCTGCTGGCATATTCGTCCATCGCGCACGTCGGCTATATGCTGTTGGGCCTGATTGCCAGCGATGGCCAGACAAACTCCACGGGGATCATGGCCATCCTGATTTACCTGTTGGTCTATACCTTCATGAACCTCGGCGCGTTTGCGGTCATCACCTCGCTGCGCCGCCGCAACATTATCGGTGACGAGATCGACGACATCGCCGGCCTGTATTTCAAAGCTCCCGTCGAAGCAATTCTGATGCTGGTGTTCCTGCTGTCACTGGCCGGAATTCCGCCGCTGGCGGGCTTCTGGGGCAAGTACTTCATCTTCCTCAGCCTGATTCAGACCGGACACTATGCGCTGGCGTCGGTCGCCGTGCTCTACGCGGTCATCAGCATGTACTACTACATGCGGATTGCCAATGCCATGCTGATGCGGCAGCCGGTGGAAACGGAGCCGGTACGAATCACTTCGGCCATGCGGCTGGCGCTGACGATTACCGCGGTCGGGACGGTCGGCATCGGCCTGTTCCCGAACTTCTTCATCAACGCGGTGAACTGGTCGCTGGGCATAGCCACGGGCTCGCAGCATATGGCGGCGCTGTTGCGATGAACGTCGCCTGATTCCTGCGTTGGCAAGGGCCTCAGTATCGCCTGCCGCCGCAGCCTGTTAGACTATCCAGTTTTCGACGCGCGCCAGACGCGTCTCCCTCTCTACGTTGGGCGCCCCGTTCTAGCATTCTTTTGGGCCAGGGCGGGATTCGGAGGCTTCATGCTACGCCGCATTCTTTTGCTTATGATCTGCTGCTCACTCTGCGGTTTTGCGCAGAACAAGCATCCCTTCACCTTCGAAGACATGATGCAGCTCAGGCGCATCGGCGAGCCGAGCGTCTCGCCCGATGGCAAGTGGGTCGCCTTCAGCGCCGTCGATGTCAACCTCGAAGCCAATACAAAGACGCCGCACCTGTGGATTGTGACGGTCGCCGGTGGAGACTCTCGCCGCCTGACGCCAGCCGACGGCAAGGGCGAAGATCGCATTCGCTTCGCACCCGATGGCAAGCACATCCTCTTTGAGTCGTCGCGCGACGGCGAATCGCAGATTTACGCGCAGGACTTCGATGGTTCGACGGGAACTCTGACCGGGGAGCCGCACAAAGTGACTAACATCTCGACTGAGGCATCGAGTGGGACCTGGTCGCCGGATGGCAAGTGGATTCTGTTTATCTCGTCGGTCTGGCCCGATTGCAACGACGACGCCTGCAACAAGCAGAGAGACGAGGAGAAGGCCAAGTCGAAGGTGAAGGCGAAGATTTTTACCCAGCTGATGTATCGTCACTGGACGAGCTACTTTGACGGGAAGTACAGCCACTTGTTTCTGGTATCGGCTGATGGCGGAGTCGCCCGCGATCTCACCCCCGGCGCGCACGATGTTCCGCCGTTCTCGCTGGGCGGCCAGGACCAGTATTCGTTCTCGCCTGACGGCAAAGAGATTGCCTACAGCAGCAACATCGACGAAGTCCAGGCTACCAGTACCAACAGCGACATCTTCATCATCCCCATCACAGGCGGGACGCCGAAGAAGATCACGACCAATCCCGGCAGCGACAGCACGCCGATCTATTCGCCTGATGGCAAGTACATCGCCTATCGCTCGCAGCTTCGCGGAGGATACGAGAGTGATCGCTTTCGCCTGATGCTGTACGAGCGCGCGACCGGCAAGATTACTGACGTGTCACCGAACTTCGATCGCTGGGTCGATTCGATGGCGTGGGCTCCGGATTCGAAGACCATCTACTTCACCGCCGAGAACGAAGGCGACGCGCCGATCTACAAGGTCGACGTGACGGCGCAGGATCCCTGGCCGATGGAGCTGGTTGCCGGATTCAATGACAGTCCAACGCCGACGGCCGACGGCAAGATGCTGGTGTTCGACCGTATGTCGGTCGAATTCCCCAACGAGATCTACGGTGCAGCGCTCGAGTTTCCGCAGTGCCGCATCTATTGGAAGCCGGAAGAGAAGCCTTACAAAGTTCCGGATTGTCTGCTCTCGAAGGCGCAGCCGGTGACGAAACTCAACGACCCGGTGCTCTCGCAAGTTCAGATGCAGCCGCTGGAATCCTACTGGTTCGAGGGCGCGGCGAAGGAAAAAGTCCAGGGCTTCGTGGTCAAGCCGCCGAACTTCGACGCCGGCAAGAAATATCCCGTGAAGTTCCTCATCCACGGCGGCCCCGAAGGCGCGTGGGGCGACGACTGGTCGTATCGCTGGAATCCTGAGCTGTTCGCGGCCAACGGCTACGTGATCGTGATGGTCAACTTCCACGGCTCGACTGGTTACGGCCAGAAGTTCATTGACGCCATCAACGGCGACTGGGGCGGCGCGCCCTATCAAGACTTGATGCGTGGTCTCGACTACGCCGAGAAGACCTACCCCTACATTGACAAAGACCGCGAATGCGCGCTGGGCGCCAGCTACGGCGGATATGCCATCAACTGGATCGAGGGCCACACCGCGCGCTTCAAGTGTCTGGTTTCGCATGATGGCATGTTCAACACGCAGTCGGCGTACGGCACCACCGAGGAGCTGTGGTTCAACGAGTGGGAATTCAAAGGCACGCCGTGGACGAATCGCGAACTCTATAACAAGTGGTCGCCGCACATGTTCGCGACGAACTTCAAGACGCCCATGCTGGTTGTACACGGCCAGCTCGACTACCGGCTCGACGTGTCGGAGGGCTTCCAGTTATTTACTACGCTGCAACGGCTAAAGGTCCCATCGAAGATGCTGTACTTCCCCGATGAAGGCCATTGGGTGCTGAAGCCGCAAAACAGCCGGCTGTGGTGGCAGACGGTGAACGGCTGGGTAGACGAGTGGACGAAGGCAGCCAGGTAGGAGGAACAGGTTCGCATGGCTCCGTATTTATGTGAGGAGCTGTCGCCGCTCTGCGGCTCAGGTTCAATTACCACCTGACCCGGCGCTCACGCGCCGGGCTAACTGCGCTGCCGCCGCTTCGCGGCTTGATTGCAGCCAGGTGCAATGCTTCGCGTTCCACGCAAGCTGATAGGTCAAGTTCCCAACCCAAGAAGATTTTTTGGATGACCCCTAGTCTGACTAACTCAGGTCCGCGAAGATTGCAGAAAGATCCACGGCGATGGGCGAATTCTCGACCGCGAAGGACATGGATTCGATCCAGCTTCCGGTGGAACAGTCGTATCCGCGACGGTGCAGGGGATCGACGATCCAGATGTTACGAACCCCCATTCTGCGATAGTCGTCGAGACGCTCCTGATAGGTCGAGACCCGGTCTTCCGGTGAGAACACTTCGATGACGGCCAGCGGCGGGTGCGGCGGCACCTGTTCTACCGGTACGCTGCGGGAGATCAGGCAGACATCGGCAATGCGGAAGCGGGTGGCCGCGACTTGTATGCGTAGATCCACAACCGCGCGAATGTTCCATTCCTTGTCGTGGCTGCGAAACCACATGGCGAGAGCAGTCTCCACTTCCGCATGATCCAATTCGCCCACGTTTCGCTCCTGCAGCTCGCCGTCGACGTAATCGCAATCCGGACTGTAGCTGCTGTGCAAGTAATCAGCAACGGTGAGCGTTAATCGCGTTGCGGTTGACATGGAACCTCGCTGATTGCGCTATTGTAGCGCGGTACGGTTCGTCCTCGGCGACTGGCCAAGTTGAGATGGCCCGGCCGGGCCGCTGATCCAGAAGTTTACCAAGTGGCTTCGAGTGGGCGGACAGCGGTTTGTGTCGAAGTTTTTACAATCGTGGCCTCAGATTTGTCTTGCGAACAGTATGAGGGTGGTCTACTATCCCCTATAGTTTCGATTGGTTTGAGATCGTTACGCTCAAACTCCCCAAAGTCGAAACCGCACCTGTGGGCAATTTAGCAACTGATAAATATCTTCCAGGGGAATTGGCTCTTCCTTGCTAGCAATAGGATATGCAGGCCGATTCGCATACTTGGCGAAAGGCTGACTAATTGTTGCGGGATGTCCGTGCACTGATTCGGGTTGTAATCGTTTTCCTGTTTGCCGCGAGTCTCTCCGTTGCCGACTGTGTGGCGCAAGCTGCGCCCAGCGGCCCCTCTGAAGCTTCTTCCAGTGCCGCGCCTGGCGTTGCGAATGCCGATCAGCCGGCAGCGCAACGAGTCATCCTGAAAGTCGGAGACCTGCAAATCACGCAGGAGCAGTTTGAGACTTATATTGGCGATCTGGAAGCCCAGCAAGGCCCGGCGGACCTGAGCCGCAAGAAGTTGGGCGACAACTATGCGTCCTTGCTGATGCTCTCCCGGCAAGCGGTGGCCAATCATCTGGATTCCTCGCCCGCAGTGGTCCGCCAGTTGGCCATTGATCGCACCCAGATTCTCTCCAATGCGGAATTCACCAGGTTGAAGGCGGAGGCGAAACCGACTCCGGCCCAGATCAGCAATTACTACAACGCGCACCTGGATGACTACGATGTCGTTCAGTTGCGCCGGGTGTTCATTTACAAGAGCGGACCGGGACAGGAAAAGGGCGTGAATCCCGCCGAGGCCAAGGCGCTGGCGGCCGCGATTCGGCAGGCTTATGCGGCAGGCAGCGATCCTAAGAAACTGGTGAAGGACCCGGAAACCGTGGTCTTCGACGAAAAGCCGC
This sequence comes from Candidatus Korobacteraceae bacterium, assembly GCA_050014935.1. Lineage (GTDB taxonomy): Bacteria > Acidobacteriota > Terriglobia > Terriglobales > Acidobacteriaceae > Bog-257. The sequence continues at coordinate 11,863 of JBEKCJ010000038.1, forward strand.
TCAGGTTTCAGCATGGAGAGATGCCGGCAGAGATGGAAAAGGTCGCCTTCGGGATGAGGAAGGACGGCGAATGGACTGAGTTGGCCAATGAACCCGACACCCTGGTCCTGATACAGCTGGTTTCGCGCAGCCGACGGACATTGACCGAGATGACACCGCAAATCGAAAAGAAACTGCAAAGCCAAAAACTGCGAGACGAATTGGAATCGTTGAAGACCAACACCGGTATCTGGATGGACGAGGAGTACTTTGCTTCGCACGCTCCAATACCCATTCCCAACGGGGAGCCTGAAGCTTCGGGCCAAAGCAAGTCCAACAAGTAGAGAGGAAATCGAGATGATGAAGACGAACGACAGAGAAAAAGCGCTGTGGTTTATAGCGCTGCCGGCCCTTTTAGTGGCAGTGTGCCTCTTTCAGCCACTAAGCCAGGCCCAAACAACAACCACAGGTATCCCTTGCTCGCAGATTGCGTCGCGCCATCTAATGAAGCAGGACAACATGCGCGCCGGTCTGACCCTGATTCAATGCGGAGTGGTGCAGGGGGGCAAAGCCGAGGGTTCCGGACATGAGTTCGAGGAAGATGCCCCTCAGCCGCCCAACGTTCTGGTCAGCAGCAGGACCTGTACCGGACCCGACGCCTGCACCCACAGCGAGAGCATGGTGTGGCACAGCACGGCGGCCGGCAGTCAACTTATGGTGGTCAACTACAATGACGACACCAACGGCAATGGCAGCAACTATTCGGGCACGTCGTACTCCACCAATGACGGTTCGACATTCACGGAGATCTTGCCGGCGCCATTCTCCTCAGGACATGGCACTAACTATGGCGACCCGCTGGTGGTTTACAACCAGAGGCTGGGGCTGTTCTTTGGCGGTGACCTGGTCACGGGCTGCGGTGGTTTTGGAATCGGGGTATGGAGTTCGCCCGACGGCATCACCTGGACTGCCGCTGGCTGCCCCAGTAATGGTGACGACGATGACCGTCCGTCCATGTGGGTGGATAACAATCCCTTCAGCACGAAGTACGGTCGGATGTATGTCTCCTTCAACAACTTCGCCATAGACGACGGAGCGATCTTCGTCAGCCATTCCGATAACGGATCGTCCTGGAGCACTCCGGTGCAGTTGACCACCAGCTTCCTGCGTGATGTCCAGTTGACGGGCACGCCTCCGGGGCCGCCAGCGCCCAACGCCACCTACACCAGCACGGTGTTCCTGGCTACCATGGATGAAGGCAGTGGTGGACTGGATACCCGGCAAAACATTATTTACCGTTCCGTAGACGGCGGCCAGACCTGGACCTCGTCCACGACGGGACCGCGCTTCAACCCGCCGGGCGACGGCACCTGCGGCTACTTCGCCAAAATGAATCCCATTTGGCGGCACATGGGATGGGGCCAGCCTGGAGTTGGTCCTAACGGCGTAGTCCACTATGCCTATGCCCAGAAGGGTACGATCTCGACTGGCGACATCGCGTACGTCCGCTCCACCGACAACGGGAACACCTGGTCCAGTCCGATCGTGCTCAACGATCCGGAGACCAACCAGTATCAAAGCCACTGGATGCCGTCCCTGAATGTCAACTACAGCCCGGGTGCTTTCACGCAGCCGGAGGACGTAACGGTTTCCTGGTACGATCGCCGCCAGGCCACCACCGCCTGCAACAACACTACCGATCCCGGATGCAGCTACCAGCGCTACGGAATTCAGTCGTCGGACAACGGCAATACCTGGGGATCGAACGTCGCGATCAGCGATCAGATCATTCCCCAGCCGGCCCAGGATGATCCGGAGATTCAGAGCTGCTACGCGGGCGACTATGATTACTCCACGGCGTTGAACGGCAATGCCTACATCACCTGGACCGACGGCCGCGTTGCGATTGGCGGTATTCAGGTGCAGAACGTGGAGTTTGCCAGCCCAACCGAGCCGTAAGCTCACTTGCGCAACCGCTGTTTTACCGAGGGCAACGACCAGTTGCCCTCTTTTTATTGCGGCTTCGTTCGTGCGGACGGAAGTCCGCGACAGGTGACGGTGCTGAAGATACGGCTAAGCCTGGCGCGGGAAGGTCCCTGCGTTCAAGTGGGCAGCGGCGGACAGGCTCTCGGGCGTGCCCAGATCGCGCCAGAGGTATTCATCGGCGCGGAAGCTGAGAATTTTCTCTCCTTGAGCTGCGAGCCTCAGGTAGGCGGGAATGATGGGAAAGACACCTTCTTCCGTCAACAACGGGAAAATACGCGGAGAGAGCACGTGGATGCCGCAGAAAGCCAGGGGAAAGCACTGGGGCGCGGCGCGGACAATCTCAGGTGCATCCTCTTCCGATTTTCGCCCGCACAGCAGGTTGGCATTATCAAACAGCAATTGCCGCGAGCTTGCACGCTGTTGAACGGCCAGCGTCGCCAGAGCGTCGCTTTCGACGTGGCGCTCAACCATTCGCTGGAAGTCGATATCGCTGATGACGTCGACATTGTGCACCAGGAATGGCCCATTGGAGCGGTCTTGAAGGAAGAAGCGAGAGACATTCTTGAGGCCGCCGCCGGTGTCGAGCAGCACATCCTCACAGGAGATCTCAATTCTCATGCCGAAGCTGGCATTGCTCTTGAGGTATTCGACGATGCGATCGGCAAGGTGGTGCACGTTGACGACGACATCGGAGACCCCAAAGCTGCGCAGGCGAGTGAGGGCGATTTCCAGCAGGGTGCGGCCGTTGATTTCGACAAGAGCTTTGGGACAGTCGAGGGTGAGCGGCCGCAGTCGTGTTCCCAGCCCCGCGGCAAGAATCATGGCTCGCATCAGTCGGGGCTCTCCAGTTCGCGGTGTCTGAGGACAACTTCCAGGTCGTTGCGGCGGCGAAGATGTCTGGCCAGTTGCTCGGCCAGATACACGGAACGATGCTGGCCGCCGGTGCATCCGAAGGAGACCATCAGGTTCTTGAAGCCCCGTTGCTGGTAGTTATCGACACTGGCGTCGATCAGCGAGATCGCGCTGGCAAGAAACTGGCGAACGCTCTCCTGGGGGTCGAGATATTCAATGACCGGTGCGTCCTTGCCGGTGACAGAGTGAAAACGCTCTTCACGTCCGGGATTGGGCAGGCTGCGAGCGTCGAAGACGAATCCCCCGCCATGCCCGGTTTCGTCGTTGGGAAGACCGCGATGAAAAGAAAAACTCAGCACCTGCACCGTCAACTTGCCGGACTCCGGAGTTGCGCCTTGTAGTTTCTTCGAGCCCAACATGTTTCTGAAAGTATCCATCAGGGCCGGCAGAGGTATGGGAAGTTCGACGTTGTGCAGCAGCCAACGCAGATTCTTCACGGCATAGGGAACGCTTTGCAGGAAGAAAGTTTTGCGCTGGTAGAATCCGCGAAAGCCGTAGGCTCCCAGCGCCTGCATGATGCGGACATAGACGTAGGCATAGTAATGCCGCAGGAAGGCGTCGCGGTCGAGATGGATGTGGCCGGCGAGGCCATCCAGATAACAGTCGAGCAACTGTTGCCGCAGCGGCGGGGGCAGGTCGGCCTTGGCGTCGAACAGCAGGGAGGCGATGTCATATTGCAGAGCGCCTTTGCGGCCGCCCTGGTAATCCAGGAAGAACGGGCTGCCCTGGAAAAGCATTACATTGCGGGACTGAAAGTCGCGATAGAGAAAGTATTCGCAGCCGGCGTCCAGCAGGAACGTGGTCAAACGGGCGAAATCATCTTCGAGCGACTGCTCGTTGAAGGGAATGCCAGCCAACTGGAGAAAATAGTACTTGAAGTAATTCAGGTCCCAGGCAATGGATTGGCGGTCAAAGGCGGCGCGAGGGTAGCAGACACCGTAGTTCAAATCGCGGCCTGCCTCGACTTGAAAGCGCGGGAGAAAGGCGACCACTTTGCGGTAGGCTTCGACGACCGGCGGAGCAATGTTCTCGCCCGAGCGATTCTGCGAGAGAAAGTCGAAGAGCGCGGTGTCTCCCAGGTCCTCTTCCAGATAGGCGCCGTGGTCGAGGTCCTGGGCATAGATTTCCGGTACCGGCAAGCCGTGCCGCCGAAAATGCCGGGAGAATTCGAGGAAGGCGACGTTCTCTTCGCGCACGCCATACAGGATGCCGATGGCGCGGTGTTGCTGGTTACTGAGCCTGACAATCTTTCGGCCTGAGGCGCCAAGCAAGGCCGGCTGCGGGGTCGCGGTTGCGGCGGGCGATCCGAAATGCCGTTCGAAAAGTTGCTTGAGGATGTCGATCAAGATGATTCCAGCGCTACCTTTGTGAGGGCCGGGGAACCGGCTACGCTCTAGCATCGCTGATTCCATCGCGCAAGACAAGAACGCTCGCGGGTTTTTGGCCCGCGAGCGTTCTTTGGCGACTCTTGCGTGAAGCTCTACTCTACCGTGATGGTGATGGGGTTTGACGGAATCCCATTGGCGACCACCACCAGGGTGCTCGCGCCTGTCTCCATTCCGGCGGGTACGTCGAAATAGGTATAAGTGGGGATACCGTGAGTGGCTACTGCCATGGTGCTATGGTTGTGCGTCTTGGCGTAGAAGACATGGTTCGTCGAGTTGTTGGTGATCCGCACCAGAGGGTAGTTGGTTGCGGTTTCAAACTCATCGCCAAAGTTGTCGGCTTGCGACCATCCGTTGAACTGACGCCCGAAGACAGTGTAGGTATTGCCACGCTGTACGGTGGAAGGACAATGGAGAACGAAAGGCGCCCACGGTTGCTCGAAACTGCCGGTCGAGGTATAAACCTGCGATCCATTGAACAGGACTTGTCCAGTAGGCAGCACGATCATGCTTCCGCCGAAAGTGCTTAGGGTTGGGGTCAGATGGGTGCCGTCATACTCGTAAAGTCTTCCCGTATTGCCCTCCACCAACACCCTGCCGTTGGTCAGCAAGACGGCGAAGTTGTCGCCGGCATCGTCGCCATTGGGGAAGGACGGACCCGGCGTCCAAGTGCCAGGATCGGTGGGGCTGGTTCCAGGAGTATAGAGCGAGGTGTTGCCGGAATTCGCGCCTTGATGAGTGGCGCCAGTGGCGAAGACGGTGCCATCGATGCGGAGGATGCCGGGGCCGGTTTCGCCCGGAGGACAGTAGTCGCCGCCACCGTAGGGAATACAGCCGACTTCCGGCGGACCTTGCAGGTTGGCGACGGTGCTGCCGTCGGAGACCCACATCTGCTGGGACGGAATGTAGCGCTCGGAGTTGGGATTATCCAGCACATCCCAGGTGAGAATGGTGCCATCCGGCATCAGGGTCCAACCCTCTTCGGCGTTCCAGTCGGCCTTGCCGGTGGATCCCATTGCCGTCCAGACCATGGTCGTGGGATCCAATTCCGCCATCTGCATGTCGAACTTGCGTCCGATCAGGAAATGTCCATTGGGCAGGATCGCCGACGGCGAATCGCCAATGTATTCCCATCCCGCGGGGGGAGTGAGATTGGTCCAAGTGTTGGCTACAGGATCGTAAACCGCGCCCATGTTGGTGAAGGAAAACGAGCCGAAATTGTATTCGCCACCTTCAATCAGGACGCGGCCATCGGCCAAGGTCGCCGAAGCCATGGCATAGGGATCGTAACCGGCAGCCAGGCTCGCGACCTGCGTCCAGGTGCCGTTGATGTAGCTTCCGTTGATATCAGGAGTCAGCTTCCACCAGTCCTGGCCTTGATTGCCTTGAGCCAGGACGGTGCCGTCGGTGAGCAGGAAGTCAATGCCAGCTCCGTCCGGAGGCTGGTGGGTAAGGTTGGTCAGGGTCTGGGCCTGCATCACGCAGCAGGCGAGCGATAGCAAGGCCACAGCAAACAGGGATTTCTTTGTCAAAGCGCAGTCCTTTTCTTCGTGAGATTGATGAAGTCACGAGCCACAGTCATTCCAAGAATTTGTTGGTGAACCCGTTCCGAGCAGCGACTCTAAGCGTTGGCGCAGGATGTTAATGCTGGAAACTCTGTTGAGGAGCGACAGCAACCCGTGCGAGCCCGGGAAACAATTGACAGGATTGTCCGTCAACTACAAAGCTCGTGTCAATTGGTTTGACGCCGGGCGTGTAATGTCGAAAACCAGCGGTCGAATTTGAAGGGCTGGGCGCGGCTTTCGACAATTACGCCGGCAGCCGCGCGCCCCGGCAGTGTCGAACACTGCGGGGCCATATGGCAACCACGGTTTCTAAACGCTGTCGAGGCAAGCGGGATGCTGGCATTGGCAGGCAATTTCCACTTCTTTGGATCCCGCATCGCGGCAAATATCGCTACAGTACTTTTCATGAGCGGCAACCGTGCACAGGCACGGTTCGTGAGCACAGGTCTTGGCTTCATTTTCTGCCATCGTAGTCTCCTTGTTGGTGGCTTAGGATTTTATTGCTTGAACACCCTGTCGCCGGCTGAAGCCGGCTGGTTATTTATTTCTGCTGCGCAGCCGGAGCTAACGAGACTGTTACGAAAACCGTGTCGCCGCTCTGCGGCTCGCATTTTTTCCCACTGGAGCGGGGGCTAACGCCCCCGCCTAACACCATGCCGCCGCTGCGCGGCTAGTTTCGTCCAACGAACCAGAACCGCGTAGCGCGGCTGCGCTGCGAACCTGCCGGAACGCCGTTCCAGCGAGAATGTTTCGTTCCAGTTGCGACGCCGACGCCAGCAGTGTGACGAAAAAAAGCACAGGTGGAAATTGTGAACGGGGAGCGGTTCAAAGTCAAACCGCGAACTATGCGGAAAGATAAAAGGCCTGAGGGGCCACGGCTAGAAGTGCACTTCCTGCGATTCGGGATGAAATACTCTGTCGCCATTTCCAGAGACTGGCAGCTGAAGAGTGAAGCGGAAGATACTGCCCTGGCCAAGGTTGCTCTCCACCCAGATTCTTCCGTTCATCAGTTCGACGAGGTGTGAGGAAATCGCCAGGCCCAGTCCGGTACCGCCGTACTTTCGCGTTGAACTGCCATCGCTTTGAGTAAAGCTTTCGAAGATGGTGGCGTGCTTCTCGGGAGGCACTCCAATCCCGGTATCCGATATCTCGAACAGAATTTCCGTACAATTTTCGCTGACCGATTTGCAGGCAGCGTGCACCGCTACCTTGCCCTGGTGGGTGAACTTGATGGCATTTCCCACGATGTTGACAAGAACTTGCCGCAACCGCTGGGGATCGCCGATGACCATCTCCGGGAGCTGGGGATCCATCTGACACACGAACTCCAGTCCGACTTGCTGGGCCTGAAAACGCAAGGGACGTAGAGTGCGGCGCACGGTTTCAGGGAGATTGAAGGCGATGCTATCGAGGACGAGGCCGCCGGATTCGGTCCGGGTAAAGTCCAGAAGATCGTCGATAAGGCGCAGCAAAGCAGTTCCCGAGGACTGAATAACCAGAAGGGACTCGCGTTGTTCGGCGTCCAACTGGGTATCCAAGGCCAACTCCGCCATGCCCAGGATGCCGTTCATGGGGGTGCGAAGTTCGTGGCTGACGTTGGCCAGGAATTGAGTTTTAGCGCGGTTGCCTTCTTCGGCGAGGTCCCTGGCCTTGATGAGTTCAGCCTCCGTCCGCTGCCGGGCTCGCTCCTGGGTGTCGCGCTGAAGGCGGGCCGATAAGACGGAGGCCACGTAGACGGCGACGCGTTCCAGCAGTTGGCGGTCGTTTTCCTGGTAGTCAGTTTCCTTATTGGCCACCACGAGCAGGCCAATGGCGACATCCTGATAGACGACGGGAACGGCCATGGCGCGTTCGATGGGTACGTGGCCATTGGGAACACGCCCTTGATGGTTGCTACAGAACGCTTGTTTCTGGTCGAGGGCACGGCCCCAGATACCTGCCCAGACATCGTGAGGAAAACGCGCTTGCTTATCGCTGACCTCACAAGCTTGCCATACCTCGGAGGTCATCGAGGGTACCACCAGAGCACCGTCGTCCGCAATGTAGCCGAACAGACCATATCTACTCTTGGTGGCATCCACGGCGATCTGGAGGACCTCTTGATACATCTGTTGATCGGGGGCGGTGAGGAAGACGTTGAAGATCTGGTTGCGCAGGGCAAGGCTTTGCTCGGAGCGGCGGAGAGCATCTTCGGCCTGCTTGCGCACCGTGATGTCGTGGGCGATGGTTGAGATGCCCAGGGCCCCGCCGGTCTTGTTCCGGATAACCGTCACGGCGAGGGAAACGTCGAAGCGTGAGCCGTCTTTTCGCAGACAGACGGAGTCGAAAAGCTGAATCTGTTCGCCGCGCGCGACCCGGCCCAGGATGTCGGGAACCTCATGCAGCCGCTCGGGAGGAACCAGCATGGAGATGTGCTTGCCAATGGCCTCCTGAGCCGAGTACCCATACATGCGCTCCGCCGCGGGGTTCCAGGAGACGATGGTCCCATCAGCATCGTTACTGATGACGGCGTTGCTGGTGGACATGACAATCGCAGCCAGTTGGGAATCGACTTTTTCGGCTTGCTTGCGTTCGGTAATGTCGGTGAGGATGCCGTCGGCGAAGAGCAGGCCGTCCTGCTGGAAGGTGCGAACAGCGCGGTTACGAACCCAGATCCAGCGGCCGTCCTTATGGCGCAAGCGATATTCCAGGTCGAAGATCTTGTTTTCGCGAAATAGAGCGCGGAAATGCTTCGCGGCTTTATCGACGTCTTCGGGGTGGATGCGCGCCAGCCGCAAGTCTAAGCTGCCGCCAAGTACGTCGTGCAGGGTATAGCCCAGCATTTCTTCCACGTTGGCGCTCATGTACAGGGTCTTCCCCTCGGAATCGAGGGTCCAGGTCACATCGGGAAGGTTGGCCAGCAGCCTGCTGTATCGCTCCTGGCTCTTGCGCAGCTCCTCCTCGGCTTGCTTGCGCTCGGTGACATCGCTGAGAACGCCGTCGGCAAACAGGACGCCATCCTGTACATGGGTGCGAATCGCGCGATCATGCACCCAGCGCCATTCGCCATCGCCCCGCTGGAGACGGTATTCGACATCGAAGACTTCGTTCTCCTCGAAAAACTTGCGGTAACTGACATGCACGGCTGCGCGATCGTCAAGATGAATGCGCTGAAGCAGGGCCTCGGTTCCGCCGCGGCAAACCTGCTCGGCGGTCTGGCCAAAGACCTGGTGCACGTTGGGGCTGACGTAGGTGATTTGGCCGGCGAGATTGGAAGTCCAGGCGACATCGGGAAGGTTGGTTAGAAGCCTGCGATATTGCTGCTCGCTTTTGCGGAGAGCTTCCTCGGTGCGCTTCTTATCGCTGATGTCGATACCGACACTGAGAATGCAGGGCTGATTGCCCATCAGAATGCGTATGCCGGTCATGTAACAGGGAATGCGTAAGCCGCTCTTGGTTAGCCACGCGGCTTCCATCTCCGCAGAACCGGTTTCCCATGCTTGCCCCATGACCGCCGGAACCAGCTCGCGATAGTCTTCGGCCAGGCATTGGACTGCGGGCATCGCGCCCAATTCGGCGGCGGAGTAGCCCAAAACATTCTGGAAGCGGGAGTTCCAGCGCACCAGCATCAGGTTGGGGCCGACGATGCAAGCCAGGCCAGGCAAATGCTCGATCAGGGCGTCGAGATTCGCTTTTTCAAGCTTCAGCAAATCCGCATCGCGGCGGCGCAGAGTAATCAGAGCCAGGATGAAAGCGGCTCCGGTGCAGAGCGCGATTTCATCGGCATAGGAGCGGGAAAGACGAGGGAAGATCGACGCGGTGATTTCGTAGGCTGCGGAGGCGATCATCGCCGCCAGAGCAAACCAAAATGCTTTGACGAAGTGGGACGTCTTGAACATGCGCAGCGGGAAGTCCCACCCGGCGCAAGGCGGACTCCTCAAGCACAATGGTAAGCATCGATGTCCTCAAAGGGTGTGACGGCGGTCACAGGGCGGCAGTGAGTTTGTTGCGGATCGTCCAGAATGTTAACAGGTGTCCAAAATCTGGACATCCGCCGAATTCGTCACGCGCGCAAGACTCGTCCGCAATTCCCACAAGCCAGATTCGTCCGCATACGGAGCCGGGGAATGAAGTCCGGCTCCCGTATCGGTTGCTAAAGGAGGGCTACCTTACGACTTGCAAATTGTTGGTCACCTGAAAAACGTCGCGCACCTGATTGGTGGCGATGGTGGCCAGGTTCTTGTCGCCTTCATTGTTCACGTAGCCATTGAGCGTGACTCGCTGATTGGCAACGATGATGTGGATGCTGGGCGACGCGGCCCAGAAATACTGCGACAAGCCGCCGGCCCGCAGCAGGGCGCGATAGACCTGCTGCCGAGCCTGCTCGTCAAACGCGCTGGGCGGCAGCACCTGAATGTTGTTCACCACCTTGTCGACGCCCTCGATGCGCTTCACGGCCCGCTCGGCATCCTGCCGCGTCTGCGAGTGAAGGCTGGTGACGGCGCCGCTCAAGGTCACGGTGCGGCCCTGCACGCTGTACTCCAGATCGTCGAACATCGAGTAGTAGGGCAGCTTCAGCAACTGGTCGCGAACCTTCTTGGCGATAGCGGCCTCGGCCGGGTCGGCCGATGGCGCGGACACCACCTTGTAATCCAGAGTGACGGGACCATTGCTGGTCAACGCCGGCTCCGCAGCCGGATTGGCGGGCGAGACCGAGTTGGCCTGCGACGCCGTTGAGGTCTGGGCCGCCGCTCCCACACCCATAGCTATCACCAACGTAAATGGCAGCAGCCGTTTGATCATCATTCCTACCTCCAATACTTACTTCTTTAGATGTAGGTAGAAACCCGGTGGCTTCGGCGGAGACGCGTCCGCATCAGGCGACTTAACAAAATGTAACGAAGGGATCGGGAGGAAGCTATCAGCTGTCAGTTGACTCAAGGTGATGACGTTCGCCGGGGCCGCACTCATTCGCGGTTTTCCAATGTGTGGGATACGGACATCATGGCGCTGCCGGGGCCACCCGTCCCGCTTCAGAGGATGGAAGCACAACCGTGTCAATCTCTTAGATCGTAATGTGAAATTAAGTTGACGTAGCCTGCCGATTGGGCGAAATTATGCGCGGGTACAAACGTCGGCCTGTTCCAAGCCAGGAGAGAGCGAAATGAACTACACCTCGCTGGGCGCAACTTCGATTCGAACTATCGGCTTGCAAACCATGATTCGCCTTTTTTGCACGGCGATCTTCGCAACAGCCGTTCTCGCGCAGGCGCAAACCTATACTGTCCTGCACAGCTTCGCCGGGGGCACCGACGGCGCTGACCCCTACGCTGGCCTGTCTCAGGATTCAGCCGGAAATCTATATGGCACCACCCACTACGGCGGCAACCAGCAATGCAAGGATAACGACGGGTGTGGAGTGGTTTTCAAGCTGTCGCACCGCGGCTCGGGCTGGGTAACGGCGCTGCTCTATGCCTTCGGAGGGCAACCTGATGGGCAGTACCCGACCGATCGTGTGGTCGCCGGTCCGGATGGCGCCCTTTACGGCACCACCACCCAGGGCGGGACTGGCTCCTGCCAAGGCTACGACGGCTGCGGAATGGTGTTTAAGCTTCAGCCTCCGCCAGCGTTCTGCCGCTCCTTTTCCTGCCCTTGGACGGAAACCATTCTCTATAGTTTCAGCTCACGAAATGACGGCTTTAATCCTATGGCGGAGGTCGCCTTTGATCGTGCCGGCAACCTCTACGGCACCACCATGAACGGCGGCGGCGGTGTGAACTGCGACAATGATGGGTGCGGCACAGCCTTCCAGCTGACACCCAACGCCAACGGAACCTGGACGAAAAACACAATCCATATCTTCCAGGGCGGAGTGAGCGACGGCGCCAGCCCGAGGGCGGGCGTTGTTGTCGACCAAGCGGGCAACGTTTACGGTACCACCGGAAGCGGCGGTACTGGGGACTGCGATCACGGATGCGGCACGGCGTTCGAGCTGACGCCCGGCTCCTCGGGATGGTCCGAAAGTCTGCTTCACAGCTTTACCGGCGGCGCCGACGGTGTTGGCCCCGGACAATTGGTTTTTGACGGCAGTGGCAATATCTGGGGGGTGACGGACGCCGGCGGTACGGGCGGCGGTGCGATCTTCGAATTAGTGCCCCTCCAAGGCGGCGGAGCCAGCTTCTCCGTCCAATACACCTTCAGCCAGGGACAGGGATATTCCGATCCGCTGACCCTCGACGCCAGTGGGAACATCTATGCCGCCACCTATGCCGGTGGAGCGCACGACCTGGGAGCGATTTACACCCTGACTCGCTCCGGGAGCGGCTGGACCTATACCACCTTGTTTAACAATGACCAAGGAGATCTAATCGGGAACGTCGTGCGAGACGCGCAAGGAAACATCTACGGCGCTACCCTCGATGGCGGCAACGGCTTTGGCTCTGTTTACGAACTCACGCCGTAGCAATCGCGTCCTTGGATCACGCTGAGTGCCCCGGGTATTTCTCTCGGCCACGCGCTCACATCGGGCAATGTTCACCGAATGCACTGCTTGTTGGAAGTGCCGAAGGTGTTGTGATACCAGGTGTTCGGGCAGCCCGCGGGGTTGTCGTCGGCCAGGTCAAGGTGGGAATTGCCAGTGGCGTGGTTCTCATAAATAAGGTTCTGGACCGCCCCGGACTGCGCCTCGATGCCGTCGTTGGCATTCTGGTCGGCAGTGTTGTTGTTGACGAAGTTGTTGCGGCCGTCGACCGCGGTCAACACAAAGCCACTGCCTCCGTTCTGGCTGGATTGATTGTGATCGTAATGACTCCACTCGTCGTTGATCACGAATCCGGCGCCGTGGTTCATGGTGGCGATGTTGTCGTGAATCTGGTTGTCCCAGGAATCCTCGCGCAGGTCGACGGTAAAGCCGGTGTTGTTGCCGGTACAGGTGACGCGGCTCACCTCTCCCGTTTGGGAGTCGACCAAGACGAGACACTTGTCGAAGTTTGAGATGGTAGCCGGCCCATGGATGATCACGTTCCGGGCCAGACCGCTTTCGCGGGCGACGCGAATGCCAGTGCCTGTGCCCGACCCCGTGATCTGATGATTGCCCAGCTCCAGCGTCACGTGGCCGAAGGTGATGTCAATGCCATCGCCGGGACAATTCAACAGATCGTTCGCCAAAATGTAAGTTCCGGCCAGCCTGATATTCGTCCCGCAAGTTGTGATCTGGGTTTGCGCCTGAGCAGGAACGGCCAGTTGTGCCAGGAGCAGTAAGACGGTGGCGATGAGGAGATACTTCGGCAGACGAGTGGCGAATACAGACACAGTTGTCCTCCAGTGTTCTTGGGAATGCTATGGTCCTGGGCCGCGATCTACCGTGGGATTTGAGCGGATATGACTATACACCGGGCGGGCGGATGTCAATGCGGGCGGGCCGGCCGCAGCGCCATCATCCCAAGCACTCAAGAAACTGGCGTGGCGTTAAGACTCGCGTGCTGGCCCATGTGCTGGGAAAGTGGTTCCTGTTCCCAGTCACCAAGTAATGCGCACCGGCGGTTTGGGCGCATTCAAGGAAAATATCGTCGTCTGGATCGGAGCAGGCACGCACCGTGTCCGCAGGCTTCACCCAGAACCCATTCTCCCGAATACTGCGAAGCGCGCCGTCAACTTCGCTGCGAGTTCGGCTGAATTTTGGCCGGCGTAGCACCTCTTCATACTCCGCGAAGATCTCGCCGCTGACGCAAAGCCGAATATCCGGCTCAAGGAGAGTGAGCAGGAGAACTTGCGCGGGCGCGCCCTGTGGGTTCAACAATGCAGAAAGAAGGACATTGGTGTCGAGGACAATGCGAATCATTGCTTCACAGGCTGACGGCGTCTAAGCCGGGCCTTGCGCGCAGCCTTGATTTCCGCATCGATCTCTTTCGTGGAAAGACGATCCAAGCCCAGCCGCTTGGCGCTCTCCCATGATTTCTGAAGCCACTCCGGGCCGGAAGCGGCCGCGATCGCACGAACACTGATGTCCTCATCTTCCGCGATCCGGCGTCTCAAGAGACCTTCAATAGCCGACTTCTGGTCCGGCGATAGATTTTTGGCTTTGTGAATCACGCTCTCACCCCGATGCCGAAACACGGCCTTTGGGAAAGTTTAGCACCGTCGCGCACCAAGAGCAGACCCGGGAGGACGACATGGAAGTGCGTGAAGGCGGTGGTCTTCAATGATGGCTTAAGCTTTCTGGCGTTCATTCGTTTACTCCGACTGAAAGCAGCCAGATCGCGGTTCGATGGTGGGATTCCCAGGTCTCGAAAGGCGCGAGAGCTGGGCACCCGACATCGGGGATTAGTCCTCGTCGGTGTGTCTCAATCCAAAAGGGGCGCCAATGAATCGCCAAACAAATCCGCCGTACTTCTCGGCTTCAGTTCGACGTGCCTCGTCGTCATAGCGCCAGGTTGACGGCCGCGGCGCCTTGTCAGGACAGGTGTCGCAGTGCGCTTTTCTAAACTCCGCATAGGCGCGATCGAGAACCCTATCCTCGGCGTGATAGTCATAGAGCGTGCAATGCACAACCTTCGATCCAGCGGTTTGAATTCCTAAAGCGTTGTTCACAAAGCGTGCAGTTCTGTTCCTGCGTGTGTTGGAGCGCGCCCGGCAAGGGTTTTCGCCGGTGTGCAGGTGCTGTGTGCTTCGTCGGTGATGATCCGCACAGGCGGAGGTGTCGTGCCCGGGGCACTTGGGAACCAATTTAATCTTTTCCCCGCCCTGAAGGGCGGGGCTATCGGCTTCCGCCTCCTGCGGAGGCTCGTGCCGCTTCCTACTCATATCGCAACCCGCAGCGGGAACGGTTTGTTGGCACCCGAGAAGAGGGATTGGTAAAGGTGAATTGTCAGGAGTGGCCGTTGAGGGTGACATATTCCGCTTCGCGGTCCCACTCATTCGAAACCCGCGAATGATTGGGGCACCCGAGGGATGGTTTATTGACACGGAGTCCCACGTCTCGAACAGCGCGAGACGTGGGGCACCCGACCGACAACCAACTACCGACAACTACTTCACTCGTACCGCAACGCCTCGATCGGATCCAGGCGCGAGGCTTTGATGGCGGGCAGCATTCCGCTGACGAGGCCCACAAGGATCAGGATTACCGTAGCCACCACGACCGTCGAGGGATCGATGATGAGGCGGATGTCGGCGGCTTCCGCGTTTTTGGCGACAGCGCTATAGAAGGTTATTCGCCCTACTCCAATCGACACCGCATAGGCCAGCACAATTCCCGCGATGCCGCCGACAAAAGTAATGGCCAGAGCTTCAGCCAGGAATTGGAAGAGAATGTCGCGGCGGCGGCCACCGAGCGCTTTTTCCACGCCAATCTCACGCGTGCGCTGCGTGACGGACACCAGCATGATGTTCATCAATCCCACGCCGCCGATACCCAGCGTCAGCGTCCCGATGAAGCCCAGCAAGACCTTCAGTCCGGCGGTAATGATCTCGAACTGCTTCAACTGCTTCATCATGTTGTAGATGTGGACCGCGCGCTTGTCGTCGGGGTTGAAGTTGTACTGCTGGGCCAGCGCGCCCCGCACTTGCTTCTCCACCAGCTCGGAATCGTTGCCTTCATACGACATCCACATGCCATCCAGATAGTGAGTATCCTTGAAGTCGCTCATGGTGCTGAAGGGGACGTAGATGGTCTTGTTGACGCTGTCATCGCCTTCCTGCATGTGCGGCGCGAGCACGCCCACCACCTGATAACTGATGCCGCCAATCCGTATGTGCTGGCCCAGCGCATACTCTCCCGAAAACAGCTTGAGCTTGGCGTCGGAGCTGATGACGGCCACCCGCCCGCGGGAGCCTTCGTCGTCGGGATTCAGCAGCCGGCCTTCGGCGACGTGCAGGGCCAGAATCTGAAAGATGTTGGGATAGACACCGTTGATAGGAAGGTCGTAGGTGCGAACGTCGTGCTGCACGCTGACCGTCTTGTCCGCCTCGGGCGTGATGCGATTGACCAGCGGCGCGGCAGCGGTGATGCGATCGAGGTCTTCAATGGTGAGCTTGATTTGCGTGCCGGCCTTCTGTCCACCGGCCTGCTGCGAGGTGCGGCCGGGAAAGACGCCGATAATGCGCGTGCCCCAGTTGGCAAAAATCACTTCGATGGCGCGGCCAAAGCCTGCGCCGTAGGCCAGCAGCAGGACCACGGTGGCAATTCCCCAAGCCATGCCCAGCATGGTGAGGGCGGTGCGGCGGCGGTTGTAGCGCATGGCCGCGTAAGCTTGGGTTAGTAGATCGCGTGTCATAGATGCTTACCCCGCTCGCTTTTCGCCTTTCGCTCTTCGCTTCTCGCCAGATCGCATACCTCGGATCTTCTGGCCACGAGCGAAAAGCGTACTTGAAAAGCCTCGTTTACCCCCGTATTCGCCTTTCGCTGTTCGCTCTTCGCCAGAAGTCTGACCGAATCACCTCTGGCGAAAAGCGAATAGCGTTTTCTGCGAAGAGCGAACAGCGGCTTTTCTCACTCCTGCCTCAACGCGTCAACCGGCTGCAACATGGCAGCCTTGCGGGCGGGATAAATACCCGCGACGATGCCGGCGGCGGCCAGCGTTCCAATCGCCAGCGTGGCCGACATGAACGACATGGTTGGCGGATCGAATCCCGGCACCTTGCCAACCCCGCGCATCATGAACATCAGCAAGCCGGCGCCAGCCATTCCGATGCTGCCGCTCATCAGCGTGAGAAACGCGCCTTCCAGGAAAAACTGCAACAGGATGCTGCGATTGGTCGCGCCCAGCGCTTTGCGTAATCCGATCTCGCGCGTGCGCTCGCTGACCGCAACCAGCATGATGTTGATGATGCCGATGGCGCCCAGAGTCAGCGTTACCAGTCCGACGCCGCCGAGGAAGAGGTCCATGGCATCGAAAATCTTGCCCACGGTTTCGGAGGCCTTGATGGTGTCCCAGTCTTCGAAGGCGTCCTCGTCGTGCCAGTCGAATCCATGATTGCGGGCGAGGATCTTGCGTACTTCCTCGCGCGCCTCGACATGCTCCTGGCGAACCCGCGGGCGATAGTTGATGAACGAAATCGCGTCCTCCTGACCTTCCTTGGTCAGCGGGAAAAACTGCCGCATGGTGCTGAAGGGCATGAAGACGCGGTTGTTGGTGGAGTTGTCGTCGCCATGGCCCACCCGCTGCACAACTCCGATCACTTCAAAGCGAATTCCGTTGAGCAGAATGGTAGTGCCAACCGCCTGCCGGCCGGAGTAGAGATTCTTCAGCATCTCGTCACCAAGCACGGCGACCAGCCGCTTCTGCGATTCATCGTCCTGATTGATCCAGCGTCCGTCGGCCAGTGGCAAATAACGGACGACATCGTAGTTCGGAGGAACTCCACTGACCTCGCCGTTGGTGTTGTTGTAAGCGCTGACCTCGGAGATATCCAGCCGCGATATCACCGGGGCGGCGGCGCGCACATGCGGCGCTTCGCTCAGGATGTCCTGATAATCCTGGTCGGTGAGGTTGTAGTTGCGGCCTGAACTCATGTTGCCGGCGACGGCGGGAGCGCGTCCGGGAAAGACGAACATGATGTCTTCGCCCAGGGAATTCAACTCGCGGCGATTGCCGGAGCGGAAGCCCTCGCCGAGGCCCACCAGCAGCAGCAGCGATCCCACGCCCCAGGCGATGCCGAACATCGTGAGGAACGAGCGCAGCTTGTGCGCCCACAGGGTGCGCAACATCTGGCGGAGAATCTCAAGAAACATCATGACGTGCGGGACTCCGTTGCCTGAGACAAATCATAGCCATTCATGAGACGGCTTCTAATCTGATTTACGTGGCTGTAGCTATCTTGGTTCCACCAAAGATGGAATGACCAGCTATTGGACATCGCTAAGTTACGAAACGATAGCAAGTTAGAGATGAGCGCAGATTTACTGGATTCGGAGCTGATGAAAATCGTGGGAATCGGCAAGGTAGCGCCCCAAAAAACGGTGAGATTGTTTATAGTGGAACTAACACCAGCTGCTAGCAGTGAGTGTAATTTTTTCAGGGTTTCAGGAGTAAAGTTAAGATGCCGAAAGTACCACGGGAGAACGATAGCGCAACGCCCAAGAAACGTGCCCGCAAGACCAGCCCCCCGCCCGCTAATGGCGCTCACGCGGAGCCGGGAAAGATTGCTTCAGCGCAGTCTGTAGCCGTCTCGCCTGAAGTTGCCCACGAGACTCGCGTTGCCGCCAGTCTTGAGGAGCAGATCCGCCAGCGTGCTTATGAGCTTTATCAGCAGCGCAATGGGCATGGCGGCTCTCCGGAGCAGGATTGGCTTCGTGCGAAGGAAGAAATCTGCGGCCGGGGAGAAGCAACTCGGAACTAGGCCGGGCTGGGCGCGGCCCCAGGTTACCATTTCGCTTCCGGCCGCGGCGAGTAGCAGGGAAGGTGGGCGGCCGGAATTAAGGCGAGGTGGGCAACCTGCACTTGCAATTGTGCATCGTAAGCTGTATTGCACTTTCTGTCTTGCGCGTGGGCGGCGGATGGACTACTATAGCCGCCGTCGAATGCGTCACGGGCTGCGCCACGCTGGGCTAAAGGAAATCAAAGGCCGAATACCTTGAGCCAAGTTCTACTGGTCGACGACAATTCTTCGCAACTGAAGATCCGCGAAGCCGTATTGCGAAATGCGGGGTTCCAGGTCTGCGTCGCTACCACGGCTGAGAGTGCGCTGGCCACGCTGCGGGCTTTGCAGGAACGCGTCGGCGTCGTGGTAACCGATCACGTGATGCCGGGAAGCGGCGGCCTGGGTTTGGTGCAGCAAATTCGTGCCGGCGAGAATTGGCTTCCGGTGATTGTGTTGAGCGGTTTGCCGGAGGCGGAACCCGAATACCAGGGGCTGGACGTATTCTTCCGGGCCAAGCCGTTTCCTCCGCTCGAACTGATCGAACTGGTGCGCTCCAGCCTGGACCGCAGTGCCCGCCGCGGCGCCGCCTAGACCAGCAGTTGGCTCTATTTCCACCCTCCCAAGCCAAGCACCTTCCTTGTGTGACTAAAGTCACATAGCGTTGTGCGCCCCTAAGCGGTATGCTTAGTCCAACCGCTGCGGCCCCTTGGCCGCCGCAGATGGAAGATTGGAAGGGGTGTCGTTCAATGTCTGAGCAGGGACGCCGCTACATGCGTTTTGGCGCGGTGATGGCCGTGATTCTCATGGCCCTGGGCTATCTCGCTTACACCGGCGTGCAGGACAGCAAGAGCTACTACGTCACCATCAAGGAACTGAATGGGATGGGCAACAGCGCCTACAGCAAACGCCTGCGAGTGGCCGGCAATGTAGAACCCGGCTCCATCAAGCGCCAGGGTACCCATCTTGAGTTCCAACTGGTGGAGCAGGACCGCACCTTGCCCGTGGTTTACGCCGGCACCGAAGCGCCGCCAGATACTTTCAAGGACAACGCGCAAGCTTTGGCTGAAGGCCGCTTCGGCCGCGACGGCATCTTCCACGCCACTAATATTCAAGCCAAATGCGCCTCCAAGTACGCTCCCAAACAGCCAGGCCAGCCCGGCGCCGCTCCGGCCGGACAGATGCCCGCGCAGAAGGCCGCGTTATGAGCACGGGTAGTGCAGTCGAGTTTTCAAACTGGGAGTAGAATGACCGTATGACGAATACCCAATTCTTTACCGCCTTGGGTCTGCCGTTGATTGTTTTCTGGTGGGCTTCTATTTTCAGAATACGGGCATTCGCGATCTGCGCTCTGAACTAGGCGACCTGCGGTCCGATATGAACGTGCGTTTCGTCCGCTTCGATCAAAGATTTGACGACCTAACGAGCAGGGTGGTCGACGTCGGCAACCGCCTCATTCGCGTAGAAGAACGGCTCAAGCTCTAAGCCATTCGCCGCCCTAATTCAAGGAACAGTTGACCGCAACCCCGCCATCCTCTCCGTCAGTTATCGTCCTGGAAAATCTGGTGAAATTCTTTGGCCGCTTTGCCGCCATTCGCGGCATTTCGGCCAGCTTTGCGCCCGCGCGACTATACGTCGTGCTGGGCGACAACGGAGCAGGGAAGAGCACGCTGCTGCGTATCGTCGCCGGGCTTATGGAACCGAGCCAGGGCAGCTTCACCTTGCTGGGCGCCAAGCAGATTCGCGATGTGGCCCACCGCGTGGGCTACATGGGACACGCGCCGCTACTGTATGACGAGCTCAGCGGCATGGAAAACTTGCGCTACTTCGCCGGGCTCTACGGCATTCATGACGACGAAGTTGGCCGCAACGCGATGCGGATGGTCGGGCTCGATCCCGATCTCTCGCGGCGGGTAGGTCAGTATTCGCAGGGGATGCGCCAGCGGCTTTCGCTGGCACGCGCTGTGCTACACGATCCGGAGCTGATGCTGCTGGATGAGCCCTTCTCCAACGTCGACGTACGTTCGGCGCGCGAGATGGCTGCTGTGCTGGGCCGGGTGCGCGATCAGGGCAAGACGATTTTCGTAGTGACGCATCAGGCCGCGCTGATGGAAGGTGTGGCCGACGAGTTTGTCCACATGGCCGCGGGGCAGATTGTCGATCGCCAACCCCGCCTCAGCCCGAAAGCGGCTGGATCGGGGCACCCAGATTTCGAGATGAGGACGGCTCAATGACAACAAAACCCTGGGTGCCCCATTCTGGCCCTCTTTTGGCCAGGGTGGGCCAAGTCAGACTGCGGCTCGCTCCCGCCCCAGCCAAAAGACGGCTGGAACGGGGTACCCAGCTGCGTAGCGCAACCGGAGCGACGCGATGACCACACTCGGCGTAACCCGCGCTACCCTGATGAAAGACCTGCGCATGGAGTGGCGTTCCAAGGACGCCATCAACTCCATGCTGTTCTTCGCGCTGCTCGTCGTCGTGATATTCAGCTTCGCCTTCAATCCCACAGCGGAAGAGTCGCGGCACATCGCCGGCGGGCTCATCTGGGTGTCGTTTCTGTTTGCCGCGGTGGTCGCGCTGAACCAGACCTGGGCGCGCGAATTGCGCAATCAGGTGCTGGACGCGTACCGGGTATCGCCGGCGCCGCCCAATGCGCTGTTCCTGGCTAAGGCGTTTGGCAACTTCCTCTTCGTAGTTATCCTGGAGTGCCTGATGACGCCGCTGTTCGTGGTTTTCTACGAGCTGCGCTCGGTGGGACCAGTGTGGCAGCTAGTCGCCGTGGCCTTGCTGGGAACTTGGGCGCTGGTGGTGAATGGGACCTTCTTTGCGGCGCTTTCGATTCGCACCCGCAGCCGTGAGATCATGCTGCCGCTGATCCTGTTTCCAATATCCATCCCGGCATTGCTGGGCATGGTGGACGCGACCACTTCGATATTGACTGGCGACGCCTCGCCGATTTTCTGGATCAAGCTGCTGGCGGTTTACGATATCGTGTTTACGCTGATTTGCCTGCTGCTGTTCGAGACGGTGTTGAATGCGGAATGAGCGGGGCTCAGATTGGGTAGGGCGGCGCTTTAGCGCCGCGTCAGGCGCGAGATTGAAACTCGAGCCGGGCTTCAGCCCGGCGGCAGCAGGTATCGTCGGCTGAAGCCGCCTCTGTTAAGAGACGGAGGCCGGGACGCGGGCCTGAAGGCCCGCTCTACCGGGCACTCGGCGCCCCTGACGAATAGCGAAAGGCGAACAGCGATAAAGCGAACGGCGTCGCGAAGCGAAAATGAAAAAACTGGCACTGATTTCGATTCCTCTCACCCTGGCCTTGCTGGCCTTCACCAGCTACCTGGCGCTGGTCGTTGCTCCCACCGAGCGCACGATGGGCGACGTGCAGCGCATCTTCTACTATCACGTGCCCTCGGGATGGGTCGCCGGCCTCTGCTTCTTCGTCAACTTCCTGGCGTCTGTGGTTTATTTGTGGAAGCGCAGCCAGGCCAGCGACGCTATGGCGGCAGCCTCGGCCGAAGTTGGCGTGGTGTTCTGCACTGTGCTGCTCATCACCGGGCCGCTGTGGGCCCGCCCGGTTTGGGGCATCTGGTGGACCTGGGACGCGCGCCTGACCACCACGCTGGTGCTTTGGCTCATTTACGTCAGCTATCTGGTGTTGCGGCGCTTCGCCGCCGGCGGCCAGACGCAGGTGCTGGCTGCGGCATTCGCCATCTTCGGCTTCGCCGATGTGCCCATCGTCTATATGTCCATCCGCTGGTTTCGCACCCAGCATCCTTCGCCGGTGATGGGCGGCGGCGAAAATTCGGGACTCGATCCGGCGATGCTGCACGTCTTCCTGATCAACCTCGCCGTATTCACCGTGATGGGAATCCTGTTCGTCTGGCTGCGCTACAAGTTGCAGATGCAGGAGCAGGCGCTGGAATCAGCCCACGCGCAGGCCGCGCTGAGAGGAGTATCGCAATGAATCCGATTCCGTTCTTGCACGCAGCCTACATCGTCGCGTGGGTGGTTTATGTGGGATATCTGGGGCGAATTCTGCTGCGCATGAAGCGGGTGGAAGAAGAAACCAAGGAACTGGAGCGCGGGAAGTGAAGTGGTTGGGGGGAGACTAAACCGGGATGATGCGTGGGCCCGCGAGACGGTTCTTACCCTTCTCCCACACAACGAAAAGCGCGTTGTGTGGGGCACCCGGCCTATTTGGGCACAGCACAGATCTGCGGATCGATGTCCTGATTGAACGTCACTTTGGAATCTGTCATGGTGAGATCGTATTCAGTGGACGTAATTGTGCTGTAGGGCATCGTATAGCCAATGGGAGTTTTCTGGTAATTCGAAAAGGTAGTGGTTGTGCTCACGTCTGATCCACTCACCTTTGTTTTCGTAACGGCCTTCAAAAGAAAATAGGTGTTCGGATCGACATCGTACGTTACGTCGGTCCCGCCGTTGTCAAAAAGATGAATCTTGTAGGCACTGACGCCGTTGACAGCTTCTCTTCCCATCAGCTCTGCGGAGAAACCTTTGCTTTTATAGTCCACCAGTGGTCCCGCAATGTAGATGGACGATTTCGCGACCTTGGCCTGGTCAGCAGTGAGCACCTGGGGTGACGCACTTATCGTTGGGTTGACCATCCAGGCCCCGGTGTCGGTGATGCATTGGATGATGACAGTTCCGTTCATATCCGTCTCAGACCTGACAGCCTTTCCATTCACAATGGTTGTTGTGAAAGGAGCGTCGATTCCCATGACGTTCACAACGCCTTCGATCCGTACAGACTGGATCCCGGCAAGGACCGCCTTTCCCCCAATAGCGTCAATGTACTTGTTGATGATGTCGTCGACCGTCTGGGCCTTCGCTGAAGTTGACAACGCAAGCAACACCACACTCCAAGCGGCGAAGATCTGCGATCTGGTCATGCTTTCCCCAAGCTGGCGGCGGAGGCCATCCCCTGAATTTCGTTTTCGACCGGTGAATGGGCCTCAGCATATATCACCCGGCTACTGAGTACAATCGGCTGGGCACCTCACTCATTCGCGGTTTCCGAATGAGTGGGAGACTAGAGCGAGGCGATGCGTGGGCCTGCGAGACGGTCGTCATCCACTCCCACACAACGAAAAACGCGTTGTGTGTGGCACCCTGCTGGCAAAGACCCCCCGTCTTGACCAGATCGAACTGGCAATCCGGGGAGCCTGGTTGGTTACTTGCCAGCGTAAGTATGGGGGGAACCGATGCCGGTGCACAGGTCCCAACCAACTTTGCAATGCGGATCACCCAGCGTGATGGGATCACCCAGCGTGATGTCGTTGAAATCAGCATGGTACTTGATGGGACTGGACAGCTCGTTGTACATCATGGTGAGCTCAGCGGCGGTCGACTGTTGCCGGCTGCCGGCCGCGTTCACGATGCCGGCAAAGGTTGGAGACGCCCAACTGGTGCCTCCGACGGAACCCCAGCCCTGAAGGTAAATGGCCGTGCAACAAAAGTCGGAAGCGACGTCAGGATAGCCGCGCTGGGTTCCTACGATGCTGGCAATGCCATTCTGATAGCTGGGCCGCGGCTCGTAGGGACTGATGTCTCCCCCTCCGCCGCCCGTGTAGTACTGCTCGTAGGTGAAGTTTCCGTTGCTGTCGCGGTTAAAATAAGTACCTCCAACCGCCACCACGTTCGGTGACGCTGCCGGATAGGCGCTCACCCCAAGTCCGCCATCGCCGGCGGC
>JBEKCJ010000039.1:0-34824 GCA_050014935.1 Candidatus Korobacteraceae bacterium
GGCGCCGGCGCTGGGACCGACCGACCTCAGCCCCTTGGCTTGGGCGAACTCGTCTACCAGTCCAACACAGATGCGGTAGTACTCGCGCTTGATGGTGGCGAGTTCGACGCCGTAGCTGTTCTTCAACACGTCGTCCTCGTGCGACAGCACCTTCATCGCCTTCTGCTTAGCGACCGAATACTCCACATGATTGTGGATGAAGATGCGAACCCTGGTTTCAGGGTCACTGCTGGAGGCCAACCGCTTGCGCAAGCGCTCTACAATGGTGGCAAACGTGTGCTGCTGGATGAAGTAAAGCAGCTTTTCTTTGGATTCGAAGTAATAATAGAGACCGGCGAGCGAGATGCCGCTCAGGCGCGACAGGTCGCGCATCGAGGCACCATCGTATCCTTTCTCGGCGAAGACCTCGGTGGCATAATCAAGTATCTGAGCCAGACGACGGTCAAAGCGTGTATCGTTAGGCGAAGGGCGTTCCAGGGCTCGAGGTATAGAGGAAGCGGACATGGGGGCCTGCGACGGTTCGGTAAGATCCGAATTCTGTCGAACGTTCGTTCCAATTTTATACGCCGGAGAAGGGCTTGTGCAAGCTGGGCGGACGGATATTTTCTCGCCGAGTCAGGCCCTCCTCGTTAGGCAGCGCCTGATGTTCCCTGCTGTCGAACATTTACCCGCTCCGGTTTGCGGAAACAAGCGCGCACGAGCAGGGTGGAAGAGGATAATGTTGCTGTTGGCGCACTGGCTCACATTTCCCCGCTCCCGTCACGCGTCCGTTGACAACTGCGGCTGCGAACAGGCAAACTGCTGCATCCTGAAGATTTCTGTTCCGTGCCCTGGAACGCGAACACGATCTCGGCACCTACGAGCGAATTGATGACCGCGCCACAACGCGTTTCGTACCGCATGGAGTCCACGCTGGAAAGCGTGAACAAGTCCGAAGAAATGGCCGACCAGCAGGCGGCGCGGGCGGGGTTGGACGAGGACACGCGCGGCGGATTTTCCATGGCAGTGCGGGAGGCGATGATTAACGCCGTTCTGCATGGTAATGCCTATGATACGGCCAAGCGGGTCAACTTGAGCTTCGAGCAGAACGGCCAGGAACTGATCGTCACCATCATCGACGAAGGCAAAGGCTTCATTCCGGAGGAAGTTCCCGATCCGCTGGCTCCGGAGAATCTTTTGAAGCAGTCCGGTCGTGGCATATTCTTAATGCGGGCATTCATGGATGAGGTTCGCTTCCGCAAGCTGAACCCCGGCACTGAAATCACTTTGATTAAGCGGCTCCCGGGCACTGACCTGGACCGCCAGGAGGCTTCCACGTGAGTATGAAAGCGAGCACCCGGCAGGTAGATGGCGTCACCATCGTAGACTTGAGTGGACGGATCACTCTGGGCGAGGGCAGCGTGGTTTTGCGCGACGCGGTCAAGGACCTGGTGGGCAAGGGACAGAAGAAGATCCTGCTGAATCTGGGGGATGTCAGTTACATCGACAGCTCCGGCATCGGCGAACTGGTCAGCGCCTTCACCTCTGTCCGCAACCAGGGCGGGGAACTGAAGCTGCTGCATCTGACCAAGAAAGTGCACGACCTGTTGCAGATCACCAAGCTCTACACGGTCTTCGACGTGAAGGACGACGAGGCTGGAGCCATCGCCGCGTTTAGCCGCTAACCTCGCCAAACGCGACCTGTCACCTGACCAATCCTTCGGCGCCCTTTTGCGTCCTCGCGGAAGGGCGTTGTTTCCTTCAGCGGTCAGCACTCAACAATCAGTTCTTGAAGCCAGCGGACTGCTGAGCGAGTGCCGTCATTCAGACTAGAATAGAGATATGCCCCGCATATCGCGACTCGAAAAGGATCAGGTTGATCCTGAAACTGCCAAAATCTACGACGCCTATCTTGCGGAACGCGGCAACATCCCCAATATGTTTCGCACCGTAGCCCACCGCCCGGAGATCTTCCGCACGATGATTGCGCACTTCCGCGCGGTGATGAACACCGGAACGGTGCCCGCGAAGCTGAAGGAATTGGCGATCGTGCGCACCTCGCAGCTCAACCACTGCGCCTATTGACTGGCCTCGCACACCGCCTTGGCAAGGCGGCACGGCTGGAGCGAGGAGCAGATCAACGATCTGGCGAACTTCCGCAACCGCACCCATTTTACCGACGCCGAGAAGGCTGCACTGGAGCTGGCTGAGCGGACCACACTCGATCCCAATGGCGTCGACGACGCCTTCTGGAGCCAGCTTCGCAAGCACTTCGACGAAGGCGAAATCATCGAGTTGCTGGCCGCGATTGGGCTGTTCAACTACTTCAATCGCTTCAATAACGCCCTTCACATGGAGCCCACGAAGTAGCTACGAGCTTCAAGCTCCGAGCCGCGAGCTCCGCGCCGCAAGCTACGACTCACCCGGGGTAATCATCGGCACTTGGCAACGCCCGCAGTGTTTCATCAGCAATGCTCTACTGTTGACCGCCGGGAGAAAGCTTATAGCTCGGGGTTCGAAGCTGGCGGCTGTTAGATCGTGGCTCGGAGCTCGTGGCTGTTAGATCGTGGCTCGGAGCTCGTGGCTGGTAGCTATCTTCGGCGCGAAGCGCATTCCATAAAACAACACTGCGGCTGAGATTGCCACAGCCGCAATCATTGCGGTGAGGCCCATTTCCAGATTGCTGTGGTCGGAGATGTAGCCAATCAACGTGGGCGAGAAGGCATCGCCCAGCAGGTGGATGGTGAAAATATTCACTGCCAGGGCGGTGGCTCGAATGCGAGCGCTGACCGAGTTCACCAGCGCGGCATTCAGCGGAGCGGTATTCAGCAGCAGAAAGAATTCGCCGAGGAAGATCGCCGGGTACATTGCGGCACCTGGGAAGCAGATAGCGACCACCACTGCGGGAATCGCAAGCGTCATTCCGACCGCCGAGACCAGTTGATAGGCGGCAGGGGTTCGCCGCAAAAGACGGTCGCCCAGCCAGCCTCCCAGCAGAGTGGCCACCGTTCCCGAGACGACCGTCATGCCGCCAAAGATCGTGTTGGCGTGCTCCAACGGAAGATGTCGCATGCGGACCAGGAAGGTTGGCATCCACACTTGCAGTCCACCGATGGCGAAGGTCATCATGGCCGCGCCCAGAGTGATCGTCCAGTAAGCCTTGTTGCGGACGAGGCCGAGGACCGTGCCGCGCTCCAAGCTGTCGGCTAGATGATCGCTGGCGCCGCGAACCGGCTCGCGCAAGGCGAGCACGGCGAACGCCAGCACAAATCCCGGCAGCGCCGAGATCATGAAGGGAGCGCGCCAGCCATAGCGTTCGCCGAGATATCCGCCGATGAGATAGCCCAGGGCGCTGCCCACCGGCGTCGCGAGGTAAAAGATTCCCATCACTCTTCCGCGAATGTTCTCCGGATACAGGTCCGCCAGAAATGCTGGCGAGATGGCCACGAACGTCGCCTCGCCGATGCCGACGATTACGTGCCGCAGCAGCAGTTCGTCGTAATTGTGGGTGACCGCGCTCAGCAGGGTGGCCGCGCTCCAGACAAAGGCGCCCGCTGCCATAATCCGCTTGCGCGAATAACGGTCGGCCAGAGGAGCGACCAGCGGCGCAGCGATCATGTAACACACGAAAAAGGCGGAAGTGAGAAAGCCCACTTGCGCGTCGGTGAGCGCGAACTCCTTTTGCACCAAAGGCTGCACTGCAAACAGCACATTGCGGTCAATGTAGTTCAGGAAGTTCAGGCCGGTGAGCAGCAGCAGTGCGACGGTCGCGCTGGTTTTGGCAGACATGGGTGCGCGGGGAGAATACCACGCCGCTGCCGTGCCGGTAAGGTGGCGATCGCAAAACTTCTGCGGGCGGGGACGCCGCGAAAGGATGAGTTGCTTCTGCCGCCGGAGTTGTCTACCCTTTCTGAACCACAATATCCCAGCAATAAAACTTTTGCGGAGGCTACATGAAGTGCCTGTTGCCGTTTCTTCTTGCATTCACCTTTTCGTGCGCTGCTGTGGCGCAGACCGCGGGGACCACGCAGACCTCAGTGACTACGCAGACTCCCGAAACCACACAGGGCACGACTCCGCCGTCCGCGCCCTCATCGCAGCCGGAGCAGCGGCTGTTCTTTCCGAAAGGCTGGTACTGGGGTTGGGGACAGTTCGATCTGGCTCCGCCGCACAACGAAGCTGATCCCAACTTGTGCGCGGAAAACGCCGGCCAGTATGGCGGCGTCAACTCCAAGTGCAATGCGTTTGCCCGTTACATGCTGTCGGGGACGATTGAGTTGCGACCCATCGGCCGGACCGTGTTTCGCAGGGTGATGTTGTTTTTCGATCCCGACTTTCTGTTCGGCAAGAACGTTCCGCAGACGCTCTACACCTGGTCGTGGGACGCGATTGGCATGGAGTTCGCATACGGTGGAGGCATCGACCTGCCCAAGCGCTTTGAAGTCCGCTTCACAGCGCATCCCAAGATCGTGCGCTTTGGCGCGCGCGATCAATTTCTGGGGCCGGCCTATCTCGGACCAAATGGCCCCTGGGGACAGTACAACGCTATCGGGGTTCGCAAGTACTTTGGAAGCCGGCCGAAGGACCAGGAATAGATTACAGCTGCGCGCCACCGAAAGCTTGATTGAGGCTCAGGCAGCGTGGCCCCGTCCTATTTTTTCGGTCTGGGATAACGCGCGATCACGACCGTCCCGATGCCGCCGCGCGGCCTGAATTCACCCTTCACTTCGGCCCACTTGGGGCGCGCGGCCCGCACCACGTCCTCCAACACGCGGTTGACGATGTTCTCCTGGAAGATCCCGATATTGCGATAGCAGGTCAGGTATTCTTTCAGCGACTTCAGCTCCAGGCAATCCTTGTTGGGCATGTAGCGGATCCACAAGATGCCAAAGTCGGGGAGACCGGTCTTGGGACACACGGAAGTGAATTCGGGGATGTCGATCAGGATTTCGTAATTGGGGAACTGATTGGGCCAAGTCTCGATTTCCGGAAGCCTGACATCCAGACCTGACTCGGCATGCTCCGGAGTATAGCGTGCGCTTTTTGCCATGCTTTTATTGTAGCCGCAGGGGGGTGTGACAGGCCCGCACGGAAAACAGGCGAGGTGCCGGCGCGGAGGCCATGCGCGAGCGAGCAAAGATCTACGCCGAAGGCCGGACTATCGGTCTGTCGTTTACAGGTTGGACAGCTTCGGCGGCGGGCGACGGGGTCGGCTCTGCTTCCGATGGTGACGGTCGCTTGACCTGTAGCGTTCCATTCCCGCACTCCTGAATGAGCTTCGAGTTCAGTTCGGCCCCAAGCAAGATCAGGAATCCCGACCAGTACAACCAAGTCAGCAGGGCGACGCCACCTCCTAGCACGCCGTAGGTTTTGTTCAGATGGCCGAAGCGATGGAAGTACAGACCCAGGGCATCGGAGAAGACGATCCAGCCGATCACGGCCAGCACTGCGCCCGGCAGGCAGGCGGTGAAGCGCTGTTTCAGGTTTGGGGCCAGGAGATAGAGCAGCACAACTGCGATCACCATAAAACCCACTGCCAAGATGTAGCGCAATATCGGCCACAACAGCGCGAAGGCGTGCGCCAGGCCAAGGTGGCCGGCAAGGACCTCCCCAAAGCGTGGGCTGACGACAAGGAACACAAACGCCAGGGTCACCAGCGTTCCGCTGAGGAACAGGAGTTCGAGCGAGAGCAAGCGCGTCTTCCAGAACGGCCGGGTTTCGGGAACATCGTAGGCTACGTTGAGGGCTTCGATAATCTCGGCGAAGCCGCTGGAGCAGGTCCATAGCGTGCCGATCAGGCCAAACGAGAGCAAAGCTCCGCGACTGGGGGTAATGACATCGGCTGCGATATGGCGAATGAGGCCGATGCTCTCCGGCGGGGCGACGCTGGCCAGGGTGCCGACGATGGTATCGAACAGGTCCGGAATCGGGAGATAGGCCACAATGGCGGCCAGCGTAATCAGTGCGGGAAAAAATGCCATCACAAAGTAGTAGGATAGGGCCGCGGCAAACGATACGATGTGATTGTTGTTGATGTCCTGCAAAACGCCGGCAACGATTCGCTTGATCTGCCCTAGTGACATTGCAAGTCCTGTGGGCCGTCTGAGATATAGCTGCCTGGCGAGGGAGCAGGCTGCGGCAAAAGGTGAATCGCCGAGGTGAGGTTGCGTCTTCTGGCGAACCCGGACATCAGATGTTCAGGGGCCGGCAGTTGCCGCCAGAGGGAGTCGAATCCGGGCTGCCTTCTGCAACAGGACATCATGGTAATGAACCGGAAGTTGTGTCCTGCATTATACTTTTAGTTTCGGACAAACATGGCAGCCGCATCTGAAAACGGCCACCGTCATACAAACGGAAAACGAACCTGGCTCATCATCATTGGCTTGATTGTTGCAGTGGTGGTGCTGGCCGCCTTCCTTTCGTTTCATCGTTCGCCAGTGGCGATTCGGGTGGGCCACGCTGAGCGCGAAACCATCACGGCCAGCATCGCTACCAATGGCAAAATCGAGGCTTTGGGCAATTTTCAGGCGTATGCTCCCATGCCGACGACGGTGAAGAAAATTTATGTGCAGCAGGGCGCCTGGGTGAAGCCGGGTGAGATGCTGCTGCAATTGGACGATGCCGATGCCCGTTTGCAGGCGGCGCGGGCCGAAGCGCAATTGAAAGGCGCGGAGGCGGACCTGAACGCGGTGCAAGGCGGGGGCACGCGAGAAGAGGTCCTGACCACGAAGAACGCCCTGGTGAAGGCGCAGGCTGATCGTGACACCGCAAAACGCAACCTGGAGGCGATGCAGCGACTGTTGCAGACTGGGGCCGCTTCCCAGGCGGAGGCGGATGCGGCACAAACCCGGCTGCGGGTCGCCGACTCCGAAGTGCACTTGCTCCAGCAGAAGCTGAAGGGGCGCTATTCGCAGCAGGAAATAGGACACGTGGAAGCGCAGCAGACCGAAGCGCGCGCCTCGCTGCAGGCGGCGCAGGAAGTACTGAAAAACTCCAACATCGCGGCGCCGCGCAAAGGCATGGCCTACTCGCTGCCGGTACGTGAGGGTGCCTTCGTCAATACCGGCGACTTGCTGGTACAGGTGGCGGACTTGCACGAGGTTCGCGTGCGCGCCTTCGTCGACGAACCTGAGATCGGGAGGCTGCGCGCAGGCCAGACAGTGGAAGTTACGTGGGACGCGCTTCCTGGCCGAGTCTGGCAAGGTACCTTGGAAACTCTCCCCACGACCGTAGTTCAGCATGGGACGCGAATGGTTGGAGAGGTGACCTGCGTCATTGCCAACGCCGACCTCAAGCTATTGCCTAACACAAACGTAAGTGTGGCCGTGGTTACGGAGCGCCAGCAGAATGCAATTACCATCCCGCGCGAAGCAATCCATCAGGATGCGGGCGGGCAGTATGTTTTTCAAGTGGTGGATGGTGAGCTGAAGCGCAGGAATGTAACAACTTCGGTCTCGAATCTGACCCGGATCGCGGTCACCAGCGGCCTTTCCGATAATGCGATGCTCGCGTTGGGGGCGCTTAGTATGCAATCCTTGAAGGGCGGTATGGCAGTAAGGCCGGCTAATCCATGAGATGGTTTGGTTTGAAGTTGTTCCTCATTGTCGGTGTGTCATGCATTTTGGTGACGGCGAGTAGTGCCGATCCGGCAGCGAGCCAGTTGCTGTCGTTGGGCCGCATGAACGATGCGGTCAGTGTCCTGAGCAGCCGTGCCGATGCCGAGTCGCTGAACGAACTGTCACGCGCTTACTTCGCCATGGAGCAATGGGACGATGCAGTGCGCTACGGGGAACGCGCTGTGAGCCTCGATCCGAACCATGCGACCTACCATCTCTGGTTGGGACGGGAGTACGGACGAAAAGCGGCAGATGCCAATCCCTTGAGTGCGGCGGGACTGGCTCGCAAGGCGAAGAACGAGTTTGAGCGCGCGGTCCAGCTCGATCCCGCCAACGTGGCGGCGCGTCTGGATCTGGCAGAGTATTACACCGAGGCGCCGGCGATCATGGGCGGCGGGTTGGATAAGGCCCGCGATCGGGCAGCGCAGATGCAAAAGTACGATACCGCGAATGCGCATCTGATCCTGGCGCGAGTCGCGGTGAAAGAAAAGCAATTCGGTGAGGCTGAGTCGCAATTTCGCGCCGCCATCCTGGGCGCGAAAAACCCAGCCGATATGTGGCTACAGTTGGCCGCGTTTTACCGGCAGCAAGGACGCCTCGACGATATGCAGAATGCGGTGCGATCGGCCATGGCGCAGCCGGGCAAACCTGCCGAGTCCTATTTCGATGCAGCCAGGGAACTGTACCTGGGCAATCGTAATTTCGTGGCAGCAAGGCAATATTTGCAGCAATACTTGTCGTCGGGCGGACTGGTGGAGTCAGCGCCGGCGTTCCGGGCCCATTACCTGATCGGTCAGCTGAATGAGAAGATGGGAGACGACGGAGCGGCAGTCACCGAGTACGAAGCCTCGGTTGCGCTGGCTTCCGGCTTTGCCCCCGCCCGGAAAGCTCTTAGTCGCGTCCAGTGATGGCATGGCCTTCGCGTTGCTAGTGTAGAGCATGGGATGCACGCAAAACCCCGGCGTTCCAAGACGGAAGCGAATCCGGTTCCCCGCTACGCGAGGGTCGCGGCCCTGGCCTGTGCTTTGCTGTTTACCGCCGGAATAGCCCCTGCCGCCGACGCTCCGCCGGCCCCCGTTTCCTTTCGCAATGCCATCCAACTGGCTTTGCAGCACAGCGGCGTGATGGGTATTGCCGCCATTAATCAGTGGCGCGCCCATGAGGTCTATAAGGAAGCCCGCGCCAACTATATTCCACAGATCACCATTGGCTCCGGCCTCGGCTATTCCTACGGATTCCCTCTTACCCTGGAAGGCTCGGCGCCATCAGTGGTGAATTTCAACTCAGTTCAGTCGCTGTTCAATCTTTCGCTTAAGGAGTACATCAAGGCGGCCAAAATCGATTGGAAGGCGACCTCGCTGGATACCCAGGACAAGCGTGACACGGTGATTCTCGACACTGCGCTGACTTATGCGCAATTGGATCAGCTCACGGCAAAAACCCAGACCCTGACCGAAGCCCAGGCCGCGGCGGAGAAAGCGCAGTACGTCAGCGAGCAGCGTCTGAAGGAAGGTGTAGACAGCCAGCTCGAGGTGACCAAGAGCCAGCTGCTGACCGCCCGCATTCGACTACGGATCGCCGAAGCACAGGGACAGGCGGATGTGTTGCGCGAGCACTTGGCGCATCTGCTGGGGATGCCCGCCG
Source organism: Candidatus Korobacteraceae bacterium (assembly GCA_050014935.1). GTDB lineage: Bacteria > Acidobacteriota > Terriglobia > Terriglobales > Acidobacteriaceae > Bog-257. The sequence goes on from JBEKCJ010000039.1 coordinate 9,240, forward strand.
ATTCCGTCACCACGGAGCCAGGTTCCATCCCTGAGATCCCATTGATCTCGCAGGATGACGATTTGCCGGCGCGCGCCGTCGCCAACAGCTTGCCAGTGAAGTTGGCGGAGCAGAAAGCTGCTTCCGCGGAAGCGCGATCTCAGGGTGAGCACAAGGCGGTGTACATGCCCATCGTCGACCTGGCTTCGCAATACGCTTACCTTGCGAAGTTCAACAATTACGATCTTTACTACCTGCACTACACCGCCAATAACTTTAGTGGCGGCCTGAATCTCAGGATTCCCATCTTCAACTCGGTGCAAAAAGCTCGGGCCCAGGAAGCTGAGGCTGATGCCATGACGGCCAGGAAGCAAGCCGAGCTTACCAAGGACAAGGTCGGGGAAGATGCCTTGAAACTACAGCGCTCCCTGCGCCAGCTTGCAGCGGCACGCGATGTGGCCAGGCTGGAGTGGGAGGTCTCGCAGGGCGATCTGGAAGCGGTGAAGGGCCGGGTGCAGACCGGCGCAGCCAACACCCGCGATGAACAAAACGCCGAACTTGACAGCGCCGACAAGCACGCCGCCTACCTGGACGCCGAGTTTGAGCTGAGTCGCGCCCAGTTGCAATTGCTTCGACTTACCGGCGAACTGGAGAATTGGGCCGTTCCAACCCCATAACCGACCATTCACTGGGCATCAAGAAGCGCATCTAACTTAAAGCGTCTCAAGTAGTTCCGCGCGCCTCCAACAGATGGTACGATAGTTAGTACACTTATGCCTTTAAAGACGCTATTCCTGAACCCTCCCTCGTTTGAGAACTATGACGGTGGCGCCAGTTCGCGCTGGCCAGCCACCCGTGAAATCGAGTCTTACTGGTATCCGGTATGGCTCGCGTATCCAGCCGGAATGCTGGAAGGGTCGCGCCTGCTCGACGCTTCGCCGCACAAGGTGGACGCCCAGCAAACCATCCAGATCGGCAAGGAGTTTGAGTTTCTGGTGCTGTTCACCAGCACTCCTGGATTTCAAGGAGACATCAAGCTGGCTGCCGCCATGAAGGCGGCCAACCCGAAACTGAAGATTTGCTTTGTTGGGCCACATGTCACAACCCTGCCGGAAGCCTCGCTGAAGGAGGGTCAGGCGATTGATTTCGTCGTGCGCCGCGAATTCGATTATGCCTCTGTCGAATACGCCAATGGCAAGCCGCTGAGCGAAATTCTTGGTGTTTCCTATCGTGACGAAAAAGGGCAGGTCGTGCACAATCCCGACCGTCCGGCGGTCGCCGATCTGGACGCGCTTCCCGATGTCGTTGACGTGTACAAGCGCGATCTGGATCCCCGCCGCTACAACGTGCCGTTTCTGCTTTATCCGTTCGTCGCGCTGTACACCACGCGAGGCTGTCCGGCGCAGTGCACCTTCTGCCTGTGGCCGCAGACCCTCAGCGGTCATCCGTGGCGCAAGCGGTCTTCAGACGCGGTTGCCAGCGAGATGGCAAAGGCCAAAGAATACTGGCCGTGGGTAAAGGAATTCTTCTTCGACGACGATACCTTCAACATCCAGAAGGCCCGCACCATCGAGCTATGCGAGAAACTGAAGCCGCTGGGCTTGACCTGGTCGTGCACGTCAAGGGTGACCACCGACTACCAGACTCTGAAAGCGATGAAGGAAGCCGGTTGCCGGTTGCTGATCGTTGGCTACGAATCAGGTGACCAGCAGATATTGAAGAACGTTAAGAAGGGCGCAACGGTCGAGCGTGCACGCGAGTTTACTCGTGATTGCAAGAAGCTTGGGCTGCTGGTCCACGGTGACTTCATCCTTGGCCTGCCCGGCGAGACCAAAGAGAGCATTCGCAGAACCATCGACTTCGCCAAGGAATTGGACGTCGAGACCATCCAGGTTTCTCTGGCGCACGCTTATCCCGGGACCGAACTCTACGACTACGCCAAGTCAAATGGCTTCATTCTGAATGAAGGCACGCAGATGGTCGACGAAATGGGCCATCAGGTGGCGATGATCGAATACCCCGGCATCTCGCGCGACTACATCATGGAAATGGTGCATCGTTTCTACGATGAGTACTATTTCCGTCCCAAGGCGATCTTCCGCATCGTAAAACGAGCGGCGTTTAATTCTACGGACCGCAAACGTCTGTACACCGAGGCCAAGTCGTTCATGAAGCTGCGCGCGCAGCGGAACCGTGCAGTGAAGGATTCGCGCAAGCAGCAGAGTTCGGCCGTCACTCCGCCCCCAACTGCCGGAGCCGGCACGGGAGTCGAGTCCAAAACGCCTGAATCGGTCAGCGCCTAGGGGTTGGCGTGACCGTTCGAAAATATCTAGTCCTTCTGGCGGTCGTGATCCTCGGCTCATGCGGCGATGTTTGCCTGGGCCGGGGGATGCGAGACTTTGGCGCTGTCACCGGCGCCAACTGGCGCCAGTTGCTCACGGTGTTTTGGAATCCCTGGGTTGTTGGCGGAATTTGTCTGCTGATTCTGTTTTTCTGTAGCTACCTCACGGCGCTTTCCTGGGCCGATCTCACCTATGTTCTGCCGGCGACGGCGCTGAGCTACGTTCTGATGGCGCTGTTGGCAAAAGTTGTTCTGCAAGAAAATGTCACGCCGGCGCATTGGCTCGGGATTGGGCTGATCACGCTGGGAGTTGGTTTTGTGGCTACGGGACCTTCTTTAACGGTGGAACCTAATTCTCAGCGGGAAGGACCGGACTCCGCGCGTCCTCGTGTCTCTCTCCTGAAGCGAACCAGAGGTGACGCATGACGACAGCTGTAACCTGGGCCGGCATCGCTTCCATCGTGGTTACGGCAACCGCGGGGGACATCCTGCAATCGCGGGCGATGAAGGAGATTGGCGACTTGGGCGCCATGCGACAGTCCCAGGGCGTGTTTTATGTAGTGCGCCGTGTCGCCTCCAGTTCCCGCTTCATGTTGGGATTGCTGTTTATGGCGCTGGCGTTCTTCAGCCTGTTGGTCACCCTGTCCTGGGACGATGTGAGCGTAGTGGGGCCAGCTTCTGCATCACTCACCTTCATTGCCACCGCGCTCGCGGCCCGGATCTTTCTGAAGGAACGAGTGGACCATCGCCGCTGGTTGGCGGCGCTGTTTGTGGCCGGCGGGGTCGCGTTGCTGGCAAGATAGATGGCCGGGTGCATGAGCTACTGGCCGACAGTTTCGAAGCAATTAGCAACTAGCTGCCCCAGAATTACATCTGCTAATAAACACTGGCGGTTAGTAGCTGACCTCGGCTGGTGCGAACAACATCGGGCACGAGTGCAGCCGGCGAGCCCTTGTTTACGGATACGCTCTTGAAACCGTTGCTAGCTGCTAGTTGCTATTGCTATGGCCATGAGAAAACTCACCGTCGCATGTATCGCGGTTCTTCTACTGGCCGCCTGCTCGTCTAACACGCCTCCGGAGTCGCAGTCGGCCGCCAAGTCCGTTCCCAAACAATCTGAATATGAAACGGGGCGCGTCGCGTTTCAGAAGATGTATCTGTCCGCGCGCGAGTGGGCTGGCGATGCTGCTCCGTTCCGCCTGCAATCGCAGTTCAGTCCTGATGCTCCCGTGGCTGAGGGTAAAGCCGGCGTATGGCGCGCTTCCTTTGCCTCGCCGGCGAAAAACATGATGAAGATGTTTATCTGGTCAGGCTTGGTGGGCGCGAATGCGCCGGAGCAGGGCATCAGCTTCTCCGCCGAGGACAGTTGGAGCTCGTCCAATACCTCCGATCGGATCTTCAATTTTGGCTTTCTCAAGACCGACAGTGACAAGGCCTACGAAGTCGCCCAGAAGAACGGCGGTCAGAAGCTCACGGCTAAAGATCCGAAACAGCCTGTCTTCTTCGTATTGGATTGGGAAGCGCCAAAGAACCAGTTGGTGTGGCACGTGATTTATGGCAGCAGCCTGGAGGAAGCTAAATTGCGCATCGCCGTTGATGCCTCGACCGGCGAGTTCCTCAGGGTTGAAAAATGAGGGAGCCAGCTTAGGCGAAGGCTGGCTGCGCCGTCTCCCTCGCCAAGAGTGCTAATCGCCGGGTGCCGGGCGCTACTTGCCCGAAGTCTTCGCCGGATTCCAGCCCGCCCACACCGGAATGCCTTTGTCGTCCCGCAAAGTGACGGTGTTGGTGCCCACCGTAATCTCGCGCGCCAAAATCTCTTCTTCAGAACTGTTTGGCGCCTTTGCTCCGGCCACTTCTACCTGGTCGCCTTTGGCGAAGGAAGCATCGATCTCTTTCAAAAACGAGGCCGGCGCGAGATGCACCAGAACAGTGCCGGTATCCGTCTTCACCACCAAAGCAGTTCCCTCGAAATTGCCGGGAATCTCGCGAATGTCTTCGATGATGCCTTTGATCTTGACTTGATTCGCAATATCGTACTTGGGGCCGGTAACGGCTGCCTTCTGTGTAAACCCATTGGACACCGCCAATATCACTACGACGAAAACACACAGGATCCTCGACCGCGGCTTATAACTCATTGTCGGCACTCCTTCTGGCAAAAGCCTGTTTTCTGCCCGGGACCGGCGGATACTCGAAGGCGGGAAACAGCGTTTGCCGGCATAGCATTCCCGGAAGAAGCGCGGCGGCACTTCGTGCCAGTCCCTCCGAGAATTAGCGCTTGTTGACGCCATATTGCGCCCAAACTCTGTCTAACTCAAGTTCTAACTTACTTGTTGGTAAACGCCACCGCAGTGCGGAGGCTCACAGCAGGACGTGACCCCACGACCCTTAGGGCTTCCGATCTTGCTACAAACCTAGGGTTACAAAAGTGGAAAGAAATGGTTGCCATATAGCGCTTTCGTGTCATAATCAGGGCACGTTAATAGATGTATCTAAGGAACTTTGTTTCGTGCGCGCTTCGTTTGCTCCTAGGTTTCTGACTCGACTCCGAGTCGTTGGGCTGGAGTATGAGCATGAGGATGCTCGGGTCGAGCAGGTTTTGGCGGTTTCGCGACTTTCCGTAGCACTAACGTCCCTGGCTGCTTGGCTCCTTCACCTCGGAGACATCGCGGCCCACTACCGCGTGGGACTGGTGCTGTTGCTCGGCTATGTTGTCGCCAGCCTGGGACTCCTGATCTGGCTGCAAGTGGACGACGAACCCAGCCGCAGCTTCGTTCTTTCTGCCCAGGTAAACGATGTCGGCTGGCCGGCGCTGCTCTGCCTGCTAGCCGACCTACCCAACACAACTTTTTTCCTGCTTTTTCTTTTCGCTCTGATTGCAGCGGCGTTTCGCTGGGGATTTGTGGAGACCATGGCCACGGCGGCTATCAGCGCGACGCTATTACTTTTTCAGGCCATCATGGTGGCATACGGACCATCGACGCTACGCGACTTGTTGTTTGCGCCGGCAGGGCCCTCACGAATGCTGATGCGCTGTGCCTTCCTGTTAATGGCAGGTTCGTTGCTCGGATATTTGGCCGAGACGGAAAAGCAATTGCGGGCCGAGATCGCGTTTATGAACCACCTCCTCTCGCTGACTCGCGTTGGCAGCCGCTTCACCAATGTCCTACAGAACGTCCTTTCAGAGTTGGGGCGCGTCTTTCAGGGAAGCGGAGTTTACGAGATCGCGGCCCAGCGCAGCAGCGGACGCACTTTCAGGTGGGAGATTCCGGCCCAGGGAAATTCCCCGATCCGAGTCCGCGAAATCGCTCCCGCAGAAAAAGCGTTCGAACTGATGCCGGACTATCCGCACACATTCTTCATGCGACGCACCGGTTCCAACGGAGCCTGTTCCATGACTGCGCTGGATGAGGAGGGGCGCCGGCTGAGGGTGGAGCAGACCGAAGGCCTGGAAATGCCCATTCCGGAGGCGAATTCGCTCATGGTTGTCAGTCACGAGATGGGCCGCGACTGGGGCGGCCGTCTCGTCCTGCTCGATGCCCATCTGGGACGCCAGCGCGAACACGAGTTGCGGTTTGCGCAGAATGTTATGCGCCAGGTGGCGCCGGCCCTGTATTCTGTGTATCTCTTCCGCGGTTTTCGTTCGCGGGCAGGGGCGACCGAGCGGGCCCGGGTAGCGCGGGAGCTGCACGACACTACCATCCAGTCCCTCATCAGTATCGAGATGCAGGTGGACGTTCTGCGCCGGCATAACGCCGATTGCGCCGTGTCGGTGGAACTGGGTCGTATACAGGAACTGCTTCGCAATGAGGTGTTGAACCTGCGCGAGCTGATGCAGACCATGCGTCCCGTCGACGTTGGACGGCATCAACTCCTTGACTTTATGGCCGAACTCGTAGAACGTTTTTCCAGAGACACCGGCATTGCTGTCCGCTTTATCTCGGAGCTGCAGGAGGTCACGGTTCCCGACTCCACCTGCCGCGAGCTGGTACGGGTTGTTCAGGAGGGCCTGGTCAATATCCGTAAGCACAGCGGAGCCCACTCGGCCCTGGTTCGTTTCAGTGCGCAAGACGGTTCTTGGAAACTGGTGATCAACGATGACGGGTGTGGTTTCCCTTTTACGGGACGTTTCACCTTGACGGAGTTGGACGGTCTGCGGCGCGGTCCCGCAATCATCAAAGAACGGGTGCGAGCCATCGGAGGCAACATGGTGATCGAGTCGATTCCCGGTCACGGTTCCAGGTTAGAGATAATTATTCCGCAGAAAGGACATGAGTCATATGGTGGATAAGAAGGAGCCGTCAGTGCGCATTGTAATGGCCGACGACCATACGATCTTCCGGGATGGGCTTCGCCGTTTGCTGGAAGCTGAACCCGAATTGGAGGTAGTAGGCGAGGCTGCCGACGGCGCCGAAGCGGCCAGCCAGACGCGGGAATTGAAGCCCGACATTCTTCTCCTCGACCTGGCCATGCCGCGCGTTCCCGGGATGGACGCGTTGCGCGATCTCTCAGCCGATAGCGAAACTCTGCCCACCCGGATTATCGTTCTCACCGCGGCCGTGGAACGGCTTGAGATTGTTCAGGCGCTCCAGTTGGGTGCCCGCGGCGTCGTCATGAAAGAAGCTGCCACGCAATTGCTCATGAAAGCCATCCGCACCGTCATGCTGGGCCAGTACTGGATTGGCCGCGAAGCCGTAGGCGACATCGTGGAATTCATGCGCACCAATCCCTCCGGCGAGAAGGCCCCGCGCAACTATGGCCTCACCAAGCGCGAAATGGACATACTTACTACCATTGTCGCCGGCCTGAGCAATAAGGAAATTGCGCGCAGGTTTTCGCTTAGTGAGGACACGGTGAAGCACCACCTGACGAACATTTTCGACAAGGTGGGTGTAGCCAGCCGCCTGGAACTCGCTTTATTCGCAATCAATAATCGTTTGACCGAGCCGCCAGCTTAGTCGAATTCCCTTGCGTGCAGGCCTCGCCCTTGCTTTCGTTGCCGGCAAGCCGCCGTCTCTTCTCCAATTGGATTTCGGGGAGGAGAGCGACTCTGCCGCGGCTCGCCTGCGCTATGCTCACTAGGCGCTCTGTTGCATTTTTCAACACTGTTCGACAAGGACTTGCCCTGAACGCTTTGGATCGACTGCTTGAGGCCGTGTTGTTCCTCGCCGGATTGGCATTCGGCAGCTTCCTGAATGTCTGTATCAGTCGCATTCCGCGCGACCTGTCGATCGTTACTCCGCCCTCCCACTGTGAGGACTGCGACGCTCCCATTCGCTGGTACGATAACGTTCCTCTGGTTAGTTGGCTCGCATTGCGCGGCCGCTGTCGCCATTGTGCGGTCCGCATCCCGGTGCGCCATCTGGCAGTTGAACTCTTCACCGCTCTGCTGTTCACGTCCTGTTACTTGTCGTTCGGTTGGACGTTGCTGACGCTGAAGTTCTGCGTCTTCGGCTTCCTGCTGATCGGACTCATCTTCATGGACGCCGAGACTGGCCTTCTGCCACGGGAATTTACTTATTCAGGCATCGTCCTCGGCCTGGTCTTCTCGGCGATCGTCCCCACCGACTACTCGGCTACAGCCTTGCTCCTGCGCTTGTTCGATAAGCATGTCCAGAGCGTCCACGGGCTTTCGCTGCTCGATTCCGTGCTCGGAGGCCTGGTGGGTGCGGGCTTCTTTTATCTGGCGTGGGCCTTCTACTATCTCGTCCGCAAGAAGGATGGTCTGGGATTCGGCGATATTACCCTGATGGGCATGTCAGGGGCGTTCCTGGGACTGAAGCTCATCCTGTTGGTTATTGTCTGCTCTCCGTTGCTAGCGGTGGTTTATGTATGCATTCTGTTAGTGCGAGAAATGTTTGTATCGAGAACGAAGCCTGAGACCGGGCTAGAGGAAGAAGTGGAACCGTTCTTCAGTCGCCAAATCCCGTTTGGGGTGTTTCTTGGCGTCTGCTCCCTGGGAGCTATATTCCTCGGTGAAGCTGTCTGGAGTTGGTACCTGCGAAGGATCTAATGCGAATACTCCCGGTCCCGTGGACGAGGAGTCCCCAGGCGGGTCCGCTTTGCCATTTGTTTCAAGTGATGGCGGGCATGGGTGCGATGGAACTCGCGCCATTCTTTGGCGCTGAGCGGTCCCAGGACAGGATGATCCAGCAGTTTGACACTAACGCCAAACCTCCGCTCCGCATCGGCGAGGGTAGCATCCATGGCGACCAGCCCATCGTAGAATCGCCGCAATGTATTGTCTTCGAAGCCGTCTCCCGGCACGGTTTGCTTGGGAGCGGTACGTCCTGACGGCATCAGACCCAACTTCGCCACCCAGAAGGTTCGCAGTCGGTCCGGCAGCGTCGGCTTGCTGCCCAGCGGCCGCCCGATTTCCATCACGCCCAGAATGCCTTTGCTGGTTGCGATGAAGGTCAGGCGGAGATGCTCCAGAATCTGGGCGGATGTCCACTTGCCGGGCAGTGCGCGGTGCCAGTCGGACTCAGACCAGCCCAGCGTCAGCCCCTCCACCTCGCAGCGGATATGCTCTAACTCAGGAGACAACGTTCACTCCGTGGCCCGGCGGTGAAACAGCATCGCAATTCTGCTTCGCACCAATATGAACCCAAAAACCAACTTGTTCAATCCCTTCTTTTCAGGTCAGGCGGCGTGGTGCCCGAGCAGCACATTGGTGGCAACCCCGAAGGACCGTCCGGGCGTGCCATGCAGCCGCTCATTAGGCCGGAACCATTCAAGCTGCCCGAAGTAAGAGACTAACGGGAGTGAGCCGGGGACGCAAATTGCCACGCCTACCTGGGTCGCGATGCCCGGACGCGCCTTGCCAATGCCGCGCGAAGCGGACCGGTTCCGGTGGGCGGTTTGCGGTCGCCGTCGAGCAATTGCTTGAGCACGGCAGCGTTGTTGTGTACTTCGTCTTTCGATGCGTAAAGCAGCGTCAGGCGGCGATGCCGCTTTGCAATTTCGTAGAGTTGTTGCAGTGCCTGGTTTGCCGTCTCGGCGGCAAGTTCCTTCAGATATTTCTCGCGAAACTTGCTCCACTGCGGTGGGTGCGAGTGGAACCACTTGCGCAGCTCGTTCGAGGGCGCTACATCTTTCAGCCACTCATCCAAAGCGGCGGCTTCCTTGGTCAATCCCCGAGGCCAAAGCCGGTCCACCAGCACCCGCGCGCCATCCTGCGGAGAAGGCGCTTCGTAGACGCGTTTGATGGCAACTGTCACGCGAGGTGTATTCTAACTCCGATGGAGGCGCACCACTCGACTCCACCAACCACGTCCCAGAACTCTGGATCGAATGTTAAATCCGAAACCGGCACGGTTTGCCCTCTTAATTACAGTCTCGTTGGTTGCGATCGCGATTCTCAGCGGGTGCGACGCCGAACCCCGCAAGACCGATGCGGAGCTGGGCCTAGCTCCGCAACAGGCCAGCGGCAGAAGGGTGTATGACGCGCGCTGCGGCGATTGTCATTACGCCTACAGTAAACGCAACCTGCGCGGCCCCAGTCTGAGTGCAGTGTTCAAGAAGCCGTTCCTGCAAAACGGAATGCCCGCCAATGACGAGCGCGTCACCGATATCATCGTGCTGGGGCGGGCAAAGATGCCGGCCTTTCAGAATAAGCTTACCCAGCAGCAGTTTGACGATCTGATGGTGTACCTGCATACGCTGTGAGAGCCGCCGTTCGCATTTCGCTCTTCGCCAAAACGTCCTGTTGAGGCAGTTTGCAGGGGCTTGTACTAGCCGGCGTTCGCAATGTCGTGCTGGCCAGGGTCTTCCACACCCGCCGCAGTCTTGATGGCCTTCCAGAGTTCGTTATGTCCCGTGCGGGCTTTAGCGGAAAAAGGAATTACGTGATCGGGCGGCACGTCCAGTTTTTCACTTAACTTCTTCAGCGAGGTGCGCAACTGGTTGGCGGAGATGCGGTCGGCCTTGGTGGCGACCAGCAGGAACTTGCGGTCGACGTGCCGCAACCAGTCGAGCAGTTGAAGATCGAGCTCCTGCGGGGGGATGGTTACGTCGACGAGCGCTACGCACAGCACCAGGGACTCGCGCGACTCCAAATAGGGGTTGATGAACTTGGCCCATTGGGCGGTGACTTCCTTGGGTACGCGGGCGTAGCCGTAGCCGGGCAGGTCGGCGAAGATGAAGTCGGGTTCAGGCTTGCCGGGGCGGCGTACCTGAAAGAAGTTGATGGTCTGGGTACGGCCGGGCGTGTTGCTGGTCTTTGCGACTTTGCCGGCGACCAGTGAATTAATGAGACTCGACTTGCCCACGTTGGAGCGGCCTACGAAGGCGATCTCAGGCGCGCTCGGCGGAGGGAATTGTCCGGGGTCGGCTGCCGACGTTACGAAGCGCGTGAGGACCTTCATGCCTTACTATCGCCGGAGCAAGCGGAAAGTGCAAGTGAAACCACCCAGGCCTACTGATGCGCTGTCGGGACTTGCTCCGGAGTGGGAGGCAACGCCGGAATGTTCGGCGTCTCCTCATCCGCCACCTCGGGCAGCGGACGTTCCAGAGCGTAGGCCAACACTTCATCCATGGTATTGACGAAGCGCAACTGCATCACGTTGCGCAGGTTTTCAGGGACATCCGGCAGGTCTTTCTGATTATCAGCAGGAAGGATGACCTCGAGGATGCCCGCACGGTGCGCAGCCAGCAACTTCTCTTTCAATCCGCCGATGGGCAGCACCTTGCCGCGCAGCGTGATCTCGCCGGTCATGGCGATGTCGCGGCGTACGGGAATGTGGCTGAGCGCGCTGGCGATTGCCGTCGCCATGGTAATGCCGGCGGACGGCCCATCCTTGGGGATGGCGCCCTCAGGTACGTGCACGTGGATGTCGAGATTGCGGTAGAAATCGCGCGCCAGTCCGAGCCGATGCGCGCGCGAGCGCACATAGGACATGGCCGCTTGCGCCGATTCCTGCATCACGTCGCCCAGTTTGCCGGTGAGCGTAAGCTTGCCCTTGCCGTCAACGGTTGCAACTTCGGTGGTGAGAATCGAGCCGCCAACCTCCGTCCACGCCAGGCCCGTAACCAGGCCGACTTCGCTGCGCTCGTGAGCTTCGCTGTCGCGGAACTTCATCACGCCCAGGTAGTCGTTAACATTCGCGGCCGTGAGCGAGACAGCATACTTATTGCCTTCCTTGACGACCTTGCGCGCAACCTTGCGGCAGATGTTGCCGATCTCGCGCTCCAGGTTGCGGACGCCCGCCTCGCGCGTGTAGTTCCGAATGATGGTCGTCAGCGCTTCGTCGGTGAAGACGATGTTCTCTTCCGTCAGGCCGGTCTGCTGGCGTTGCTTGCGGACCAGGTACTGCTTGGCAATCTCCACTTTTTCCGGCTCGGTGTAGCCGTGCAGGCGGAGAACTTCCATGCGGTCCTGCAAGGCCGCCGGAATGGTGTGCATCACGTTTGCCGTGGCAATGAAGAAGACCTGCGACAGATCGTATTCCACGTCGAGATAATGATCGACGAACATGAAGTTCTGCTCGGGATCCAGCACTTCCAGCAACGCCGCCGAAGGATCGCCACGGAAGTCCATCGACATCTTGTCGACTTCATCGAGCATGAAGACCGGGTTCTTGGTGCCGGCCTTTTTCATCATCTGGATGATCTGGCCGGGCAGGGCGCCGATGTAGGTGCGGCGATGGCCACGGACTTCAGCTTCGTCGCGCACGCCGCCCAGCGACATGCGAACGAACTTGCGTCCCGTCGCCTTGGCGATACTCATGCCCAGAGAAGTCTTGCCTACGCCCGGAGGTCCCACGAAGCAGAGAATGGAGCCTTTGGGATTCTTCACCAGTTGCCGCACGGCGAGAAACTCCAGAATGCGTTCCTTGATTTTCTCCAGCCCGTAGTGATCCTCGTTGAGCGTCTTCTCGGCGATGTCGATATTCCGAATTTCTTTGGAGCGCTTCTTCCACGGCACGGCCAGCAGCCAGTCCAGATAATTGCGGGACACCGTCGATTCCGCCGACATGGGCGGCATGGCTTCCAGCTTCTTCAGTTCCTGAAGCGCTTTCTCGTGGACTTCGCGCGGCATACCGGCGGCATCCACCTTCTTCTTCAGGTCGTCGAACTCGCTCTTCTCGCCGCGGCCCAATTCCTTTTGGATGGCCTTGATCTTCTCGTTGAGGTAATACTCTTTCTGGGCGCGCTCCATCTGGCGTTTTACGCGCGACTGGATAGTGCGGTCCATATTCAGCTTTTCGATTTCGACATCGAGCACGTCGCCGATGCGGTTCAGTCGCTCCGCCGGATCGAAGATTTCCAGCAGCTCCTGCTTCTCCTCGATCGAGAGTTGCAAGTTGGCGGCGATGGTGTCGGTGAGCTTCGCCGGATCGTCGTTGCGGACGGCGGCGATCATGGTCTCGTAGTTCAGCGACTGGCACAGCTTCACGTACTGTTCGAACAGCCCCGTCACGCGCTGCATGGCGGTTTCGACCTGCGGCCCGGGCTCCGCAGAATACTTGGCGGTGCGCACGGTAGCCTCGAAATAGCCGTCGGTGTCGACCACTTGCAGGATCTTGCCGCGCTCCAGGCCTTCCACCAGCACTTTGATATTGCCGTCGGGAAGCTTCAGGCTCTGCACAATATTGACGATGGTGCCGACCTGGTAGATCTCGTTGGGTTTGGGCTCGTCGATGGAAGCGTCATGTTGGGTCGCCAGAAATATCTTCTTATCGCCGGCCAGGGCCTCTTCCAAGGCACGCACGCTGGACTCCCGGCCCACTACGAACGGCGTCATCATGTACGGAAAGATGACGACGTCACGGATCGGCATCATGGGGAGTTTCTTGGTCTCGAATTTTTCGCGCTGCGTCACTGATGGCCGCCTTATCGTTTTCAGAGCGAGTGGCCGCTCTGGGGAAAAAATTGATGGGAACCGCTCTTCTTCGCGCCGGCTACTCCCGGCGTAAGCCCACTTATTCAGGCTCAAGAATATCACGCGAGAGAAGCCAGCAGAAGCGTGAAGCCGTCGTCTGGGAGTAACGAAAACCGCACAAATCGCATGAATCAGATAGTGCACTTGGATTGGACGCTAACGGCAATGGCGCAATCATCCTGAGTTGTGAGAAGCTATTAGTAGTGCTAAGGGCGTTAGCGAACGCCCCAGCGCTGGCGAGCGCGTCAAATGCTGATTTCGCTTCCGCCCAACGACGGCGGTCGGCGACGGACGGCAGCAAACGCTGCATTAAGGTGAGGACTGGGTGTTCGATCTCGATTTTTCGCCGCCCGAAGGGTTAAACCGTTCGCTCTGGCGGTCGTTGCTGATTAACTTTGCCGATCGCTTCGCGCCTGAGCGCCTTCCCCCGCTGATCCTGACATCAAAGCCGGTTGACCTTGGCCTCTTGCCCGGCGAACTGCTGGAGTTGCCGTGGTATCGCACCGTCTTTGGCAACCTGGCTGACGTGATTTCGCCAGAAACCCTGCCGCCGCTGGAATTGGAATCGCATCCCGTCGATGTTGGCGAGTTGCTGGGCGACGAACTAAGTCACGGCTGGTGGAATTCTCTTCTGCAAAACCTGCGCGACCGCATTGCGCCCGACCGGCTTCCCCCGCTGGAGTTGACTTCCAATCCTGTGGCGGCATTTGGCGCTGACTCGAGCATGCTGATCCTCGATTGGTCCAGTTTGATTGCCGGGCCAAAAGTGTTTCGAGCCGATTTGCCGAAAGCCCGGCCTGCGAGCGTCAACTTCGGGGAAGCTGCGCCGGTTGATCTTCCTGAGGTTGCTGCAGCCGATCCGGCTCTGCTGATAGCGCGTACGCAATTGGTGCGCGACATCGGGCGGACGCGCTTCCGCCGCAAAATATGGATTTCGCTGGCCGCGGCCGAGGCCGTCTTTCTGCTGGTGATGATATTCAAGTTCCAATAGGCCCGCGCCCCGGCGAGGTCAAGACCGGCCCTCCGCCGCTTTTTGTTTCTCATCGATTCGCGCACGTGTAGGATAGGTTAGCTGGGCTAAGTCCCAGACAGCGGTCAGGTCCGGGGCAATCGCAACCGTAATAGGACGGACATTCGTGGCCATCAAGACCAGTACGCGGCTAGTCGGTAATGTTGTCATCGTCGACACCATTGGTGAGCTGCGTCTGGGCGAAGGGACCAATGTGCTGCGCCAGGTTGTGAATGAGTTGGCCGAGCAGGGCTATAAGAGCATCCTGCTGAACCTGCGCGACGTCCGGCACATTGATAGCGCAGGGGTGGGCGAGCTGATGAGCTGCTATACATCGGTGCGCAATCGTGGTGGGCACCTCAAGCTGATGAACCTCAGCAAGAATGTTCACAGCCTGCTCCAGATCACCAAGCTGTACACGATATTCGAAGTGGAAGACGACGAACCTACGGCCGTGGCCTCGTTTCAGTGAGGATTGCGGCGGAGCAATCCACTCCCAGAAAGCCAGGTCTTCCGAAGAGGCAGTACTCGATCAGTGTTGTTATCTTTGAAGTTTGCGAGGCGAAATGAAAGGCGATCCTAAAGTTATTACATTTCTCAATCAGGTGTTAAAGGCGGAGTTGACGGCGGTCAATCAGTACTTTCTGCATGCGGAAATGTGCGAAAACTGGGGCTATGAACGCCTGGGAAAACTCATCAAGAAAGAGTCGATTGAGGAGATGGTGCACGCCGAGAAGTGCATCGAGCGCATCCTGTATCTGGATGGCACTCCCAATATGACCGACTACTTCAAGATCAACATTGGCGCCACCGTGGAGGAGCAATTCAAGAACGACCTTCAGGTGGAGTACGACGCCGTAAAGCGCCTCAATGACGGCATCAAACTCTGCGTAGCTCAGGGTGACAATGCCTCGCGCGAACTGGCCGAGAAGATTCTGATGGACGAAGAGCACCACATCGACTGGCTGGAGGCCCAACTGCACGCGATTGGCGAGATGGGTATTGCCAATTACCTGGCGCAACAACTGAAGAAGGATGAAGACTAGGGGCGTCCCGCGTTAGACGGAAGCACCGTCCAAGGTTACTTCAAGGAATGGCGAGCGCAATGCTCGCCATTTCCTATGGTGCCGACTAGCAATACGTTCCGGGCAAATAGGCCTGCCACTCTTTCCTGCGCAGACGAGGCAAATTCCAACGACACCAGACATTCTTTGTTAATACCTCGTGAAATCTTAAGGAAAGAATCGATTCGCTGTTGACCGCTCCTTCGGTGCTGCTCTAGCATCCACAACATCAATGGACACTTCAAAGCTGGACGAGACGCGCGCTAACTACAAATCTGCCACCGAACAGTGGGTGGCTGCTATTCGAGCTGAAGAAGCTCTGGCGACCCCTGACCATTCGATGGTAGCGATGGAACATTGGGACGCAGCCGACTTTACGGTCCGGGATGCGCAAAAGAAAGCGGCTGCCGCTCGGGATCTCTATAAAGACGAACTCAGGAAGATTGACTACGGTTTCTAAGCCCGGCCAGGTAGCGATTGGCAGGTAGAGAGATGTGGATACTTCCTCGCAATTTGCGATCAGGCAAGTTGCATACTCTGCTTGTTGTTCTCACAAAAGACTATCCCGGTTTGATGCGATTTCGATCGACAGCGACATTCATCATGTATTCATCTGAAATTCAAATGCCGTTCATCTTGTGCGGTGCCCGCCCATAGTATCTTTTCGAGGCACTTACATTCCTAAAACCAGTGGAAAGAAGGGGATATAGCATGGCGACAGCGTCTGCTCCTTTATCACCGCCGTCATCGGTTCCAGCTACCCACGGGGTCCATGCAAAGCTAGCTAAGTCTCCCGGAAAAATGGGGATGGCGATCTTCGGAGTGGTGATCGTGGTCGGGGTGGTCTATGCCGCGGGGCATTTGATTTCCGACCTGCGCACGGTGCACAGCTCCTCGTTCTTCCCGTACGTACTTCTCGGGATCGCTTTGCTGGTGGCGCTGGGATTCGAGTTTGTCAACGGCTTTCACGATACCGCCAACGCGGTGGCGACCGTCATTTATACCCATTCGATGGATCCGCACATCGCGGTTGCCTGGTCGGGATTCTGGAACTTTTGCGGCGTCATGTTATCGACGGGTGCGGTCGCGTTCGGCATCATCTCCCTACTGCCGGTGGAACTTATCCTGCAGGTCGGCAAAGGCGCGGGCTTTGCGATGGTGTTCGCGCTGTTGACGGCGGCCATAATCTGGAACCTGGGCACCTGGTGGTTTGGCCTGCCGTCGTCAAGTTCACACACGCTGATCGGCTCCATCATCGGCGTCGGCATTGCCAACCAGTTGATGCAGGCACGCACGGCGACCAGCGGCGTGGATTGGGCACAAGCCGCGAACGTAGGCAAATCCCTGCTGTTGTCGCCTATCGTCGGTTTCGCCCTGGCTGCAAGCTTGCTGACTCTGTCGAAAGTGTTCATTAAAGACAAACGCTTGTACGAAGCGCCTAAAGGGACGGAGCCGCCGCCCTTCTGGATCCGCGGTCTGCTTGTCCTGACTTGCACGGGCGTGAGTTTTGCGCACGGTTCCAACGACGGCCAGAAGGGCATGGGGCTCATCATGCTGATCCTGATTGGCACCGTTCCCACGGCCTATGCCCTGAATCACGCGTTCACCGCGCAACAGTCGGTGGATTTTGTAGCTGTCTCCCAGCAGGCCTCACGCGTCCTCGATCCCTACGTCTCGCCCGACGCGGTGGTGGCCGACCCACGCGACGAAGTTTCTGACTACGTGCGGACAAAGAATTTCACGCCCAACACCATGTTGGGGATGCGTGAACTGATAAACGACATTTCCAACGAGGTAGTGCTCTACCACGAACTTGCGAACATACCCAGCGATCAGGTCCGCAACTTCCGCAATGACATGTACCTGGTGAGCGAGGCCCTACGCATAATGAAAAAGTCGGGCAAACCTCAATTCACCGCGCAGGACTGGACGGTCCTAACTAACTACAAGAAGTACACGGACAATGCCACCAAGTTCATTCCCACCTGGGTGAAAGTTGCGGTTGCCTTGGCTCTGGGCATGGGAACCATGGTGGGTTGGAAGCGCATCGTGATAACGGTGGGCGAAAAGATCGGGAAAGATCACCTTACCTACGGTCAAGGAGCCGCAGCGGAAATCACGGCTATGGTAACCATCGGCGCTGCGGATTTTTACGGATTGCCGGTGAGCACCACCCACGTTTTGTCGTCCGGAGTTGCGGGCACGATGGCCGCCAACCACTCCGGCTTGCAATGGGGTACGATGCGCAATCTGCTGATGGCTTGGGTGCTTACCCTGCCGGTTTCGATTGGCTTGGCGGCATCGTTGTTCTGGGCTTTCAGCAAACTGAGCAAATAGCGGGCCCGAGGGTTCTTCTGGCTACTCCACGCCATAACCGCAAATGATCTTGTGCCCGAGTTGCGTCGAAGACGGTGGATATTGCGCATCGGACTCGACATTGAGGTAATCTCTTTTCGCAAAGGTTGCCGACGGTCTGGTTTTGGTGACCTAGACCCTGATCTCGTCCCGGCGATGAAATTTGCTCGACACGAAGGAATGCGGGTCTACGCGGAAGACTTCGGACAGGGCATCCTCTGAGCTTTGAGGGCGCCTGCCGATGCCGTCCTCCAGTTAGCGGTGGAAATCAAACGGACCAAAGCACCTTGGGCGGACGGCATTGGACATCCGTCAATCGGCGATGGTAAGCTTTCCGTCCGTCCGACTGTTTGCGCCGAGCCAGGACTATATTTCGAAGGCGAGATTCTCTCCAGCTCCGGGATAATGGCAACCAATGGCGTCCGATCCAATTACGGCCTCTGTAATGGCAGGCGCCGCGCGGGGCATCGCGCAACCGGTAGCTGCACCACTTGCTCGCACCGCAATCTTCCTTGTAGTCACGGTAAAGCCCGGTCTCGACAATTGCGCCTCCGTTCGATCATTCTGTGGAGACCTCGCTGCGTTGTTGCGTGCGGTTGGATTCCGCGATCTCGAAGGCGGACTCTCGTGCGTCCTGGGGATTGGGTCCGAAGCATGGGATCGGCTTTTTGGCCTGCCGCGGCCAGCCGAGCTACATCCCTTCCGTGAGTTTCGAGCAGGGAAGCGACATGCCTTCTCCACGCCTGGCGACTTGCTGTTTCACATCCGCGCGAAGCGCATGGATTTATGCTTCGAGCTGGCGACGCAAATCATGGCACGGATTGGCGATGCCGTTTCGCCGGCAGACGAGGTGCATGGGTTCCGGTACTTCGACGACCGCGATCTCATGGGTTTTGTCGACGGAACCGAGAATCCGACCGGCCAAGCGGCGATCGACGCGGTGCTTGTGGGTGAGGAGGATCGCCAGTTTGCGGGCGGTAGCTACGTCATTGTGCAGAAGTATCTTCACGATCTTGAAGGTTGGAACGCCTTGTCCACCGAGACGCAGGAAGGCATCATCGGACGCGAGAAGTTGTCGGACATCGAGTTGGACGATTCCATCAAACCGACCTCGGCGCACAACGCACTCACGACCATCGCCGAGGATGGGAAGGAAATCAAGATCCTGCGTGACAACATGCCTTTCGGGAGCGTCGCGCAGGCGGAGTTTGGCACCTATTTCATCGGCTACAGCCGCTCACCCAGCACGATTGAGAAGATGCTGGAGAACATGTTCATAGGCCGGCCGCCCGGCAATTACGACCGGCTGCTCGACTTCAGTCGGGCCGTCACAGGGAACTTGTTTTTCGCGCCCACCGTAACATTTCTGGAAAGCGTTGCCGACGGTCAGCCTGAGGCTGCGCGGGCTTCCGCCGAGCCAGCCGGTGAAGCCTCCCGACCCACACGGGAACCTGATGGTTCGCTGGGTATTGGTTCCCTCAAAGGAGACATCCCCCATGAATAACCTGCATCGAGAGCTTGCCCCTATTGCCGATGCCGCGTGGGCACAGATCGAAGCCGAAACATCACGCACGCTCAAGCGCCACCTGGCGGGAAGGCGTGTCGTGGACATGCACGGGCCGACGGGTACAAACCTCTCTGCCGTCGGCACCGGGCATCTCAAGACAATCTCGGCCCCGAACGAGGGTGTCGTCGCCAGACAGCGCGAAATAAAGGCGCTTGTCGAGCTGCGCGTTCCGTTCGAGCTGGAGCGCCAGGCCATCGATGACGTTGATCGCGGCGCGAAAGACTCAGATTGGCAACCGGCGAAGGATGCTGCGCGCAAGCTTGCCTATGCCGAGGACGGCGCCATATTCGAGGGCTATGCCGCTGCCGGAATCGTGGGTATCCGGCAAGGAACCAGCAATCCCGCGATGACGCTACCGAGCGATGTGCGGGAGTACCCGGAAGCGATCGCCCAAGGCCTGAGCCGCTTGCGCCTGGTCGGCGTGAACGGTCCCTACTCAGTGCTTCTCGATGCCGATGTTTATACATCGCTGGCTGAGACCAGCGATCACGGATACCCCGTACTTGAACATGTCAAGCGGCTCGTCGACGACAAAATTATCTGGGCGCCGGCTATTCACGGTGCCTTTGTGGTTAGCACCCGCGGCGGCGATTTCGACCTGCACATCGGCCAAGACGTCTCCATCGGCTATTTGAAGCACACCGACAAAACTGTCGGCCTGTACTTGCAGGAGACCTTCACGTTCCTGATGCTCACGGCCGAGGCCGCCATCGCGCTGGCTCCGCCTGCGAAGCCGCAGAAGAGGTGAACGGTAGAACGGTGTTTGCCTGACCGGTGCCGTGTGTCGCTGCGACTTGCCATTCACGGCGGCCTTTTCCCAGGGACGAAAAGAGATTTTTCTGAAGCAAGCCTAAGGTGATAGATATCCAGGGCGCTATTGGGCGCGAGTTGGCGACTGTTCAATCCCGGGACACACGAGGAGCAAGGCCGTGGACGCTTTTCTTGGCGGCTGGACAGGTAGCTCAGCTTAGAGTCGGCACTTCCCGGGGCACGCGGCACCTCAAGGAGCGCTGCCGTTGTAGAAGACATCAGGTAGAAACACATTTTGCCCGTACTGCGGGCCGTTGGTGCATGAGTTTCCATTTCCCCAGTTCACGTAGGCGTAGTTCGTGCAGGTACAGCCCTGGCCCGGTGCCGTCCAGATGCCGCCGCTGAATGGCAGCGCAGTGAAGCAAGAAAGGACCTGCGGAAGCGTATACACCGACTTCACCGAGTTTGAGCAACTGCTGGGACAGGTGTTACCGGTAGGATACAAAGCCATCTTGGAACCGTTGCCACCGTTCGTAGGAGGCGCATACAGATTGAACGTAGGCCACACAATCTGAGTGCCTCCGTTGATGTTCGTGATCTGGGTGAATGGCTGGATCGTGACCTTCGTCGGCTGCGTTTCCCCCGGCTGCTGCACCCCGAATGTCATCGCCGGCAGCGGGTTGGGTGGGGGCGTCACTACGAAAGTAAACACCGCTGCGTTGCCGGTATTAGGAGGGTTCTTGTAGTTCATTGGATTGGGAAGCAGGACGGTGTTTTTCGCCTGATTGTTGTAGGAGATTACCCCGTAATTCTGCTCCGCTTCCGGAGTGCTAAGCGTTCCGTTGGTCGGTCCCTTGATGGGCTGATCGTAAGCCTCGAAAATCAGGGCCGGAACGGAGCTCGCCTTCAGATAAGCATAAAGGCCCTTGTAATACGCCACGGCGTCGGCGAGTGTCCCTACGCGCCAGTTAGCCTGATAGCCCGTGTCCTTGCCGGCCGTCCACCATCCGGTCTCGCCGATCATTGCCGGACGGCACATCGGTCCCGGACAGGCGTACGTGGACTGCATGCAATTCACCTCGGCCCGCAGAAAGCCGACAGCATCAGTGGGAGGAATCACGTTGCACGAATTCGTGGCACACTGAGGCGGCTGCTGCCCCTGCGGCGGAGGCTTGACACACGAAAACTGCGGCGGGTAAACATTTTCGATCACCGGAGAGCCCGGCGGGTAGGATGCGGCCAGCATCTGTCCTTGAGTCGCGATCATCTGGCCGATCACGGTCGCCGAGCTGAGATAGACGCCGCTGTTGCTTCCATTGCTGACCAGGACACCGTCTTTTATGAGTTCAGCGCTGGTGGTGTTGATGGCACCGATAAGGTCGCTGATGTTGTTGTCATTTCCCAGTACCAGGACTTCGTTGCCCACAATCACCAGCTTCACAACCTTCTGGAAAACCGCGGGCTTAACCTGCTGGATGACCTGCCGCAGTTGAATCATGGAGAAAGCCAGGACCTGCTGGAACGTCATGCCCGACACGTTGGTGCAGGCCTGGCCCTGGGACGGATCGGTCTGGCATAGATCGACCTGATACACCACGGTCTGCTGCGGCCCGCTGGGATTGGCCAGGTTCAGTTGATTGACGCGATTGATGATGGCAATCCAGACTTTGGCCGGATCTCCATAGGCGCGAACCGACAGAAAGCCTGCCGAACGCAGCTGTGCCATATCGAGAGGAACGCTGGATTCCATATAGCCGTTCTTCGCATCCTGAATATCCGATGACATGCCGGTACACTGAATGATTCCGCTGCTCCCGTAGCAAGGGTAGTGCGCTCCGTAGTTCGCACCAATGCCGATTTGATTAAAGAGCGCCAGGCGAGCGGGCGGGACCGGGTCCGAAACGTCGTCGGCCGCCATGCCGTTGAACGAGCTCAGGGCCAGCACAAAGATCGTGATTGCGGCGGAAGTTCGCCTGTTCATGGGATGTCCTTTCCGTCCGTGAAGGAAGTTATTATTCCACACTTTTTTCTGACGTTGGCCCTTGGCATGTATTCTGTTTTGCGTAAGGATGATCTCGGGATCGGCTAACAAGTCACCTCTCCAATATTTTCCTGGCACAGAGTTTGCCGGGTAGGTCATCCTGGGCGCCCGCAGAATCAAGAATCTCGACTTGGCGGCATCCCCGCCTATTTTCGTTGACGTGTCCTTCAGACTACCCGGCCGGGGAAAGACCACTTCAAAACACATTGACTGCCACGGGCAAAGCGCCCATATTGTGGATTCGGGCGACCGGCTTCCCGTCATCCTTCGCCAAAATCGGGCGAAACGCCGGGTGTCCGTCGTTGCAGCGCCATGCCATGGACAGGGGGCGCTTAGCCCTAACGTCGTTCCGGGAGATCTGCCGTGTCCTTTCCACCGCCGCCTTCCACGAGCCCGACGCACGCGCTGGCTACCGCCATACTGAATTACAACCCGGAGTGGGCAACAATTGCGTTGCAGCAGGGAGCAGACATCTTCGCCAGAGGCCAGCGGGGCGAGACGTTGCTTGCTGAGGCGCTTGTATTCGGATTACGCGCCTCCAAGAGCAAGGAAAAATCGGTGAGCGGGCGAATGTTCACCGACGGGCAGATCAAGATAGCAGCTTTGCTGCTGGAGCACAGCCTGACCCAGCCGACTGAGCGATTTTGCCTGTTCGACGCCGTCGTGGCCCGCAATTTTGCCGCAATCCATCACAACCTTCAGCCGGCGCGCCATGCGGAAAGCGATGCCGACGATTATCGCAAGGCGCTGGCCCATGCGGTTGAGCAGGATGACGCAGAGATCGTCAAACTGCTGCTTTCGGTGGAGCGCTTTTCGCTGTCGGATGCCGTCAACGCCGGCGACCCTAGAGCGGTTCGCTCGGCAAGTCAGCGGGGGCCACTGCAAAACAGCAATGCGGTCGAGTATCACAGGTGCTTCGTCGATGCAGTGCGGCAGGACAATTCCGAAATCGTGGAGTTGCTGCTCGCCGCGGGGATGAGCGCCAACACCCGCATAAATTGCCCGCATGACCTCGGACCCGAGTTGCCGCTGCTCACCTTTGCCGCTCACGGTTGGAACCAATGGCCGCTGCTTACCTTTGCTGCGGTCCGCGGCAGCACCGGGGCGATGCGGGCGCTGCTGAAAGCCGGGGCTGATCCCAACGCGAAGCCGGATGCCAGGGCCCAACTGCACGGGCCCTTTCACGACGGAGCCTACGAGCGCGGCCTGGCGCTGGGCAGACGGGTCGCCCGCGCTCAGGAGGCGGCAAGGCAAGCTGCGTTAGCGCAGCCGGATACCGATGCCGACGCGCAGTCGCTTTCCCTCGCCAAGGCGGTCAACGCGGCCTTGGCATCGATGCCGTTGACGGATTATGCGGTGGAGCATTCCGAGGATTACGCCGCTCACATTACCCCGCTCATGATAGCCGCCAGCACATCCAGCCTCGAGGCGGTCAAGTTGCTGGTGCAGGCGGGCGCCGACCTGGGCGCCAAAGACAAGAAGGGCAGGACCGCTCTGACCTATGCCAAGGAGGGCAAGTTCAAACGGGTGGTCGCGTATCTCGAGTCGGCCTACGAGAAGCGGGACGCTGCCGGAGCGTTGACCCTGGGTGAGGCGGCGGCCACCGGTACGCTTTATCGCGTGAAGGCATTGCTGGAGGCCGGCGCTGATGTGGAACAAAGCGACGAGCATGGCCAGAGACCGCTGATGTTCGCCGTCGCGGCGGGGCACGTGGAGGTGGTTAGCATGCTGTGCGCGGCGGGCGCCAATGTGCATGCCATACGCGATGACGGTGGCGATCTCTGGACCTGTGCCTTGGCCAAGCCCAATGCGGAGGTCATTCGTTGTTTGATCGAACATGGTCTTAGCCCCAACCAAACGCGAAAATCGGGTCCTGCCTTGTTGCTGGCGTTCGGCTCCCAGAAGCCCACAGACATATTGAAACTCTTGCTCGACAATGGCGCCGACGTGCACGCCCCGGTGCCGGCGGAGGTGATCGAAAAGGCGACGCGGAAACGTCAAAAGTCGGCAGAGCTTCTGAAGGCATTTGGACCACGAGTCAGTCGCGAGACCAGGGCTGCGGAAGATCTGAAAAATCCATGCAGCGTACTTGCATTCGCCAAACATTTCGCATCCCGTGATGTCTACTATCTCCTCCACACCTACGGAGGCGGCCCAGAAGAGCGCGACGAATTCTTCTATGAGGTCGTCCGTGATGCGCTGAAACAATGTGCCGTTCGGGCCGACGAGAAATTCAAGGCGGAGGCGGCACGTATCGGCGCGATCGTGGGCGCCAAGCCGCTTCCGTGGAAACGGCGTAAGGGCGTCATCCACTACTCTTCACTGCTGGAGAAGGCGCTGGCCGCGCATTACCAGCAGTCCGCGCCCGCGGGCGCCGGACGGAAAGTGCCGCTGCAATTGCTGCAACGGCTGCAGGCCGAGGTCGCAGTCAAGGGCTACACGCTTGTCTACACCGGGCTGCCGGAGACGTCGTTGCAGCGACTGCTGCTGTTTCCGCTGAACGAACCGCTGGCCGCGATCGCCGCCTGCGGCACCAATGCCGCCAATTACGGCCGCGACACGCGCGATGTTGTGAGCTGGTGTGCCGAAACCCGTCGCGAGCACCCACTAACCGTGATCGGCGTGGGGTTCGATTTCATGGATCTGGGTTTTGCCCAGCCGATCCAAGATAGCCAAAAACTCGCCGCCCGCATTGCCGAATTCTGCCCCGACATGCAGGTTTCCGCCAACGATCCGCAAGCGGTCGCCACGTTCGCGAAGGAGCTGTCAGAGGGTGGACGCTGTTTCTTCTGGTGGGATTGATGATTCCCGATATTGGGGGCGAAAGTCTCCGGCTCCGCGAGGTCATCCAGAAGTCCTCTTGCAGGAAGTTTCATCGGAGATCCCAAGAAACGCCTTTCTGGGAAAGAGCAGTGCTGAGTGGAAGCAACAGTCAACTTGGCATTTCAGGTAGTGTTCGCTTTGTGATCGCTGCGCATTCGCCACGCGAGTTCAAGGTTATTGATTCAAGTGATTGGTGAAGTCTGGAGGAGGAGCTATACGTCCCCGGCCATCAGGTTCTGCTTAACCGAAGTCCAGACATAGCTCTTGCCAGCTAGATCGAGCACCCACACCAGATAGAAAACGTCCGGCCACGGATTCGGGATCGACGCATAATTGGTAATGGCAACCTCTTGGTCGATGGCTTGCATTAGGTGGGGCATAATGTTGTCGTGCTCCCAACAAATGAGCACGACTCCGCTGAGGCCAAGCATACTTTTCGCCAATTGCGGTTCCCCGCCACCAATATCGTAAGTCACATTGAAGTGTGGGCTGCCTTGCTGATATCCGAGCCCGGCCGCCAGAGGCGTAACTGTCTCCCACGGGCGATGACTCTCCCCTTTGGGATCAGCAGCGTAGATATAATCGGGTTTAGCGATCTCCGGATCCGCCGGGTTTGCCTGATAAAGAGCAAAGAAGGCGTTCAGCGCTCCCGCTCTCTGCCATCCTGGCACGATCAATGACTTTCCGTTGCCAGATTGTCCATCCACAAGAACGTCCCACGGGCCTTTCTTGCCAGGCGATTTCGGGGGCTTTTCCCCGTGGCGAATGATCATG
>JBEKCJ010000040.1:0-33748 GCA_050014935.1 Candidatus Korobacteraceae bacterium
TTAAATTTGTCATCCCGAGGAGGCCTTTAGGCCGACGAGGGATCTGCTTTTGAGCTTTTGCTACTGTTGCCGGACACGAACAAACACCACTCCGAGTTTGTCCTGATACACCAATTGAAAGCGCGGGTCCGCACCCAGGAACTGCACCAGGCTGGCGCCCTTCTGCAAAATCACAACTCCCGCCTGGTTGAGGTATGGATCGTTCACATACGAGGGCGCCCCATTGGCCGTCTTGAAAAAACGCTCATTCAACACATCTCCGTAGAGATCCGTGCGTCCGTCAATCGCTACTGGATAATTCGGCATGTACCAGATGAGAAAGCCGCCCCAGTCGAGCGTGTTGTATAGCGGACCCGGCGCAGGGTTTCGCAGCAAGTAGTTGGCCGCGTTCACAGGAAGGAAGCTGCTGATCGCACGGTCCAGGCCGCGCCGGTTGAAGTCCGTGCTATTGGCGAACAGCAGCAGCGCCAATGCAACCGCCGCAGCCACTCCAATCCGCTCCAGCCAGGTTTCCTGCGCTTCGTGCTCCGCGTCATCCGCCACTGAGTCAGCAATGCAGGCCGCCGCGGAAATGCAGATGAACCACGCGTCGCGCAAAGTGCGGAAGGCGACCATGCTGGCGATGGCCAGCAATGCCAGCTTGAACAGATCGACCTTGTTCTGCCGCCCGACGAAGAAAAACGCGGCGGCGCACAACAGCAATTGCACGTAATGACTGTAGGCGCGGAAGTTCAGAGGCTGGAGTTCTTTGATCATCGCGTAGGGCATCCTCGACTGCGTGTATCCCAGGATGACCTGGTAGAGGTGATAAGAATTTGGACCTATGCACGTGGCGACGACACATGCGGCAAATACCGCGCCCAGGATTGCAGTTGGAAGTTTGGCAGGCAGCAGCCAGGAGGGCGCGAATCCGTAATGTTCAGCCAGCCACTGAAGAACATTCACCGCCAGCAACAGCCCAACCAGAAACAGTCCGTAGATAAATTGGATGTGAAGGTTCGCCCACAACAGAAAAATCAACGGCAGCCAATAGAGAAGCTGAACGCGTCCGGTGCGATGCGCTTCCAACAGCAGCGTCAAGGTCACGCAGAAGAGCATCATGGAGAAGAATACTGGCCGGGGCATCAGGTTGAAGAGAAATGCCGAGCAGGCGACAACCGCCAGAACACACGCCAGCCAGAATTGGCCTGACAGACGCCGCAACATCCAAAAGACGAAATAGGCGACGCCAACCGTCAACAGCGTCCCGTAAACTCCGATGCCGACGAGCCCGAACCACGCATAGGCGCGCGACAGCAGAACTTCGTAGCCCCAGCTGTAAGCCACCCACGGGCGGTCGGCTGCAGTCCATGTGAAGAGGCCGTTGTGGGGTACGGCCATGTGTTGCACAATCCAATCGCCCACCTTCAGATGCCACCAGATGTCGAGGTCGAGCACCGAGAACTTCAGATTGAAAGCGATCACTCCGACCGCAACCAGAAGACCGGCCAGCGTCAGCAACTGCAACCACCGCAAACGCAGCAACGGCTTCAACTCCGCCACAAAACCCATAGGTGTTTTAAGTGCAGCCACCGCTCCAAACCAGATGTCGTAATAAGCTTAGTCCCAACAATAACTTAAGAGTCGATGGGCCGCCCATGGCGCACCATCCCGCGCCAAATCACACCTGAATTGCGGAGAAAGACTCTTTTTCAACTGCTTGCTGGGACGAGCCAACTCGGCAGACCACACTAAGTTGCTGAATATGAATGGCTGGCCGCCAGCGGGCGATGGGGCATGTTTGGCAGACCGACTGCACTTTCCAAATGTTCCTGCGGACGCGGTGAATCGGGAGATAGTTGAGCGCAAGGGCCATCGTCGCGCCAAGCAAAAGTCAGTTATGTCGAACGCCAGCTTGGATATCGAAGCAGCAACTCCCGAAGCCGGAGTAGTCGCACGCCCGCGACCTGAGTTCTGGCTTCCCTTAGCCTACGGCTTGGCCCTGCTGGCTTGTCTTTCGGTATGGTTCCTCGCGATACGCGCGCCCTTGTGGGTGGATGAGACCCTGTCCTACTGGCAGATCGCCGGCGGCTTCAAGCAAATTTGGGCGCGATCAATACAAGGAAATTCGTTTGCCGCTTACGCCTACATCCTGTGGCTGACCAGGACGCTCTTCGGCGACAAAGAAATCGTCCTCAGAATCCCCTCAATTCTTGCCATGCTCGCCGCCGTGTATGTGTTTTACCGCTGTGCGCGAGAGCTGTTTGACTGGGATGTGTCGCTTATAGCAACCATGGTATTTATTCTTCCCCGGGGAATCGCGTTCGCCGCGATCGACGTGCGTCCCTATGGTTTCGCCCTACTGCTGACAAATCTTACAATTCTCCTGTTCTTGCGCTGGACGAAGACTCATAAGAATGCGTACGCTGCGCTCTTCGGCGCCGCGGCTGCGGGCATCGTCTACTTTCATTATCTATTCGCCAGCATTCTGCTTGCGCTCGCCGTCTACTACTTCCTGTCGCGACGCACTGCGCTGCGTTCCGATCTGCGACAGATTGGGATCGCGCTCGCCTGCTTTGGAATCTTCCTGCTTCCCGTCTTGCCCCGGCTGAAGTACATCTACCAGACGCGGACCATGCATTCCTTCGCCGACCCGCCCCAATTGACATGGATCCTGGATTTACTGAATCCCGGCAAAGGGCAGTTATTCGTACTGGCCGGCGTCATTCTACTTGCCATAGTGGCACGGCAACTGTTGCCGCCCAATCATGCATCCCTGGACAAGCTGGCATTTTGCGTGAGCCTGGCGCTGGTTCCGATTTTGTGTCTGTACACCGTCAGCGTGACCACCTCGGTGCATGTCTTCATTCCACGTTACCTGCTGGTGGCTGTGCCCGGCATCTCCTTGTGCTGGGGATGGCTCTGCAGCCGGCTCGCATCGCGCCCTCTGCGCGGATTGTTCTGTTTCGCGTTCGTGGCTTTGTGTGTCAGCCAGGCGTATAGATCGCCATTGTCCCGCTGGCACGAAGACTCCTGGAAGGGATCGCTCGCCTTTGCCGATGCCAACGCCGCCCAGGACAACGCGCCCATCCTGATGTGTAGTCCGCTGGTGGAAGCCGACTATGAGCCCATGCCGGCGGTTGCCAGCGACAGCGTGCTGTACGCCCCGTTGAGCTACTACAAGGTGAACGCCCGAGTCGTTCCACTTCCGCGTACATTGAATGCGGAAGCCCAGCGCCAAGTCAGTCACTTCCTGATGGGAAACGAAGGCACCCGTTTTCTGGTCCTCGTCCCTTTGCAATCCAGGCAAATTCTCGCCCTCCTGGCCGCTTCCACTCAAGGCACGCATTCATACCGGGTACTGGGCGAGTCTGACAATATTTTTGTGCTGGAGTTCACTCCTTACGCGGTTGGGCCGTCGTAGGCAATGCTCACGCCCTCAGTTGCCAATCGCGTTGGGCAGCAAACGATGGCAAATGAATCGGCGGAAACGTCGCTGCGCCAGTCAAAGCTCACGCACATTTTTGGATATTTGATCCTCGCAATCGGCGCAGGTACTGTTCTTTCTGCGGCGTATGTGATGAGGGCCGGGTACTCGATCGTTCCTTACTGGGACGAATTGGAGGAAATGACTTCCTATGTCGATGCCACGCACCAATCCGTGCTCTCCTGGATATGGGCCCAGCACAATGAGCATCGAATTCTCTTCTACAAGTCGCTCTTCATCGTAGATATGCAGTTCTTACATGGCCGTAATTGGCCAATGTATGTCGCCATATTCTGCTCGCAAGCGGCATTGGCTGTTGTTATTGGCTACATGCTGTACAAGCTGGGCGAGGTCAACGGCCCTCTGTGGCGAGCCTGCTTTGGACTGACGTTGTTCTGCATGTTTTGTCCGTCGCAGTGGGAGAACTTCTGCTGGGCCTTTCAGCTCTCGTTTGTGTTGGTGAATCTCTGGGTAGCAGCGGCGGTGCTGTGTCTGGTCAGTTATAAGCAACGCCTCGCCTCAGGGCAGCCAGGTGGAATGGGACTTGTCTTAGTCTCGCTACTGGCGGCCACGGCAGCAACTTTTACCAATGGGAATGGGATCACGATATGGCCAGTGCTGATTGTGCTGGCGCTGCTGATGAAGCTTCCCTGGCGTCAGGTCGCGATCTATGTTCTTGGACTGGCTTGCGTAGCGCCAGTGTACCTGATCGGCTACCATTCGCCGTCCAAGCACGCCTCGCCCCTGGACTCCATTCGCCAGCCGCGGCAGATACTCGAATATATGGCGAACTACTTCGCGGGCGGGGTTATGCCCGATAGCGCGATCCTTAAGACTCGCCCTTTCGGAGTGGCGCCAGCGATCGGCTTGTTGGGATTGATTGCGGCGATTGCTCTTATGCTTTCGCTAATCTTGCGGAGAAGCAAGAAGGGTTTCCTCGAATTAGCCCTTGCCGGAATCATTTTGTACGCCATGGCCACAGCACTGATTACGGCCCTGGGACGCCTGAATTTTGGGCCGCTCCAGGCGTTCACTTCCCGCTATCAAAGTTTTGCGCTTCTGTTCTGGCTGGCGCTTGCGTTGTGGATCATCAGCATTGCCGCGAGGCGGCCTACTGCCGGTTACCTTATCGCCGTCTATATCCTGATCATAGTCATAGCCTGCTACGCTGCTACGCAATACGGGGGAATCGTGGAGCACGTAAGCCGGCATAAGGCGGCGAGAGAACTGGGCGGTGTGGCAATGATTACCGGTGTTCACGACGATGGGTTTCTCCGTTCCCAAATCCTGTCAACCCCCATAGGATGGCCTGAGGTTGAGGAGTTACGAACTCGCCAACTGTCATTGTTCTCGACGCCAAGGGCCAAACAATTCGGCCAGGACTTCGCGCGCTTTTACCGGGCAGCGAGTCCAGACACATGCGAGGGTAGAGTCGATGAGGCTTCGTACGTCAGCACGAATCCAGAAGGCATTGTCATTCACGGGTGGCTAGTCCAAGGGCTGAAAGGCGATCCAATGGAGGAAGTCCTGTTCGTGGCGGAGGGCAAGATCGTCGGCTTTGGTGTGCTTGAGCCCGAGCGATTCGATGTTCTGAACGCGCTCCGACCAAGGCATGCCTCCCGCCGCGCCTGGATAGGATACGCGCAGCTTAGCGAGGGTAAGACACTTGAGTTGTATGGCATCGGCAGCGGGTTCGGTCACAACGATAGTTGCCACATCGACACCGTAAGCGTCGGGTCCTATTAACACTTGCTACAAAGACAAATCCCCAGCGACACAGCTTGTTCGAAGCCGGAAACCCAGCGCCAAATCACCCGTTAACTGCGGCAAAGCCTCCCATCATACCCCACTCCCAAGCCTTACGAGCGCGACTAGATCACTGAATCTAAACAACATACCCGCCACAACTTACCGCGGCTGTTTGGCAATGCGTGTGCTTTTCAATACATAGTGCCTCTGCCTGGAGCAATCCGAAAGATGCCTCCGGAACGATGCGAAGGAGTAAGCAAGCATGGATAACGAAGCCGAACAGCCCCGCACTTCAGCCATCTGGAAGCCGGCCCAGACCTACACGATGGCCGTCGTCTGCCTGTTGATTGGACTGGCGATTGGATACTTTCTGCGCGGCTCGGCCGCTCCGGCACCTCCAGCCACAGCGATGGCGGCCGCCGCGCAACCGGGTGCAGATCCGCACGCCGGCATGGGCCAGCAGCCAATGCCAACCCTGGATGACATGAAGCGCATGGCCGACAAGCAGGCGCAGCCTCTGCTGACCACGCTGAAGGCCGATCCCAAGAACGCCGCGGTTCTCAACAAGACTGCGCTCACCTACAAGGCAGCTCATCAATTCAAGGAAGCCATCGCCTATTTCCAGAAGGCCTTGGATATCGATCCCAAGAACGTGGGCATCCGCGACGACATGGCCTCGTGCATGTACTACACCGGTGACGTTGACGGCGCTCTCGATCAGCTCAACAAGTCGCTGACCTATGATCCAAAATTCCCGGGCACGCTGTTGAACATCGGGGTCATCAAGTGGCAGGGCAAGAACGATGTCAAGGGCGCAGTGGAGTCATGGCATACCCTCCTCAAGCTGAATCCCAACTTCCCGCAGAAGGAAGCGATTGAAGGCCTGATTACGAAGGCACAGCAGCAACAAACTACAATGCCATCTTCGAACCAACCGAAGGGTTAGCCTCAGCGCCAGTTGCGGTCTCCTGGGAGCCCACTTCCCTAGGGGCAGGCCATGCCCAGCAAACAAACGAGGCCTTCAGGCCGACGAGGGATCTGGGCTTAAGTTTTCAGCAGCCGGTCAGAACCGGCGATGCGCGGTATCATCACCCTAAAGGGGTGAAATCATGCGCACCGAACCCACGGGCAAGAAGCTACAAGCGTTGCTACTGCTCTGTTGCGTAGTAACACTCGTTGCTTCAGCCGAATCGAAGGATCACAACCGCGCGTTCTCGGGACAGGTGGTCAACTCGTCCAACCACGGGGTCCCGGGCGTCATAGTTCACCTGCGGCCGCAGGACGCAGCCCCAGAGCAGTCCGGCAGCAGTCAGTGTGCGCCGCCTGAGCTTTGCGAAACCACCGGGCACAACGGCACGTTCTCTTTTCACCAGATCAAGACCGGAATGTATGACCTGACGATATCCCGAGAGGGCCAGTTGATCTATACCAAGCCGGAGCCGTTGTTAGTCCCGGAGATGCCGGTGAATACGCACCTGGTGATATCTCTGCCGCAACCGCCGCAGAATTAGAGGACTGGCTGAGTGTCCACCATTCCGTTCCGTCTGGCGCGAATGATCGTAGTACTTCGCTCTTCAGCGCTTTCCCGGAAAATCAATTCCGCCAGCACTTAGCTATTCCAAACCAGTGCTCGTTGGGATAAACTGCTGGCTTTCATAGCGGTTTCTTGCCCCCACTGCACTCCTTCGAAGAAGGGGATTATCTGGCCGCCGCGTGGTTGTTCTCACGCGCCGACGTGTGGGGATTGTCCTGCCACCGGTGTCCCAGGAGCCATATTTCACTTTGAGAGCTGCAATTCACTTTGAATGGAGATTCCATCTCATGTTGCGTCGCTGCCTGCCACTTTTCGCATTCGTGCTCGCCGTATGGTCTCTGGCCGATGCCCAGACCCCATTGCGATTGCAGCCTGTGACCCCGTGCCGCTTGGTTGATACGCGATCGGCCGGCCCAATTCAGGCTGGAACATTCGAGACTTTCGATCTGCGAAGCTTGGCACAATCAGGTGGAGTAGGCTGTCAGCCTTTCAGTTTATCCACGGCGCAGGCTTATTCCCTGAATGTCACGCTGCTGCCATTCAATGGTCATCCCGTCAGCTACCTGACGATCTGGCCGACGGGAGAGCCGCAGCCTCTTGTGTCACTCATGAACTCGGATGGTCGAGTGAAAGCCAACGCCGCCATCGTGCCGGCCGGCACCAACGGTGAGGTGAATGTTTACGTCACCAATACCGCCAACGTACTGATTGACATTGATGCCTACTTCGACGCCGCAAGCGACAATACGGCTCTGGCCTTTTTCCCCTTGGTGCCATGCCGAATTATCGATACGCGTAATGACCAGGATGGGGGTACGCTGCAAGCCGGACAGGAGCGCGACTATACCATACCGCCAAATTGCGATGTTCCCACCAACGCGGTGGCCTATTCCTTCAATGTCACCGTTCTCCCCACCCAGGGTTCGCTGGATTACCTTACGGTGTGGCCCAAGGGGCAGACGCAGCCCGTCGTTTCCACCCTCAACGATGCCACCGGGACTACCGTGGCCAATGCGGCCATCGTACCCGCGGGCAGCGACAACGCAACCGCTTTCTACCCTCACAACCACAACACCAACCTGCTGCTTGATATCGACGGTTACTTCGCGCCCGCCAGTTCGGCGCCCAATCCCTTGTCACTTTTTACGTTGACCCCCTGCCGCATTCTTGATACCCGCAACGGCATTGGTTTGTTCAACGGCACCATATCGGTGGGCATTGTAGGCGGACCCTGCGGCGTCCCGGCGGCCAGTCCGGAAGCCTTTGTGCTGAATGCGACGGTGGTGCCGTACGGCCACCTTGGTTATCTGTCGTTGTGGCCGGAAGGATTGACCCAGCCGGTGGTCTCAACGCTAAACGCCAATGACGGCGCCATCACATCGAATATGGCGATTGTCCCGGCCGGGAGTGGCAACGATTCCATCGATGCCTTCGCACCCACAGACACGCAGCTGCTTATCGACATTTCCAGTTACTTTGGCCCCATTCCGGGGCTTGCAATTCAAACCATTTCGCTGCCCAACGGAACCTTGAACGACGGCTATAGCGTGCCGCTGGTGGCCACCGGCGGCGTGGCTCCGTACTCCTGGCTGAAAACTGGTGGAAACCTGCCTGCCGGGCTGAACCTGACCCCAGGAGGCGTGATCCAAGGAACAGCGATGGCGACGGGAATGTTCAACTTCGCGGTCAAGGTAACGGATTCCGATTCCCCCGCAAACACGGCAACCGCAAATCTGGCAATCACGGTCGCCGGCACCGGACAACTCTTGGGCGTGACTACCGCCTCGCTGCCGGGAGCCACGGTTAACACCTTCTACAACGCGCTGCTGGCGGCCAATGGCGGATTCACGCCGTACACCTGGAGCATCCTGTCTGGCACGCTGCCCCCCGGCCTGAGCCTGAACCCGACCACAGGGCAGATCACAGGCCTGCCGGGCTCGGCCGGGCTCTGGCAGTTCACCGTCAAAGTAACCGACAATCAGCGGAATACTGCTACTCAAGCGCTGGCGATATCGGTGAATACCGGCGACACCAACGGATCGCTGAACGGGCAGTATGCCGGCTCCTTCTCGGGATACGATAGCGGCAACTGGGTTGTTATCGCTTTCGGCTTCACTGCTGACGGCAACGGCAACATCGTCGGCGGAGAATACGACCAGAACGAGTCAGGCACCAGCGTTCAGCACGCCGCCATTACCGGAGGGACCTATTCCATCGGCTCCAACGGCTTAGGCACCCTTACCCTCAACAGCAGTACTGGAAACTTTCAGGTCCTGGTGGCCACCGCCAGCGCCGAAGATATGCGCGTGATTGGCTTCAACCAGAACGGCACTCACGGAATGTGGGGTTCGGGAGTGCTTCGCCAGCAGAATCCTGCCGATTTCACGGAGAGCGCCGTGGCCGGAAACTGGGCCTTCGGTTTGCAAGGGACCGATTTATCGGGTGATCCCCTGGCTGCCGATGGAGCCTTTCAGCTCAGTGGCGGCACCATCAGCAATGGCATCGAGGACATCAATGACTTCGGCACCCACAACCAGGTGACGTTTACCGGGACAGTGACCAGCAGCCCCGCCTTCGATTCCCATGGCCGCGGAACGGTGCGGGTCACCATCGACGGAGTTCCAATCAATGAGGCTGTATACATTATTTCCGCGGCCGAGATGGTCCTTATCGACATCGACACCGGAGGCAACATATTTGTGGAAAACACCCAGCGGCAAAGCGGGACCTTCAACCAAGGCAGTCTTAATGGCAACGCAATTGGACGGGGAAGCAGGAAAGCGAGAGCCAACAGCGATGATCCGATAAGCGAGGCACTGGTGGCGCAGCTTGAAACCAGCGGTAATGGAAATATCAGCATCGCCGAGGATATCAACGGCGCTGGTGAATTCGGGCAAGGTACGCTAATGGGCACATACACAGTTGACGCGAACAGCAGAACAGTCATCACTTTCAGTAGCGGAGGAATGCTTGCCTGTTACCTGGTCATAACCAACGAGGGCTACTGCATTAACGCCATTCCCGCCAGCGGCAGTAACGTGGACGGCGCGGAAGTAATCTACTTCGAACCGCAGTCGGCAGGGCCGTTCAGCGATGCTTCCTTCTCGGGTGAATACTTGGGCGGTTCGGTGCCGCAGTATATCTCCAGCACCCTGAGCCAGATTGATTCCAATGTTTCCAGTGGCGCGGCCACGTTCTCTTCCATCTATTCCTGGAGCGGGCCGAATGGCACACAGCAGAATCAGACACTCACGGGGACGTACAACGTAACCGCTAGCACAGGCGCCATCACACTCTCGGTAAACGGCAGTCCCGTTTACGCCGGATTCCTGGTCTCGCCGTACAAAGTTGAATATGTTACGGCGGCTCCGGGATCCAACCCTCTTGTTTTGATTGAGGTCACGTCCTCAGCGCCGCGGCATCCCTGATCGTCGCCAGCCGACACACAGCAGCTCGCCCGCAACGGTGGGCTGCTTTTTTTGTTGGGTAGCTGAAGGGTCCCCGCGCGATATTTCGGAGCACGATGCCCTGACGGGAACGTCTGGCCTTCTCGATCGCCATCCCGGCTAATCCCAAAAGACGGCGAATTTATTTCGGCGCGTCTCCCTTTGGTTCGCTGGGATGCGCCTGGCTTTCGTGCTTGTGAAAGAGCTTCTGCTCAATGTCCGGCCAGAACTCCAGAAACAAATCTCCGATACAGCCATATCCCAACGCGATAGACGCCCGGCTGACGGTCAGCCCCACTCCGCGATCGCTGGGCGGATAGTAGGTGTTGGAAATCGTGCCTGCGGTAAACGCTCCCAGCACGTTGGAGAAGTGGAAGGTGTAACCGCCGGAGTCTTTCCTGGCGACAAATTCCTGCTTGAATGCGCTGTAGATGCGCGGCTTGATGGGACCTTCACCCACCCTAAAGTAGCGGGGGTCCTGCTTGAACAGCGTGGGATAAATGAAGTTGCTCCACAAGTTGCTGTCGGCGGAATCGGCCAATGCCGCGCCATAGCGCTTTCCGTAACCCTCTGCTCCCTGCCCGTATGGGGCGAAGGAGTTCGTGGCCTGCCCCACCCCCGCCGTCAGTCCCGCCGCGACAAACGTAAACGGGT
This sequence comes from Candidatus Korobacteraceae bacterium, assembly GCA_050014935.1. Lineage (GTDB taxonomy): Bacteria > Acidobacteriota > Terriglobia > Terriglobales > Acidobacteriaceae > Bog-257. The sequence goes on from JBEKCJ010000040.1 coordinate 10,850, forward strand.
CGTACATGGTTCTAGCCATCAGCTGGAATTTCTGCTTTGTACTGAGCGGCGGCGCATTGCGAACGTTGGTCATGCCGAACATCGGCACCACGCCCAGCGCACGCTGCTTTTCCTCCTGCTTCAACACTTCCGCCGAACTCGGAGGCGGTTGCGGATTGGCTTGAGACGGCGATTGACTTGGCGTGGACTGCTGCTGGTTTGCTGGCGGCTGCTGCGGTGTCGTCGTCGAAGGCGAGGAGGCATTCCCCGACGGTGTGGTCTCCTGCGTGGATGATGTGGCCTGCTGCGCTACAGCGGCAAGAGTGAAAAGTGCGAGAACGAAAGCAACGGCAATTCGGGTCGGCAATGTCATTTTAAGAGAGGCGGAGCTGTGCCCTTTCGGTTTGCGAGACAGGACAATCTAAGAATACCAATTACCTGGATTTAGATGCTCATTCTGGCGTCAGGGGAACACCGTTTCGTCACGGTAGTTTGGCATCGTAAGCAGTCGTTCGGTCTCGCGGGCCAGGGAGTTCCAAAACTTTCCAGCATTTCGGCCCAAATCAGCCGCCGCCCGTCCCTGCCCGGGAACACCGCACCAGCGCGAGTGCCGTCACATCGTTGAGGTGGGGCGTCGTCTGCACAAACTGCTGCACGCCGTCGAGAATGAGAGTGGCGATCTGGTTGGCATTGTCCTGGGGCGCACGCTCAAAATGCTGTTTCACACGGTCCAGTCCGAACTCTTCCTTCTTGTGTGCTGCCTCAATTACGCCGCGCGATACCAGCAGCAGCGAAGCCCCGTGTTGCAGTGCGGCCGTTGGCGCTTCGTAGGTGGAAGCGGAAAACAAGCCCAGCGGCAGGCCAGTGGCCGGCAATTCGGTTATTCCCGAGGGATCGCGCAACAGCCCCGGTGTGTGTCCGGCGTTGGCATAGCAGATGGTCCCCAGCTCTTCGTTATAGCATCCCAGAAACGCCGCACAAGACCGCACTCCCGAGGCCGCACGGCGAATGCTCAGGTTCAATTCCAGGCAAAACTCCATCATCACATCGGCTTCGTTGACGTCCTCGGGGGCGAACCGGTCCTTGCCAAGTTCCTGAAATGTCTGGCGCGCCGCTTCAACAATCCCGTAGTTTTCCTCTTGCCTTCCGGCGACATCCAGCAGTCCGAATACCACGCGACAGCGATTCGCCCGCAGAAAGTGATAAAAGTCGCCGCCCGCATTGTTCCCGTTGACCATGCCGGCGATGTCGGCCCCCGAGAGTGGCGGAAAGTCCGCGCGCGTAGGCGCCTCCGGCAAAGTTGCACTGCTCTCGCGTTGGAAAGGAAATTTCATTGCGAAGCTGGAATCATAGCGGAAATCCTGCGGAATGCAAGATCATCGTGGGGTCGGCGGCGGCGCTCACGGGTACTATTGGAACCCGGTTCCTTTCGGGAAGAGCGGCGGGTTCGCGATCTGCACGCTACGATGGAGCTGGAGGAGAGCGCTTGCGCATCGTCAGCATTGGCGAGATCTTGTGGGACGTCATCGGCCCCACCGAGTACCTGGGCGGCGCTCCGCTCAACTTTGCCGCCCACGCCCACCAGCTGGGACACGAAGTGGCCCTGGTCAGCGGTGTAGGCGATGACGAGCGCGGCCATCGCGCGCTGCACGACTTGCAGCAATGCGGCGTGTCGGCGGAGTTCGTACAGCTCCGGCGCGGCCAGCGCACCGGCAAAGCCGAAGTCGAGCTCAGTCCCGATGGCAAGCCGATCTTCCGCATCGTGCGCCCGGCAGCTTACGACTTCGTCAATCTCACCCGGCCCCAGATAAAGCGTCTGGTGGAATGGCAGCCGCGATGGATTTACTTTGGCACCCTCTATCACACCTCGAAACGTGTGCTGGATTCCACCTTGAAGTTGCTGAAGGAAACGCCCGCAGCCAAACGCTTTTACGACGTCAACCTGCGCGACGGCAACTGGAACCTGACCACCGTGGAGCAGCTCGCCTCGCACGCCAATGTCATTAAGCTCAGCGACAGCGAAGCCGAGTGTCTCGATGCTTCGCTGAACACCGATGGCAACCAAGGCTCGGTGGAGCATTTCTGCCGGCGCTGGAGCGACCAATACCATTGCAAAACGATTTGCGTGACCTTCGGCGAACGCGGCTGCGGTATCTATAAGGACGGCAGCTACACCGAGATACCCGGCTGCAAAGTCGAGGTCGCCGATACCGTTGGCGCGGGCGACGCCTTCGCCGCCGCCTTTCTTCATTGCCTCGATCAGGGTTGGGATGTCGGGCGCTGCGGCACCTTCGCCAACGCCGTCGCCGCGCTGGTGGCCAGCCGTCCCGGCGCAATCCCCGACTGGAGCGTGGAGGAAGTGCAGTCGATGCTCGGTTAGTCGGGGTTCTGTGCGTTCCAAGCCACAAGCCGTGTCAGGGTCAGGGAACCAGTGATTAAGTTCTGGCCTTGAAGGGGGACGGCCTTCGGGGTCTGCATGAGAACTAGCTTTTCTTTTTGGCCGTGGAGTAAGAAGGTTGAAGAACAGAGCGCCGCAAGCGCGCGGCATGACAGCCCAGCACGGAGCGTTAGCCAAGTGTTGGGTGAAAGTGGGAAAGACTCCCAGTCCCCCAGGGGATTACTTGGGACATTCGTTTTCCTGTCCGATCTAATCAAAATTTCGATTTTGGGATTTACGGTGCGGGTCAGTATACAGCAGTCGGCGGACGGTCAACGTCTGGGGCCGACAGATCGAGTTGGAAGGCACGGGAGCATGGACGGGTCGCGAAGCCCATCGCGTAGAAATTGGCAAGAACCACCTCCTTGCTAAGATGTCTAGATGAGTCCTGCCTCAGCTGGCCTTAAGCTGCGTTCGCCCCAAGGCCTTCTGCTGATTGCAATCTTCCTTATTGCCCTGGTGCTCCGCGTCGAAGTGGCGCGCCATCTCCCCAGCATCGAATGGCCAGACGAAATTTTTAACACGCTGGAGCCGGCTCATCATCTGGCCTACGGTTATGGCATCGTCGCCTGGGAATGGAGAGATGGAGTTCGCTCCTGGGCATTTCCCGGAGTTCTGGCCGGGATAATGCGAGCGACGGGCTGGATGGCGTCCGGCTCGCAGGGATACTTAACGGCCATCGTTATCGTCCTGTCGCTGCTTTCCCTGACCACCGTTTGGTTCAGCTACGCCTGGGCAAAGCGAGCCGGCGGAATTGCCGCGGCCATGATCGCAGCCGGCGGCTGCGCCTTGTGGTACCAGCTGGTGTATTTCGGGCCCAAGGCATTCAACGAAGTTGTTGCCACTGCCTTCTTGCTGCCGGGCCTTTACCTCGGCATGTATGCCGAAGAGCCGGGAGAGAAGAAACGGCTGTTCCTTGCTGGACTGTTCCTGGGGGCCACCATCGCCTTGCGTCTTCATTGGGCGCCTGCCGCCGCATTGGCTGTGCTTTACTTCTGTCACAAGCGATGGGCGAGCCGTGCACCGGCATTACTGGCGGGCCTGCTCCTGATTGTGGTTGCTTCGGGCTTGCTGGATGCGTTTACCTGGTCCTACCCCTTTCAGTCCTACATTCGTTATGTCCAGATCGTAGTCGGGCACGGGCGAAGCTCCAGTTATGGTGTCGAACCCTGGTATTGGTATCTGGTGTCGTTGGCCAAGTCGTTATGGCCGATGCTCTTGCTGGCCCTGGCGGGGGTGCGGCGGAATGCCTTCCTGGGTTGGGTGGCCCTCGTCATCGTGGCCTCGCATTCGGTTATCGGGCACAAAGAATTTCGCTACGTGTATCCGGTAATCCCCATTGTGATTACCCTGGCTGCCCTCGGCTTTGTGGAGATTCTTTCCGCCTTGACCGCAATGCGAAAAACAACCCTTTCGCCGCGGTTGATCATGGTTACGGGCTTGCTCGTCTTTACCATTACCTCGGGAATTTTTGCCCGCTGGTTTTTCCGCTGGGGCCAAAGTTCCGGAGGCTTAATCGCTTTCGATCGGTTAAGCCGCGATCCGTCCGTATGCGCGGTGGGGCTGTACCGGCTTCCCTGGGACCTGACTGGCGGTTACGTTCACTTGCATCGAAATGTGCCTGTTCTTCTTGCCAACCCGAATCTCAGCCTGGAGCGGCAGATGCTGAATTTCAACGCCCTGGTGACCCTGGGGCCGCTCGCCGACCCGAAGATGGGTTTCCAGAATGTGGGATGCTGGAATGGGGTTTGTCTTTATCGGAGGTCTGGTCCGTGCTTTGCGTTAACCCCGTTCTACGAGGTGAATAAGATGCTTGTGCTGAGCGATCAGTAGCTGTCACCAGCGGATTGCGCCCGGCCGGGCTTGGCCTGCTCCTATTGTCGTGGCGCGTAGTATCCCTTGCGGGCGCGCACGTGATACTTCTTGTTGGCCGCCAGGATCTCGATCTTGCGGTATTTGCCATCGGGAATGAAATCAGCCGGCTTGTACGAGATGGCGTATTGGCTGCGCAGTTCGTCGGAAATCTCGGTGAAGTCGTTGGCCACGTCTTCGATCTTGAACGGGAAGAACGCTTTGCCGCCGGTCTGCTCGGCAAAGTACTCCAGCACCTTGTCGCCGCGTAACTTGATACCGCTGGTGTTGGTGGAGATGGCGTAGATGATGACTTCGGCCCGCAGTGCCATTTCCAGGGCCTCTTCGCGCGACACCCGGCTCTGATTGTCTTCTCCGTCGCTCAGCAGAATGATGGTTCGCCGGGTGGCCAGCAGGCCTTTGTCGGCGTTCATCAGCTTGTCGCGGCAGGCAAAGTAAATGGCGTCATACATCGCTGTCCCGCCGCCCGCCCGCAACATGCGCACTCCGTGGGAAAGCGCCTGCGTGTCGTCGGTGAAATCCTGGGTAACTTCCGGCGTGGTGTCAAACCCGATGACAAACGCTCTGTCGTAAGGTGGCCGGATAATCTGGTTCAGGAACTCGATCGCCGCCTCCTGCTCGAACTTGAAGCGGTCGCGCACCGAGTTGCTGGCGTCGATCAGCAGGCCGACCCGCAGCGGCAGGTTGGTCTGGCGGCTGAACGACTGAATGTTCGCTGGCTTGTTGTTGTCGACGACGGTGAAATCGCTCTGTGTCAGGTCCTTCACGAAGTGGTCGCGTTTATCGGTGACGGTGAAGACGACATTCACTTCGTCCACGCGTTTGCGAATCACGGTCATGCTGTCATCGCTATCGCCCCCGGAGGTTCCCTCCGCGCTCGCGCCGGGCTTCGCCGCAGCATCGGGTTTGGCGGCTGGCGGTGTATTCGGTGGCGAACTGCTTGACGGCGAAGCGGCTGAGCTGTTCCCGATTTGCCCAGCCGGCTGCGCCGCTGCTGGTGTCGTGGTCTGCGGCGGGGCCGGCGTTGGTTCAACCGCTGGAGGTGGAGTGGCTGACGGTGGAGGATACTTGATCGCCGAGGGCGCGGTGGGAAGTTGCGGTTGCGAAGCGTCTTGGGCGACCAGCCCCCACGGCAATGCCGCCGCCAAAACCAGAATCAAGCAGAATTTCATTCGGAGCTTTATTATAGCTGCTGGCGAACGCCTCGCCTTGGGAAGACTGCTCCCCGGACTCACCCTGCAAGTTGCTCCGGGTTGCCAAGGCTAGGGTCTTAGTCGTGGCCAGACACAGATCATGTCAACGCGCTGACGCCGCCGCAATACTCGCGCGCAGAGCGTTTACTCGGCCTATTCCTGCCACTTCTGTGCTGTCGGTGGCACGTTATTGGCCAACTTTTTACCGATTGGCTCTTGTCATCCGACTGCCTTTTCCATAGCATCTCAACAGAAAACCGGCCTGCAAAGTTGGTGTTGGTGGCAACCGTTTTTTGAACCAATGCTCAATGAACAGGGGACTCGACTCGTATACGGTTCGGTGTGCAGTGCTTCGCCATGCGGAGATGCCTAAAGAGCTGCGGCGGGTTCCCACCGTATAATGCGGGTTCATTGACGGCCCACTGTACACGGCCCCGCGGGTCGGTTTTTTAATTGCCGCTGTTCGCCTTTCGCTATTCGCTAACCTCTGTAAATTCCATTGACCTACCGTGCGAAACTCTCAACCCTTCGTATACGCGTGTACGAAGAGTTGAAGCGACGGCGGTTTCTAGCGAAAAGCGAAGAGCGAAAGGCGAAAAGCGATCGTCGAAGCGTTTCAGCCCCCTTCCGCGTCTAAAATAGAAGCGTGTTCCCCCGTTTATTTCACCTTGGCAGTTTTAACCTCCCGGCCTATGGTTTGATGGCGGCGCTGGGCCTGACCTTTGGCCTGATGCTGATCGTCAAACTCGGCCGCGAACAGGGTCTTGATCCCGAAAAGCTCTGGAACCTCGGCCTGATCGCTATTCTCTCCGGCATATTGGGCGCGAAGATTCTTTACCTGATCACCGATGCGGAGGCTCGGCAGAACATTTTTTCGCTGGCTACCCTCCAGGCCGGCGGCGTGTGGTCAGGCGGATTTCTGCTGGCGCTGGTTATGTGCATCTGGTATATGCGTGTCAACAACATGCCGGTGCTGCGCACCTGCGATGTATTTGCGCCGGGCCTGGCGCTGGGACATGCATTTGGACGCGTCGGCTGTTTCGCTGCCGGCTGTTGCTATGGGCGCGAGACGCACGTGCCCTGGGCCGTGACCTTCCGCAATCCCCTGGCAAACCAGATAGTAGGAACGCCTCTGAATATTCCGCTGCACCCGACGCAGCTTTACGAGATGGTGCTGGAACTGTGCAACTGCCTTTTCCTGGTGTGGCTGATCCGGCGCAAGAAGTTTGAAGGCGAGATTATCGGGACCTACATGATTATTTACGGTATCGGGCGCTACTTCATCGAGTTCTTCCGCGGCGATCCTGGCCGAGGCGAGTTCTTCGGGTTCATGAGCAGCACCCAGGCGATTGCCATTTGCCTGGTGATTGCCGGCGGATTGCTGTGGCTGCGGCGAGTGGCGCTGGCGACCCCAGTGGCGATTAAAGCGGCAAGATAGTTCGAGTCGGCGGTTAGCAGTTAGCAACGAGCAATCAGCAATTAGTCAAAACCCAAGGCCCTGGCTAAATGCTAAGTGCTAATTGCCAAGTGCCACACAGCGTGGAAGCCGCTCAACCTTGCCCTACTTACCCCAGGCCATCTCCGTCCCTGCCGATGCCGCCGGCCAGCGGCTCGACCAATTCCTGGTTGAGAAGATCCCTGACGTCAGCCGGGCGCGGGTGCAGCAGATGCTGCGCGACGAAAAGGCGCTGGTCAACGGAGCGGTTGCGAAGTCGTCGCTCAAGCTGCGCGGCGGCGAGCAGATTACCATCCTGGGCGAAGCGCAGCGGCCGCCGTTACGAGCTATTGCCGAAGACATCCCCCTCGACATTGTTTACGAAGATGACGACCTGGCGGTGGTGAACAAGCCTGCGGGAATGATGGTCCACGCCGGTGCGGGCGCAACCGACGACGAGCGCAATCGCGGCACGCTGGTCAATGCTTTGCTGCATCGCTTTGGCGCGTTGTCTGAGGTCGGGGGCGAGTTGCGGCCAGGAATTGTGCATCGCCTGGACAAAGAGACCAGCGGGCTGATCCTCGTGGCCAAGAACGATGTGGCGCATCGCAAGCTGGCAGCGCAGTTTTCCAAACGCGAGATCAAGAAGCGCTACGTGGCGCTGGTGCATGGCTGGCCGGCGAAAGATCGTGGAACGATTAACGATCCCATCAGCCGCGATTCAGTACGGCGCATACGCATGAGCACGCGCGGCAGCGGAGGCCGCTCCGCCATAACGCACTACGAAGTGCGCGAGCGGATCGCGTCGGCCTATGGGAAGTTTGCTCTGGTGGACGTGCGGATTGAGACCGGACGGACGCATCAGATCCGCGTGCATATGTCGTCGTTGAGGCATCCGATCGCTGGAGATGTGCTGTACGGTGCACCGAAAGAGCTGAAGCGCGTGGGGACAACCCCGTCGATAAAGGCATCGTCGCCAGTGCTTATGCTGGAGCGGAATTTCCTTCATGCCGCAGCGATTGAGTTTCGGCAGCCGAGAGCCGGGGAGTTGCTGAAGTTCGAAGCGCCGTTGCCGAAGGAGTTGGTGGAGTTTTTGGAGAAGTTGCGCGGGTAGGTCGAGCCGCGCAAGGGCGGCACGTTTCAGAGTGAAACGGTTCTTCGGGAACCTGCCGTCCCTAAAGGGATCCGGAATCCTTCCAATGCACTCTTACCGCGGGCTGACGCCCTCGGCTAAAAGTCCTTCTTTACCTCAGCGGCTAAAGCCGGATTCTCTGGTTCGCTTAACGGCACGCCTGAAGGCGTGCCCCTTCAAGACAGCTCGAAACCGAGTTTTCATCAGCGGCCTGAAGGCGTGCCCCTTCAAAACAACTTACGGTGTCTTCGCTCCCGGCTCTGCCGGTAAGGTGGTGAACGTCAGGTCCTTCATGGAGCCAACGTAGCCCGCGCGGTCTACCGATCGGGTGCGGAAGTGATACGTCGTACCCGGTTCCAAACCGGTCAGCTTCACGACGTGCGACAGAACCATCGCTTTATCGAGCGGCGAGACCTGTCCGTACTTATCAGTTTTTCCGTAGATGAGCTGTGTTGTAGCCGGCTTATAGGTTCCCCAGAAGATGGTCGCAGTCGTGCTGCCAATCGTGCCTGCCTTGCAATTCGGAAAATAGTTCGGATCGCAGTTCACCTTCTCGCTGATCGGAGGATTCGTGTCGGCGTAAGGGCCGGTATAGGGATTGTTCTCCTGGACCACGCTGGAAGTCGTCAGTCCCTGACGGTAGCGCACAAAATCGAAGCTGAATTCAAACTCCTGGCTGAACTGCTTGCCGCTCCAACTGTAGCCTCCCTCGGGATCGTCGAAAGCGTGCTGGAAGAGCAAGTCTCCGTGATCGCCTTCGACCGTGTCGCCCGTCTGCATCCAGTACCATGCGTAGGCCACTGACACCAGGTTATTGAGTGCGCCATAGCTGATACTGTGATTGGGCGGCAAGGTGTAGCGCTCGTAGATCAGGATATTTTGCTTGGGCACCCAGAGGTCGCGCCACATAGCGTCGAGCGTCTCCTTGATGACCGGCAGCACGCGATAGTCGGGATGACCCTCGGCCAGGTTGAGGTCATACCAGTGAATCAGCGTCTCCATGCCAATGCCAAGCATGAAAGGATGGACTGAGCCGGCCAGTCCCCGGTTCGCCATATTCAGATTTCCCATGACCTTGTCGATGTTGCGTTGCAACAGCGGCCAGCGCGGTGCACCGAGCATCTCGTTCGCCATCCACGCATTACTGCGGTAGGAGTTCTCGCGAATTCCGCCCGGGTCAACATAGCCGCAGGACTGCCGCTGTGGTCCCACCGTCGCGACTGCCTGAATGCCGTTCCGCATCACCTCCGCCTTGGTGCGGTAGAAGTTCATTGCCATTCCATAGGGGAAAATGGAATAGCCTGCCATTGCGCCCTTGTTGGCTACCAGGTAGTTCGCGTAAGGATCAAGCAGGGTGAGCGCGCAGTGCTGCCAGGCCGCGTGGTTGGGATGTCCGGCCGCCGCGGTGTAGGTGTCAATGTTCTGATACACGCGGCCGCCATCGTAGAACCAGGCATCGCCCGTCCAGCCCCAGTTGTCGACGAAGTTGCCCGCAGTGTTTTGTTCATCGCGATAGAGGCACCATCTCTTGCCTAGATCGAACATTTGCTTTTCCCAGGTGGAAAGTCCGGGAATCGGCTTGGGCGTTAATTCCGCATGCGGAGGCGCGGTAGGAGCGGGCTGCACGGTGAATTCATAGGTCCCCGTCTGCGCCTTTCCGTTGCTTTCCAGGGTGAAGGCTACTTCGTATTTTCCAGGAACAGTATTGGCCGCGAGCCGCAGACGAATGGTCAGGTCGCGGACGTTGGCGTTGGCGCCGGAACAATAGCCCAGGTTCCGGTCGCGGTCCAGTTGCTGTTCTTCGCTATCTTTGCCGGTAGAACTGCCCCACTCGCAGGAGAAATGCACACTGATGGTTTCGGGATTCCCCTTGTCCGCGCCCAGATATTTCACTACGCCATCGCTGCTGTTGTTGTATCCCCGCTCGTTGCGGATGTAGAGATTCGTACCAGTGGGCCCGGCCAATATGATGGGCTTCACCTGAAAATACATGTCGTAGCCAGGGAAGGCTTCGTCGGGACCGAAGGTGTAAAACTTCATGCTCGGCGGACCCGTCGCTGCGGCTGGTGCGGTGCGCATCATGATCGACGGATTCTTCCCGTCCTGCGTCTGCGGCCCGGGAGCAGTGGACATCTCACCTTTGGCATCGACCGACGCAACGTAGATGTAATAAGTGCCATCGCCGCTCTTGGGGTTGAACGGGATCAAGTGATCGACGGTCACGCGATGGGTGGTGACGAGCGCAGGATCGGCAACAGGGAGAGCCCAGCGGTCGGCTTCGAAATCGGTGCTGTAGGAGATGAGCACCTGCGAAGTGCTGGGATGGGCGGTGGTCCATACCACGTCCACAGTCGTTTGGGTGGCGTTCTCGAAGTGAATGTTGCTGATCTCGTGGGGACGCCCAGTGCTCGCCGGCAGGTAGGAACAACACAGCAGGACCAGCAATCCGCAAGCTACGTGGACAGGGGACAATTTATAAACAGTCATGCGAAAGGGTGTCCTCATTGTTCGACTGGACATTTAGAACCGACCTGGCTCCGTCGACTTCTTAATAGTACGGGAGCAAGAGCTACAGACGGTAGCGCTGGAGTGCAAGTCCGAGGAGCGGGCTTGTCGCCGCTGGGTAAGCGAGCGTTGGCAGACGCTGGGACTGGGGGTTTGCGATTAGTGGCGGAGAGGGTGGTTTAGAGCAACAGGGTGCGACGGCTACCGCACTGAGCTGACGACGTTTCCCACCGGCTGTACCAACTGCTCGGGATTGGCGAAGTTGGCCTGCGCAATGCGAATCTGCTCCTTGAAATTGTCGACCATGTCCTCGCGCAAACGAACTTCCGTCGGCTTCTTCGCGATGCTCATTTTGTCGATTTTGTCCTGTAGGCGCAATAGTCCGTAGAAGAGATTTTCCGGCCGCGGCGGGCAGCCCACAATGTAGACATCGACGGGGACGATGCGATCCACGCCTTGTAGAACGGCGTAAGTATTGAACGGGCCACCGACCGACGAGCAGGCGCCCATCGAGATGCACCACTTGGGATCGGGCATCTGGTCGTAGATGCGCTTCACCACCGGCGCCATTTTCAGCGTGACGGTGCCGGCGACGATCATCAGATCGCTCTGCCGCGGGCTGGGGCGAAACACCTCCGAGCCAAAGCGCGCGATGTCGAAGCGCGACGTGGAAGCGGCGATCATCTCGATGGCGCAGCAGGCCAGGCCAAACGTCATGGGCCAAATCGCGGACTTCCGCGCCCAGTTGAAGACGTAATCGACCGTGGTCACCAGAAAGTTTTTCTCGAACTTGTTCTCAATCCAGCCCATGCAATACCTTCCTCGCTGGCAGCGACCCCATTATCTTCGCCGATCGGTATACCAAGAGGCTGTGACGCGCGTCACAGGCGCCCCCAAAGGCGAGTCTAGGCCGCATCGGCAGCATGTTCAAGTGGGGGCTCCCCGGGCCGTCGTTCGATCTCCCCAAAGAGCCGCGCGGACGGGGGTAGCCGACGATTGAGATGCGTGATTCGGCGAAACAAAGGGAGAGTAGATTCAGTTTGTGACCAGTTGCTTCAAATGCTACGTAAGCAGCTATCGACAATCCGCAGTTAGATCAAGCCTTTCCGGATATGCACGGTTTTCCCAAGCGACCCTCTCTGGTGAATTCACATAGAGGTGACATTACTTCCACATCTCCATGACAAGCGCCGCTTCCGGCGCCGTTACCGTGAACTACACAGTCCAGCCAACCAGGATTCTGGACGAGAGAGGAATGGTCATGAAGAACATGGAAGATGTGCTGACGCGGCCGGTAAATCGGCGGTCATTCATAAAAAACGGAGCTATTGCGGCGGGAGCTGCAACGGTAGGCGCTGGTCTGTTGAGCCACGGCCTCGCCGCCTTTGCTCAAGACACAAACACAGGTGGCAGTCTCACCCCGGGAGACATTGCGATTCTTCGCTTCCTGGCTGCCGCCGAACTGATCGAGACAGATCTTTGGATACAGTATGCGGAACTGGGTGGTATCGGTAATAATCCCCCCATCGAGGTAGACCCGAACCAGCCGTTGAACAATTACCAGATAGCCTTGTCGAACCTCGATGGTGATGGCCCGCAGTATATCTCCAGCAACACCCTGGACGAAGCCAGCCATGCAGCCTTCTTGAATGCCTACCTGGAATCGAAGGGCGCCGATCCCGTCAACCTCGACAAATTCCGCACGCTGCAGGGAAGCAAAGCCGGGCCGGCCGCCAACATTGGACGGCTCACCAACCTCATGCAACTCAATGTGGACACCAGTTGGTATGTACGCTATCGCAGCACCACGAACCCTGATTTTGGCGCAACCTTCCCCCAGGCCCTCACTCTGAACGGTGTGACCGCCATTCCCCGGACCGATGCCGATTTCAACGGTCCGCCATTTCAGAACGCGACCAGCATTCCGGGTAACGTTCACATTCAGGCCATCGCCAATGTCGCCGCCTTTCACTTCGGCATGATCGAGCAAGGCGGTTCCAGTCTCTACGCAGCGCTAAGCCAGAAGGTCAGCAGCCTGGAAGTGCTGAAGATCACGCTGGGTATTGGCGGAGACGAGGTCGCTCACTTCCTGGAGTGGGTGGATTTCGCCGGCAATGGCGTGCAAGCTCCGGTGGCGCCGTTTACGGATCCCATATCCGGCCTGAAATTCCCCAATTTCTTCAGCCCGCTCAATAAGCTGACTCAGCCCAGCCTGATCTTTCCAGTGCCGTGTGAGTTCATCAGCCCGGACCTGCCTCTCTGTGCCGTGATTCGGCCGAGCGATGACAAGTTTGCCGGCGCCATGGCGGCTGTGAAGGGCTTGACGGCCGACGGGCTGTTCATTGGCCAGTCGAGCGAGTTCTTTAGCTTTGTCGGTCAGCTGGCAAGCGCAGCGGATGCAGCCACCCGCCAACTGTGAATCCGGCGGCACTAACCATGATATGGCGACGACTCTCAACCCAGGGCATCGCCACAATCACGAGAAGGACGGGGTAGCTGGAGTGAAAATTATTCCATGCTTGTCACGTAAATCCAGGATCCTGTCCTTAACGTACTTCATTCGTTCTGCATAGGAGGCCTTATGTTTGAAGGTTTGTTTCAACCGATGCATCTATTGGTGATTCTTTTTATCGCCCTGCTGGTATTCGGCCCGAAGAAGTTGCCGGAGCTAGGCAGGGGCCTGGGCGATGGCATCCGGAGCTTCAAAGACTCGATGCGGGAGAAAGATAGCACCGCGGCGCCAACCGAACAGCAAAACGAAACGCTACGCGGCTGATCTCTTACTCGGTGAAAGATAGCGGCTGGCATCGAGGCTTAAGAAAATGCCTGACGTACTCTTTATTCTATTTCTCGCGCTGGTAATTCTTGGCCCCAAGAAGCTGCCGCAGATTGCTGCGCAGGCTGGAAAATTCCTGGCCCAATTCCAGCGCATGAAGCGCGATCTGCTGGATCAAGTTAACGGGGAACTGCTTCGTATGGAAGAGAAAGAGACCATCGAGAAACCGGGTGATAGCAGTGAAGTTGCGGAGACGCCGGCAAGCGTGAGCTCCGAAATCCCGGCGTAATTTCCAGCCCGGATATGTGGAAGCGAAAGGCCACGGGCCGCATGGTGCGCCCCTTTTGTTGTACAGCATTACCCATTGCTATGACGCGTTGATTTCCAGCGGGGTGAGTCGCCCCGTCACTTCGCCTCTGGAGACATGGGTTAGCCGCCTAGGGGGTAAGTGATTGGATGTCCTCTCCACCCTTCATCGCGATGGTGACGATATCGGTTCCATCGAGATTCATCCGGGTGAGGTCCACCATCCGAATCCGGCTGTTCTCATACGTGCGGAAATAGAATCGCTTGGCCTTCAGATCGGTGGCATCGGTCCAAATCGTATAGTCGGCCAGAATATTACCGTGCTCATCCTTCTGGTGTTCGCGGGCCGCGCCCTTGGGAATGTCGAACTGGTTCAGGATGTGGAATGTCTCGAGCACGGCGTCGTCCCCGGTCTTGGATGGAAAGACGGAATGGCTGAACGCGACCGCACGGACGAAGCGCGACGGCGGCGTGAAGTCTCCCGGTATGCCGAGCATCCCTGATCCTTGACCGAACGGCTCGAGCGTGACCGGCCCAAGCTTCACCGGAGGAACGTTGGTCATGGAGAAGTTCACATAGTTGCTCAGATTGGTCATCTGCCAATCGAAGGCCGGCGAGTTGGTGATCACCCCCAAGGGGTCGTCGTAGACGTGGAGTTTGCCGCCAGTGTACTCGACCACGATGCTCTTGCCAGAGGCGTCGTACACTACGTAGTGGGCAGGAGGCGCGAATCCCCAAGCCGGGAAGACGACGGACGGCACCACGATTTTGCCGATGTTTTCCCGGACTTCGTCCACGGTGGCGAAGTTCTCCAGCATCCACGAGCCCACTTGCCACTCAGCGATGGTCTTGCCGGCATCGCTCGCCTGGTATGGCATGTAGGCGGCGGTGCCGGGGAAATAGAAGGTGCCGACGGCGAGGCCTTTTTCATTGAGCCCGTCAAACAGGTAGGGCAGCCCGACCCCGTTTGCACCCAGGCTGGCGTATTTTGCCTTCCACTTGAGCCCTTCCTTGCCGTCAGGCGTAGTTCCAACCCGCGCATAGCCGCGTGGAACCATGATCACGTCGGAGTGGATGTCGATGGCAAATTCCATCGTCCGGCCGCGAACCACGGTGCCGTCCTCCGCGACAATACGGATGCCAGTGCAAGCCTGCGCGGCCTGCGCAGCGACGCCCAGCAGCAGCACGCCGGCGATCGCCGAGGAAACCAACTTTCGTAGGATTGGATAAACGGTCACTTGTGTTTCCCTTTCTTGTTGCGACATGAAATGGGTCATGAAAATGTGTGGAATGTGCGGTATTGGCACGCCGAGAATGGAAGAGAGTGGACGGGGCGCATGACGCGCCCCATCTGGTTAACAGTCCTGGTGAAAGGCTTTACTCTTCATCCTGTAGTCGTGCAATCACGCCCATATCTTCCAGCGTGGTCACATCGCCCTTCACTTCGCCGCTGGAGGCCAACTCACGCAGCAGGCGCCGCATGATTTTGCCGGAGCGTGTCTTGGGCAACTGATCGGTGAAGCGGATGTCGTCGGGCTTGGCCATGGCGCCGATTTCTTTCGCCACCCACAGCCGTAGCTCTTCTTTCAGCTCTGGCGAAGCATTGTGTCCCATCTCCAGCGTGACGAACGCCGCGACCGCCTGACCTTTCATCTCGTCGGGCCGGCCAACCACGGCCGCTTCCGCAACTTTCGGATGGGCAACGAGCGCCGACTCGATCTCCATGGTGCTCAGGCGATGACCGGAAACATTCAGGACGTCGTCCACGCGGCCCATGATCCAGAAGTAGCCGTCCTTATCTTCACGCGCGCCATCACCAGTGAAGTACACGCCCGGGATGTCGGACCAATACTGGCGGATGTAGCGCTCGGGATCGCCGTAGACGGTGCGCAGCATCGAGGGCCATGGCTTCTTGATCACGAGATATCCGCCGGAACCCAGAGGCACACGCTCTCCAGCGCGAGTCACGACTTCGGCGGAAATGCCCGGCAGCGGACGTGTTGCCGAACCCGGCTTGGTCGCAACTGCACCCGGAATTGGCGCAATCAGAATGCAGCCCGTCTCCGTCTGCCACCACGTATCGACGATGGGGCAGCGATTGCCGCCAATCACCTCGCGATACCACATCCAGGCCTCGGGATTGATGGGCTCGCCCACCGTGCCCAGCAGCCGCAGGCTGCTCAGGTCATGCTTCTTTGGCCACTCGTCGCCCCACTTGATGAAGGTGCGGATCGCCGTCGGCGCGGTGTAGAGCGTGTTGACCTTGTGCTTCTCGATGATCGCCCAGAAGCGGTCGAACGCCGGCCAGTTGGGTGCGCCTTCGTACATCACGCAGGTCGCGCCGTTTTGCAGCGGGCCATAGACGATGTAGCTGTGCCCCGTGACCCAGCCGATGTCGGCGGTGCACCAGAAGGTGTCGTCTTCCTTCAGATCGAAAACCCACTTGGTAGTGATGTAAGTTCCAACCGAGTAGCCACCGGTCGTGTGAACAATGCCCTTCGGCTTTCCGGTGGTTCCCGAGGTGTACAGGATGTAGAGCGGGTGCTCGGAATCGAGCGGCTCGGCGGGACAAACGTCGCTAGCTTTCGCCATCAGATCGTGCCACCAGTGGTCGCGGCCTTCCTTCCAACCAACCTCGGTGCCCGTGCGCTTGTACGTTATGACGTGCTTCACGCTCGGACAGCGATCCAGCGCTTCATCCACGGCGGGCTTCAGCTTCACTTCGCTGCCGCGCCGGTACGATCCATCCTGGGTGATCACGGCCACTGCTTCCTGGTCGGTGATGCGGTCCACCAGCGCGTTGGCAGAAAATCCGCCGAAGATCACCGAGTGCACCGCGCCAATGCGCGCGCAGGCCAGCATGGCGACGGGCAACTCGGGACACATGCCCATGTAAATTGCGATGCGGTCGCCGGCCTTGATGCCCAGCGACTTCAGCACATTGGCGAACTTGCAGACTTCGCTCAGCAATTGCTGATAGGTCAGGGTGCGGACTTCGCCGGGCTCGCTCTCCCAGATGATGGCAGCCTTGTTCTTGCGCCAGGTCGCGACGTGACGGTCCAGGCAGTTGTAGGACAGATTGATCTTGCCGCCAAGGAACCATTTCGCCCACGGCGAATTCCACTCCAGCACCTTGTCCCACGGTTTGAACCAATGCAGCTGGCGTGCAATGTCGGCCCAGAAGGCTTCGGGATCGGCCGCTGCCTGGGCGCAAATCTTGTCGTAGTCTTCTTTGCTGCGGATGTGCGCGTTCTTGCTGAACTCCGGTGGCGGCGGGAAGCTGCGGGTTTCGGTGAGTATGGAATCAATATTGGGGCCGGCTGCTGGTTCGACTGTGGACATCGAGACGCCTCCATTAATGCTGGTGATTTGAACTATCCAAACTTCGCGGTTCCAGGGTGTTGCTCTGCATTCTAGTGCGGCACGCATGTTTCGGGAACTGGCAACGGCGGCGTTTCCTCTCGGTACGCACGTTGCGGCTCGCGCTACTGCTCCAGCGTCGACAAATCGCCGATCTCGGCTCCTGTCTCCTGTGCCTTCAACAAACGGCGCATGATTTTCCCCGACCGCGTCTTGGGCAGCGCCGCCACAAACTTAACGGCCGATGGCGTTGCGATTGGGCCCAACTCCCGCCGAACATGGTCGATGAGGGCCGCGAGCAGCGTATCCGACGCCTGATGCCCGGCGCGCAATTGCACGAACGCCACAATCGCCTCGCCCTTCAGGGGGTCGGGAATGCCGATGGCCGCGGCCTCGGCGATTGCCGGATGCGAGACCAGGGCGCTTTCGACTTCGGCCGTCCCGATGCGATGTCCCGCCACATTCAGCACGTCGTCGGCGCGGCCAATCACCGAGATGTAGCCGTCCTCGTCTTTCATGGCCAGATCGCCAGTGATGTAACAGTGCGACAGCTCCAGCCAGTCCTTCTCGAAGCGCGCCGGATCGTTCCAGATGGTGCGCATGAAGTGCGGGAAGGGCCGCTTCAGGATCAGCCGTCCGCTAACCCCGGGCGCGACGGATTCGCCGTTAATGTCGACCACGTCGGCTTCGCAACCGGGCAGTGCAAGGCCAGCCTTGCCCGGCCGCATGGGCATCGTTACCGGCGTTCCCAGCGTGGGACCGCCGAGCTCAGTCTGCCACCAGTTATCAACCACGTAGCCCCACTTGCCATCGCCGGCAAGGTAGGTCTGCGCCCAGCGCCAGGCCTCGGGATTCAACGGCTCGCCCGCGCAGGCGATGACCCGCAGGCTGCTGAGATCGTGCTTCTGCGGGAGAGCCTCGCCATAGCGCATGAACATCCGCAGCGCGGTGGGCGCGGTGAACATCTTGGTCACGCCGTACTTCTCCACAATCTGCCAGGCGATGGAGGGATCGGGATAATCGATTGCGCCTTCGCGGAACAGCGTTGTGACGCCCGCGCACAGCGGCGCGTAAACGATATAGGAGTGGCCGACGACCCACCCGATGTCCGACGTGCACCAGAACAGATCGCGCTCGCCAACGTCGAGGAACGATTTCAGATGATATGTGGTGCCCACCATGTATCCGCCGTGCACATGGACAACTCCCTTGGGCTTGCCGGTGGTGCCGGAGGTGTACAGGATGAACAACGGGTCTTCCGCATCCATATCTTCGGCGGGGCAGTCGGCCGGAAACTTCATCAGCTCGCGGAAGTCGACTTCGCGCGCGCTGACCGGCGCAAAGCCTTTCGGATCGCGGGTGAAGACGATAACTTTCTCCACCGTCTCCAGGCCGTCGAGCGCCTCATCCACAATGCCCTTGAGTGCAACCGGCTTGCCGCGGCGGAAGCCCGCGTCCCCAACGATTACGACCTTCGCCTGCGCGTCCTCGATGCGATCGCGCAGGGAGGTGTGTCCCAGGCCCGCGTAAACCACTGAGTGGATCGCCCCGATGCGTGCGCAGGCCAGCATCGAAATCGCACCCTCTACCGTCAGGGGCATGTAGATGACGACACGATCGCCTTTCTTTACTCCCAATGACTTCAGCCCGTTGGCGAAGCGGCAAACATCACGATACAGCTGGCGATAGGTGACGATGCGCTCCGTGCCATCCTCACCCAGCCAGATGAACGCGGCCCGGTTGCCGTTCTCAGAATTGGCATGACGGTCGAGTGCATTCACAGTAATGTTCGTCCGCGCCCCGGTGAACCATTTGTGATGAATCCCGTCCCACTCGAAGACCTTGTCCCACGGCTTGCTCCAGACGAACTGCCGGGCGGCTTCCGCCCAGAAGGCATCGGGATCGCGCTGAAAGCGGTCCCGCTCGGCGGCCCAGTCTTGCAGCAGCGCTTGCTGCTTCACGATTGGCGGAGCGGGATACTCCTCGATGGCGTTCGCCACCTTGGTCGCGTCCGGCACTTCAGCTAACTTCGTCGCGGTACCCATGATGAAGACACTCCTTACGTACTCATGAGGTTGAATAAGGTATGAGGCCAAAAACCGCTTTGGACCGGATCCTTACGGGTTCCGGTCCAATAAAATCCAATCAGACATGCTTGGGACGCTTTGCCAGGCACTCGGCAACCAGCGCAATCAACGCCAGCACCGCAGCCGTGTAAAACGCCATCTGGTAATTGTGATACTTGTCGAAAAGCTTTCCGCCGATGCGTCCGCCGAGAAGGCCAGCTACGCCCCAGGCGGTAAACAGCATCCCATAGTTAATTCCGGCATTCTTCGTGCCCCAGAAATCGGCAGCGGCAGCACCGTTTACGGACAACTGTGTGCCATAGCACCAGTACACAATGAACAGCATCACGAAAAGGCCCACGACGTTGCCGCCCACCGCATAAAGAACTGGCATGGCAACCATCGAGATGCCGATCATCAGACGCAGGACATTGATGCGGCCCAGGTGGTCTGACATCCAGCCGGAGAGAATACGTCCCGAAGCGTTGCCGACGGCGCCTACCACCAGGCCGAGAGAAGCCAGCATGGTGCCGGGAATGCCCACACTCTTGGCGAAGGGCACCAACTGGCTGATGACCATCAGACCGGCCGTGCAACCGAGTGCGTAGGCAAGCCACATGAAGTAAAAGGTCGGCGTGCGCAGCGTCTCGCCCGGCGAGAAGTCATAGGTGGTCGCCACCGCTTTCGAGCTCGAAGCCGGGGTCCAGCCCGCAGGCTTGTAACCAGCGGGAGGGTTCTTCAACAGAAATGCGCCAATCACGGTCATCACCAGGAAGATCGCTCCCAGGATCTGAAAGGTGGTCCGCCATCCGAAGTGGGGGATCAGATAGTTGGCGGACAAGGGCCCAAAGATGGCCGAACCAGCACCATAACCGCCGACCGCCAATCCCACCGCCAGACCTCGCTTGTCCGGAAACCATTTGGACATGACCGGAATCGGCGTGGAGTAGCCGAAGCCGTTGCCCAAGCCTCCAATCACGCCGAAACAGATAAACAGGTACATGAGGCTGGTGGTGTAAGCGCACAGGAAGAAGCCGATGCTGACCAGGACACCGCCGGTGAGCGAGATCCAGAAGGGCCCCAACTTGTCCTGCAATCGCCCGGCAACAACAAACGTGAGAGCAAACACCGCCACGGCGATGGTGAAGATGGTGGAGGTATCGGCGCGTTTCCAGTGGAACTCTTTCTCCAAAGGAGCTACAAAAACGCTCCAGGCATACAGCGTGCCCAAGGCAAGATTCATCATCATGCCGCCAAAAACACGCCACCAACGGTTCAAGCCAGTGTCACCGATCTCAACCGACCCGGTCGACTGCGTTGCTGCTATCGCCATGTCCTATCTCCTTTAGCGAGCGCCGAGAATCAGCGTTGCGCTTCGATGTGATCATCAAGGAATTCAGGGCCTGGAATGGTTCCGCTGTCCGCGTGAGAGGGTGCAGAAATTGCCCGGGGCCCGGCTGTCTATCAGCGAGTTGACCTCCCACAGTTTCGAGCTAACAAACCATCCTAAAGCCTGGTCTGGGCGGACCGGGCTGAACACAGAACCGTTGGCGGGAAGCGATATGGGGTAGAGGAGAGTGGTCAAGTCTTCCCCCTGCAAGGGCGCGAACGCCGGCCTGAACGTTGATTCCGGCCTCCCGGCTGGGAAAGGTTCGTTTCGCCAGTCCGGGCCCAGCAGGTTGAAGCTAGCGACCTCGCTTCCCGCCTTTGTTGAGCCGTTGTGGACGGGATTGTCCTTCGTCCCGCGGGCCGAGGTCTGTGACCCGAGATACGGGCGCATGTGACTTGCATCACCATGTGCTTGGTTACAGGCCTGCAATCTCTCCCGCTCACCGCCAAGCCCGGCCCCCTCTAACGACAAAAAGCACGCATCCCCGGAGTCAATCTTGCCAGCCCCGGCGAGGCGTGGGAATCCTACTTATAGGGGATGTGCAGGATTCCCGAAGTGATAGCATAGGAAGTAATGTCGGAGGGCATGTGGGATCACCTTACGGCTTTGAGCTGGTTGAAAATTGTGTAATCTGCAAACTCCGTAGCGACAGTTTTTTTTGTTCTCTCCCCAAGACCGCTCTGGAAGCGTTTGACCGGATCAAGTATTCGGCGGCCTACCCTGCGGGCGCGGTGCTGTTTGTGGAAGGTCAATCGCCGCGCGGGATCTACATGCTGTGCAAGGGACGGGTGAAGCTCTCCACGACGTCTGCTGAAGGCAAGACCCTCATCCTGAAAATTGCCCAACCCGGCGAAGTGCTGGGTATGCACGCCACGGTTTCGGGCACGCCCTACGAGATCACGGCGGAGACCGGCCAGCCCTGCCAGTTGAATTTCGTCAAGCGCGACGACTTCCTGAACTTCCTCCAGAAACATGGCGACGCGTGCCTGAAAGCGGCGCAACATCTCAGCAAGGATTGTCAGAGCGCCTATCAGCAAATCCGCAGTCTGGGGCTTTCGCATTCCGCTCCGGAGCGCCTGGCCCGCCTGCTGCTGGAGTGGACTGCAACCAGCCACGATCAAGCTGAACCCAAGGTGAAGTTGGCGCTGACCCATGAAGAGATCGCCCAGATTATCGGCACCTCACGCGAGACCGTGACCCGCGTCCTGGCGGACTTCCGCAAGCGTCAGGTCGCCGTCCTCAAAGGCTCTACGCTCACCATCCGCAACAAATCGGTTTTGGAGAAACTGGTCGGCGCCTAAGAAGGGGACGGCCTTCAGGCCGTCCGCAAAGGGCCTGATATTGAAACGGGCTTTAGCCCCTGAGGGACTGTCCGGCCAATCTTCCTAAAGAAAATTATTGCGGCTGCAGAATTTTTTCTGCCCGCGAGTTCTGCTGACGATGACTTTCCACTACCTCTTGTGCCTGGTGCACGAACTCCGGCAAGCGGAGTCGCGCCCCGCTGGAAAGTTTATTGCCAACTTCGAACGACCAGCCCTCCAGGGTGATGCAGATCGCTTCCGGCGCGTCGCCATATAGCTGCTGCGCGGCCGATAGCAGAGCGGACGGAGTCAGTTGGTGAGTGAAGCCGCTGGGAGTGTTTGCAGGCAGGACGCAGCTCTGGCGAATCGTTCCGGGCTCCTCTGCCGACGAGGCGTCGAGAAACAGCACAAAGCCGCAGCGGGAAACGTCCTCGGCCATCTCCGGAGTCAGTTGCTGGGTGGCGATGACTTCCACCTGGAGATCGTTGCGGTAATGCTGTTCGAGTTCGTGGGCGGCATGGCATCCCACGGCATCGTCACTACGCAACAGATTTCCATAACCAATAATCAGGGTCCCGGTCACGATGGAGTCTCCAGAGGGGCGGCAAAGAATCGCGCGTACTTCCATCCATATTCTGTTTTGAAAAATCTGGATGTGCGATGCCTCACGTGGCAGCGTGACGGCGTTTGTTATGACGGCTTCTTCTTCCCCGGCAGGCCGGCGGGATTCTCATGGGTGCGTTCGCGGAAGCGGGCTTTCATGCCGGTCGCCAGCGAGATCGCGTTCTCGCCGTACTTCTCACGCAGGCGGTCGGCGGCGGAGAGCGCGTGGGTCCATTTCTCGTGTGTACGCTGCCCGACCAACCCGATCTGCTCGCTCTCCGGCTCGAAGTGCGAGGCGTGAACTCCCAGCAGACGAATCGCATCGCCCTTCCAGTTGGCGCGAAAGAGCTGACGAATCGCCGCCAGCACTTCGAAGTCGACCGACGTGGGCTGGTCAAAGGTATGAGCGCGGGTGATGGTGTGGAAGGCCGTATCGCGCATCTTCAATTGCAGAGTGCGGGCATGCAGTTTCTGTTCGCGCAGGCGGCGGCAGACCATCTCCGACAGGCGCGCCAAGGTTGATTCCAGCTGTTGCGCATCGCTG
>JBEKCJ010000041.1:0-35269 GCA_050014935.1 Candidatus Korobacteraceae bacterium
CGGGCAGCCGCAGTCGAGAGCAGCCTGGGTACGTTGGAGCAACAAATGCAACAGAGCGGCCTTGGTCTACGCGGCGACGTCGTCGCTTCGCGGGCCAACTTGCGCACGGACCTGGCGAAGGCCAAGCAGGCGCGGGAGGCGTCGGATGCCGACCGTGCCCGGAAGTATCTCGACCAGGCGAACCATGAAGTCGAGAAGCTGGAGGCATTTCTCGGCCGGCGATAGGGCAAAGCAACCCCGCTCTTGCTATGCTCAACGAAACTATAATGAGTACGGATCGTCTAATGGATATGACTCCGCAGTCCGGGCAAGAGAATTCGGCCGAGCCTCTTCTTCCAGCTCAGGATGGCTTGACGGAAGGCGCGGCGACCGCTCCGGTGCAACCACCGAAACGGGTTGTCTCGGGCTGGCTGCGAGACGTCATCATCTCGCTGGCGGTTTCGGCATTCTTCATCATCTTTCTCTATCAGCCGGTGAAGGTGGAAGGCACCAGCATGATGCCGACGCTGCAAGACCAGGAGCGCGTATTCATCAACAAATTTGTTTACAAGCTGGAGCCGATCGAGCGCGGCGATGTGATTGTGTTCCGCTATCCGCGCGATCCCACCAAGAGCTACATCAAGCGGGTAATTGCCGTGGCAGGTGACAGCGTCCGAATCGAAGCCGGCGTTGTGTTGGTGAATGGTCATCGCATCTCCGAGCAGTACCTGCCCCGAATGTATGAAGACGTGCGCTCCTATCCAGACACAGTAGTGCCGCCGCACGGCTACTTCGTCCTGGGCGACCACCGAAACCTCTCCAACGACAGCCGCGATTTCGGTTCCGTGGATGAAGGCTTTATTTATGGGAAGGCTGTCTTTGGTTATTGGCCGTTCGCCAAGCTGGGTACCCTGCGATAGTCGCGCAGAGCGCAACGCTCTTGGCCATTCGCTCTCGGCTTCTGGCTCTTGGCTGTTAGCTCTTACCTAATCTGGGACGGATGCTGTGTCCTGGCTTGCTTCGATACCTCAGAGCGAAGCGGGACCAAAAGCTAAAAGCGAACAGCCTCCAGCCAGTATGCCCTCATGCCAGCGCCGCGCATTTTGGTTGCCTGGCAACCAGCCCTAACTAATTAAATTTTGCAGGAGACCGTCGCGGCCAAAACCGCAACTAATTTCCTATAACTTGGTTTCTCAAAGTAGCGGTAAGGTGAAATTCAAAATTTGCAGGTTCGACGATGCCTATGCCGTCGAATTCAGACGCCTGGCCGGGCGATGAAGGATAACGAAAGGAAAACATGGCTGCGTTTCGTTTAGGTCGGTTATTGGCGGTAGTTCTCGTTCTGGTCGCGGTGTCGATGTCGCTTAGCGCGCAACTTGTTATTTCGGTCGGCATTGCACCGCCGCCGTTACCCGTTTATACGCAACCGCTGTGCCCCGGTCCCAACTACATTTGGACTCCGGGCTATTGGGCCTATGGTCCCGATGGATATTTCTGGGTACCCGGAACCTGGGTAGTTGCACCCACGGTGGGTTTCCTATGGACACCGGGATACTGGGGATGGGGAGGATCGGCCTTCGTCTGGAATGCGGGGTATTGGGGGCCGACGGTCGGCTTCTATGGCGGTGTTAATTACGGCTTTGGATATACCGGCGGTGGATACTACGGTGGACAGTGGCGCAATGGGGCCTTCTACTACAACCGCTCGGTCAACAATGTGAACGTGACCAACATCCACAATGTCTACAATACGACGGTCGTCAATAACGTTACCGTGAACCGGGTCAGCTACAACGGCGGAACCGGCGGAATCACGGCGCGGCCCACGGCTCAACAGCAAGCAGCGGCCAACGAGCGGCACATTGCCGCCACCAGCGCGCAGACTCAACACCTGGAGGCTGCCAGTCGGGACCGCACGCTGTTGGCTTCTGAAAACCATGGCCGTCCTCCGATCGCGGCAACCGCCAAGCCCGGTGCGTTCAACGGAGCCGGCGTAGTGGCTGCGAAGAATGCTCCCGTGAATGTTCCGGCCACGCGTCCGGTGGCGACCAACAACCCAGCGCGGCCGAATAATGCCAATACCGCGCGACCAGCTACGGCGAATAACCCGGCGCGACCCAACAACGTTCCACGTCCGCCTGAGGGACAGACGACGCCGCATCCGAGCACAGCAACTGTTCCGCATCCGCCAGCGACGCAAACTGCGCCGCGTCCAAGTACTGCTGAGACGTCGCGTCCGCCAGCGGAGCAAAGTGTGCCGCGGCCGAATACTGCCGAGACGCCGCGTCCGCCGGCGCGGCAACCCGCACCTCGCCCGGCTCCGGCGGAAGCGCCCAGACAGGCGACGCGGCCTCCAGTTCAGAGCCAGCCTGCTCAGCACGCTAGCAAGCCGCCGGAGGAACGCAGCGCGGTAACGCCGCACGAAACCGCACCAGCTCCGCGTCCGCCAGCCCAACACGCGGCTCCGCCTCCGCGCCCGGCAGCCGAGCCCAAGAGCGAGCCTAAGAAAGAGGAGCCTCGGTAGGACTGTCCACACGACCTTCGGGTAGTGTGTGGCCGACCCACTCAAGCCAAGGGGGGCTTGGGTGGGCCGTTTAATTCTTGGGTGGGAACAGCGCAACTCACCGTTTCTCTTTACGGAAGTCGCGGGGACGTACAGGGCGAAAGAAGGTCAGCCAGCCGTGAGTTCACGGTGTGATTTGGAACGCAACGCCGAGGCCTCTAGTACCGCCGCTTGACGCGGTGCCGTAAAGATTGCCGGTGGAATCGAAGGCCAGCCTGCACATCGGATTAGCTCCGTCGACTCCGCCGGTGAAATCGTGCAAGGAAGTGTAGGTCCAGCCACCGTCCGATTGCGTCAGCTTAAAGACCGATCCGTACCCGTACCGTCCGTCGCCCAGGGTGGTTCCGTACAAGTTTCCGGAAGCGTCCATCAATAGCTTGTCGTAGGGGCCGAGGTCGATTCCGCCGCTCAAGCCGTACAGGAAGTCATAGGACCAAACGCCGCCCGACGGAAGCATCTCAAACACGCTGCCGCCTCCAGCCGGAATGTGGACCGTGGTTCCGTAAAGATTGCCGGCCGAATCGAAGATAAGTCCCCCTTGCGGAGTAGCTCCGTCATCGCCGTGGTAGGTGAAGCCGTGGATGGTGCTTTCTGCCCAACCCGAACCCGACGGCTTCAGCTCGAACAGCGCTCCATAGCCATAGGGGCCGTTCTGCCCGAACACTCCGTAAAGGTTACCGGATTGGTCGAAGACCACACCGCCGGAGGGGAACTTTCCATCGCCGTTACCCTGAGCCTGATAGAGAATGTTCTGTGTCCAGCCGCCGCCGGAAGGGGTCAGGCTATAAATCAGCCCCCAGCCTTCCGAGCCGCCATCGACCGTCGTGCCGTAAATGTTTCCCGCCTGGTCGAAGGTGAGTTCGCCTTGGGGATACGATCCGTCACTGCCCGAGAAGCGATAGAGGATAGCCGAATCCCAATTGAAAATGACGGTGGCTGGAGCTTGCGCAGGCGGCCTTAGGCTATAGACTGTGCCACAACCGTGGTAACCGTTGGACTGAATGCAAGGACCTCCGCCGCCAGCTAAGGTTGAGCCGTAAAGGATGCCGTCCGGCCCGATAACAAGCCGGCCGAGCGGACCAGCGCCGTCCTCGCCTCCGGCAAAGCTGTAGAGCGGGCTCAGGATCCAGCCTCCCCCGTCGTTGTCCAATGAGAAAACTGTTCCATAGCGGCCGGTACCGCGGGCGAAGGTCGTTCCGTAAATGTTGTCATCGGCGTCGATGGTTAAGCCAGTTGAGGGATTAGCACCGTCCGATCCGCCCGTGAAGTTGTGGATCACACTGAAAGTTTGGCCGAGGCCGGTTTGCGCCGCGGCGGTGAGGATTGCAATGAGTGCAATCGCAAGAATTGAGGCAGAGCAGGTGAACCTCGCTAGACTGCCACGACTAAAGATCCTGTCCCCTGATTCGTTATGATTCGATATCACAATGTTCCTTTTCTCGACCAGAGAATGCAAAATTCGCTTTCTTAATCGGCGCCTTTCCACAAACCGTCACCAGACCCTTACGCGCAGAAGCGCACGAACACGTTCTCAGCCAGAAGCCTGCGCGTGCTTTTATGTATCGAAATTACGAACCTGCAAACGGAAGATCGGAGTTTCGTGATGGCCCGATCACCGGCAAACGCACCTCATCCACAGTTACGCGCGTCTCCCGCCGAACCGCGCGGACACACTTCACGCCGAGAAACAAGCTCTAACGTGAGCGGATCACGCAACAAGGACTTGATGTGGCCCTCAGTGCAGCGTGACTAGAACGGAGAGACGCAAAACGTAGCTCGACAGCAGGCCAGTTTCTGAACCGATGAACTAACGGAAGCGCATTGATTCTCTACGACGGGTGGAATTCGGTCAAGCGGTTTGTATGGTGTTGGGACACGGATAGTAAATATTCATGGCTTGTTCAAATACCAACATCACCAAAGTTTATGGATGCTGGCTCTTTCCGGCGGCAGCTATCAGATAAAAGTCGAGGTGCTGCAATCGGAAGCTGCCAAACTGGATGACCTTGCGCCCAGGCACACGATATTCAAGTTCAGCTTTGGTACCGCTGGCGGCGACGACGATGTGATCGCCGGCAGGAATTTCGTTGCGCTCATAGCTGGCGACCGGGTGATTGCGGTAGAAGGCCAGGCCATATTCAACGGCTGGGGGGACGTCGTAGACCGCGATATCGGGAATGCGGCCGATTTCGGTTTGCTGAAGTGACGCCTGCACCAGGCGCTCCGATAGCAGGATGTTGATCATGGGCGCCGTGCCGCGCAGAGTGAGCGAGAACGCGATGATCACTGGAACCAGGGTAGCGAAGCGAAGCACGCGATAACCCTGGTTTTGTAGCGTGAACCACAGCATGACAATGGTCGCGATCGCCAGCGCCGCAGCCACCATGATCACGTTCCGCGGCAGTCCGAGTTTCAGCAGCTTGAACGGAACGATAAAGGATGCCGCCAGCATCGCCGCGGAAAGCAGGGCGTGAATCAGGACCATCCACATCGCGGGCTTCACCGCATCCTGTTCCCTGCGAAAGATAAAATCGGCAAGCAGGATGGTGCCTGCGGGAATCGCGGGCAGGATGTATCCCGGCAACTTGGATTGCGAGAGCGAGAAGAAGACGATGGGCAGCAGGAACCATAAGGTCAGGAAGGTGCGCAGGTCTTCTTGTCCGTCCGGTTGCTGCACCGAGAAACGCCAGTCGCGTATGGCGTCGACAACGGCGGCCACAACAAAGACGGTCCACGGCACCAGAGCGAGCAGTGCTACGGGCAAGTAAAACCAGAATGGTTCGGGATGGTGATACAGGTTGCTGGTGAAGCGTTCCAGGTTGTGTTGCAGAAAGAAGACGCGAAAGAACTGAGGGTTCGCGCGCTGTACCGCAATGAACCACGGCGCGGTAACCGCGAGGTAGAGCGCGATCCCGACCGGCCACAACGTACGCCGCAGCAGGCGCCCGTCGCGGCGCAGAGCAGCGAACGCAATGATGATGACTCCCGCAAGAAAAACAGCGACGGGTCCCTTAGCTAATGTCGCCAGCGCGCTGAAGAAATAAAACCCCAGCAGCCAGTTGCGGTGTCCGCTCACGTACCAGCCATACCAGGAGAGCATGGCTGCGGTGAACATTGCCGTCAGCGGCATATCGGTGGAAGCGCTGCGCCCGAATCCGATGATGATGGCGGCAGAGGCGGTGATGAGCGCCGCGTCAAGCTGCATGCCGGGGCGGAAGCGGCGCGCCCAAACGTAGATGAAGATGGTCAGCAGCATCGAGAGAACTGCCGAGGGAAGCCGGGCCGCGACATCGCTGACTTCGCCTGCGCCTTGGTAGGCGATCATCGCGCACCAGTAATACAGCGGCGGCTTTTCCAGCCAGGGATGTCCGTAGAGCACGGGCGTTACCCAGTCGTGGCGGGCCAGCATCTCGCGCGCAACCTGCGCATAGCGCGGCTCGTCGACGCCAACCAGACCCACAAGCTGTTGTCCGAGAATGAACAGAAATCCACAGAAGGCAAAGAGAGCCAGGGCATCGGTGGAGCGACGGGCGCGATCGCTGAGGTTGGGAGTTGGAGTAGCTTTCAAGATTAGCGATCCGGACGATTGATTTAGGCTCTACTGTGCAGGAGTCAGGCGAAAATTGGTGCTATTAAGCTGAATGTTTCTGGTCTTGACGAAGTCTTCCGTCACAATCACTGTTCCTTCAATTTGGAACTTCAAGCCTTCGAACTCGTTCTTCTCCATAAGGAACTTTAGCTTCTTGAGTTCTTCGGGCGAAAGCGCCGCCGCTCCGACCATTAGACTTCCCGCCACCTTCGTATGCCACGAAGCGTCGTTGTCAATATCTACTGTCCATCCTAATGGCAAATCAGAAATTGTGCGAAATGCTCCCGCCGTAATGCGGATTTCGAAGGAAACGATTCGCTCACCAGCCATTACCTTTATCGTTTGTACCGACAGAGTGGAGCGCTGGGGGCCAGCAGCAACAGCGTTGATCGAAAGCAGGGAGAGTATTAGGCACAGCGAGAAGAGTAAACAGGCGCTACGTTTCAGATTCATACCTGCTATTGCACGCTGGCATCATAGCCGCGCAGGCGAAGTTGCGCCACCAGACGCTCGATGGTGAGCGAGAGCGGGCCATCGACCCCGCAACCGCTGGCGCATTCGTGGCCGCCTCCGCCAAAGGCAGCGGCCACGGCGGCGACGTTGACCGAGCCCTTGCTGCGCAGGCTTACGCGGAAGCGGCCATCGGGCTCCTCGCGGAAGAACAGCGCCACTTCAATACCTTGAATAGCGAGAGCATAGTTGACCAGCCCTTCGCAATCTTCGTCGCTGGCTTGGCAGCGTTCCATGGTGGCGCGATCGACGTGCATCCAGGCCAGGGTGCCGTCGCGGTGCAGGCTGGTGAGGGCCGCACCCAGCAGGCGCATCTTCGATATCTGAGTAGAGAAGTAAACATTGTGCGCGATGCGCACCGGGTCGGCGCCGCAGCGCACCAACTCCTGGGCCAAAGAAAATGTCCGCTCGCTGGTGCCGTGGAAGCAGAAAGAGCCAGTGTCGGTGAGCACCGCGGTATACAGGCAGGTAGCGACCTCGGGCGAGATCTCGACGCCAGCCTCGCGCGCCAGGCGGAAGATCATCTCCGCCGTCGCGCAGGCATCCGGATCGATCCAGTTCACGTCGGCAAAGGGACGCGCGGTAGCGTGATGGTCGATATTGATGAGGTAGTGCCGCTCCAGGCCGGTAAGCTTGGTGCGCTGCACGCTATCGCATTCCAGGATAATGACCGCCTCGGCTTCGGGAGCCTGCTCGGTGTCCAACAGGACAGTGTCGCTGAAGGGAAGGGGGCTGTAGATGCCGGGCACACCGTCGCTAAGTACGACGCTGGCCTGCTTGCCCATGCTGCGCAGAATCTGGGCGCAGGCCAACGTCGATCCTACCGCATCGCCATCCGGACGGGCATGGGAGGTGAGAAGGAACTTCTGGCGGCGACCGATTTCGTGAAGGACTTCG
Organism: Candidatus Korobacteraceae bacterium; assembly: GCA_050014935.1. GTDB lineage: Bacteria > Acidobacteriota > Terriglobia > Terriglobales > Acidobacteriaceae > Bog-257. Next base: position 7,539 of record JBEKCJ010000041.1, read on the forward strand.
TTCAACATGGGCCCAACCAGAGCTTTTCGCCGTTAGCCCTTAGCTCTTAGCAAAGACATCGTAACCCGGACTCTTGCTAAAGCTAAAGGTTGAGAGCTAAGAGCCTTTTCTCCTTTTCTCAATTCGCTGCAACAGCTGTTCGATGCGTCCGCCGTACAGCTCAGAACGGTCCAGCTCAAAGAATATTTCCGGAGCCTGCCGCAGTCCCAAACGCCGAGTCAGCTCGTGCCGGATGTAGGCGCGGGCGGCATTCAATCCCTCGATGCTTTGCCGGGCTTCCTCATCGCTGCCGGCGGCGACGATGAAGGCGCGCGCGGTCTTGCCGCCCGGGCCCAAATGCAACTCGCTCAGGCTCACCAGACCAATACGCGGATCGCCCAGTTCGCCCTCGACCAGAGCGACGATCTCTTCCCGCAACGCCTCTTCTATGCGTTCGCGATGATATTTTTGTCCCCGGTTTTCCATAGCTGTTAGCTCTTAGCCGTTAGCTTTGAGCTGGTAGATTGCTCTTCCACCTCTAAGCTTCGCTGCCAACGAATCCCGTTCCGTCACCATGAGCCTGCTGACACTCGGTTTGCTAAGGGCCAAAAGCTAAAAGCTAAGAGCCAGAAGCAAAAGCCGAACGCTAGAGCATACGCCTGTCGCTCAAGCTTGGGGTGATAACTATCACGATTCCCCAGCTAAATGATCGCCGAATTCCGTTTCCGAGAGGAAGTCCAGAAAGGAATCCGTGACTTCGCCGCCGCTGTTGTTAGCTACTCGCATGGCGTGGCGCTCGACGTTGTGCATCAGGCCCTCGAGATACTCGCGTGAGCTGGAGATACTGACCACGCCCAGAGTCGCACGCTGCCAGGCGTCGCTGGGGTCAAGCTCGGCCACGGCGACGTTGAAGTGGTTGCGGAGCCCGTCCTTGACGCTACGGATGACCTGGCGCTTGTCCTTGAGGGAGTGCGCGCCCTCGATGCGAATCTCCAGCATGAGATACGCGATCATCGTTGGTTGTCCTGTCGCACAACGTCCCGGATACCGGCTCCTCTCGGCGGAGGATTCAGTTCCGGGACGCGATGTTTTTTGTGCCGTTCCGCAGCTTCAAGAGCAGATCCCTCGTCGGGCTGAAGCCCTCCTCGGGATAACAAAATAAAGGGCTGTCATCGGCACGACTGAAGTCGTGCCCTGTTACAAAGCTTCAGACACAATGCGTCAGACACAATGCTTCTGACACGAGGCTCCAGGGCAATGCTTCAAACAAAATGCTTCAGGCGCAAAGCTTGGAGAAGGCCTATCCTCTCGACTCGAATTCACCAGCACCTAGTCCCCAGCCCCCAGCCTCGCGCCCCTAATCACTGCCCACTAGGCACTGACCACCTATACGAACGCTTCGGCAGCGACGCGTTCGATCACGAACACCTCAATCACGTCTCCGACCTTAATATCGCCGTAGTTCGCGATCGAGATGCCGCACTCCATGCCGTTGCGGACTTCGCTGACGTCTTCCTTGAAGCGCCGCACCGAGCCGATCTTGCCCTTGAAGACGACGATGTTGTCGCGCAGCAAGCGGACTTCGGCGTCGCGCTTGACCACGCCGTCGGTGACCAGGCAGCCGGCAATGACGCCAACCTTGGGAACGCGGAAGGTGTCGCGCACTTCGGCGCGGCCCAGGTAAGTCTCCTTGACGATCGGCTCAAGCAGGCCGGTCATGGCGCGCTTGATCTCATCCTGGAGCTCGTAAATGATGGAGTGCAGGCGGATATCGACTTTCTCCTGCTCGGCCAACTCCTGCGCCTTGCGCTCCGGCCGCACATTGAAGCCGATGATGACGGCATTCGACGCCGAAGCCAGCAACACATCGCTTTCGGTGATGGCGCCCACGCTGGCGCGCATGATGTTGATCTTCACGCGCTCGTTCGACAGCTTGCCGAGCACATCGCTGAGCACTTCGATGGAGCCGCCAACGTCGCCCTTAAGGATGACGAACAGTTCCTTCTGGCCGGCGGTCTTCAACTGCTCGGCCAGGCCTTCCAGCGAGACACGCGAGCTCTTGGCCAGCGTGGCTTCGCGGGCCTTGGCCTCGCGATATTCGGAGATGCCGCGCGCCTTCTCGCGATCGGCCACGGCGACCAGTTGATCGCCGGCTTGCGGCAATCCTTCCAGGCCGAGAATTTCGACCGGAGTAGCCGGGCCGGCAGATTCCAGCGCTGCGCCGCGATCGTTGAACATGGCGCGGACCTTACCGAAGACGTTGCCGACGACAAAGTTGTCGCTGTTGTGCAGCGTGCCGTTCTGTACCAGCACGGTTGCCACTGGGCCGCGGCCGCGGTCCAGCTTGGCTTCCAGCACGGTGCCGCTGGCCAGGCGATCGGGCGAAGCCTTCAGGTCTTGCAGGTCGGCGACCAGGCAAATCATTTCCATCAGCAGATTGAGATTGGTCTTCTGCTTGGCGGAGACGTCTACGAAGACGGTGCTGCCGCCCCAATCTTCCGGCATCAAGCCGCGATCAGCGAGTTGCTTTTTGACGCGCTCGGGCAAGGCGTCAGGCTTGTCGATTTTGTTGACGGCGACAATGATCGGCACGGCGGCCGCTTTGGCGTGATCGATGGCTTCCAGCGTCTGCGGCATAACGCCGTCGTCGGCGGCGACCACCAGTACCACGATGTCCGTCACCTTCGATCCGCGAGCACGCATGCGGGTGAAAGCTTCGTGACCCGGAGTGTCGAGGAATACGATCTGGCGCCCGAAGGCGGGCGAGGTGGGATCGGTGATCGCGACCTTGTACGCGCCGATGTGCTGGGTGATGCCGCCCGCCTCGCCGCCGGCGACGTTGGTGGAGCGAATGGCATCGAGCAAGCTGGTCTTGCCGTGATCGACGTGGCCCATGATGGTGACCACCGGCGGACGGGTTACAGCTTGCGCTCCACCGTCTTCGCCTGCCTTTTCGGCTGGTCCTTCATCCTTCGCCAGTTGCTCTTCGAAGGTGATGACCGAAGTTTCCGCGCCGAAGTGACGCGCCATGTCGGTGGCGAGATCGGAATCGAGCGTCTGGTTGACGGTGGCGAATACGCCGCGCGCCAGCAAGCGGGCAATGAGGTCCTTGGCGCGAATGCCCAGCTTCTCAGCCAGGTCTTTCACGCTGACACCTTCAGGAATGGTGATGGCGCGCGTGATGGGCAGCGGTTCAGTAGAAAGCGAGAGCCGCGGCGGTGGAACGAAGCCCTTCATCGGGCCTTCCTTCACACCACGCGGAACATAGCGTTGCCCGGGACGTGCCGGACGTCCCATGGGACGTCCCGTGGGCGGAGGCGGAGCTCCAACACCGGGACCGCCGGCAAATCCCGGACGAGCTCCCGGCGGCCCAGAACGCGTAGGATGCGGACCGCGACGCTCACCGGGCCGCATGGGCGGACGAGTGCCCGGAGCACCAGTCGGTGGCATTCCGGGACGCGGGCGCTGGAAGATGGGCTTGCCACGCTCGGGCATGACGGGGCGCGGCGGCGCGGTTGTTGCCGCACGTACCGGTGCCAGATAAACCGGACGCGGTCCGGTCTGCGGCACAATCAGCCGCCGAGCGGCTGCGGGGGGCTGTATTGGTTGTCCTGGACGAGGCGGAGCTCCGGGCTGCGGAGGGCGCAAGCCAGGTTGTGCTGCCGGAGCAGCGGGACGCGCTTGACCGGCCGCGGCGCCGGAAGGCGAGTCAATCTCAGCCCCGATTGCTGGGACGAGAGTTTCGGGTACAACGGCAGTCTCGGGTTCGTCCAGGACTGCTACCTGATCTTGAATGGTGGCCTCGATTGGCTTTGCAGCTTCGGAAACGGCAGATGCATCGATCGGCGGCGCGGCCGGAGGCGCTGGCGGCTTAGGCCGCACAATTACTGCGGCCGGCGGACGGGCCACCGACTGCGGCGTGATGAAACGCGGCGCCGGCTTTGCCTCCACCGGCGTTACCGGAGGGGTGCTGGCCGTTGCGGTGAGTGGAGATGCCGGCTTGGGCGGAACAGCCGACGGCGGAGCCACAGTTGACCGCGTGGGGACGGCATGGCTGGGAGGCGCGACTTGACGCGCCGGCGCGGTCGGTTGGGCGGCCCGTTGCGTGATGGCCTTCAGGACATCGCCGGGCTTGGAGATGTGCGAAAGATCGATCTTCGGCTTGAACTCGTCCGGCGCCGGCGCAACGCGCGCGCTGCGGCCCGCGCTGGGCTCATGCTCTTGATAATACTTTTTGACGCGCTCAGCCTGGTCCACTTCAATGGAACTGGAGTGCGTCTTCTTCTCGGTTACACCGACCTTGAGAAGAACATCGAGGATTTCCTTGCTCTTGACCTCGAGCTCTCTGGCCAGATCGTTGATTCGAATCTTGTGTTGCATTCCGCCCCGTTTCCTCCGTTATGTCCTCGTCCGCTTAAGCCTGCATAGCATCCTCACGGTTCAGTGGCCAGTGGCCGGTTGCCAGTGGCCAGTCAGAATTTAGTTCAGCCTCTGAAATACGAAATCTCTACCTGGTGATATCAAAGCACGTCTGAACGCGTGCGCCATCCGATCTTCAACTGGCCACTGGACACCGACCACTGGCCACTGCTTCTAGCGTTTCTCTCCCGGCTCTTCTTCGTCGGGAACATTCTCGTTCGGCGTTTCAGGGCGCTCGTGGATAATCCTTTCATCCTCGTCGGCGAGAGGAGCGTTCTCTACGCCATCGACAACCTCGGCCTCGAACGCCTGACCTTCGTCCGCCAGCTCCTCGACGCTTTCGGGAGAGGCTTCCGGCTCGTCGGAAAGACCTTCTTCGTCGCCCGACTGGCCGCCTTCGTCGCCCGGTTCGACATCGGATTCGTCCGCCGCTTCGCCAGCGTCAGCGTCGTCTTCCGCGGCTTCCTCTTGCTCTAACTCGCGTGCCTCTTCCTCGGCAGGAACATCCTGGCCAATCGCTTCGCCGCCTTCTTCGTCATCACGGGCAAGAGCAACGCCCTCGGCCGGCACCTCGCCCTCGGCCAGAACCTCACCCTCGGCTGGCGCTTCGCCTTCGGCCAAAACCTCGCCTTCGGCAGGCACGGCTTCGGCGGCGTCCAGGCTGGCAAAGTAATTATTGACGGCGATACTGATTTTTTCCACGGTCTTGGGGCCGATGCCGGGCACCTCTTCCAACTGCTCGGGTGTCATGTCGGCGACCATCTCCACGGTCGTGATGCCGGCCGCGACCAACTTCTCGATGATGCCGGGTTCCAGATCGGGCACCGACTCCAGCGGCGTGGCCTGCGGCGTCATCATGCCGCGCATCTGCTCTTCCACTTCCTGGCGCTTTTCTTCCTCGCTCTTGATATCGATCTTCCAGCCCAGGAGCTTGGCGGCAAGGCGAACGTTCTGCCCTTTCTTGCCGATGGCCAGCGATAACTGGCTGTCGTCGACGATCACTTCCAGGTGCTTTTCGTGGCCTTCGAGCACGGTGACGCGACTGACCTTAGCGGGCTGCAACGCCTTCTCGGCGAAGGTCACCGGGTCTTCGTGGTATTCGATGATGTCGATCTTCTCGCCGCGCAGTTCGCGAATGATGGATTGCACGCGCATGCCCTTCATGCCGACGCAGGCGCCCACGGGATCGACGTCCTTGTCCTTCGACATGACCGCGATCTTGGTGCGCTCGCCGGCTTCGCGGGCGATAGCGCGGATGACGACGGTGTTGTCGTAGATTTCCGGCACCTCGGTCTGGAACAGGTGCGAGACCAGCTCCGGCGCGGCGCGAGAAACCACGACCTGCGGGCCTTTCGAAGCCTTCTCCACGCGCACGATCATGACCCGGGCACGCTCGCCGGGAGCAAACGACTCCAGGCGCGACTGCTCCTTGCGCGGCATGCGGCCTTCGGCCTTGCCCAGATCGACAATGACGTCCTGACCTTCGGTGCGCTTGACGGTGGCGTTGATGATCTCGTTGACGCGGCCAATGTACTCGTTGTAAATGGTGTCGCGCTCGGCCTCGCGTACCTTCTGGAAGATGACCTGCTTGGCCAGCTGCGCCGCAATGCGCCCCAGGACATCGGTGGCCTTGTAGGTGCGCAGCTCGCCGCCGACTTCGGCAGCGGGATCGATGCGCTTGGCATCGTCCAGCGTGATCTGCGCGACCGGGTCTTCGACCTGGTCGGGGCCCTCCACAATCGACCGCACCGCAAAGGCGCGGATCTGGCCGCTCTCCTTGTCGAGTTCGGCGCGGAGGTTTTCCTGCGTCTTGTAATACTTCCGGGTGGCTACGACGATCGCATCCTCGACCGCCGTCACCACGATCTGTGGATCAATGCCTTTTTCGCGGCTGAGAGCGTCGATTACGTTGTACAGTTCACTCGCCATAAAATTGGTGCCACCTTACCGATTGCGCAGGCCTCAAGGCCTGTTGGTCATATGCCGTCCCTACGGGACTCGGGTTATTTGTTCCGTCCTACCCAGGACTCCGCTGCGCTCCGTCCTGGGCTAGATTATTTCGCGCCTTACGGCGCTCGTTTTACGCGGCTAGATCCCCAAACGCGTTCGGTTAAGCTGTGCCGTCCCTACGGGACTCCAGCATTTCTTGTGCGCCTCTACCCAGCGCTTCCGCGCTGGGCTAACTAGTTTCGCCCTTTGGGCTAATTCGTGCCACCCTTCGGGCTAATTCGTTCCACCCTTCGGGGCAGCTCGTTTCGCCCTTCGGGCCTAGCGTCCAGAGGCTCAACGTCACTTAGCCCGGGTCGCGGCTAGAAGCTTGCGGCTAAAACTCCGGAACCAGGTTCGCCTTCTCGACGTTGCCCAACTCGATCTCGACTTCCGCTCCCGGTTCAACCGCTTCGTGCTTCTTCGACTTTTTCCTGCCGGTCAGCTCCAGGCTGAGGCGGCCATCCTGAAAGGCCTTCAGGCGTCCTTCAAAATGCCGGTTGCCGTTTACCGGATCGCGAGTCATCAGCTTCACCAGGTTGCCGGTGAAGCGCTGGAAGTCGCGCGCGTTCGACAGTTTGCGATCCAGGCCGGGCGACGAAACTTCCAACAGGTACGAGGCTCCCGGCACTGCGTCCTCAACGTCGAAAATGACGCTGGCTTCACGGCTGAAGTTCGCGCAATCCTCGTGGGTCACGCCGCCCGGCTTATCGATGAACACGCGCAACATGCGGGCCTTGCCCCCACTGGACAGCTCCAGATCAACCAACTCCAGGCCGCTGGACTGTGCCACACGCTCGGCAATCTCGCGAATTTTGTCCAACCCGGCTGCCATTGCGTTCTGTAACGGTTCTTTTCACCCCAGGAAACCCAAGAACTGGCGTTTTCCCCAGGCCCCGGGCTACCCGACCCTAAGCGAAGAGCGCCCGTCAGGCTCTCGCTACCACCTGGACTCGCCGTGTAACAGCGGATTACGGGGTGGAAATAAAAAGTGGGCGATCGCCCACCGGTGTGCTTCGCCGAATCTGCACCGGTCCGCTGCCGCCGGGAGCCGATGACAGGAACCTCAAACCACAGTACAAGCCTAGAATATACGCCTACGCGAGGGGAAACTCAAGAGAGAGGTGGACTGCGCAAAGCGACATCGACGTCCTCCGGACCTGAAACTGGCAGCAGCGCCATCTCATCCAAAACAGTCTATGCGCAAACTTCTTTGTGTCACCGCTCACCCCGACGATGAAGCTGGGGCATTCGGTGGAACGCTGCTGCTCTATCACGAGCGCGGGGTCGAGACCTCCGTCGTCTGCATGACGGCGGGAACGGCGGCGCGCAACCGCGGCGCTGCCCGCACGGATGAAGAACTCGCCAAACTGCGGCGCGCGGAATTCGCGGCCTCATGCAAGATGCTCGGCATCACGCGCGGCGAAGTGCTCGACTATCCTGACAGCAAGCTCGACCGCGTCGATCTCTACCAGGCCGTAGGCGATCTGGTGCTGCACATTCGTCAGATTCGTCCGCAGGTGATGCTCACCTTTGGCCCCGACGGCGGGCTCACCGGACACATCGATCACGCGATGGCGGGAACTTTCGCGACCATCGCCTTCGAGTGGGCGGGGCGTCCCGATCGCTATCCCGAACAACTTGAGCACGGGGTTGCGCCGCATCGCACGCAGAAGTTGTATTACCATACGGCGGATTTTCTTCTACCGGATCGGCAGCCCATTTCGCCTCCGACGGTCAGCGCGCGCGTCGAGATCGGCAAAGAGCGCTTCGAGAAGAAGCACATGGCCTTCCAACAACACACTACGCAGAAGCCATTGTTTGAGAAGGTGAGAAAGAGTTTCAGCCAGCGGCTGGAAGGCACAGTCGAGATGTTTCACCTGGCCGCGACCCGCGATCCCCGCGAAGCGAAGCTGGAACCCGATTTGTTTGAAGATGTGACCGAGGAGTAGGAGCCACGCGCACGAAGTTGATCGATTTCTAGTGTCCCGCTTCAGGGTGAGGATCGAGTGAGTCGGCGATACGGTCCAGCGCGGTTTGAATGCGATCCAGATCGCTCTGCAAGCTCTCATTCAATTCCAGCAGCCGGCCGGGCGCTTGCTGAAAGCGCCTGGAGACAGCGCGCAGCGCAGTACGTCCTCGCTGGCTGAGCAAGAATGCGCTTATTCCGCCGAGCCCCAAAACCGTGAGCGGTACATACCAGCGGCGCATCGGAACCTCCTCGGTCCGACGCCAACTCTTCCACGCGGCGCCTAGCGACAACATATCGTCCTCCACTACTGCCCACAATCATTAGATTATGGGGGAAGCAGGAAAGTACACACTACTTTCAGTCCTCATCTCCCAACTGCCCAGCGCTCAGCTTCCTTCCAGCGCTTCGATGATGGCGTCATGCACTTGCGGGCGAACTTGGCGAATCAGCTGCGACGCCCGATCGGGCCAGGTGCGATTGGTCAGCAGCGTGACCGACAGCTTACGGCCAGGGTCGATCCACAGCGAAGTTCCGGTGAAGCCAAGATGACCGAACGACACCAGCGAGAACAATCTGCCCGACGAAGAATGCGGCTGCGACGGCGTGTCCCATCCCAGCGTGCGAGTGGTCCCGGGTGGCGACGGCTCGCGATGGGTGAACAGCTTCACCGTGCTCTTACTGAATAGGGGCGAGCCGCCGCCAAGCAGGCATTCGGCAAAGCGGGCAACGTCGGCTGCGGGCGCGAAGAGGCCGGCATGACCGGCAACGCCACCCATGACGTAAGCGTTCTCGTCGTTCACTTCGCCCTGGATCACCCGTTTGCGAAACTTGCGATCGTCCTCGGTGGGCGGGATCCCGGTTTTCCACTGAGACGGCGGTTGGAAGCGCGTCTGCCTCATGCCCAGCGGCGCAAAGATTTCTTGCGCAGCGAACAAGTCGAGCGCCAGCCCGGCTTTTCTGGCCAGAAGCTCGCCCAGAATAATGAACCCGATATCGCTGTAGCTGGCGCGCGTGCCAGGCGTAGCGGTGAGTCGCGTAGTGAGCGCGGCATTGATCAGCTCCTGGCGAGTGGCGGCAAACTCGAACAGCTTCTCATAGGCCGGCAATCCGCTGGAATGTGCCAGCAGCATGCGAATGGTTACCGCCTCGCGTCTGGCCTGCTGATGTTTGGGCGCAAGCCCTACGAATTCAGGCATGCTCTGCGCCACTGGCTCGTCCAGCAAAAACTCACCGCGTTCGTAAAGCAACATCGCAACCGCGGTTGTCGCCACCACTTTGGTTAACGATGCGAGGTCGAATACCGTATCGGCCTGAACCGCAGCCGACTTCTCCTCGCAGGTAAAGCGCCCGAAACCCTGCGCGGCAACCAATGCTCCGTGATAACTGACGGCCAGCGCCGCGCCGGGAAAAGCGCCCTCGACGATGGCCTGGCGGATGATGGCGAACGCCCGCGCGAATTGCTGCTCCTGCCCTTCGCAGGCGGGACGAGGCGAGACGAATTCTGGCGGCGGCGAATTCAGGAGTCCTCTGGCGTGCAGCGAAATCAGAACGCAACCTATAATAGCTTTACCGCACAAGTGCGGGTCACAATCCATCAACGGAAAGATTCTCTTGAGCCTGCCTCTGCGCCGGCCAGCCAATGTGCTGGTGAATGTTTGCCTCATCCTTCTCGTCAGCGCGCTTAGCATAGCGCAACAGTCACCACCGTCTGGGACCGCGAAAACTCCAACGGCTGCTACTTCAGTCACCACGACCCCCGGCAGTTCCAGTTCTGTGCAACAGTCCGCGAATGTCGCCGTGTCGAATGCTGTCGCCTTTGCTCCGCTCGACGCCGTGCTGAAAGACGCGGTAAAGAATGGCAACGCTCCGGGCGCGGTTCTGCTGGTCGGGCACAACGGCGCCATCGTTTACCAAAAAGCCGTCGGCAATCGCACGGCCGGACAGAATCCGGAGCCGATGACCACGGACACCATCTTCGATCTGGCATCGCTGACCAAAGTAATCGCCACCACAACCTGCGTCATGCGCCTGGAGCAACTCGGCCAGATCAAGCTCAACGATCCGCTTGCGAAGTACATTCCGGACTTCGGGCAAAACGGCAAGCAGGATGTCACCATCCGGATGTTGCTGACGCACTACTCGGGCTTGCCCGCTGACATCGACTTGAAGGAAGCCTGGAATGGCACGGACGAAGGCTACAGCCGCGCCAACGCCGCGAAGCTCATCAACGCTCCGGGCTCGACCTTTCTGTACAGCGACGTCGGCTTTGTAGTCCTCGGCGAGCTGGTGCAGAAAGTCGGCGGCATGCCGCTGGACCAGTACGCGCAAACGTACGTCTTCGGTCCGCTGGGCATGACCTCCACGCGCTTCAACCCTCCGACGTCGTGGGGACCGCGCATTGCACCCACGCAGCGCGACGAGCACACCGGCCAGATGGTGCGCGGCACAGTCCACGATCCCACCGCGCACCAGATGGGCGGAGTCGCGGGCGATGCCGGTGTTTTCTCCACCGCCGAGGATGTAGCGAAATTCGCCCAAGCCTTGCTCAATGGCGGTGCGCCGATTCTGTCGTCGCTCATCGTAGAGAAGATGACCACGCCGCAGCAGCCCTCCAATATGCCCAACGTCCGCGGCCTGGGATGGGACATCGATTCGCCCTTCTCGTCCACTCGCGGCGAGTTGTTGCCGGTTGGCTCCTTCGGCCATACCGGATTCACCGGCACTTCGCTGTGGATCGATCCGACCACCAACACCTACGTCATTCTCCTCACCAACTCCACCTTGCTTAAGGATGGCAACGTGATCGGGTTGCGCACTGAGATTGCGACGGCGGTCGCCGCGGCCCTGCAACTGAACCCGAGCGAAGCGCAGAAGACGCGGCTGGCGCGCATCACCGGCTACAACGAAACCCAAATGGCCGAGCGGCGAATCGTTGTCCGCAACGGCAAAGTGCTCACTGGCATTGACGCGCTCGAGGAGCGCCAATTCGAGCCGCTCAAAGTTCCCAACGTCCCGTCTCCGCACATTGGACTGGTCACCAACCAGACCGGCGTTGACAGCCGCGGCAAGCGCACCATCGACGTGCTGACGCGCGCGCCCGGCATGCAGCTGACGGCAATCTTCGCTCCCGAGTACGGACTGCAAGACATCTCCGACGCGAGTGGCGACGCAAACGCTAAGGACGCTGCAACCGGCGTGCCCATCTACAGCGTCTTCGGCGATACCGACGCCAAACGCCGCCCATCGTTGGATGTCATCCGCAAGCTCGATGTGCTGGTCGTTGATCTGCAGGACATTGGCGCTCGCTTCTCCAGCTACGAGAGCACGCTGGGATATTTTCTAGAGGCCGCGGCCACGGCCAAGAAGCCTATTGTCGTGCTCGACCGTCCCAATCCCATCACCGGAGCCTACGTGCAAGGTCCGCTGTCGGATGCCGGGCAGGAGAGCTTCGTCAACTACTATCCGCTTCCGGTGCGCCACGGCATGACCATCGGTGAACTGGCGAAGCTCTTCAACGAGGAGAAGCACATCGACGCCGACCTCACCGTGGTACCAATGCGCGGCTGGCTGCGCGGCGACTGGTTCGACTCCACTGGAATCACGTGGGTGAACCCAACACCCAATATTCACAGCCTTGACCAGGCAACGCTGTATCCGGCAGTGGCGCTCATTGAAGGCACCAGCGTTTCCGTCGGTCGCGGCACCGACATGCCCTTCCAGCTCGTAGGCTCGCCCTACTTCACCGCCAAAGAGCTTTCCAGTTACCTCAATGCCCGCAACATTCCCGGAGTGCGCTTCGTGCCCGTTTCGTTCACTCCAACCTCCGGACCGTTCGTTCGCCGCGAGTGCTACGGGGTAAACATCATCGTGACCAATCGCGAGGAGTTGGACGCGCCGGAGTTGGGGCTGGAGCTGGCGGCAGCGCTGCACAAGCTCTCACCGCTGGGATACGACCTGAGCCACATGAATCAGTTGCTGGCGAACAAAGCGGTCTTCGCCGCCTTGCAGGCGGGACAAGATCCAAACCGCATTGCCGCCGATTGGCGCGAGCAGCTCAATCAGTTTATGGATCTGCGGGTGAAGTATCTGCTGTACTGAGCCGCCAGAGTCGCGGAATAAGATGCGCTGCTACCCCCCTCCCCCCCCATAGTGCATCATATTGATTCAAAAGATTTTGCAATAAGATATTCAATAATAAGGACTTAGCTCATCGTTAAGTCTTTTGTTATTAATGCGTTGCCAGTTTCACGCCAAAATATTGAAAACACGGGGTTAGCATATAAAGATATGCTTCTAAATAACTTAGCGTGCTTTCGGCGCGGCCCGGCGCCTATGCTAGATCCCCACAAAAGCCCGGCTCACTAAGTTTTCAAAGAATGTGTCGAACAGATGCACTGGGCCTGTTCGTTCTGTCTCGCAATCAAGCAACACCACCATGCTTTTCGATCGCAAAACAAAAAGGCCCTGGAAGAAGCTACATTTAGCTTTTCCAGAGCCACGACACAGACTAGCACATTTACGCTATACGTCAATACAACTTTAGTGCAGGCAGTGTCTCAGCTTGAAATCCTTCAGAGCGAAAGCGGTAGAGCGGGCCTCAGCCCGCGTGAACCAGCCGAAACTGGGGCTGGGGCGGGGGTACGGCACGTGCCGTACCTGCGCCCAGCGGTAAGCAGGTAGCCGGAACACGAACCTGAAGGTTCGCTCTACCGGAATTCCGAAAACTGGATTTCACACTGAGACACTACCTTAGTGCAAACGCCGCTGGTTACAGGAATTTGCTCTAGGATCTCAACTCCCGTTTATTGTGGGCGATGCATCTGCTCATCGTGTCGAGGTCAGTTCCGGCTGGGGAGCCGTTACCTCGCTCTGCTTCAGCACTCGCCTGGAAAGCAGGTAGACCGCTATCTGAAGCGCCGCCGCTCCAACGGTATCCAGCACCACATCCTGCCAGCGTCCGGTACGCGAAGGAATAAATGTCTGGTGGATCTCGTCGAACGACGCGGTGACGATGGTCGTTAACATGCCGATCAGTACCCATTCGGCTCGCCACAAGTCGCTGAGATAGATTCCCCACGGGCGTTGCAGCAACGGCCGCAACCGGTCGCGATTGGTGTTGCGCAGCGCGAGAAAGACAAGCACGCTGAGGATCCCGTAGCCCAGGAAGTGTCCGCTCTTGCGCAGCACTTCGTCGAGCTGCTGCACGAATGACGGTTCGACATGCGGAACAACGACGGCAATCACCTTGTACAAGACGACCGTTGTATTGGCTGCCGAGGCCGTGTCGGTGGATTCCATCCGGATAACACCCAGCCATACGACGACCAGCCACCAGTTGCGCACCAGAGATTGAAATGAGGGCTTCAGCAAGAGTTAAATTTATCCTGTGTCGGTTTGCATCCGCGATTTGTGTCAGGGCACGACCTTCCAGTCGTGCCGTTCGACGCGAAAGAAACCCGGGCTTTAGCCCCTGAAAAACAACGTTCCCGCAGGGGCTAAAGCCCGAGTCAATGGTCCTATTGTTCGGCACGACTGGAAGTCGTGCCCTGACACGAAGCGCCGGAAAAGTGAGTCGCACTCTGACACGGGCTATTCAACCCGATAGTTGGGCGCTTCGCGCGTGATCATCACGTCATGCACATGGCTTTCGCGCAGACCGGCGCCGCTGATGCGCACGAAGCGTGCCTTCTGCTGCAGCTCCGCAATGCTTGCGCAGCCCACGTAGCCCATGCCGCTCTTCACACCGCCCACCAGTTGATACACGATCATGCCAACGGTGCCACGATACGGCACGCGGCCCTCGATGCCTTCCGGCACCAGCTTCGCCAGCCGATTGCCGTCGCCGCCGTCTTCCGAGATCACCGGCACTGAGGAATCCGAGTCGGTGTTTTGGAAGTAGCGCTCGCTGGAGCCTTGCGCCATTGCCGCCAGCGATCCCATGCCTCGATACGCCTTGAACGAGCGGCCCTGGTACAGAATCGTCTCGCCGGGACTCTCTTCCGTGCCCGCCAGCAGCGAACCGATCATCACGCAGTGCGCACCAGCGGCAATCGCCTTGGTAATGTCGCCGGAGTACTTGATGCCACCATCGGCGATGACTGAAACGTCGCTGTCGCGAGTGGCACGGGCCGCCTCCGCGATGGCCGTGATCTGCGGCACACCCGCGCCGGTAACCACGCGCGTGGTGCAGATGGAGCCTGGGCCGATGCCGACCTTGATGCCGTCTGCGCCGGCGCGTGCCAATTCGCAAGCGCCATCGAAGGTGCCAATGTTGCCGGCAAGCAGATCGACCTGCGGCAGCGTAGCTTTGATCTTGCGGATGGCTTCGATGACGCGGGTCGAGTGTCCATGCGCGCTGTCGATGGTCAGCAGATCGACTTTGCTGCGGACCAACTCCTGTGCCCGCTCCAGAAAATCGCCGGTGGCGCCAACGGCTGCGCCCACTCGCAGGCGCCCATGATCGTCCTTGGCGGCCGTGGGATACTTCAGCCGCTTCTGAATGTCCTTAACCGTGATCAGGCCCTTGAGGTTGTAATGATCGTCGACCACCAGCAGCTTCTCGATGCGATGCTGGTGCAGGATCGCCTCGGCCTCGGTAAGCGTGGTGCCCACCGCAACCGTGATCAGGTTTTCCTTGGTCATCACTTCGCTGATGGGAATGTCGGTGCGGGTCTCGAAGCGCAGGTCACGATTGGTGAGGATGCCGACCAGCTTCTTGTTCTTCGTGACCGGCACGCCCGAGATTCGGTAATGCCGCATTACCTCCAGCGCGTCGGATATCTTCTGCTCGGGCGAGACAGTGATGGGATCGACGATCATCCCGCTCTCCGAGCGCTTCACCTTGTCGACTTCGCTGGCCTGCTGCTCAATGGTGAGATTGCGATGGATGATGCCGAGTCCGCCCTGCTGCGCCATGGCGATGGCCATGCGCGATTCCGTCACCGTGTCCATGGCCGCGCTGATGAGCGGAACGCGCAGCTCGATGTTGCGGGTCAGGCGGGTGGTGGTATCCGCCAACGCCGGCACAACGTCGGACTTGGCGGGTAGTAGCAACACGTCATCGAAGGTCAATGCCTCAGGGACAGGAAAATGAATCATGATTTCGGTTCCACGGAAGGGTAAACAATTATTGTAGAGTTGTGTTGGCGGTTAGGCAAACGCGCAGGCCAGATGGAAACTGTGGCATTACCGCCAGACTGGCTCGCTTGCCAAAACCGCTCTCCATCCGCAATAATTGAGAGGTTGTTGCCTCCAGGTATGTGAGGTCCAATGAACGCCTAAGCTGCGTTGATTGGGGTGCGGTAGCGACATTGATCGCTGGAGCGCCCGATTCGCCAAGCCCAAACCGAGCTTGGCGGCTGGTCATCTCGCCTGAGGAAAAGTTGCCGCCGGGACTTAAGCGCTCAGCCTGAACGTGTCTGTCGAGCCCAGCGTTTGCCCGTACGGCCGCTCATTTGCAGGAAAGGAAACATTCTCTGTGTTGATGATTCGTCTCTCGCGCCGCGGTGCGCGTAAACAGCCGTACTACCGCATCGTGGTCATTGAAAAGGATCGGGCGCGCGATGGCCGCTCGGTGGAAGTGGTGGGTACCTATAACCCGCGGACCAATCCCGCCAGCGTGGAGCTGAAGCGCGAACGCATCGACTACTGGAAGTCTAGGGGCGCGCAGTTGTCGGACCGCGTCCGCAAGCTGGTGGAGAAAGCTCCGGCGGCGGCCAGCGCGCCGGCGCCTTCGAGTGAGGCGAGCGTAGCCTAACTGCCTGATGCCCTGAGCGAAGGCGCTACTGGGTGAAGGAGAGTCCCACAATGTCGGATAGTAAGCCGGACATCATCGCGTTGATGCAATACCTGGCCAAGCTGCTGGTGGAGGCGCCCGACGAGGTCACGGTCGAGCCCTTTGAGGAAAACGGGCAGACGGTGCTGGAGTTGGAGGTTGCCGAACAGGACGTGGGGCGCATCATCGGGCGCCATGGACGGACCGCTCGCAGCCTGCGGACTATCCTGCACTCCGCCAGCCTGCGCACCCGCAAACGCTATCAGTTGGAGATTCTGGAATAGCCGGCGAGTTCATCACCATCGCTCGTGTGCTGAAGCCGCAGGGGCGGCGCGGCGAAGTTCTGGCCCAGTTGCACACCGATTTCCCGCAACGCTTTGCCGAGCGCCACGAGTTGTCAGGGTTAGCGCCGAACGGTAGCCGCCGCGAGTTGCAACTGCAGGAGCACTGGTTTCACAAGGGTGGCGTGGTGCTGAAGTTTGCCGGTGTGGATAGCATCAGCGATGCTGAACAGCTTGCAGGCTTCGAGTTGCAGGTTCCGCAAGAGCAGCGCAGTCAGTTGGAAGCGGGCTCGGCATATGTGAGCGAGCTTGTGGGCAGCGATGTCTGGGATGGTCAGAGGTTTTTGGGCCGCGTAAGCGATGTGCAGTTCGGAGCCGGGGAAGCGCCGTTGTTGGTGGTAACTCTCCCCGTCTGTGCGGCGCGTAGAGTAGGGCGCTGCGAGACAACCACCGAGCTCCTTGTGCCGTACGCCGAGGAGTTCATCAAGAAGCTGGATCTGCCGGCGAAACGGCTCGATATGGAATTGCCTGACGGCTTGTTGGATCTGGACGCGCCATTGAGCGGCGAAGAGAAGCAGCGCCAGAAAACCGAAGCCGATGAAACCAGATCTGCCGGCGAACGACGCAAGGGCAAGTAGACGTTCTTTGTTTTGTCATCACGAGCCGACTTTAGTCGGCGAGGGATCTGCTTTTCGGGCTTTCTCGGTTGCCTGCGAAGCAAATCGTTAGGTCCGAATGAAGTTCGAGATCATCACGATTTTTCCGGACTTTTTTCGCGGACCGCTGGATTATGGCATCGTGCGCCGGGCGCGCGAAGCCGGGCTCATCGAAATCGGTATTCACAATCTGCGGGCCTTTGCTCACGACCGGCATCGCACCGTAGACGACAGGCCGTTCGGCGGCGGTGAGGGCATGGTCCTCAAGCCGGAGCCGATCTTCGAGTGTCTGGAATCGCTCGCTATTGCGCCGCGCGAAGAACGCGTCGGCGCGCGAGGGCGTGAATCGGTTGTGCTGCTGTCGCCGCAAGGCCAGATGTTCACCCAGGCGGTGGCGCAGGAGATGATGAATCGCGAGCGCGTGGTTCTCATCTGCGGACGCTACGAAGGCGTGGATGAGCGAGTGAGCCAGCACCTCGCCGACCGCGAAATCTCCGTCGGAGATTTCGTGCTGAGCGGCGGCGAGTTGGCCGCAGCCGTCATCGTGGATGCGATGACGCGGTTGGTTCCCGAAGCGCTGGGCAATCCGGCGTCGTCGCAGCAGGAATCATTTACGGCGGCCCCCGCGGATGTTAAGCCGAACTTGCCGGGTGGGCCGCCAAGCTCGACGTGCGGTTCGGGTGGCTTACTGGATTACCCGCACTACACGCGGCCGGCAGAGTTTCGTGGCATGCCGGTTCCCGAGGTGCTGGTGAATGGGAACCACGATGAGATTCGCAAGTGGCGTCGCCGTTGCGCGTTGCGTAAGACGCTGCATAACCGGCCCGATCTGTTGCGTGGGGTGCAGTTGAGCCAGGAAGATCGCAAATTGCTGGAACAGATCGAGCTGGAGCAATAGGGTTGAGATTAAAAGTTATTAGCTCTTAACTATTAGCAGTCACGGCTGGTTATCAGGGCCTCTTGCTAAGAGCTAAGAGCTAAGAGCTAAATGCAAAAAGCTAGCTGCTAATTGCTAGTTGCTATTTCCGAAAGGAACACCATGTCGAATTCGCAAATCATTGACCGCCTGCTCGCAAAGACGGTGCGCACCGATATCCCTGCCTTCAAGCCCGGCGACACCGTTCGTGTCCATGTGAAGATCAAGGAAGGTGACAAGGAACGTCTACAGGCTTTTGAAGGGATCGTCATCGCCAAGAGCCGGGGCGCACAGCCCAGCTTTACCGTGCGCAAGATGAGCTTTGGCCAGGGCGTGGAGCGTATCTTCCCCATCAACTCCAAAGTCATCGACAAGATTGATGTGCTGCGTTCGGCGCACGTCCGCCGCGCCAAGCTGTATTATCTCCGCGCGCTGCGTGGCAAGGCCGCTCGCCTGCGCGAAGTGGAAACCACCCGCACTTAAGCGAACCTGAATCGGCAGCATTGAGCGAGAAGTGTGGAGCGCGCCGAGCGAGTCGCAGATCGAGCTCATCACTGCGGAACCGTAGGACGTTTCGCAAGCGAGCGAAAGCGAAGTTAGTGCAGGGCGGAAGAGGTGTTACGAAACTCCGTTCGCGGTTGCATCGGTGGAACAAGGCGCAGCAACAAGAGCGCCGGAGGCGCGAAATAATCTAGCCCAGCACGCAGCCGCGGGCGGAGTGCTGGGTAAGGTGGGGAAAATTCGCCGAGTCCCGTCGGGACGACACAGTTTTGTAACAATCTCGGAAGCCCTGGGTAACCTCCGTTTGTGAATTTGAAGCCGGCTTCAGCCGGCGGCACTCTTCGTGGCTAGACCTTCGCAGCCAGCTCAAGCAATCCCAAAGCCATCACCATCCACAGGGCAAAGGCCACCGTGTTCAAGGTGACGCGGATCGCACCGTTGTCAATCAGCCAGTTATATTTCGCGTCCATGATTGGTTCTCCTTTAGAAGTGGCTTCCATCAACAATCTCAATGGGTAGTTGTTGAGGACCCTGGAGTTGTTCGCGAGTGCTCTTGCACTCGCTAGATCAACTTCTGCAGCTTTATACGAGCCAGGCGGGAAAAGGTTCCGTTAACACAATGTGAAAGCGGGACAGGATACATATTCGCAGCTCCAGACGCAGAAATCTGACGCGTCCTTCTTGAAGGGGCGCAGCTTTAGCTGCTCTCGCTGAAATGCTGCAGGATCGCTTCCGCCTGCGACCGGTTTACCACCGACGCCAATGCCGCCGCATCCGCAGCTTTCACCGCCTGCAGACTCCCGAAGTGCTGCAACAGACGCTTCGTCGTGCGCTCTCCGATGCCGGGAATGTCCAGCAGCTCCGTGTTGCGATCGCGCATCTGGCGGCGCTTGCGGTGAAAGGTGACGGCGAACCGGTGTGCCTCATCGCGCACCAACTGCACCAGGTGCAGCACGGGCGAATGCCGGTCGAGCACCACCGGCTCATCTTCCTGCCCTGGTATGTAAATGATCTCTTCGCGCTTGGCGATGGATGCCAGCGCCTGATTCACAATCCCCAGTTCTTCTAGCGCTTGCGCTGCCGCATGCAATTGCCCGATGCCGCCGTCGATCAGCACCAGGCTTGGCATCTTCTGTTTCTCTTCCTGCACGCGTTTGTAGCGCCGGGTCACCACCTCGCGCATCGATGCAAAATCGTCCACACCCGTAACGCTCTTGATGATGAACTTGCGGTAGTCGGACTTCTTGATCCTGCCCTCTTCCCACACCACCATGGAGGCAACCGTCTCGGCGCCCTGGATGTGCGAGATGTCGAAGCACTCGATACGCTTGGGCAGTTCTGGCAGCATCAGCGCATCCTGTACTGCT
Source organism: Candidatus Korobacteraceae bacterium (assembly GCA_050014935.1). Lineage (GTDB taxonomy): Bacteria > Acidobacteriota > Terriglobia > Terriglobales > Acidobacteriaceae > Bog-257. Next base: position 27,390 of record JBEKCJ010000041.1, read on the forward strand.
TCCTGGATCGCCTTGGTGGCTGGCTTCATCACCCGGAAACGCTGATCGTAGGCCTGCTTCGCGTTTTGCCCCACCAGGTCGACCAGCGATCGCTTGTCCCCACGTTGTGGGACATGGATCTGTACATGTCGCTTCTGGCCTTCAGATAGGATTTCCGCCAGGGTCGCGCGATCTTCAAAATCGACTGGGACGTAGATCGTGTGCGGCACATATTGTTGATCGAGATATACCTGCTTCAAGAGCGCTGAGAAAAACTCGCCGGGAGCGAAGCTGGAGCCGCCAATGGATTCGCTCAGGTCATCCCAGAAGAACTCGCGCTTGTCGACAATCTTGCCGCGGCGCATGTGGAACAAGTTCACCGCCAGCATTTCGTTTTCGTAGTGATAGCCGAAGACGTCGGCGTCGTCGCCTTCAACGGCCGCAATGCGCTGTTTCTGCTCCAGTAAATCCACGGTCGAGATCAGGTCGCGATACTTTGCCGCAAGTTCGTATTGCTCGCGCTCCGCGGCCGCATTCATGCGCTGCTGCAATGATCGCGTCAGGTCCGCGCCGCGGCCCTCCAGAAACAACTTCACGTCATGCACTGCCTCTGCATAGCGCTCTGGCGTTGTGAGTCCCTCGACGCAAGGTCCCAAGCATCGTCCAATGTAGTACTGCAAACATGGCCGCGGATAGTAACGGTTCAGGTCCAGCTTGCACGAGGGAATCAGAAAATGCCGGTGGATCAGATCGACCAGGCGGTAAGCCAGGCTGGTGGGGAAATACGGGCCAAAGTACAGCGAACCATCCCTGCGCAAGCGCCGCGTCGGGAAAACGCGCGGATAGCGCTCGCCGATCGTCAGCTTGATGTAGGGATACGTCTTGTCGTCGCGCAGAAGGATGTTGTACCGCGGCTTCTTCTGCTTGATCAGGTTGTTCTCTAGCGCCAGCGCTTCTTTCTCGTTGTCGACTACCACGTAGTCAAGATCGACCGCCTCGCGCAGCAGAGTTCCTGTCTTCGCGTTGGCCGCCGCGCCTTCCAGAAAATACGAGCGCACCCGCGAGCGCAGGTTGTTGGCCTTGCCTACATAGATGATCTGCCCCTCGGCGTTCTTGTACAGATACACGCCCGGCGAGGTCGGCAGCGTTCGAATTTTCTGGTGAAGGTCCATCAGTTCAAATTCAGTGTCATCCCGAGCCGAAGCGGCGCGATTTTAGCCGCCAAAGCGATGGTCCCTATATTGGCGGCCTTGTTTCCACTGCACTGATCGCATGGTAAAAATTCTACTCTCCGCGTCAGGATTATCCGGCAGCCGCTTCCGAGCGCGCTTTGCAAGCTCGACGACTCCCCTAACCGATTGAAAACGCACGCCGAACTTCAGTCAGCGTCGGCGCCCGATATGGCCCCTGATTTGCTCCTTTTATGTTAGGCGAGCGGCTCATGCCGCGGCCGACAGTTTTCCAGGAGCCGTTTCCATGAATCGATTCTCCGCCCTCGCAGTGCTGGTCGCCGGCAGCCTGTTGACCGTCGGTTGCGCTACCAAGAACTACGTTCGCAACCAGACCGCTCCGGTCATCAACGACGTTAATGAATTAGATGATCAGACGGCGAAAAATACTCGCGACATCAGGGATACTGACACTCACGCCCAGCAGGGCATCTCCCAGGTAAACAATAAGTCCGCCGCCGCCGACCAGAAGGCGTTGGCCGCCAGACAGACTGCCGACCAGGCCAATCAGAATGCCACCCAGGCTTCGAACCGCGTGACCAGCCTTGCCGGGACGGTTGAGAATCTGGACAACTATCAGTCCGTTGCGGATTCCACTGTACTGTTCGCCTTCAACAAGGCCGACCTGACGCGGAAAGACAGGCAGACTCTAGACGATTTCGCCACCCGCCTTCAGAACCAAAGGCACTACATCGTCCAGGTCGAGGGCTACACCGATTCGACCGGTCCGGCCGACTACAACTACCAGCTCAGCCAGCGCCGCGCCGACGCCGTCATTCAGTACCTGGCGCAGAAGTACAACGTGCCGGCGCACAAGATTTTCCTGATCGGATTAGGCAAGGACAATCCGGTGGCGCAAAACACCAGCGCGTCGGGCCGCGCTAAAAACCGCCGTGTCGATGTCCGCTTAATGGCGAACAGTCTGACCGAGTCAGCCCGAACGAGCTCTCCCAGCCCGCAACCGCCCGTGCAACAGCAATAACGCAAAACGCGGCTGCTCGACGCGGCCGCGCGTTATCCAGGTTCTCCTCAGCCCGGAGCCAATGGCCGCAGGGCCCTTGGAGAAAAGGCCGTCCACCATGTGGGCGGCCTTTGTTGCTTTGCGCGCTGCGGTTGGCCTGACGTACTTTCAATCGAACGCTAGCGGCTTGCGTCGACGCAGCGGTTTGCTCTCCGGTGCCAGGTTGTCAATGCGAGGTCCAGGTCCCAGCAGCAACTCCTTGATATCCGCACATCCAGGCGGGCTGCGTCCCACTGGGGCACGACAATCAACTGACTGCACTTTCACAACACGCTTGTTCATTGCCCTGATCTATTCTGCCTCACCGTCAAGGCGATGACATACACTTACTACTCCACGAAACCATGAGCACCCGACTGCAACGCCTGATGCTGCGCGCCATCAACATCTGGCCGCCGATAATGGGCGCTGGTATCCGCGCCAAGTGGGGCCCCGACCGCAAGTCCGTCGACGTCGAGATGAAGCTCCGCCTCTGGAACCGCAACTACGTCGGCACACATTACGGCGGCTCGCTTTACTCCATGACCGACCCGTTCTACATGCTGATGCTGATGGAACACCTCGGCCCCGATTACATCGTCTGGGACAAGGCCGCATCCATTCGTTTCCGCAAGCCGGGGAAGGGAAGGGTCAAGGCGGAATTTCGTTTGACGGACCAACAACTCGATGACATCCGCACCGAGCTCACGACCAAGCCAAAGCACGAGCCCACGTTCCTGGTCGAAGTAAAAGACGAAGCCGGCGACGTAGTCGCCGAGGTGCAGAAGGTCCTCCACGTCCGGCGAAAATAGGGTAAGAGCCTCTTTGATTACGCCGCTCTTGAAGGGGCAACCAATCCGGTCATCCCGTTCTTGGAAGGGGAACGGCCTTCAGAGTCTGCGTGCGAACTAAAATTGCGTTTCGGCAGCGGAGCAGGAAGCCGGAAAATCGAGCGCCGGAGGCGCGACATAATCTAGCCCAGCACAAGCCGGAGGCGCAGTGCTGGGTAGAGTCTGCACCGAGTCTCGATCGCAATTCGCGGGTTCACATACAATATGAGTGTGCGACTTCGCTACCTTCTTCTCGCAATTCTGTGCCTCTTTTTGATCGGCGCGGCCGCAGCGCAAGACACTTCGCCGCAGAATCCGCCGGCACAAGATACGCCAGCGCAAAACCCACCAGAGCAGGACACCTCGCCACAAGACACCAAACCTGTTGAACGAGTCCCAGTTGACAAATCGGCGCCTGCTCCGAACGACAACCGCGCAAACCCTCCTCGCACCGATAATGTTCCCGCTGGCGAGAGTTCCAGCAAGCAGTCACAAATCGACGTGTCTCCGCCGGCAAACGATGAAAAGGCCCATCCTGAGGCTGTTTTGAGTGACACCGGCGTCGACGAATTCACTCCCTACAACCCCATGAAGGCGATGAAGGCCGTCGAGATTGGCGATTTCTACTACAAGAAGGAAAATTACAATGCCGCCATCAGCCGCTACCGCGAGGCGCTGGACTTCAAGCCCCACGACGCCGAAGCCACCTTCAAGCTGGCTGAAGCGCTGAACAAGACCGGAGATACCGCCGGCGCCAGGGAGAACTACGAAGCCTATCTGAAGATCCTGCCGAATGGGCCTTACGCCCCGAAGGCTCGGGAGGCACTCAGCAAGCTGAAGCAGAAGACAGCGCAGAAATAGGGATTGGGCAGGGACTAGGGTCTAGGAACTGGGGTCTCGGGATGATCTAAAGGTTAGCTTGGATGCTTTCAGGCTCGAATGATGTTAGTGCCCAGCCCCCGTCTTACTGTTTCTTCTTCACTACCAGCGATTGCCGCAACGGCACAATCGCCCCGCGGCTGGCATCGACGCTGGCGTGTTGGGCGCGCGCCATTACCTCAGTGCGAACGTAGCTCACGAACTCCGCCATCTGACGCTGCATTTCGTCCATACGCTCGCGCATCTGCAATATGATGGCGATCCCCGAAATATTCACGCCCAGCTCGCGCGCCAGTGACAGGATCAACTCCAGCCGCTCCAGGTCTTCGTCGGTGTAAAGGCGCGTGTTGCCCTCAGTGCGCGACGGCTTCAACAGCCCTTCGCGTTCATAAAGACGCAGCGTCTGTGGATGAATGCCATACATCTCGGCCACCGAGCTAATCATGTACGCGCCTTGTTTTTTTCTCTTCGCCATGATGATAAAACCGGTTCGACCGGTGACCACTCGTCAACACACAGAGGGTGCCCCATTCTAGCCATCTTTTGGCTAGGGTGGGGCAGTTATGCCTGGTCCCCAGGATTCCCCCCGCCCCAGCCCAACAGATGGGCTAGAACGTGGCACCCACAATGTCTTCTACGTTCCGATTTTCTTCCACAACTCTTCCCGCGGATCTTCCGGATTCAGCTTCGCCAGCTCGCGCAGGATCTCCTTTGATTTCTCGTCGCCAACCTTCGGAGTGACCGCATGAATCTCGACGATCTCGTCGCCGCGCTGCCCCTCGGTCGCCGCCGATGGCACACCTTTTTCGCGCAGCCGCAGCTTCTGTCCACATTGCGTGCCCGGCGGAATTCGCAGCAGGGCACGGCCATCAATCGTCGGAACTTCAACCTTCGCTCCCAGAGCAGCCTCACTGAGGGTCACCGGGACGGTCAGGTGTATGTCGTCGCCCTCGCGCTTGAACACCGGGTGCTCGCCCACGCGCACGATGATGTAGAGGTCGCCCGCCGGCGCACCCATGGTGCCGGCATTGCCGCGGCCCGCCAGACGGATGCGTTGTCCGTCACGCGTTCCCGGTTTGATCCGTACCTTCAGCGACTCGTTGCGTTCGATGCGTCCTTCGCCGTGACACACGGGGCAAACGGTACGGTTCTTGCCGCTGCCGCCGCAGCGCCCGCACGGCACGTTAAACTTCATGCTCCCGCTTTTCTGCGTCACCTGTCCTTTGCCCTTGCATTCCGGACATTGCCCAGGACTCTCGATATAACCTTGGCCGTGGCAATGGGTGCAAACTTCCAGGCGCGGAATCGTGAGCTGCATCTCTGCGCCTTTGATCGCCTGCCAGAAACCGACATTGACTTGATACTCCAGATCGGAGCCGGGTTCGGCATGCTGCCTCGCCTCGCCTCGCCCGCCGCCTCCAAAGATGTTAGAGAAGATGTCGCGGAATCCGCCGCTCGTCCCGGCCCGGCGGCCGGCTGCTCCCGCGCCCTCGGAGTAATCGTTGAAGTCGAAACCGCTGAAGTCGAAAGGAACTTCCTGAGTGTTGGCGCGCGTTCCGCCGCCACCTGCGCTTTGCCCCGGTCCGCCAAATCCGCCTGCGCCGAATCCACCGCCGCGCGCGTAAGCCTCAGCTGCCGCGGGGTCAATGTTGTCTGAGTAGAAGCCGAGCTGGTCGTAGATCTTGCGCTTCTTGGGATCGCTGAGAACGTCGTTGGCTTCGGAGAGCTGTTTGAATTTCTCCTCTGCTGTCTTGTCCCCGGGATTCACATCGGGGTGATACTTGCGCGCGAGCTTGCGGAACGCCTTGCGGATGTCCTCCGCCGAGGCGGTTTTCTTAACACCGAGTGTGCCGTAATAATCTTTGTCTTTGTTGGTGGTTGTGGCCATTTGTTAGCTATCAGCCGTCAGCTCTCAGCCTTCAGCCAGAAATCGCTTTTCGCTGTTCGCCAGATACTCGAAGCGGCGCTTTGAAGGGGCGCAGCTTTTGCAGCGCCCCATCCACTCCCTTTACAATTTGTCATCTCGAGCGAGCGAGCGCCTCTTTTTTCCGACTCGCTTGCGAGTCGGGCGGTCGCGAGTCGAGGGACCTGCGTTTTGCGTCGTCCCTGAAGGGGCTCGGTTTCATTTTCCAGCGTACCCAGCACTCCGCTTCGCTCCGTGCTGGGCTAAGTTATTCCGTCCCGCAGAGCGGGACTCGTTTTATCGTTCTTCAACTTCTTGCACAGCGCTTGCTGCCGTCAGTCGATCTAATTCACGCCCGCCTGCCCGGTGTCGCCCATCGGGACGACGATGTTTGGGACGAAGCCGAAGTCGTCGCTGATCACCGGAATCGCCTTCATCCGGCCGGTTATCTCGGAGGTGATCAGATACCAACGTCTGTCTTCCTGGTTGAAACTCAACATGTACGACTGATTGTTTACGTCAAACCTCAATTCCGCTACGCGGCTCGCAATCATTAACCAGCCACCCCAGGGCTTACGCCTTGGGCTAACTGCGATTCCGCCGCTGCGCGGCTGGCTTAATGGCTATCCGAGCCCTTGCAGCAACGCAGACGATTCAGGGACCACGCTTTGTGAGCAGGGGGCGCTTGCGCGCCCCATACTCTTCAGGCCTGCGTAAACAGCCACTAGTTACCAGCTCGTAGCTCGCGGCTCGTAGCCAGTTGCTAGTTACTTCTTCTCTTCCACATCCACGTACTCGGCGTCGATCACGCCTTCGTCCTTCTTCGGCTCGGCGCCACCAGCCGCCTGTCCGTCAGCTCCCGGAGCCGGTCCGCCCGGCGGGGGCGCCTGCGCTGAAGTCGCCTTGTACATAGCTTCGGCCAGCTTGTGCGAAGCCGAAGTCAGGTTCTCGCGCGCCTTGTTCATCGCTGCCGCGTCGGTGCCTTCCAGCGCCTTCTTCGCATCGGCCAAAGCGTTTTCGACATCGCTGCGCTCCTGGCCACTGATCTTGTCGCCATGTTCGCGCAGCATCTTCTCGATGCTGTACACCATGCCGTCAAGCTGGTTGCGGGCTTCCACTTCGTCGCGCTTCGCCTTGTCCTCGGCTGCGTGCGCGTCGGCGTCCTTCGCCATGCGCTCGACTTCGTCCTTGCTTAGACCTGAAGACGACGTGATCGTGATCTTCTGGTCCTTGCCCGTGGCCATGTCCTTGGCGTTGACGTTCAGAATGCCGTTCGCGTCGATATCGAACGTTACTTCGATCTGCGGAATGCCGCGTGGAGCCGGCGGCAAGCCGGTCAGGTGGAATTTGCCTAGCGTGCGATTGTCGCGCGCCATCGGACGCTCGCCCTGCATCACGTGTACCTCGACCGACGTCTGGTTGTCCGCCGCGGTGGAGAACATCTCCGACTTCTTGGTCGGAATGGTCGTGTTGCGCGGGATCATCGCCGTCGCTACTCCGCCCATCGTCTCAATCGACAGGGTCAGCGGCGTCACGTCGAGCAGCAGCAGGTCTTTCACCTCGCCGCCCAGCACGCCACCCTGAATGGCAGCACCGATGGCGACCACTTCGTCAGGATTCACACCCTTGTGCGGTTCCTTGCCGAAGATCTCCTTCACCAGTTGCTGAATGCGCGGCATGCGCGTCTGGCCGCCGACCAGCACAACTTCGTTGATCTTGTCCGGCGAAATGCCCGCGTCTTTGATCGCCGCCTTACACGGCCCGATGGAGCGATCGATGATGTCCTTCACCATCTCTTCCAGCTTGCCGCGGGTCAGCGTCTTCACCAAGTGCTTGGGGCCGCTGGCATCCGCCGTGATGAACGGTAGATTGATTTCGGTCTGCATGGTGGTGGAGAGCTCGATTTTGGCGCGCTCGGCTGCGTCACGCAGACGCTGCAGCGCCATCTCGTTGCCCTTGTCGCGCAGGTTCAGGCCTTCGTCCTTCTTGAACTCGTCGATCAGCCAGTCCACAATCCGCTGGTCGATGTTGTCGCCGCCCAGGTGCGTGTCGCCGTTAGT
>JBEKCJ010000042.1:0-33723 GCA_050014935.1 Candidatus Korobacteraceae bacterium
GACATTGCTGAAAAACAAGAGCTTGCCCACCATTCTGGGCTGGCTAGCGGGTATCTTCACCGCAGGTTTTGGCGCCGGAGTCGTGATCGGCAAGCTAGTAGGAGGCTCGGGAGGGAAATGATCCCGGCCTGATATCGCGGCCCAGCTTCGTTTCGCCAGCCCGGAAAGCCGTTTCCAGCAGCCTCTGTGAGTTCCCTCACAGGCTCCAGTGACTTCCGCACTTTAATGCCGTCCCCGTAAGGCCCATGCTCAGTTACAGGCAGCCGGAAACCGGCTTCCCAACAGTTCGCGTGGGTTCGCAAGAGAAGGCACGATTCTTACCCAACTTTCTTACTCCAAGCCTTCCCAGTAAGCTACGGCCGTAACCGTGCCTTGGCGATAATGCTCGCACGCGACCCAAATCATGAGGAGGAATCATGGCCATTACCGATCAGGATGCTCTTGACTACCACAGTAAGCCGCGCCCAGGAAAGGTGGAAGTCGTCCCCACCAAGCCTTGTCGCACCCAGCGCGATCTCAGCCTTGCCTACACCCCCGGCGTAGCTGTTCCCTGCCTGGCGATCGAGAAGAACCCGCAGGATGCATTCAAATACACCAACAAGGGCAACCTGGTCGCGGTGGTTACCAACGGCACGGCCGTGCTCGGACTCGGCGACATCGGCGCCATCGCCGGCAAGCCGGTCATGGAAGGCAAGGGCGTCCTGTTCAAACGATTCGCCGGCATTGACGTTTTTGACATCGAGCTGGACACCAAGAATCCTGATGAGATCATCAAAGCCTGCCAGTTACTTGAGCCCACCTTCGGCGGCATCAACCTGGAAGACATCAAGGCCCCCGAATGTTTCTACATCGAGGAAACCTTAAAGAAGACCATGAAGATTCCCGTCTTTCACGATGACCAGCATGGAACTGCGATCATCTCCGGCGCAGCCCTGGCAAACGCCGCCGAGCTGACCGGCAAGCGTCTGGACCAGATAAAGGTGGTCGTCAATGGCGCTGGGGCCTCCGGCATTGCTTGCGCCGAGCACTACATCTGCATGGGCGTGAAGCGCGAGAACATCACCATGGTCGATACCAAGGGCGTCGTCTATAAGGGCCGCAAAGAAGGCATGAATCCCTACAAGGAGCGCTTCGCCAAAGAGACTTCGGCGCGCACCCTGGCCGATGCGGTCAAGGGCGCTGACTGCCTGCTCGGTCTCTCCAAGAAAGGCGCGTTCACGCCGGAAATGATCGCCTCACTGGCGCCGCGTCCGGTCGTATTCGCCATGGCGAATCCTGATCCGGAAATCACCTATGAGGAAGCGCGCGCCGTCCGCGACGACATCATCATGGCGACCGGCCGCTCCGACTATCCCAATCAGGTCAACAACGTTCTCGGTTTCCCCTTCATTTTCCGCGGCGCGCTCGACGTGCACGCCACCACCATTAACGAGGAAATGAAGCTGGCAGCCACATATGCCCTGGCTGCCCTGGCCAAGGAAGATGCCCCCGACTCGGTCCGCCGTATTTATCCCGAAGAATCCCTGAAGTTCGGCGTGGACTACATCATTCCCAAGCCGTTCGATCCCCGTGTGCTGGTGTGGGAAGCTGCCGCCGTCGCCAAAGCGGCCATGGAAACCGGCGTCGCACAAAAGCCGGTCAACCTCGACGAGTATCGCGAGCAGCTCGAGAAGCGGTTGGGCAAGACGCACGAGCTAATGCGTCTGATGATCCACAAAGCCCAGGCCAATCCTAAGCGTGTGGTATTCCCTGAGGGCAATCACCAGAAAATCCTGCGGGCCTGCCATGTGCTGATTGAAGAGAAGATTGCGGTTCCCATTTTGCTGGGCCGCACCAACGAAATCCAGCGGGCCGCGGCCGATCTGGGAGTTTCGCTCGCCGGCATCAGCATCATCGAGCCTGAGACCGCACCCCGTCGTCAGGAGTATGTCAATGAGCTGTTCCGCCTGCGGCAGCGGCGTGGAGTCACTCTGGGCTCGGCCGATGAGCTTATGAACGACCGCAACATCTTCGGCTCCATGATGGTCCGCCTGGGCGATGCGGACGCCCTGGTATCTGGGGTTACGCAGAATTATCCTGACACCATTCGTCCGGCCTTGCAGGTGATCGGAGCGCGCGAGGGCATTCACAAGGTCTCCGGCATGTACATCATCATCACCCGCACCGGCGACCTCTACTTCCTGGCCGACGCCACCGTCAACATTGAACCGACCGCGGAAGACCTGGCGGAGATCGCACTCTGTGCCGCGCAGGAGGCGCGGCGCTTCGAGATCGAACCCCGTGTGGCCATGCTGTCATTCTCCAGCTTTGGCAGCACCAGGCATCCCCTGTGCGACAAAGTGCGGCGCGCAGTCGAGCTAGTCCGGTACGCCGACCCCACTTTGATCATTGATGGCGAACTGCAGGGCAATGTCGCCGTCAACGGCAAGAAGCTGGAAGCGGCTTTCCCGTTCTCCACGCTGAAAGATGGGGCGAATGTGCTGATCTTCCCCGACCTCCAGTCCTGCAACATCGCTTGCAAGCTGCTGGGTTCGATAGGCGGCGCAGAAACAGTTGGACCCATCCTGGCCGGCATGGCAAAGCCGGTGCACCTGCTACAGCGCGGCGCCGAGGTAGAAGACGTCGTCAACATCGCGACCATTGCGGTGGTGGATGCTCAGGACAGCGCGATTCCCGAGGCCGCCCGCCTGGCCAGCGCGGTTGCCAGCGTGGGATAGAAACTTAACTGTGAGGTAATCGCAGGCGCGTCAGCGATGGCGCGCCTTTTTTGTTGGCAAAGGTCCGTCCGGCGCGATCACGCCGACTATCGCTTCAACTACTTAGCGAGCGTCTTGCAAAGCCAGCACTCTACGCAACTGCGCTAAGGTGGCCAGCAATAACGCGAGGGCTGCGGTCCACAGCATTAGTGTGATGTGCACGACCCAGCGCGGCGCTACACCCACTCGCTTCAGCAGGAACGGCAGAAAATTCCACGTAGTAATGTGAACGTAGTCCCATGGGTCCCAATGCATGGCATGGGTGTCCAGGCCCCAGGCTTTCACTTTTCCCAGCGCGAACGCGACGATGTTGGTCATCCGCAAGGCAATCACGAAGGTCGGATGGCCAATTGTTTCCATCTGGTAGATCTCCAGCGGAAGCCAGAAGGTGAGCGATGCGAGTTGCACCACCGCGCTGATGATGCACAGCGCGATCCCGAGGCTCCGAACCACGTTTCCCAGGGCACTGCGATAACGCAGCAGGAGCGGAACCGCCAGCAGCGCCGCCAATTGGGCGCTGGTCGAGACGTAACGGTCGCCCCAGGCGAAGTCGCCGCTCCAGACGGTATAGCGCGCATAGAAGCTGATGTAGGCCAGTAACAGTAGGAATCCGCTCATGACGTATGCCTTGACGGCGGGACTGAATCGTTTCCAGCCCACGGCAGCAAGCAGAATCATCAAGACCAGCAGAGGATCGAAAAGGAAGATCGACTTCTCCGGCGAGAACAGCGCTCCGACAAATCCGGTGTGGAAAGGCGTCTCCCACGGATAGCGGGCCGACAGAGTTGCATCTCGCATCCTCGCTTCGCGGGCGACTACGCTGACGTAGGTGTTGAAGAACGACCCAAAGCGATAGTACTGGTAAAGGCGATCAAGCAAGCCGAAAAACAAATACACGGGCAGGGACGTCGCGATGTACTTCCGGCACCGGTCCCATAATTCTGGCCCACGAACCCCCTCGAACCACAGCACCAGCAGCACTAAAACCGCGCCCGCGAGCAAATCCATACCGGTCGTCAGACGTGTAAGAAGATTTAGTCCAAAGGCAGCCGAGCCAATCAGGAGAGGGCGACGGCTGCCGCTTCGTAGCCACTCGAATTGATACGACAACCCGGTCAGCGTCAGCAGAAAGATGTAGTTGTTCTCCATCATGTTCTGCGTGTAATGGAGGTGCGTGGTCAACAGCAGCAGGGCTAGAACGCCGGCGACGGAATGCTTTACGTCGAAGCTCAATTGCCGCAGAAAGCGGAAGCAGACCAACGCGGTCAGCACAGTGACCAAAATGTTGACGGTGTAGCTGACGAAGATGTTCTTTATGCTGGGATCAGTTCCGTTGTAATTCGCGAAGACCGGAAGGCGCTCTATGTACGTTCCAACCACATCCGCGGGCAGCAGGAGTAACGACTGTCCGATGCCGTACCAACTCTGCAGCTTGCCATTGCGGCCATGAACGCCAAATTCGGGATACTCCTGCGGAAACACCGGCGGTTCCGAGGTCCAGAACGCATGAGCGGATTGAAGCCTGTGTTGGGTGTCGGCGGTGCCCAGTTCTCCCGATTGCACGACGAAGGCGACCAGGCCGGCGGCGAGCGCCAGCAGAAACACCGGATCACGGAACCAGCGTGCTATCCTCACGCCCTACGTTTGCCCACCGGCAAATCTCGCACATCCCCATCCGTCAGCGCGTCCCGCGACGTTTTCGCCTCCTCAGCGTACTCCATCGAAGACACCGGCACCACACGCGATTCCCCGGTAATCAACCGCGCGCCCCGCTCGTAAGTGAGATAGCTCCAGGCCCACTGGATCATCACCAGGATGCGGTTACGAAATCCGACGAGGAACATGATGTGAATAAACAGCCAGGCCAGCCAAGCGAGGAACCCCGAGATGTGCACCTTGCCGAATTGCGCGATGGCGGCAGCGCGCCCGATGGTCGCAAGCGATCCTTTGTCGAGATAATGAAACGCCTCGCGAGGCTTTCCAGCCAGGTCAGCCGCGATTTGACGGGCAACAAACGTGCCTTGCTGTATGGCCACGGGCGCAACTCCGGGCAGGAGCTTGCCATGCTTGTCCTTCAGGGTGGCCAGGTCGCCGATGACGAAGACCTCGGGGTGTCCAGGAATGCTGAGATCCGGCTCGACGAATACTCTTCCGGCCCGATCGACCGGCACTCCCAAGGCGCGGCCCAGCGGCGAAGCCAAAACTCCTGCGGCCCAAAGCACCACTTCGGCGGGCAGTACTTCCTCGCCAACGGATACCTGACCTAATCGTACATCGCTCACCGCCGAATTCGTGCGGACTTCAACTCCGAGATGCTCGAGCTGCTTCACCGCGCTGCGGCGCAGGTCTTCAGGATAGGCACTCAAGACCGATGGCCCAGCCTCCAGCAACAGGACACGCGTCTTCGCGGGATCGATGTTGCGGAAGTTGTCAGCCAGCGACTTGCGCGCGATCTCCGCCAGCGTACCCGCCAGTTCCACACCGGTTGGCCCCGCACCCACGACAATGAAGTTGAGTGGCCGATGAGTTCCAGTCAGCGCAGCCTCGCGCTCTGCCAGTTCGTAGGCCAGCAGAATGCGGCGGCGCATCTCTAGCGCGTCTTCAATGGTCTTCAGGCCCGGCGCGAATGGCTCCCATTCGTCGTGTCCAAAGTAGGCATGGGTAGCCCCGGCCGCGACGATGAGATAGTCATAACTCAGCTCGAAGCCGTGAATGTGGACGGCGCGTCGTTGAAGATCGACGCTACGCACCTCGCCGAGCAACACCTCGATGTTTTCGTGCTTGCGCAGAATTTCGCGAATGGGCGCGGCTATTTCCGCCGGCGAAATGCCGGCGGTCGCGACCTGGTAGAGCAGCGGCTGGAAGGTGTGATGATTGCTGCGGTCGATCAGCGTGATCTGGACCGGCAGCCGGGCCAGCGACTCAGCGGCCTTCAGGCCGCCAAATCCGCCTCCTACGATGACCACGCGTGGACCGGATTTCTCGTTCTTGGCCATACATTAATAAGATGCTCTCGTAATCGCACAGGCGGCAATTTCAGATACTGAGACAGTCACACCCCAAGGGTTTATTGGCTCTGGTCTTCTGTCAGGCTGGCCGCCCGCGCCTTAGCGCGCTCCGCATCGGCTACTCGCCCCTGCGATTGATAAATCTCGGCAAGGTTAAGCCATGACTGACGGGCATCGGGAGCAAGCTGCACGGCCTGCTCCTGAAAGAAGGCAGCCTGCCTCGCATCGCCGATCTTGCTCCAAGCTTCTGCCCTGCCAGTCGCCACGCTGTACGCGAACGAGGCTCTCCCGCTTGACTTCTTTTCACTCGCGGAAGCACTGCGCCAAGCCTGGTTGAAGGCCTCCAAAGCGTCGTCGGGATGCCCACTAGCGAGCGCATAATAACCCAATTGAACCAGCGTCGCCTGCGGACCAGATTGCAGGTCGACTGCCTTTCGCATGGCCGCTATCGCCTCGCTCGCGCGGCTTTCTCTGCGGTAGAAATTGGCCAGGTCAGACCAGGTGTATTCGCTGGGGCTCAGCGCGATCGCGGTCAGCAATTCCTTCTCCGCTTCGCTCCCCCGATTCATCCCCGTAAGTGCTCCGGCTCGCGCCAGATGAGCTGCGGTACTGCCGGGAAAAATTGCGATCGCCTTGTCGCTGGCCTCAAGCGCATCCAGATTGCGGCCGAGCACGGTCAGGACACCAGCGGCATTCACCCATGCGGCAAATTCTTCAGCACGGTTGCTGAACACCGTTTCCGCCGGCAGCGGCGCGGTTGTGCAATCCACTGGAAAGCGCTGGATCAGCGCCTCGGTCTGCGGCGTGCGGCGAACGAAGACGGCGGACACCTCATCCAGATAAACCGGCCGCCACGTGCTGCTGGCACAAAAAGCCTTCAGTTGGCCATGGTCGATACCATCGCTGCGCGAAAAAAGAATTGTGTTGATCTTGTAACGGTTGGTCTCCTCACTCCAGATGGCCGAATCCGGCGGGCTCTCCAGCAACAGCCGGTGGCGCTCCACTCGTGGCAGGCCAAAGAGCGTATCCCGGCCGTCGATGTAATCCATGCGCTGTGGACCGAGGCGCCAGCTGACGTAGCCGCCTTCATCGTAGGTGTTGAAGATCTCTCCGGGAAGATTTTCGCGTTCGATAAACTCCGCTGCGCGCTGCGGAAACCACCAGCTCAACCCTGTGCCGAAGGTCGCCAGGTCCGTAGAAGCGCCGAAGTAATGACGGTCGGTAACCAGATCGGCGGAGCGCGCATAGGCAAACATCGCAAGCAGCGCAACAGCAACCCCGGCCAGCGCCGTGCGCAAGCGCGGCATTCGTATCCAGGAGCCCGCTCGAACTATCCCGGCCCACAGATTTTCTCCCCCGATCACCACTACCACGCAGGCAAACACCGCTCCCATGCGGATGTGGCGCACCGGAGCATAAGCGGCTGCAAACAGCAGGATGGCCGCTCCCATCTGGCCTCGCAGTAACGCAATTACACCGGCCACCACCGCTATTGCCAATAGCGAAAACAGGGCACTTCTTAAGCCTCCCGTCTGAAGAGCAGCGCTGGCCGTCTGCCAGTTCAGGCGGACCCCTCGCCATTCCGCAATCCACGTCTGCTGTTCTGAGCTGGCACGTTGTTGCAACAGCAGTGCGCGATAAATTCCCCAGCCCCAGGGATTCACAAACGTCGCCACCGCCGTTCCCATCAACCAGGGAGACGCGCGCCGCAGTCTTTCGATGGCGGCTCGCCGCCGCTCAGTACCGAAGACAAACTCCAGCGCTTCCGTGCCGACGTAGGCGACGATCAATCCAAGCCCTGCGGCAAATCCGAAATGAACGTTGACCCACAGCACCATCAAGAGCGGCAGCAGCCAGAGGCGCGCGCGGCCCGTCTGGTAGTTCTCCCACAGGATGGAGAGAAACGCCGCGAACAGCACCACGGTAAACATGTCGGCGCGCGGCGGTGTACGCTCGGCGATGAGAGGGACCGCAAGTATCGCAATGGCTGCACTGACGGCCGAGCCTCGCCGCAGCAACAAGGCGACCGTCCCGGCACAGGCCACAGCGCTCATCCACGACAACAACGCATATCCGCCTAGCAGAAACGCGAGGTAAAAGACCACCCCCGCTCCCATCGGATAAAGCCAGTGTTCGCCTTGCGCAGTGAACGACAAGACGTCGGCGGAAGGAACTTGATGATGCTGGACGACCCAACGCCCGGTCGCCATCTGCCAGCCTGTGTCAAAATCGGCGACGGTTCGCAGCCCGGCGAGAAAGGCGTAGATCAGGGCCACGCAAGCGAGAATCAGGAAAATACGCCGCTCGAGAGAGGCATTTTCTCCTGTTGCTGGGCCTTGGGTGGTCGGAATCACAGCTCTAGAGTATAGCGAGTGGAGTGTTTATCGGCGAACCCCGACGTTAGGCGTCCGGATAGCGTGAGGCGTGAATTCGCAGTGCGGTTTCTTGGCTGAACCGGCATGACCGCCAGTGTCCTTGTGGTAGATTAAATTTACGTGGGCCCGTAGCTCAGTTGGTAGAGCAACGCACTTTTAATGCGTGGGTCGCAGGTTCGATTCCTGCCGGGCTCACCAAAGAAGTAATTGGCAACTAGCTTCTGGCATCTAGCAGTGGCGCTTCACACCAGGCAATTCCCAGTCAACAGCCGCCAGAGCCGGCAGCTGCAATCCCTCTGCAAGAGCTAATTGCTTCTTTCCACATACACCGCCGTACCGTACGCCAGCACCTCGGTAACTCCTTGCATCAGCTCGGTCGCGTCATAGCGCATGCCGATCACCGCGTTCGCACCCAACTCCGCTGCATGTTGCAACATCAGCTCGAAAGCGTGCTCGCGTGTCTTCTCGCATAAGTTCGTCAGCAGCGTGATGTTCCCGCCAACGAGCGTCTGCAAGCTTGCGCCAATCGTGCCCACGATAGAGCGTGAGCGCACGATGATGCCGCGCACCAGTCCGAGATTGCGCGTGATCCGGTAGCCATCGAGGGTGAAGGCGGTGGTCACCATGTTGTGGGGAACAGTAGAAGAATACGAAGTGCCCGCAGGTGCAGGATTGGCGCTCATTATGCCCTCCTCAGGATTCCGAGGCAGAATACCACGGAGTCATGTGCCCGGTCAGTGCAGCGATAGACTTGGCGCACTACACTGAGAAGGAGGACTCCATCAGCGTGGCGCAGCGGCCCGGCTCAAAAGAACAACACTTGTTGACGGCACTCTCGATCAGCTTTGTCCTGGGGATGGGCATTGCGGTTGGAGTCTACCTTGCGTGGAGATCCGGCGCTATCGCCCCTGGACTTCACGATGTGTTGAGCGCCGTCGCGTTGCTGGTTTGCCCGCCATTCATCTTGTCCCTCGCAGCCGGCGCCGTACCCGACTCCGATCTCGCCCTGACGCTGATTGTCGGCACCATTGTCCTCGCCAACGGATTTCTCTACGCGGGTGTGGCGGCGGTTGGATACTTCGTCGTCACCGTAATAGCGACCAAGAAGACGGGGGGTGGAGCACGCCTTTAGAACCTCGCATGAGAACTCGACTTATCAGATTGAAGTGGATCGCGAAGCATCGGAACAGGCTGCAATCCAGCCGCGCAGCGGCGGAATGATGTTAGCCCGGCGCGTAAGCGCCGGGTCAGGCGGGAATTCGAACCTGAGCCGCGCAGCGGCGACAGGGCTCTCATGCACCGCCGAAGCGGTGCTGCACCCTGCGCCTCACAAAAGCGAAGTCGCTATCCCGCCGGCTGCTGTTGAGTCATGCAATGCAGCGCGCCGAGTCCCCAGATAAAGTCCCGGCAGTAGATGCCGACCACTTCGCGCTCGGGAAACAACTCAGCAAGCGTATCCAGCGCGGTGCGATCGTTGGCATCGCCGAACACAGGCACCAGTACTAGCTTGTTGGCAATATAGAAATTGGCATAGCTGGCAGGCAGCCGCTGCCCTTCAAAGTACACTGGCTTGGGCATGGGCAGCTTGACCACTTTCAGCGATTTGCCCGATTGCTCCGTGCTCTTCTTCAGCCAGCGAAAATTCTCGCTTAGCGGCTCGTGGTTGGGATCGTCAGGGTCAGCCTCGTACGCGGTGACCACGGTACGTGGACCAACAAAGCGCGCGATGTCGTCAACGTGCCCATGGGTATCGTCGCCTGCGATGCCACGCTCCAGCCAGATAACTTTCTCGATGCCAAGATAGTCGGCAAAGATCTCTTCCAGGTGCTCGCGCGAAACGCCAGGATTCCGCTCTTGTATCTCGCTCAGCAAACACTCTTCCGTGGTGATCAGGGTCCCGCGGCCGTTGACGTCGATGCTGCCGCCTTCCAGCACGATGCGGTGCACTTCGCCGTTCACTCTCATCTCCGGCTGCCACACCGGAATCCGCAGCCGGGTTGCGACCTCCGAGCCCGCCTGGCTGTCCAGCCTCCAATCGCTGTACTTGGCCCAGGCGTTGAAGCGCCAAACGGTCGCGGCAACCGAAGGCAAGCTGCCCTTGCGCGAGTCCCGACAGAGGAAGATTGGACCGTAGTCGCGGGTCCAGCCGCGATTGGTGGGAATGCGGAAGAAGCGAATGTTGCCGGCGGGTTTCCCCTTCGCGGGTAGCACATGCGAGCGCACTAATATTTCTCGAGCCTTCGCCTCCGCCGCCTCGTCATTCACCAGGACGTTTACGCGCTCGACGCGCGCCAGATGACGGACGACTTCCGCATAGATCCAGGGAACCGTTTCGAACTTTCCCGGCCAGTCAGAGCGGTTGTGCGGCCACGCAATCCAGGTCGCTTCGTGCGGCTCCCATTCCGCGGGCATGCGATAGCCAAGCGCGGCCGGAGTTTGCGACGGTTTTTTGGGGGGCTTCGTCACGGTCAGACCATGAACCGCTGGGTGATGGGCGCGTAAGCATCGACGCGACGGTCGCGCCAGAACGGCCAGTTACGCCGCACGTCTTCCAGGCGGCGAAGATCGACCTCGGCCACCAGCACTTCTTCCTTGTCGTGCGAGGCTTCGGCGATAACCTGTCCAAACGGATCGGCGATAAACGAGCCGCCCCAGAATTCCAGGCCTTTGCCCGGCGCCTGGTTGCCGCGAATGTTGCCGGTCTCAAAGCCGACGCGATTGGGTACGGCAACATACACTCCATTGGCGATGGCATGGGCGCGCTGTATGGTTCGCCAGGCATCGTGCTGCGCTTCACCGTATTGCGCCTTCTCGTCGGGGTGCCAGCCGATTGCGGTTGGATAGAACAAAACATTCGCGCCCTGCAACGCGGTCAGCCGCGCGCCCTCGGGATACCACTGGTCCCAACAAACCAGCGTGCCAAACTTTCCGAAATCAGTCTCGAAACTCTTGAACCCAAGATCGCCCGGCGTGAAGTAAAACTTCTCGTAATAGAGCGGGTCGTCGGGAATATGCATCTTGCGATAGATGCCCGCGACCTTGCCGCCCGTATCCAGAATGGCAGCGGTATTGTGATAAAGGCCGGGAGCGCGACGCTCGAACAATGAAGCAATTATCGTGATCTTCAACGCGCGAGCCAGGTCGCCGAGGCGTTTGGTTGCCGGACCGGGAATCGACTCCGCCAGATCGAACAGCGCCACGTCTTCGCGCTGGCAGAAGTATTGCGTTTGAAACAGTTCGGGCAGGCAGACGATCTCCGCGCCCCTTCCAGCAGCAGCGCGAGCGTGCTCGACAGCGCGCTCCAGGTTCTGCTCTGGCTCGGGCGTGCACGACATTTGCACCACGCCGATGTGGAAGTTGCGTTCTATCAAAACCGCGCTCCGCTGAAATTCATTGCTAGCATAGCATCCCGCGCGCCGTGGACTTTGCTGTCCGGACGATTGTTACTGCACGATTAAAGCTGCCATGCGATGCCATAAGGTCTACGTTGACGGGAGCCGTGACGAACCTGTAGCTTCAATTCTTCAACAACCGACCTACATTTGCGCGAGAACGATTTCCGCGCATGTTTCACAATTTATCGAGGTGAACGTTGAACGACGAGCATAACAAAAGTCACGGCGAGGGCATTGACCGCGTATTACACGATCCCATCTCCGACAAGCTGGTGCCACTCGAGCCGCTGGATCTCTCGCAGATCCACAGCGTCGACGATCTGGTGCGTGGGATGGGCCGCACCGCCTTCACCGGGCGGCAAGTCGGCGAGGGCGCCGACGTTTTGGAAGCGATGGCCCGCGACAAAGAATGCTTCATCGTGATGACTCTTGCCGGCGCCATGACGGTGGCGAAGCAGGGACTCATCATCACCGAACTCATCGACCGCGGCGTCGTCAAGGCCATCATCTCGACTGGAGCGCTCATGGCGCACGGACTGGTGGAGGCGGCGGGGCGTTCGCACTTCAAATACGACCCAAAGATGGACGACCTTGAACTCTACGAGGCCGGCTACAACCGCGTGTACGACACCCTGGAACCGGAGACTAACCTCGACTTTGTAGAGACGATCGTCGCCCGCATTCTTAATGGCTGGGACCACAGCGAGGTGTTGTGCTCTTACAAACTCAATCGTGAGATCGGCCGCTACCTGAGCGAGCACGTCAAAGAGCGCGGCATTCTGAAATCGGCGTTTGAGAAAAATGTGCCGGTATTTGTGCCCGCATTTAGTGATTCAGAAATCGGGCTGGATGTAGCGCTGCACAATCGCGCGCGGCGCAAGAATGACCTTCCGCCGCTGCATTACGATCCTTTCGAGGACCTGGAATACTACGCTGAGACCCTGCTGAAGCAGGAGCGCCTGGGGATCTTCACCATCGGCGGCGGTGTGCCGCGGAATTGGGCGCAGCAGTTTGGGCCGTACATCGAACTGCGCCACCGGCGTGGCGGCGAAGATCTGCCGCTCAAGCGCTTTCACTACGGAGTACGCATCTGTCCTGAGCCAGTCAACTGGGGCGGGCTGTCGGGCTGCACTTACAGCGAAGCTGTATCGTGGGGCAAGTTCGTTCCCCCCGAAGAAGGCGGACGCTTCGCCGAAGTGCTGCTGGATGCGACCGTCGGCTTGCCGCTGATCGCGGGTGCCGTGCTGGAGAGGATTAAGAGCAGTGGCTAGTGGTCAGTGGCTAGTGGTGAATAACCGACGACCTGCGCTGGCTTAGCTTCACTAACTCTTCCCAGTGACGATCTGCACAATCGCGCGAAATTCGTCGTCGCTGATGAGGCCGCCGTTAGCAATGGCGTTCCGCTTTACACTTTCCAATACAGGCGCGCGTTGCGACTCCGGCACAGCGATGCTAAGTTGCTCGGCCTTGAGGCGTACGCTGTCGAGGCCGCTTTTCTTTCCGAGAACAATGCCGCGCTTTGCCCCGACCAGTTCTGCGGCGTAAGGCTCGATGGCTTCGGGAATATGAAACTGGCTGGCGACTGCGCCGCTCTCACGCAGGAAGAGATTCTCGCCGATCAGCGGCTTCCATCCTTCCAGCTCGTACTTCCCTGCCCTGCGCACCAATTCTGATACCTCTCTGATATGCTCCAGCTTCATCTCGACCGGCACGTCGTACAGACATTGCAATGTTAGCGCCACCTCGGCGATGTCGGCGTTGCCGGCTCGCTCGCCCATGCCGTTGATAGTGCCTTGAATCCAACTCGCGCCGCCGCGCACCGCGGCAATCGCAATCGCCGTACCTAAGCCGAAGTCATTGTGGCCGTGCCAGTGGATCGGAATATCGTTGCCGATCCACTCTTTCGCCCAGCGCACCAGAAATTCCGCCGCCTCCGGCGTGCAGACTCCGATGGTATCGACCAGTACGATCTCCTTCGCCCCGGCGTCAATGGCTGCGGAGTATATATGCCGCAGAAAGTCGAGATCGGCGCGCGTGCCGTCCACGCCGAAAAACGCAACGCGAATTCCGCTCTGAGCCGCGAAACGAATCGCCTCTGTGGCGCGGCGCACCGCTTCCTCGCGCGAAATGCCATAAGCCTTCAGCTTGATGTCGCTGATCGGCGTCTCAATCACCGACGCCGGCAGGCCGAGGCGAACCAACTCTTCCACATCGCCGCGCGTGGCCCGCGCAAATCCCCATACTTCGGAGTACTTCAGGCCAGCGCGCAGTATCAGCGAAATGGCTTCGCCGTCTTCCGCGGAAACTTTGGGAAAACCAGCCTCAATCCGTCCCACACCAAGCTGGTCAAGCTTCTTCGCGATCTCAAGTTTCTGCTGAGGACTGAAGATGACACCGACAGTCTGCTCGCCGTCACGCAGCGTGGTGTCGTAAAAGCGAATGGTCCGCGAGCGATCAAATTCCGGCCGAACGCCGGGCCGTGAATTCAGCTCGCTGATCCAGACTTTGCCGGCAAGATCGCTCATCGCCCGGCTCCCTGCACTTCGGCGGCCAGCGTGGGCGGCTTCTCGCCATAAGCTTGCTCCCACGAGATCACTGGATTGCGGAGAACGCCGATCTGCTCGATCTCGCACTCCATAACATCGCCTGGTTTCAGAAACCATGCCTTAGGATCGGCGCTGAAGGCCGCGACACCGGAGACCGTGCCCGTCGACACGACGTCGCCCGCGCTATAACCCATCGGAGAGTAATGCGCGAGAATTTCGGGAATCGTCACCGACATCTTGCCGCTGTGCGAACGCTGGCGCACTTCGCCGTTCACGCGCAGCTCCATCGCAAGATTGTGCGGATTCTTGATCTCGTCAGTGGTAACGACGTGCGGACCAAGCGGGCAGAACGAATCGATGGCTTTACAGAAGCTGAAGACGCCGGATTTCATCTCCTCGCGCTGAATGTCGCGAGCGGTGATGTCGTTGAAGATGACGTAACCGCCGACGTACTGCCCCGCTTCTTTCGCCGTAAAGTGTTTGCCCGGCTGCTTGAGCACGACCGCCAGTTCCAGCTCGTAATCCAATTCTTGCGTCAAGTGCGGCGGGAAGATGACTGGCTCGTCCGGACCGATGATGGCATCGACGTTCTGAAAGAAAACAATCCACGGCAACACCGGATGCGAAAAGCCGGCCTTCTCAGCCTCGTGATGGTGCTCGCGAAAATTGCCGGCGGTATGAAAGAACTTCTTCGGAATGATCGGAGCCTTGATGTGGACGTCTGAGCGCTGATAGAAGATGGGCTCGTTATCCACACCGACATCCGGCTTCTGCACTGTCGCGTAATCGAGTGCGGATCGAGCGGCGTCGAGGCTGCGATCGCCACCCTGGAACAGCCGTCGCATGTCCGGCGGAACGCGAGCGTCGGCGTTGCGCTGGTACGCAGCATCACCGTCTTTGTCGCGAAGGAGCAGCTTATACGCGGCGTTCAAGTCGACAATGCGGCCATCGGGCGCAAGCGCGCCAATGCGTTGGTCCGCGGACCTGGCGAGGAATGTGACAAGTCTCATAAGGGTTCTGGCTGATTCAAAACGGACAATTCCACTGCGAGTCGAGTTTATTGGCGATACCACGGTTTCGCAAACTTTACTGCGGTTGACTTTGTTCAGGTGGGAAGTTGTTCCCAGGCTGCTGCGGCTGGAGCTGTTGCGGCGTGCTCTGCTGTCCGAACCCGTTCTGCTGCTGGCCAAAGCCGCTCTGTTGCTGGCCAAAGCCGCTTTGTTGCTGCCCAAGTCCGCCCGGTTGTTGGCCGTTCAACTGGCCGGCAGGAGTCCCAATCTGCGCTCCGCCAACGGTACTCGGCTGATAAGGTCCGCGTAACAGTACATTCTGCTGGTCCATCATCGGGTTGTAGATGAACTGCCACTCGTTGTAGGTTTTCTTCTTGTTGTAAATGCGGATGGTTTTTTCTTTGTCCAGGCTGGCGACACCAACAATGGCTCCGCCACCAAACTGCGTATTGCCTCCAGTCGTGTTCTGTCCGAAAGGTGAATTACCCTGCGGGCCGGCGCTGCCAGGCTGACCACCGCCAAGACCGCTCGGCTGGTTATTGCCAAAGCCGAAGCCCTGATTGCTCCCCGCTTGCCCATTGGATCCGGAATCGCTGCTGGATACTCCCTCGGAGTTATTCCCCTGGTCGCTGTTGGTGGGAAACCCGACTATGTTGGCCGGCGCGTTTTGCGGGTTGTAGCCCTGACCGGAGTTCGCCGGAAATCCAGTGATGGAACCCGGCTGCTGGGACGGCTGTTGAAAGGCGGAAGCGGAACCCTGCCCGGGAGACGGCACGCCTTGAACGAGCGCTCCCCCAGGTGTCAGCGTGCCTCCCTGCGCCGCCAGCGCGGCAGCGGGGGTACCCGGGGCGCCGGCATTCAACAAGGTCGCAATGTCGGCATAGTTCAGCAGCTTCCATTTGCCGTCTTTGGTGAGCGGGTCCTTGAAGCGTTTGCGGAGATAGCGAATCTGGCCTTTGTCGAGGTCGTCCAGGCTGGCGGGATAGCGGCCGTTTTTCTTGTAGAACTTCTTGATGGCGCGCGCGTACTCGGTGCCACGGTGAATCATCTCCTCTTCACGGTCGCGCTTGATCTGTTGCACCACTTTAGGCGCCACATAGTAGGTCGCGGTAATGACCATGAAGGCCATCATCAGCATGATGGCAAGCAGCAAGTATCCGCCGTCGCGCTGGCGGCGCACGGCCGAGATCTGAGACGGGTTGTGGCGATTCTGCGGCATCGTGATGTTACGGCCGACCGAAGTCACCCGGCCTTAAGTTTCCACTGTGGCATCAGCCCGCGCTTAGCGGGAGGGTTTGGGTGTTGTTAGTCAACACGTCCTGCACTTCCACCGAATTCGGGCTAATATGCATGATCTTGTAGCGCCGGTCGACAATGTCACCCTCTTTAGCCAAGAAGATGTCTTCGCCCTTTAACAGAAAGATGCGCTTGCTGCCACCCTTGGGTCCGGCAAATCCGTAAAACTTCAGATCGATGGGCGGCGGAGGCGGAGGCGTATAAACCGGCGTCGGCTGGGGGCCCGGCGGCAGGGGCGTGGGAATCTCAGGAGGCGGCGCCTCCGAACGGAAGATATTGCGGCCCGTACCCTTGTATGTGATGTCTTCACTCGACTTCAGCAAATCGAAGCGCAAACTGGGATCGAGCGAGTGCGCCAGCAGCGGGTGCGGCGTCTTGTGGACCGCCTGCGAAGCGCCGTGCTGGGCGGGAGTAACGGTCGATTGCCCGGGCGCGGCGGTGTCCTCGCCTCCACCCGTGAAGGTGCGCACTAAGAGAACCGCGGCGACAACCACCAGCACGCCGGCGATGATGGTCTTCCTCTTGTTCTCGGTTCCCAGCTTCACGACTTCGGCGCTCCCGCGCGCAGATAGGTTTCCAGCTTCAATTGCAGACGAACATTGCCCTGCTGCTCGCCCAGGGCAATCCCGTCGATCAGGAAGAACATTTTGTCGCGCTCCAGTCCGTTGATGAACTTGACTTCCTGGAGGTAGTCGCCGGAGAGTGCAATCTCGATGTACAGCTTGCGAAGGTCTTCGACCGGGGCAGGCTTCTCTTCATACTTAATGCCGGAAAGATGTACGTTCGTATCGCCTGCAACCTTGCCCAACTCCTCCGAGACATCGGAGTATTCCGCTGGAAAACGATGGCTGTAAAACACGGTGATGTCGTCTGACGCCTGCTTCAGCTTGTTGTCCATACCGCGGGTGGGAAGGATCTCCTGCTGCTTCTCCACCAACTGGGCGTGTAGCTTGTAGTAGTCGCGTTGTCGCGCCTGGCGAGAACGCCCGGCCGGCGACACCAGATATCCGACACAAGCCAGATCCAGCACTGCCAGCACAATCACCACGGGCATCAGCTTGGTGCGGGTTTCGCGAATGCTGGCCATCAGTGCCCCCTCATGTTGGGAGGAACGGGCTGGTTCTGTGCGGCGTTAATGTGGGGCGCCATATTAGGTGATGGAAGCAAACTTCCCGGCGGAGATCCATTCCCGCCTGGCGCCATGGCTGCTCGCTTCACCGGAGCGGCGGCCACTGGCGACGGAGCAGTCTTCTCGCCGGGTGCGGCCCCAGCATCCGGCTTGTCATCCACATCGGCCGCAGAAGGAACATAAATCGCAGCAATGTCGAACTGAATAGCCCCCGAGCTGGCGGTCTGTTCGCTGGTGTTGGCCACTACATTCTCCGCTACTACCTGCGGTTGCCGGAAGTGGCTGGATTTCTCCATGTTGCGCACCAACTCCACCGCGCGATCGCGGGAGTCGGTGGCCACCACGACGTGCAGCACCAGATCGTTGGTCTTGCTGTACTCCGGCTTCATGGACACAACATGGAGCTGCGGCGGCACAATCTTCTCCATCACGGTAAAGATATGCGTCCAGGACATGGCCTTTCGGGCAAACAACTCGTTCAGGAACTCCGACTGGTCGGCGATCACGTGGTTGGCAGGCTTGTTCAGGATGGCACGCGCTTGCGACTCCTCATGGTTGAGGGAGTCAATCTGCTGCTGCACGTCGGCCAACTGCCGATTGATACCGCGGGAATGCGCACGCTGGTAAACAATGTAGCCGACCAAAACGATGGCAACTAACGACAGGGCGGCAATCAGCAGCGTCATCCGGCGCTTGTACTCCCGGGCGACTTCGTAGGGCTGGCTGGCGAGATTGATGCTAAGCCGCATCAGCTGACCAACGCCCCCACGACTCCGGCCAGGAACGAGCGCGCCACACTACCGGCCGCACCGCCCGCCACGGTATTTGATACCAGCTCTTCGACGCGAATATTGGAAGTCCCGCTGAGCGCATCCTGCAAGGCCTGGGTTGATTCCACGCCGGTAACCAGCACACGATCGACGCCGACGCCGTAGCGGTCCTCGAAATACACCAGCGAAGTGTTTACGTCGTCTACCAGCGACTCGCCGGTGACGGTAGTGCCGCCATTCTCCAGCGCTCGGTATAGCAGCAACTGGTCCTGATCGACGATGGCGAACGTTGTCGTTCCATGCTCCACCTTGATAATCATGGTGGGACGCGAGGCATCGGCCAATCCCAAAGCCGCGACCATGGAGGGCAATACCGACCCCGCGTTGTAGCCGGCCTCGCGGACCAGCGACTCGTACTCATCCAAAACGCTGCGTGGGGTAACCGCAGCCACCACGCGCACGGGAGTGGCTGTTCCCTGCCGGTCGAACGACACGGCCGCGTGTTCCACTTCAAATGGTAGCGACTTCTTCAAACGAAAGCGGACCACGGCGTCAGCATCCTGCTGCTTTTCGGGAAGGGTCTCGAAGTCGAGCAACATGACGCGCGTAGTCGCGTCGGGAATGATAAGGCAGATGTCGCGCGAGCGTGCCGCTACCGAAGCCAGCGAGTCGCGCAAAATCGGCATTGCCGTGGCACGGTCAGGGATATTGGCTTGCAACAATCCTGGCGTGAGCAGGCCTTGCGGCAACACCGCAGTCACTGCGGCTTCCAGATTGCTTCCGTTCTCGGCTGCGCGCGCAGCCACAACGCGATCGGCGCTGATCTCGCAGGCAATGCGGGGACGGGAGATGTGCGAAGTGGTCGTCACAGTTGTTAGCTTTCAGCTGTCAGCTTTCAGCTAAACCTTCAAAGCCCGAACTAACCTCAGTTCAAGCTCACGGCTGATTGCTGACGGCTGACAGCTTCCTATCTTGTCGTCTCGATAAACGTGACCTTGTTGATCTCCTTCAGCGTAGTCAGGCCACGTTTCACTCTATCAATTGCCGACTCGCGGAGGAAATGCATTCCCTCTTCTTTGGCGGTGCGGCGGATTTCGCTGCTGGGCTTCTTGCTCAGAATCATTTCACGAACGTTGTCGGTCAGCTCCAGCAGCTCGTGGATCGCAGTCCGGCCGCGGAAACCAGTGCCGGCACACTCGATGCAACCCTCGCCCTCATAGAACGGGATGTTCGCCCATTCCTTCGGGTCGAGGCCGCTGGCTTCCAGTTCTTCCACCGAGTAATGCACTTCCTTCTTGCAAAACTCGCAAATCAACCGCACCAGCCGTTGCGCCAAAATGCAGTTCAAAGCCGAAACGAAGTTGTACGCCTCGACCCCCATGTTGAGGAAGCGTCCCAGCACGTCGACTACGTTATTGGCGTGGACGGTGGTGAACACCAGGTGGCCGGTAAGCGCAGAGTTGATGGCGATCTGCGCAGTTTCGGTGTCGCGGATTTCGCCCACCATGATCTTGTCCGGGTCGTGACGCAGAATGGAACGCAGCCCGCGAGCGAAGGTCAATCCCTTCTTTTCGTTGACGGGAATCTGGGTGATGCCGCGAATCTGGTATTCGACCGGGTCCTCGATGGTGATCAGTTTGTCTTCATCGGTCTTGATCTCGTTGAGCGCGGCGTAGAGTGTAGTCGTTTTGCCCGAGCCGGTTGGGCCGGTCACTAGGACCATGCCATAGGGCTCCTTGATGTAGCGGCGGAACTTGCGCAGGTCTTCGTCGCTGAAGCCGACCACGTCGAGCGTGAGCTTGTGGAACTTTTCGCTCATCGACTCTTTGTCCAGGACGCGGAGCACGGCGTCCTCGCCGTGGATCGACGGCATGATGGAGACGCGGAAGTCGATGGAGCGGGCATTGTAGCGCACACGGAAGCGGCCATCCTGGGGCACGCGACGCTCGGAGATGTCGAGCTCGCTCATGACCTTGATGCGGGAAATGATGGTGGAATGGTGTTCCTTGGCAATGGGCTGCATGGCCTGCTGGAGCACGCCGTCGATGCGGTACTTGATGACCACCGAGTCGTCGCGCGTTTCGATGTGAATATCGCTGGCGCGCCGTTGCAACGCGGTGAAGATCGTGGTGTCGACCAGACGGATGATGGGGCTGATGTCGGTTTCGGCCGTCAGCTTCTCGATAGAGATGGTTTCGTCGGAGTTCTCGTCCTCGGCGATAACGTCGAGCGCGAAACCTTCGCTGGCTTCTTCCAGCACGCGCTGCGACTGCTCGGTCTTCTTCAGGATGTCGTTAATCTGCGAGAGCGAGGCGACCTTGATGGAGATGCGGCGGCCCAACAGGAGGCCGATCTCGTCGATCATCATCAACTGGCTGGGATCGGCGATGGCGATCAGCAGCCGGCCATCCTCTTTATCCTCGAGGGGAACGAAGTTGTAGCGGAACATCAGGTCAACGGGAATCTTGCGAAACAATTCGTGCTGGATATGGAAGTTCTTCAGATCCAGGAATTCGCAGCGATAGCGCCGCGCCAGGTCCTTGCCACGTTCGATTTCGTCGCCCGTGGCCAGGCCGCCGTTGCCGCCTACGAAGATTACTTTTGGTGGTTCTGGCATGTTAAAGCCTCAGTTTCCAGTTTCGGATTTCCAGTCGGCAATTAGTAATTAATAAAACCCAGAACTCGTCGTGCCGTTGCTTATTACCAGTTACTAGTTGCTAATTGCTGTTTCTAATGCATCGCGCCGGCGCCCAGGCTGAAGATGGGCAAATACAGCGAGATCAGCACAAAGGCCACCACTACGCCCATCACAATCAGGATGACTGGCTCAATCAGTGACATGGCCGTGGCCAGCGCGTTCTGCACATCCTCTTCATAGAACTCGGCAATCGAGTTCAGCATCGCCGGCAAGGCTCCCGTGGACTCGCCGACCTCAATCATCTCCACCGACATTTCAGGAAATACCTTGGTCTCTTCCATGCTGCGCGCCAGACCCTGGCCTTCGCGAACGCCGCGTGTTGTCGTATTGATGCCCTGGCTTATCAGGCGGCTTTGCATCGATTCTTCGGCCGTTTCCAGCGAAGGCACCAGCGACAATCCCCCGGACAACAGGGTGGACAGCATCCGGGAAAAGACCGCGACCTGATACTTGAGCCAGACGTCGCCCAGCATGGGGATACTTAACTTGATGCGGTCCATCTGGGTCGAGCCGCTCGGGCTCTTCATCCAGCGCCACAGGAAGAACCCGGCCACCGCCAGCACCGCCAACACATACAGAGAATATTGCCTGGCGTTGACGCCGATGGACAACATGATGGCAGTCATCGGCGGCAGCTCCGCTCCCAGGGTGTGGTAAAGGTTGGCAAACTGCGGCACGACGAAGGTGATGAGGAAGATCATCATCACGATAAGCACGCCGACCAGCAACGTGGGATAGACCAGGGAAGAAATCAGCTTCTTGCGAAAGCTCACGGACAGGCGCTGAAAAGAGATATAGCGGCCCATTACTTCCTCAAGATTGCCGCTCTTCTCGCCTGCCAGAATCGTGGTGGTGTAAACCTTGGGAAAAACGCCTTGCGCCTCGAAGGCGTCCGACAACAATTCTCCGCCGCGCACGCGGTCGCGCACATTTTGCAAGATGGAACGGAAGAAGACATTGCGCTGACGCTTGATGAGCAGTTCCAGCGCCTGGATGATGGGCAAGCCGGCATGGATCAAGGTAACGAACTGCTGGTTGAAGATGACGAACTGCTCCTGCTTGATCTTGCGACGGCGGGGCAGGCCGACCTCACCCGATAGCAGGCCTTTGGACTTGATGGAGTAGACGAAATACCCCTGCTGGGCGAATCGATCGCGGATCTCCGCCTCCGAGGCGCCGTTCTCGATCTGCTCCAGAACGTGGCCCCGCTCGTCGGCCATCTTGATGGTGTATTCGGCCATTAAATAGAGAATCCCTTGGGGAAAGGCGTTAACTATAGTCTAACATCGCGAGCTGTCGGTTATCAGCCGTCAGCTCGCACTCCAGAGCGCTGTAGGCGCGAGAGAAGATAGCCCCGCCCTTCAGGGCGGGGTAGGCGGTTATAGGAATCAGAGTCCCGTAGGGACGACACCGAAATCCTCGCTGTTGTTGTGCCGTGCCCGAGGCACTCGGATACTAATCTCTCGCTCACCCAGCGCTGAAGCGCTGGGCTATCATCTTTCGCGCCTACGGCTCTCTGCTATAGCTTGACCAACATTCGCTACCGGTTCCCCTGTCCGATGCTCCGCTCTGGCGAAAAGCGAAGAGCGAATGGCGAAGAGCGTCTTTTATCTATTCCATAAACTCGGTTCCCGCCACAACTTCGACGCCGGGAGCAGGCACAAAGCGAAACTGCGTGTCTGGTATTTCGACGTTTTCGCGCTGCTGAAGAAAGCGGAATTCGGTTACCGATCCGTCAAGTTCTTCCACCACAATGCGCACGATCAATCCATCGGGTGAGATTTCCAGCAGGGTCTGCGCCACACGGTCATGCATTCCCTTCGGGATGCCGCGCAGCACCACGTCGCCAGCGACCACCGGCTTCTGATCGGGCGCGAGCGAAAGTCCCTCCAGCTCTTTTTCCAGCTTGGTCTTGCCCAGCAAATATCGCAGCGGCGAACGCAGGTCGTCGAGTTGCTTGACCGGAGTGCGGCGGGCCTGGTGCTCGCCCGGAACATAGAACCATGCCGTCTGCCCGTCGGCGAGGAACAGCTTGGGACGGGGCTGGTCGTAATCCCACCGCATGCGGCCAGGCTTCTTCAGCAGCAGGGTGCCGCTCTCAGTGCGCGTCATGCCGGCGCCGGTGTAGGTTTCGGTGAACTGCGCCTGCAGGGTGTGCAAGTGGTCGTAACGTTGATCGACTTTCGCGGCCAGGGCATGAGCGTCTGGCTGGGCGAAGAGTTGCACGCTGCAAAGCAGAAGGCCAAGAATAGCCAACACGTGTTGCTTATGAGTGAACGGGGAGGCAGGCAGGCAGGTAGGATTTGGCTGCAAGATGGAACTATCGCTGCTGGCCGGTGTAATCCCGATCGCCTGCGCTAAAGATGCGAGAAAGTCCGTACTCACGAGACGGAAGCTCTCCCAGAATCGCAAGGGAAACTCGGATTGATCACGGCGAAGTCCCCTCAGCGGTTGAAAAGTTTGCTGCCAAACTCGGGAAAGCAGATTCCTCGCGGGCTAGAGCCCGCTCGGAATGACAAAATAAAGGACTTGCAACGGCGCAGTTAAAGCTGCGCCCTTCAAAAGGCAACGACATCGAAATTCTTCCCGAGTTAATTACTAATGACCGGACTACTGACGTCGGCGATCGCCTCAGCATTGTAATGAATGTCGCCCGATTCATCGGAGAAGAAGCGGCGCTGGCCAGTCGTGCCCACTTGGTCGGGTACGGCGGTGATGGTGTAGGAGCGGATGGCGCCGTTCACCTTCTCGCCGGGCGTATAGGTAAAGCTGTAGCCACTCTTGCGGCCGCTGGCCAATGGGTTATCGATGGTCTGCTCGCCGCCGCTCTGGGTGGTGCCGCCGAGCATGGCCAAATCCGCCGTGAAGCCAACATCGGGATGGCTACTGGCATAGATCATCTCCGCTTCGTTGATGGCCTTGATGCTGGCGATGGCCGAGGCCTCGTGCGCCGGAATGGTCGACTTGGTGAGCTTGGGGATGGTGAACGCGGCAATAATCAAAATGATGGTGACCACGATCAACAGTTCGATAAGGGTGAATCCCCGCTGCCGGTTACGTCTACGCATATGGGACCTCTTTTTCGTCAGCTCACGAGCGTTGCAAATGTCTGGCTGTCCGCAGAACTCGCGATCGTGGAGGGATACATGGACATTAAAGAAACTGCGGCGAAGCCGGAGCTGACAAGCCGATTATTCTTCAGTCGCACGGCGATGTCAAAGGAGCCGGTGCAGGTTGGACGGGGTTGGCGGGAAAAGGTGGGGTTGATAAGCCTATGCGCCTTTCGCTTTTCGCTCTTCGCCAGAGCTCTTAGCCGTTAGCCTTTAGCTCTTGGCAGGCGGTCCGCTCTGACAACCCTGCCGTCCCCTACGGGACTCAGATCGAATCTCCGTCTACCCAGCACTCCGCTGCGCTCGGTGCTGGGCTAGACTTTGCCGCGCCTAGCGGCGCTCACTTGATGGTGCATCCCAATTGCTTCGCGAAAAAGCGAATCAGCATTGTGCTCTAGCTTACGGCTGATAGCTGATAGCTAACGGCTTTCTTCAGCACGCCAGCGAATCGCGGGTGACCTTCAGGCCGTTGAGGTTGCCCAGCACGGTGACAGCGATCAGCTGCGGCTGAAACAGTTCATTGGCGGTTTGCAGGAGGTCTTCGACGGTCACCGCCTGGATGCGGTCGATGATCTCATCCATGGTGAAGAAATGGTCATAGTACATTTCCTGCCGCGCCAGATTCGACATGCGCGCCGTGCTCGACTCCAGGCTCAGCATCAGGTTGCCCTTTAACTGGTCCTTGGCGCGCTTCAACTCTTCTTCGGCGATGGGCGCGGTCTTCAGTTCGCGGAATTCATGCACAATCGACTGCACGACTTTCGGCGCGGACTCGCGCGAGGTACCGGCATAAACCGAGAGCATTCCCGCATCGCGGAAGGGATTCAGCTCGGAGAAGATGGAATAGACCAGCCCCTGCTTTTCGCGCACGTTCTGGAAGAGCCGCGAGCTCATCCCGCCGCCCAATAGCGTGTTGAGAATGTAGGTGACGTAGCGGCGCTCGTGGCTGATGGAATACGACGGAACGCCGACGCAAATCTGCACCTGCTCGAGCGCTTTCTTGTTGCGCAGAATGATGCGCGAGTTGATCTTCGGCGGCGTATCGTGCCAGCCGTTGGAACCGACCGGCAACTGCTCGAAGCGCTGCCGCAGCAAGTCGACAAATTCCTTGTGATTGAGGTTTCCGGCAGCCGAGATGATCATGTTCCCGGGAGAAAACTTGCCGCCGTAATAGCCCCAGATGGCTTCCTGGTCGAAGCGGCGAACGGTTTCCTTGGTGCCCAAGATCGGCTTGCCCAACGGATGGCCTTTGAAGAAATTCTGGGTGAAGATCTCGTGGACCAGATAATCAGGATTGTCCTCATCCATCTTGATTTCTTCCAGAATGACCCCGCGCTCGCGGGTGATCTCGTTGACATCGAAGACGGGATGCAGCACCATATCGCTGAGGATATCGATAGCTACAGGTAAATGTTCATCCAGCACTTTAACGTTGAAGCAGATGGTTTCCTTGCCGGTGAAGGCGTCCATATTGCCGCCGATGGAATCCACCTGGCGGGCTATGTCCTCGGCCGACCGGCTGCTGGTTCCCTTGAACACCATGTGCTCGACGAAGTGTGAGATACCGTTGACGTTGGGATCCTCGTGGCGCGACCCGGATTTCACCCAGATGCCGATGGACACCGAGCGAATATGATCCATCTTCTCGGTGAGGATGGTGAGCCCGTTGGGAAGTACCTGTCGTTGAATGTTGCGCGCTTCTTCAACCATAATTGCTGCTCCAAGCGACCTGAACGTCCTGGGTCATTTGCGGGGACGTACGTTCTGCTGCGGCCTTGGCGCATCTACAGCCTGAGGAGCCGGCAGGATAAAATACCTACGCTGAAACGTAAGGACGAAATAACGCCGAAGCGACGTCGGGCGACTGGGAATCTAACCAGATAGCATATTGGATGCATGAACCAACCGCAACAGACCGAACTATTGGGCCTTTGTCTTCAGGAACTTACGGTAGTTACCGAGAGGCTTGGAGAACCGCCCTATCGCGCCCGCCAGCTGTTTGACGGTCTGTACCGGCAAAGGTGGTCTGGCTGGGAGAAATTCACGACCTTGCCGCTCGGCGTTCGACGGCGACTGGGTGAGTTGGGCTTCGCCGTGGGCGGACCGCGGGTTGAGAAGAAATTTGTTTCTCGCGATGGCACCGTCCGCTACTTGCTGGGCTTCGCCGATGGGCAGAGCGTGGAGACGGTGTGGATGCCGGAGGGTGATGGCGGCGAGGCCGGCGACGGTTCGCAAAGCGGCGACGAAGAGCTGGCCACCAGGAAGGGATGGCATCGCGCCACCATCTGCATCTCCAGCCAGGTGGGCTGCGCCGTCGATTGCGCGTTCTGCATGACTGCCCTGTTAGGTCTGCGCCGCAATCTGACTGCCGGCGAAATTGTGGGTCAGGTCTTAGCGGTGCTCGGCGATCAACAAGCCGACTCCGAGCGCGACCGCTTGAACCTGGTCTTCATGGGGCAAGGCGAGCCTTTCCTGAACTACGACAACTTTATGCAAGCCGTGCGCCTGCTGGTGGAAGGAGTTGGGATTCCCGAGTCGCGGA
This sequence comes from Candidatus Korobacteraceae bacterium, assembly GCA_050014935.1. Classification (GTDB taxonomy): domain Bacteria; phylum Acidobacteriota; class Terriglobia; order Terriglobales; family Acidobacteriaceae; genus Bog-257. The sequence goes on from JBEKCJ010000042.1 coordinate 26,636, forward strand.
TGACGGTGTCGACCTCGGGAATTGTGCCCCGCATTGCCGACTTCGGCGCCGAAGCCATTCGCCCCAAGCTGGCCGTGTCTCTGAACGCTCCCAACGAAGAGCTGCGCACGCGGATCATGCCGATCACGAAAAAGTGGACCATCGAGAAGTTGATGGCTGCGTTGCGCGACTTCCCTCTTCGCAATCGCGAACGCTTGACCTTCGAGTACGTTCTGCTGGGCGGAGTTAACGACGATCTGGACCATGCTCGCGAGGTGGTTGACCTGATGCGCGGCCTGCGGGCCAAGGTGAACCTGATCGCGCTGAACCCGGGGCCGGAAATTCCCTTCGCTACGCCGCTGGACGAGCGTGTGCTGGCGTTCCAGAGCGTGCTGACCAGGGCAGGAATTCCGACGTTCGTTCGACGTCCGCGAGGCCGTGACATTTATGCCGCCTGCGGCCAACTAAAGCACACTTCGGAGCTGGTGCAACTTAATTCCTAGCGGGTGCGGAAAACCTGAAAAGCAGATCCCTCGTCGGCCTGAAGGACTCCTCGTGATGACAAATTCAAAGGATTTGTAACGGCGCAGCCTTCCGCAAGGGCTGAGTCACAGAAGTTTGAAGCGCGGAAGCCGCAGCGCTTTATGGTCGAAGGTGAACGTATGCGAACAGTCCGCGCCAGCGTCGAGGGCTGCAAGGAGCGCATCCGCGAATGAGCCCCACTTCTCTTTGAGGGCGATCATGGCGTAGAAAACCCCCTCTTCGTTCTCTACGACGAGGACGTCAGCCTGAAGCACGCGCTCGGTGGCAGCGGCGGTTTCATGCTCTGCCAAGCGGTACGCGCGCTCCAACACCCATACCATCTCAATCATAGCCACAACGCTGAATTTCCGCCGTTTGCTCCGCAATTTGAGGCGTTTAGTCCGCATCCTGTAGCACGTGCTCCGGTTTTCCCCGTGTTAGTATCGAAGGCAAAACAGAATGTTCAGCCATACTAATCCGGTTGATATTTTCTTTCAGATCATCGTGCTGCTGTTCGCCATTTGCGTGCATGAGTCGGCGCACGCCTGGATGGCCAACCGGCTGGGCGATCCCACGGCGAAGATGCTGGGGCGGGTTTCGCTGAACCCGCTGGTACACATCGATCCTTTTGGCACCATCATCATGCCGCTGATCCTTATTGTGCTGGGATTTCCGCCGTTCGGCTGGGCCAAGCCGACGCCGGTGGACACGCGCAACTTCAAGCACCTGGTGAAGGATGACATTCTGACTTCGGTTGCCGGGCCGGTCAGCAACTTCATCACGGCGTTTGTGGCTGTGATTGCGCTGGCCATCATCTGGCATGGCTCGAACACGGCGATTGGCGGCCACACGCGCAGCGCCGATATCGCCGAGCCGCTGGCCAAACTGTTTTACGATGCGATGTACATCAACGTGATTCTGGCGGTCTTCAACCTGATCCCGCTGCCGCCGCTGGATGGCAGCCACGTAATCCGCCACTTTCTTTCGTATAACGCGCTGCGGGTGTACGACCGGATCGGCTACGCCGGCCTGGTGGTGATCATGTTCATTCTGCCGATGCTGGGGATCTCGATTATCGGCGCAATCATCGCACCTTTCCTGGCGTTCTACGAGATACTGCTTGCGCTGTTCCTGGGCATCCGATGACTGATAGCAAAACGATTTCGAAGGGTCGCATACTTAGCGGCATGCGGCCAACCGGCAAGTTGCACCTGGGCAATTACGTTGGTGCGCTGCGCAACTGGGTTGGGTTGCAGAACGACTACGAGTGCTTTTTCTTCATAGCCGACTGGCACGCGCTCACCACCGACTACGCCGATACGCGCAACGTGAAGCAGAATTCGCTGGAGGTCATTCTCGATTATCTCGCAGCGGGACTCGAACCGGAACGCAGCACGCTGTTCATCCAGTCGCACGTGCCGCAGCATGCCGAGTTGCATCTGCTGTTCAGCATGATTACGCCGCTGGGTTGGCTGGAGCGCGTGCCCAGCTACAAGGAGCAGCGCGAAAACTTGAAAGACAAAGACTTGGGAACGTATGGCTTTCTGGGATATCCGCTGCTGCAGTCGGCGGACATTCTGATCTACCAGGCGAACTTTGTGCCAGTAGGCGAAGACCAAGTGCCGCACGTGGAGCTGACTCGCGAAGTCGCGCGCAGATTCAATCAGTTCTATCCTCGAAAATTGCCGCCGGGATGTAATGATCCGAAGCGCGAGGTCGTCTTCCCTGAGCCGCAGCCGCTGCTGACGCCGACGCCGAAATTGCCCGGCACCGATGGGCGCAAGATGTCGAAGTCCTACGGCAACACGATCCTGATGAGCGAGCCCGAAGCATCGCTGCGGCAAAAGCTGAAGACGATGGTGACCGATCCGGCGCGCATCCGGCGCAGCGATCCTGGCGATCCGGACAAGTGTCCGGTCGGCGACCTGCATAAGATCTTCAGCAGCTCCGAGACGATGGCAAAGGTTTACGAAGGCTGCCGGACGGCTGGAATCGGCTGCATCGAGTGCAAAGGATGGGCGGCAGACAGCTTGTGGCACGTCTTGGAGCCTATGCAGGAGCGGCGGCAGAAGTACGAAGCAAATCCGAAGCTGGCGTGGGATATCCTGGAAGCCGGATCGGCGAAGGCGCGAAAAGTGGCCGAGGCGACAATGGTGGAAGCTCGCGAGGCGGCGAATTTGTCACATGAATATGAAGCGCCGGCAAACAGCGTCGCTGGGCGATAATCCGAACGTCCCCGCCCTAGCCAAAAGACGGCTAGAACGGGGCACCCTGTTGTTTTTTGAACCAAACAAATTACGAGTCAGCTTGTCATTTCTGAGCGAGTAAGTCTTTTTCATGTGTCATCCTGAGCGGAGGTAACGCGGCTTCTTGCGTCACCGGAGTCGAAGGACCGCTATTATTGCAACAATTCTTTCTATGACTGACAGCCGACAATCCGCTCCGTCCGAGAATGGCGCGCCGCCGCACGTCATGCAGCGCCGGGATGCCGACGAGTCTGCCTTCTCCATCTTCGTTGGCCAGGTGTATGAAGGACCGCTTGACCTGCTGCTCGATTTGATTCGCAAGCAGGACATCGACATCTACGACATCCCGATTGCGAAGATCACCGAGCAGTACCTGAAATATGTGGAGACGATGAAGGGGTTCGATGTGGACGTCGCAGCTGAGTTCATTTACACCGCATCGTTGCTGATCCATATCAAGTCGAAGATGCTGCTGCCGCGCGATCCGGCAGGACCGGCGGAAGAAAACGATCCGCGATTGGAGCTGGTCAATCGCCTGCTGGAGCATGAGCGCTTCAAGACTGCGGCGCAAATGCTGTTGCAGAAACAGCAAATTGAAGAAGCGGTGTGGTCGAATCCGGCGCTCAGGGAATTTCGCGACGCAGAAGGTACTGAGCCGGAAATGGTCGCCGATGTGGTCGATCTGGTAAAGACGTTCCAGCAGATCCTGGACCGCGCGCGCAAGCGGCCTTCGTTCGACGTGAACGAAGAAGCAGTAACCGTTTCGCAAATGATCGACTTTGTCCGGCGGCGGCTGGCGCTGGAAGACCGTCCTGTCAGGCTGAAACAGCTGCTGCGGAGCTTGCGCTCGCGCTCAGCGCTGGTATGCGCGTTCCTCGCCATCCTGGAACTGATACGCTTGCAGGCGGTGCTGGCGCGGCAGGACAACGTGTTCGGCGAGATTGTGCTGAAGAAGCACACCAACTTCGATGCCTTGATGGCCGAGAGCCAGACGGTGAAGGATGATTGGAAGTGAGGCAGCGGTCAGTAGCCAGTTGTCAGTTGTCGGTTGTCAGTTCGATCCGTCGTGATGACATCGTCCTTTGAGATTTTTGCCGGCGAGGATGTAGGGATCCTTCGACTCGGGCGCGCAGCGGCAGCGCTCAGGATGACAAGCCAGGATTTGTCCTGGCGAAGAGCGAAGGGCGGACAGCGATTTAACAAGCTGGACAGCCGATAGCTGAAAGCTGATAGCTAATTAAAGATGAGCCTGAAAGCCAAAGTCGAAGCCATTATCTACGCAACCGAAGAGCCGGTCACGCTGAACGAGCTTGCCTCCTTGCTGAAAGATCCGGTGCTGGCGGATTTGCGCGCCGAGGAAGAAGCTCGGCTGGCATTGAATGAGACCGTCTCGGCTGGGCCGCCTGTTCCTGAAGCAGACGAGGCGCTCGATTTTGCCGAGGCCCTGGAAGACGCCGCGGCGGAATTTGCCACCGAGGCATCCGCAACGCCTGAAGTGACGGCTGTTGCCGATCAGCTTCAGCAGGAAGAATCCGGTTCTGCTCCGAGTAGGAAAGAAAAGAAGCAGGCCGAAGACAAAGAGCAACTGAAGGCGGTCAAGACTCGCCTGAGCGCGATCATCGACGAACTCACGGCTGACTACGCCTCCAGCGATCGCGGCATGGAGATTCGCCAGATTGCGGGCGGCTATCGTATGGCGACCAAACCGGAGCACCATGACGTGGTCGTGAGCTTCGCCAAGAGTCTGAAGCCACCGGTGCGGCTGTCGTTGCAGGCCCTGGAAACGCTGTCCGTGATTGCCTACAAGCAGCCGGTGACGGTGCCCGAGATCAGCGAGATTCGCGGCGTCGATTCTGCCGGCGTGATTGCGACTCTGCTCGACCGCAAGCTGATCACGACGGGCGGACGCAAGCAAGTTATCGGCCGGCCGATCCTCTACAAGACGACGAAAGAATTTCTGATGCGCTTCGGGCTGAACGATGTCTCCGAGCTGCCAAGTACCGAGGAGTTCGAGAAGCTGGGCGATCCGCAGGCGGAGTTGTTCAGCGCGCCTGCAACAGATACCCCAACTCCGGCGTCAGCGTCCCAATCTGAATCTCAATCGGAAGAGGAGCCCGTCACCGAAGCTGTGCCCGAACAGAACGCCGACAGCAGCCTGATGGGAGAAACCGACATTCCGGCTGATGGAACGTTCGCCACCGAGGCCGAGCCCGAGAAATCCTAGCGTCGCCGCTTAGCGCGATCGCGAACGAACAGTTCCCTGTCGCAAAGTTGCTGCTGAAATCAGCCTGGCCATCCTGTCCCACGACAATTACGCGTTCGCGCTCCGCAGTTGTCCTAAGGTCTTCTTCACGAACGCCGTGATGCGTTCTCTGGTCAACATATCCCAGCCTGGCAGCCGCAGCAAATACATCGCAGGCAGATAAACCGCGCACACCGACACGCCGACAGCCAGAATGCGCGGGATCAAGTGCGCCGGCGGAATAAGATTGCGAACCACATACGCCAGCGCGCCGCCGACAAGCGTCACGCCGGTAACTTTGAACAAATCGTCGTACAGGCGAATGTCGCTGACCTTCGCTTCCACCACGCGGACGGCGCACACCGCGATCAGGATCCGCTCAATCACCTGCCAACCAACGGTGCTCACCGCCGCGCCAATCATTCCGAAGTGGCGGATCGCCGGTCCCAGCGTGCAGAACAGCGCGATGAAGACGCCAATGCGGACCACCAGGAGGAAATTCCGCACCTCCTTGTAGGCGCGGATAATCGGGTCCAGCAGAAACACTCCCAGCAGCAGCAGGACCAGGCTCACCAGGAAAATGTTCGCGCTCTGCTCGTAGTTCCTGGTGTAGAGCAGAACGATGAGGTCGTGTCCCGCGACGAACAGCATCGCAAACAGCGGAAACTGGATCGCCGCCAACTGGTTCGTCGCCGAGGCGGTGATATAGCGAATGTCCGCCTTGCGATCTTCTTTCTGAAGGCTGCTGATGCGCACGATCATCACCGACACCACCGATTCCAGCGCCAGCGTGAGCAGCGGCACATCGACCCAACCAACCGCGTAAATCGCAAAGTCCTTTGGTCCCAGCGAATGGCTGACGAAGTAGTTGTCCAGGTCCTTCTGGATGACCCACATCATTCCGACCGCGCCATAAGGCAGCGCGTATGCCAGTTGCTCCTTGAAGAACGGCCAGTCAAAGTGCATCCAGAAGCGGGGAAACCTGACGTCCACATACCAGATCAGGACCGCAACCGACAGCACCTGATTCACCACGGCCGCAATCAGGATGCTCTTCACCGACCGGAACCACAGCGCCGCGCCGGCAAACAGGATGACGCGCGCAATCTGCGTTCCCACGATGAAGATCGTCGAATACCGCACATCCTGCATCGCAACCGGAATCTGCTGTACCAAGCCCGAGGTCAACGTCAGCAGCACCAGAAATCCCAGCAGCAGGGCAAACGGCGTCAGCGCGTCGGTGCGAAACAGGAAGTGCAGCACCTGCGGATAAAACGCGACCGCGATCAGCGGAATCCATCCCGCCACAAAGTTGTAGACCAGGATGTTGAGGGCGATCTGGCCGCCGCGCTCCGGATACCGCGGCATGAAGTAGTACGCGCTCATGCCGACGCCGAAGGTCGCGATGCTCGTCGTCGTGGAGACGAACAGGAACGCCTCTTTGAAGATGCCGTATTCCGTTTGCGGCATCAGGCGAACCAGCAACACTGGCAACGCGATACTCAGCGCCGCGGCGACAAACTTCGACGCCGTCAGCCAGAACGCCTGCACAACCAGCCGAGGTGGTTGTCGAGTTGCCGTCGCTGTCACTCCGTTGCGTTCCCCCGTTTCACCATAACCGGAAGCGCGCCCTCAAGTCGAGGACACGGGGCCTCCGACTGGATCGACCCCTGCCTCAGCCCTCGAGAAGCTGTTACGAAACGCCGTTCGCGGCTGCATCGGTGGATCAAGCCGCAACGAAACAGCGCCGTAGGCGCGAAACAGTCTAGCCCAGCACGGAGCCGGAACCGGGGTCCCCGATTCGCGCCGCTTTTGCGCGAATTGGGGTGGGGAGGCGCAGTGCTGGGTCGAGCGGGAAAATTCACTCAGTCCCGTAGGGACGGCGCGTCTCTTAACCGCCTCCCGGATGGCCGCAAAGACTCCCGAATGGGTACCCCCCTCCCCCCCATAACCTAAAATATTTAGAATCAATATTTTGCCCGCAAAATATTAAGAATGCAGGACTTAGCTATCAAGCTAACTTGTTTGTGTTCAATACCTTGCAGCTTTCCCCTTCAAAATATTGAACCCAAAGGGGTTACTTGCGCGCTTCGATTTTC
>JBEKCJ010000043.1:0-33172 GCA_050014935.1 Candidatus Korobacteraceae bacterium
ACGGACGAAAGATTGCCATATCCCGCATTGTTAATGACCACATCCAGCGAGCCAAATACATCGACCGCCGCCATTACCGCGTTTGCTGCTGCTGCTTCGTCGGTCACATCCATTGCGAAGAGCTTGACCTGATCTCCATGTCGTTCCGACAGATCAGCCAGCGACTTAATATCCCGAGCTGTCGCCAACACTTTGTTGCCCGCAGCGAGGCCCGCTTCAACAATTGCGTGACCCAGACCACGAGAGCTGCCGGTGACTAACCATACCTGCGCCATTCATCCTCCTCTATCAAGCCACTCCCCGGATATTGTGGAGAAGCTTCTCAAACTCAGGATTGGATGCGCAATAGGTATACGAAAGGACTTGTTAGTTACGGAGGGAAATCGCAGAATCTTCAGACCGCCATATCGCCGGATGCGAGTTTCCAGCTCGCCGGGCTTGCAGGTATCCACCAAGGCGAGCCATCCACGCAGGCGATCGATGTCGCCGGGGTGAACGACCACCTTCCAACCCCAACCTTTCCCCTGTTCGTGGGTCAGACCGGTGTACTCGTACCAGCGCTTGTTGAGATACTCCTTGGATCCGTCAGGGAAGCTCGCCCACAAGAAGGATGGAACCGTGTCGATGACGGTCTGGAGCCGGGAAGCCTCCAGACCGAGCTTTTCGAACGCGTCGCTCAGCTCGTGGCTTTCCGCGTTTTGGACCAGCTGACTCATGTTCGCTCAATCCACTAGGCTGCTGGACACCACGTTAGCAATTTCGAATCCAGAGCCAAAGACAAGCTTCATGCGCAGTGCGGAGAAGAGGCGCGGCGGCGACAGAGCTTAGCGGGTTACAACCGCCGAAGATCCACTAGATCGACGTCCAGGGTTCTCGGCGCACATATGAGAACGTTCCCATCGTAAGATTTGTTCACTTATTTTCTTTGCCACGGCTGAAGCTCCGCAGTCATTGCACGTGGAGCGGTTGAGGGTCTGACCCTCCTCCCTCAAGATTTCTCGAAGAAAATTATCCGACCACAACCCTCGCACGGACTTCATTACGTTTCCTTCTCACAAACCGTTAGATGTCGCCATTCCTCCGAAGGTGTAACTTTCGGCGGGCATATCAAAATCGGACGCTCGCCCACGCTTGCGTTATCCAGATGGCGTTTCCCCCGGCTCGACAGGGGCAGTCTTTCGTCCCGTGTTGTTCAGGAAAGCACTCTTCGAAAAGCGAGTGGTCCTGACCTGCCCTCCGCCAGCACTGGCGTGAACGCTCTAGGGACAATGTGCCTAAACGGACTAGGCTGCCGCTTCGCGCAAGAGAGTTTCGACCTTATTGTCCAGATCTTCCGCAACTCGGAGCGCATCACGGTTTCCGTACGCAGCTAGAAAACTGGCCATTCTGTCATATGACAGGTGTACGCCATCCGGTCGTTCGTCTGCTAGAACTGTAACGGGAGCGTATGAGCCCGCGTCCGGAACGTGCTTCGCTATTTCCACCATGATGAGTGGATTGCCAATGACAAAGCGGATGATCCTGGGTATATCGCGACCTGTTTCTTTGCGCAAAACCGCGCCGTGATCAAGCCGCATAAACAGCATCAGTCCTGCTCTGCTCAAGCCTTTCTCGACTGCGCGTTTCAGCTCGGCAAAAGAGCGCGCTTTGTGAGTTGATTTCCCGAATTCAGCCATGTCCGGATGACCGATAGTCGCATCAAGAGCCGCCACAACCTGATCGAACTGTTTAGAGGAAGTAATGCTGAATCGCTCGATCTCGATCTTTTTTATCATCCCGGATCTCCTTGCGCACAACCGCTCCTCGGATCAAGCTACAGGCCTCTCCCGCCTGCGCTTTTCAGCTCGGCGAAAACGCCGTCCTGGCCGAAGGCGCTCCAGGCGCCACGAACGGCTGGAGCGACCGAAAGTCACCGTAGTTGCTGATGTAGAAATTCCCTTGTCCGCCCATTGGCGAGGGCTGCCGCCGCAGCATTGTAGTGCGCACCATTATGCCGAGAGAAGGCATGATTCTGACCCGGATAGCTATAGACAGTCGCGTTCGGTTTCTTAGCAAGTGCCGCCTTTATCTCGGCTTGTGCAGGCTTTGAAATGAACTCGTCCTCCTCGGCCAGATGCATTAGAAGGGGCGCATTAAGCCCATCGACCCCTCCCAGATATTTTTCAGTATCGCCGCCGTGATAAGCGACGGCAGCGTCGATGCCGTCATAGCGCACCGCTGTCAGGAAGACCATCAACGCACCAAGGCAATAGCCTAGGATGGCAACCTTCCCGTTGCACTCCGGGAGGCTGCGTACTGCGTCGATGGTGTCCTTGACGTCCTTGGCGCCCGCGTCTCGGTCATAAGCCCCGTACAGGCGAAGGCCGTGTTGCCAGTCGGCCTCGGAGGTGACATTCAAGTCGACGCCCGGCTCCTGCCGCCAGAACAGGTCTGGCGCGACCGCAAGGAAGCCTTGTTCCGCAAGCTCGTCGCAGGTCTTGCGGATGTCGGCGTTCACCCCGAAGAGTTCCTGCAGAACCACAACAGCCGGAGCTGGCGAAGTCTTCGGTCTTACGATATAGGCGGCGAACGTGCCGTCCTGTCCATTTACCCTGATCTGATCCTTCATTTCGCCTTCCTGAAGCAGCTATATCCATACAGCATCCGCGCCGACCGTAACCCGATCGGCGCAGATCAGTTTTGCCTGAGAGCAATGGCTATTCATTGACGTGTGCGGAGGTGGCAGCCTCTTCGATGAGCTTGGCTGTTTCCTTCGCATGAGACATGTAGGCCACGTGGCTCGACTTCACTTCGACCGTCTTGGCCTTGGCGCGCTTCGCCATCATGCGCTCCTGATCCGGATTGATCGACCGGTCTTCGGTGGCCACCATATACCAGGTGGGCTTGTTCTTCCACGCGGGGTTCGTAACCTTGTGGGTGAACGAGTCGGTGGAGATCGGCACCTGCGATATAGCCATGAATGCCGCCTTCTCCGGCGGAACGTCCGCCGCGAAGTCGGCCGCGAAATGCGCCTCGTCTATCCACCAGTTGCCATTGCTGTCCGGCTCGAACGCCTTGGACGCTTGCGGCAGGGCCTGTTCGATCGACGCACAGCTCTCACCTTCATCGAGAGCGAATGCGGCAATGTAGACAAGTGCCGCAACGTTTGGATGATTGCCAGCCTCGGTGATGATGGACCCGCCGTAGCTGTGGCCAACTAGGACGACCGGCCCGCCCATGGCGTCGATTGCGGCCTTCGTGTACTTTTGGTCGTCGGCGTACGAGGTCTCGGGGGGTTGCGCCACTGACACTTTGTACCCATCATTTTTTAGGATGTTAGCGACGGCTTCCCAACCGGAGCCGTCGGCAAATGCACCATGCACTAGAACCACATTCTTGATCATTGTTGTTCTCCTTTTTCCTTTCAGTTCGTTTCACATGCATCGGCTCTTGTAAGCCGACGTTGTTCGTGCGACATAAGGGCCGGTTACAACGGTTCCCGATGGTCTGTCGGTCGACTTCTCTCCTGCTGCATCCATTCCCTGATGTAAGCCGAACAGTGAAGGATCGGGACGCCCGCCGACTCACACGTGTTGAGAAAACGAACGCCTTCGAGATCGATGAGATCCAATTCCTCCAAATCCAAAACGATCGGCGATTCGCAGCGCTCGATTTCGGTTTTGACTTGATCCAGCTGCCCGACTCGGAACTCGCCGCTGAGCCGAATGCCCCCCTGAATCCGTTCAATTCGCAGCGTCATTTTCGACCGGCTCCGGAAGATGACTGATGGCGGTGCAAGTCTTAGGCCGTTTGCAACAGCCTGTGGGAGTTGGGCTTAAGCTGGAACACCGTCCTTATTTTTCAGGAATTCCTTTTTCGGCAGGAATAGACGCTCGTCTTATAATCGCCCGATGGCTTCTACGACACGACAGCGATCCCAAGAGGCACTCAGGAGAGCGCTGGACGAACTGACAAACTCGGAAAGCAAGCTTCGCCAGGTGATCGACACGATCCCCACGCTGGCCTGGTGTAATCTGCCGGATGGTTCGAACGAGTTCCTTAACAAGCGCTGGCATGAGTACACCGGCCTGTCTCCTGAAGAGTCGCACGGTTGGGGATGGCAAACTGCGATCCATCCCGAGGATCGAGAGCCCTTGCTGGAGAAATGGCGAGCACTCTTGGTCACAGGCGAGCCCGGAGAAATGGAAGCGCGTCTCCGTCGGCATGACGGAGTGTTCCGCTGGTTTCTTATGAGGGTTGAGCCACTAAGGGACGCGACTGGGAAGATCATCAGGTGGTACGGAACATGCACCGACATCCAAACTCTCAAGGAAACAGAAGCGAAGCTCCGAGAAGATGAGCGCGAGCTCCGTCGGATCACCGACGTAATACCGCAGGCCATTGTCGTCCAGGATCCCTTGGGCGCCCCCATCTACGCCAATCAAACGACGCTCGACTACACGGGTCTGGCTGCAGAAGACGTGATTGCTCCGCATTTTCGGGAACGAATCTTTCACCCTGATGACCTGGAGAGATTACGCGAGCGGCGCAAGGCTGCTCTCGCTCGTGGCGTTCCCTTCGAAATTGAACAGCGGGCTCGCCGGAAAGACGGCCAATATCGTTGGTTTCTCATTCGTTACAACCCTTTCCGAAATGACCAGGGGCAAGTGACGCGTTGGTACGCTACCGGAACTGACATCGATGACCGCGTCCGAGCAGAGCAAAGGACACGCAATGAAAATTTGGCGTTGCGAGAGCAAATCGATCGTGACTCGATGTTCGAGGACATTGTCGGGTCGTCGGAAGCGCTACGCAAAGTGTTGCGCCAAATCGCTAAGCTAGCTTCGTCTGATTCGACAGTCTTGATTCTCGGCGAAACCGGTACGGGAAAGGAGTTGATAGCTCGCAGCATCCACAAGCGATCCAATCGCGCGGATGGGGCATTCATCGGTGTGAATTGCGCTGCGATCCCGCAATCGCTGATCGCTTCCGAGCTTTTCGGTCACGAGAAGGGCGCTTTCACCGGCGCAACGCAACGGCGCCTCGGACGTTTCGAAGCGGCCAACGGCGGCACAATTTTTCTGGACGAAGTTGGCGACTTGCCTCCCGAGGTCCAAGTCGCGCTGTTACGGGTGCTGCAGGAGCGTGAAATCGAACGCGTGGGTAGTAATAGGGCAATTCCCATTGACGTCAGGGTGGTAGCGGCTACTCATCGGGACTTGAACATGCTCGTAGCCGAACGTAAATTCCGTGAAGACCTCCTATACAGACTAAATGTGGTCCCTATCGATGTGCCTCCCCTTCGCGAACGCGTAGCTGATATTCCCTTGCTGGTTGAGTACTTCATTGACCGCTTCGGCAAGAAAGCTGGAAAGAAATTCAGAACGCTCGATAAGAAGAGTCTTAAATTGTTACAGGCATACGACTGGCCCGGAAACATTCGTGAGCTACAAAACGTAATTGAGCGTGCTGTCATCCTGTGCGAGGACGAAATCTTTTCGGTGGACGAAACCTGGCTCAAGGGGGAACTGCCCGTTGGCCGTGGTCGGATGGGTACTCTTAATGGCATGCTCGTGAGGCAGGAGAAGCAACTCATTGAAGCCGCGCTCGCAGAAACTAATGGCCGAATCTCCGGACGATCGGGCGCAGCGACCAAATTAGGTCTGCCAGCGCGGACGCTCGATTCGAAAATCAAGCGCTTCAGGATCAACAAATATCGGTTCAAAGTGCCACGCGCTACCTGAGTCCATGGCGAGGGCCTTCTTTAGTGTCTACGAGATCTCATCTCGTCGTTCGATCCTCAAGGGTAATCAGTGAAGGTTAGACGCGAGCCGAAAAGGAATCGGGCTCACCTGATTTATCTCTGCTCCGAATGACCTTCCCTTTCGGCAAGACCTTCAGCACGTTTACCGATCTTCTTAAGTATCAGTTCAAGCTGTTGCAGTTCCTCTGAAGAAACACTCCGGAACGCACGGTTGATGAGTGCCGTGTGACGGCGAAAGAGAGGGATAAACATTTGCCGTCCCTTTTCAGTCAGCGCCACCGTTCTGACCCGACGATCTCGGCTGTTCTCTACGCGACTGACAAACCCCTTTTTGTACAGACGATCAACCGCGACGCTGACCGAGCCTGGATTGAGGTCAACCTTTGGGCCAATGGCGTTTACCGGCATCGGTCCCTTATGGTGCAGTACTTCAAGGACCCGAAAGTCAGACTCCCCTAGCCCTTCCTCCAACAGTGTCGGAATCACATAGCGCGACATGGATCGCCAGGCTTTCAGCATGATTAGCCAGGCATGAATGGCTTCCGGAGGCCTTTTGCGGTCTTCCATAACAATGTGAATCCTACCATTATACTCGACATCATATATATTTATATCGATATATATGATGTCGATGCAAAGAGGGGACTACCATGACAAACACAGCGACTCCAGCATTACCACAAACCACGACCACGACCTGGAACATCGACCCGGCTCATACCGTGGCTGAGTTCAAGGTCAAGCACATGATGATCTCCAACGTGAAAGGCCACTTCTCCAGGGTTTCGGGGGTGTTGATTAAGGATGAATCTGACCCGGCAAACGATCGCGTGGAGGCCACGATTGAAGCAGCTTCCATCGAGACCCGTGACGAGCAGCGCGATGCACACCTCAAGAGCGCCGATTTCTTCCACGTTGAAAAGTTTCCCACCTTGCAGTTCGAGTCGACGGGCGTCAGCATCGTGGGCGAGGGAGAACTGTCGGTGGAAGGCGATCTGACTATCCGGGGACAGGCTGGTGGCCCATGCGGGACGCAGAGCGGCAACGGCTGCATCGGCGTGTTCTCCGAACAATGAGCGCAATGCGTAACTTGACCGCGATCAGGTAACGGCGTGACCCGTACCCCTGGCACGGGTGCGGTGATATAGTCAGCCAGAAGATCAGACGCGAAACTGGTGTCCCAGATGACGAGAGCTAAAGGAACGGTCGTACCGGTTGTAATGGTGGCGCTGGCGTTACTTCTGGCCGCGCTGGCGCCCGCCCAGGACGAGTCGAAGAAGAAGTCCACCGATGTGCCTGCCACGGTGATTGCGCACCTGCCGCTCCCGCAGGCGACCGGCAGTCAGATGTTCCTACAGAAAGACAATGGGAAGAGCTACCTCTACGTCCAGCAGGCTTCCAAGCAGGGCTTCATGATTGTGGACGTGACCAAGCCGGACCTACCGAGCCTGTTGAAACACAGCGCAGAGGTAAGCCAGGCTACAGCCGGTAGCTTGGAAATGGTCAGCCCGGATATTGCTATTGCTTCAGCCCCCGAGAAGAAACCGAGCACTCTAACCAGCAGCAAATATCCCACGCAGACCATCCGATTGCTGGATTTGAGCGACCCGCGCAAACCTACAGTGGTCGAGGAATTTAACGGAGTGACCAGCGTGCTTCCCGACGGCGGGCACAACTTGATTTACCTGACCAATAATGAAGGGTTATGGATTCTGAGCTACCGCCGGTCGGCGTTGCTGGAACCGTCTAAGCACAAGAAACCTTGTACCTCGGAGTCGGAGATTCAGGCCATGCCCCCGGATTGCGGGTAGTACAACCGCGATAATAGGGTTTGACATCCAGTGTTGCGAAAGGAAATTCCATGAGAAGGTTGTTATTCGTTCTACTGCTCTGGAGCGGCTTTCTCCTGGCGCAAAATAACAATTCCGGCGCTACGGACCAGAACAACAGCAAGAATTCCAAGGGGCAGATCACCGTACAGGGCTGCGTCGACAGGGAGCGTGGCGATTACGTTTTGGTGAAGCAGAATCCGGCCGTGACTTACGAGCTCCAGGGAGCAGACAAGATAAAGGTCGGCAAGTACTTCGGACAACGGGTAGAAGTCACCGGCACGAAGCTAACGTCGATGGAAACAAGCTCGGACGCGATGGCGGCCGGGGGAAGTCCGTCCCCTGTAACGATAAGGGTCACTTCGATCAAGACCATATCGAAGCAATGCACCGAGAGGAGCGCTAAGTAGGGAAAGGTTACATTTGCTGGCGGAAGAGCTCACTTCACGTGAGTCTCCTGATAATGCAGCTCCTTCCATTGCCTGTCGCGTTTCACCCAGAGTTCACTGATATACACCCGTGAGAAGCGCAACTGGGCCTTGGGTGGGAACTGCATGGTGACTTCGTAGATGACGAAGGCGGCATCGGGCCCCAGCGGAATCAACTTCAATCGTTCCAGCGTGAAGTTGAAAGCATTCGTGTCCGATAGGTCGTTTACGCTCTGAATCTTGTTTCGCTCGCCTCTGCCGTCGACTTCGACTCCTTGATAGTCATCGGCCAACAGGTCGGCGTACGCCTTCCTGTCCTTGTTCTTGAGCGCCTCCCATTCGGCTCTAACTTTTCCTTCGAACATATTCTTCAGGGCCGGGTCGGTGGAAAGACTGCCGAATTGTGCAGTTGCGGCTGGCTTCGGCGAAGTTGCAGGCCCTTGCGCCAAAGCCACAGCCATCAGCCAGACGATGCTGGCAAACACAAGAAAACGTCCCATAACCCTCCACTGGAAAGCCGCGGAACCATGAAGTTCAGCTTTCACACCCAAGTATCCTGGCGCTGAATCGAAATTGTAAATGGACGACGAGTGTTAGTTCGAGTTGACGCCCACAGGGACTGAGCAGGTACTGCATAGTTTCAACAACAACGGCACGGACGGGTACTTGCCCTCCGCCGGCCTGATCTTCGATGCCGCCTCCAATCTCTACGGCACGACCTCTACGGCACGACCTACGGGGGCGGCAGTCACGGCCACAGGACGGTGTTCGAGTTACCGCACGTTTATCCGTGCGCCGTGTGTGGGCATGGTGCCCCTCAGTAAGGCTGACGTGCTCTCAGGCGAGAAGGGAGACGTTGCGCGCCTGAGTTTTGATCTGGGCGGGAAAATGGCCTCCGGATTGTCGGTACAAGCTAGGCAGTAAGGGTCGCCGGAGGCCGTAGTTAGCTCTCTGGTGGGAGTGTAGCACGGCTAGACGGCCCCCAGCGATCTCTGGTCGATGCCGCCGGAGGCCTATTTTGGCTTCCGCAGGGACTATGAGGAACGCCGCAGAAGCCACAGGGAGTCTAGCAGCGAATCTACAAGGGTTTCGTAAAGACTTGTTAAGCCACGGAGAGGAGGGGCACCTCAACAGCGCCCCTCATTCCGGCCATTGCGGAGGAGATTCGAAGCTCCCGCAAAAAACCGGGGCAATCGTAATCCTGAGCCGCTCGCCACGGCAATACCACTAACCTGTCACGGCCCACTATTGAGAGTTCGGCATCTGTCAGCGGACTTGAATCGAACGCCTGGTTCTGCGTCGCCAATTCGATGTTAGGCAGCAGTCATTTGCAGGGGACGAAGTATCCGCCCAATGGGAACTGTTGGCAACAGCCCATAACGCTCACCGCATAGAGATGCGCGGAGAGTCCATGCGCAAGAAACGCAATCCGCCACCGGACGAGAAAAAGGAATGAACCAAAGCCAGTCTTGGTAAGAGGTCTGAGTTATGACACCAACCTCTATGAGTGGCCGCGCAGAGTGAAGGCCAAACAAGCGTTCCACTTCGGCCTCCAAGACGATTCACTGTTCGCCTTCGCTGGCCTGTGGGACCGATGGCGAGGGTCAGACGGAACGACTCTGGAAACCTGCACAATCCTGACAACAACGCCCAACCAGCTGTTGGCCGACATGCATGATCGGATGCCGGTGAATCCTTCCACCCACGAGCTATGACCTGTGGCTTGATCCCGGATTCCGAGACCTGGCAGCGACGACCGAGATGCTGGAGCCTTACGATGCCGGGCAGATGCGACGTTATGCCGTCAGTACGTGGGTGAACAGTGTGGCGAACGATGACCGTGGGTGTTCCGAACCGATTGAAGTTGTCCCGGGCGATTCAGGCGGGACTGTTCTGAGCAGGGGGCTGCGGAATCGTGACCGGTATGCTGTGTACAACCATCAACACGGTTGCTTAAACTGCCAGAAGAGGACAGCGATGCCTCCCCCATCCAATAGAAAGCATGCGGGCACTGGCGCTGCGAATGACCAGCCCGCGGTCCCCGAACCTTCGTTCGCGGAGCGAGCGCGCACGCTAGTGTACTTGGCTCGCATCGGGGGCCTTTCGACGCTATCCCGAAAACAGCCGGGCTTTCCCTTCGGTTCGGTGATGCCCTACGGGTTGGACGACCACGGGCGTCCCCTTTTCCTTATCAGCACCATGGCCATGCATACGCAAAACTTGCGGGCGGATTCGCGTGCCAGCCTGCTTGTGACGCAGCCTGACGCCAGCGGCGATCCGCTAGGCGCGTCGAGGGTTACGGTAATCGGGAATGTTCTGGCAGTGCCGCAACCAGAGGTAGCTGAGGCCCGCAGGCTGTACTTGGAGCGTTACGCCAACAGCAAGTATTGGGTGGATTTTGAAGATTTTTCCTTTCATCGAATGGACGTAGTGGACGTTTACTACGTGGGTGGCTTCGGGGTGATGGGCTGGGTTGCCGCCTCGGAGTATGACTTGGCGCAGCCCGACCCTCTGGCTGATGCTGCAGGCGAGATCCTGCAACACATGAATGCCGATAATAAGGATGCGCTCGTCCTGCTGGCTCGGGTGTTTGCAGGCATTGAGTCGCAGGAGGCGGCGATGACCTCGGTGGACCGCCTCGGTTTTCATGTGCGTTTGAACACTCAAGATGGTATGCGTGGCGCCCGCATCGCCTTCCTACGAGAAGTGAGCACCTCGGCGGAAACCAGAAAAGTTCTGGTGGCGATGGCGCATCAGGCGCGTCAACAGTGAGCCTGCCCCATTCGATCGAAGCTCCTTCAGCGCAACCTTCGCGGTCCGCCTCCAGCAAGCGGCCTCTGCCGTGGCCGATTGCGGTGGCGTTTTTTATGGAGTCGCTGGACACCACAATTCTCAATACCGCAGTGCCGACGATCGCCGCGGCACTCCACGTTTACCTCCCCGCAGTCATTTGGAGATTAGAATATAGCGAGACAGAAAGGTCCTTCTATGGCAACACAATCGCTTGGCAGAGAGCTTAGCAACCGAGAGTTCTTCATTCAGAGATGGGAGCAAGAGTACCCCGCCTTCACGAGGGTGTTCAAAGCATTGCCAGCTGATCGTCTCGATTACCGGCCCCATCCTCGGTCGCGCTCGGCGGGAGAGCTGGTCGCTCTGCTGGTTTCGGCCAGCAGAGTTGTATTCAACTTTGCAAAAGCCGGAAAAGTTTTTACAGCGGCTTGCGTTGGCAGGACCCAGCGAGTTTCGGCGATCTAAACCAAATGATCTCAGCCTACGAGCGTGACCATAGCAGCCTTGCAATTCAGTTGCACTCCTTGGACGACAGCGGTTGGAACCATCAAGCATGGTTGATTCAGGGCACAGAAGAGATCCTGCTCAAAGACACAGTGGGTGGGCTGTTGTGGATTGCGTTGTTCGATACTGTTCACCATCGTGGACAATTAAGCACGTACATTCGACCGATGGGTGGCAATGTCCCGAGCATTTATGGGCCTTCAGCCGATGATGCCGGCGAACGGCACTAGCGGCACACATGTCCATTTCAATTCCCAGATTTCTCGGCAAGTTCCAAGATTCTGTCGCCCTAATTCTCCTTTTCAGTCCAAATTGGTTCTAAGTCGACGATTCATACACACAACTTTTCGTCAGGGTAACCCCAATAAACAACTTCCATCAGCCTCGGTGCCGCCTAATCACTTAATTCCGAAATCACTCACAATCAACCGCGTATCCACCGTTACATGCGGTGAAATCGCATGATACGCCCAGACATGCACCCACGCGTTCCCCGTCCGCCATGTCAGAAACGACTTCATCAACCCAGCCGGAATCAACAACAAGTAGACAAAAGTTAGCGACATCGCAGCCGCTCCGATCGAGTCGTACCGAGTGCCCGACTCAAAAATATGCATCGTCGGATAACTCACCGCCCCCAGCAGATAAGCCGTCATCGGCGAAAACAGCTTGAAGTATCTCGGCATCAAGATCGAGTAGATAAGAATCATGATCGGCAGATCCGTCCCGAACAGATGCAGCCAAAATGACATCAGGCCACCAACAAGCTGCTGATGCCGCGTGAGCTGAAAGATATTCGACCCCGTCATATCCAACCCAGCGCTGAAGGCAAGCACCACGACGATTACCAGCACATCGCTCTTCAGGTTTGCCGATTTCAAGCTGAGTTGCTCGTTTGAGTATCCTCGCATCCGAAACACGACATACGGAATGAGCGCCAGCAGGATCCCGTTGTAAGCCGCCCACGTATAAACCTCAATTGGTGACTGCACCCGCGTCGCCCCCACCAGCGACCCATTCAGATGCAGCGCAATCCCTTCACCAAACAAGTGCTGCCCGATCAGCCGGCCGGCTACCATCACCACCGCGGCATACACCCACATCGCCAGCGCCTCGCGCCCTGCAATACCACATTCCGGAGCGCGCTGTCCTAGATCAATCACAGGCCGCTTTCGGGTCAGCACCGCAACCAAGCCGAACATCAGCACTACGAGCACCAAGTATTCTGATGATCCCGTAACCAGGCCCCTAAACCGCGGCGTGTGTCGAGAAAAAAGGAACCCAGCTCCGCTCAGAAGCAGCCAAAGAAGAATCGCGACGTACAAAGCCCTCTGTCGACCTACCCATCCGATTCCGTTGAACCGCTCATTCATGGCCATATTCTATGCTTCGATCCGCGCCCCGGGCTGTCGACAACACTTGAAATTGCTTCCGAGTAGCCCGCCATCGCCAATGCACTCATCGAGGAACCGATTCGTACCCACAAGTCGGCTTCGGTCCGGTCAACTTCCGGTTTGCGGTAGCCAAGCACAATCCGCAGTCCAAGGTTCAGTGTCCATGCGCATAGTCCCGTGCAGGTGCTAGTCTGACGTATTAACCCATGAAGAACCGCGACATTCTGGCGGCTTGGAAGTATCACGATGGCACGAAACACTCCTACTGGAGTATCCGTAACAATCCTCACTACCTGGACTGGGCGAACCGGCCACTGCCGTTCAAAGTCTTTCCGAAGATAGAGCCTCTTCCGCTGCCGCGAGAGGTGCCACAAACAGGGGTGGCCGCGCTCTCCTCGATCTCAGAGCCATTGCCCCCGTCGCGGGCCGATTCGATCCCTGATCTCCAGGATTTGGCGCGCATCCTCTATTACTCGGCGGGGATTACGAAACACCGCAAATCTTCAGGGGGAGAAATCTACTTTCGCGCTGCAGCTTGCACTGGAGCCCTGTATGAGATCGAGCTTTACGTCGTGACTGGCGACCTACCGGGCTTGGGTGCCGGGGTCTATCACTTCAATCCGGCGGATGTATCGCTGGGGGTTCTCCGAAAAGGTGATTTCCGTGGAAATCGGTAGTGTCCTATAGTTGCGTTGCTGGAAGATTCTTCAGCGCGGCTTGCTCAACCAGTCCCATATCCACTGTTCTTGCCACCCAGCCGTTTCGCTCACACTAATTTCGCAGATGAAAACCCGGTCAGACGTGTTCATATAATGACGAATACGCTCATACCACCACTCAGGCCCGGTAGTCGTATAGAGAATCCAGCAGTTTGAGTTATACCTAATCCAGTCAATTGCGACACTAAAGACGGGGTCTTCTAACTCGGTAGTTTTGGGCGTACCCCGACTCCAGTAGAACGATACGTGGACAAATCTCGCTCTTCCCTCTTCGGTGTGTGGGGCGAGGCCGTAGGGACTCACTGTCCTAGCTCCGCTATATCTTGGGGTTTACCCGGAATCAATGATTCTGACGTGCCGGGAGCAAGAGAGGGTTTTTGTTCCTCTGGCGTTGGCATATATCCCTTTGCTGCCGCTTGGAAACGCTGGAATCCGCTCCACTCAGCCCCCTCCAAAAGAGCAGCGTCAGGGTGTTTCTCAGCAAAGCGGATGACTGGAAAGAACCAGATAAAGAAAACGATCGCGGCAAAGACGAGGGTTGCAATTATGGCCCAATCGGAATGAAGCCGAAAGACAGCAACAATTGCCACCACAAGGAATAAACCGAGCGCGATAGCGGATTTTCCCAAGAGACCACTCCCGAGTTTGAATGCCGCCCCGATGTGCTGTGCGTAAGAAATCAGATCGGGGTCAGCCATTATTGGTGTCTCGGGAAAAGGTAGTGTCCTAAAGTTGCGGTGCTCGCCTGATTCCGCTGCGAAGCGCCCAACGGAAACATGCTGCCGACAGGATGGCTGAGACGATGAGCACCGCAGCGCTATAGGTGAATGACCAATACATCCGGTTCAAGAGTATCGCTGCCGCAAATATCGCGAGCAGCGCGAAGATCGAACCGAGCACCACCCCAATGATGAATTTTACGCTTTTCATGCCAGTAGCTCCCTAATGCTCCAGATGTGATCGGTAATCCCGGCTTCCATCGCTGGAGTGACCCGCAGCGATTTATGTATACGGCAGAAGTTGTAATAGGCAAAGTGCAGGGCGCACGCAGCCTTGTGATTGTCGAGCTTCTTCGAAAAAGCATTGGTCAAGCGAGTGAAACGCCGGATTGCCATGCGAATGGTCAGGTTCTGCCGCTCGACGTAGCTGGTGGAGATGTGGCGCGGGTCAGGGCGACCGTCGCGTATCTTGATTATCGTTTCTATCATCGGCGAAGGCGAATAACGTCCAGCAGCGTCGTGCTGCCCGTAGTCGCCGTATATCTTTATCATCTGCGCGAAGTCAGCTTGCCCTGCGAACACATCTTCGACTCCGCGACGATAGAAAACGAAACCGTCAGTCGTAAGCTGGAAGCGGTGCTCTTCCGCCAAGCGCTCGCGCAGATCGGAAAGGAAGCGATACGTGGTTTCGCGGTCGCGTTTTCCGACCACATAGGACGGAATCAGCTTTGTCTGAGCATCAATCGCCACGAACACCCAGGCGTTGCCAAGCTCTTCGGAATCGTCAACTTTCAGGTTGCGATCTTTCTTTCCGACGAAGCTCCAGATTTCGTCAGCCTGAATCCGCTCGCATTGCAGGTTCCGCATCTTCGTATCCATGAGCGCTATGCAGCGCTCGCCAGCCAGCACCAGCAGCCGGAGAATCGTGTCACGGTGTACCTGCGTAATGCGCTCGACTGTGCGGACGCTGGTGCCCTCTATCAAAAGCTGAATTGCCAGCAGCGCTTTATCTTCGGGCACGATCATGGGAGCGAACAGTCGCGCACGATCTTCGGTGTACGTCTTACCGCATTGCGTGCAGCGAAAACGCTGTAGGCCGTTGCGATGCTTGCCGCACTTTTTGCATTTGCGATTGCAGTCTTTGGCATACTGTCCACATTGTGCGCTCCTCACGCGAGCATCCTCGCCTGAGTGGCGGTCTAATTCCATTACTGGCGATAACAGGCAACTCAACCAATCCTGGCGGCAGGGATTACGTGCGAGATGGCGATTTCGCAACAACTATCACGAAATGATGAGCGCAGTGATTGAAATGGAGAACCGGGACGGTTCTCGGCCGTCCCGGTTTTAGGGTTTTAGCTACTTCGCTTCGTTGATGGCTGGCGGTTTCCATGTGCCGTCGATGATGGACGGCGGGGTTTCCTTCGGCCAGTACAGCCGCATCATGGGAATGAATTTGGCCTTGGGCGCAGGCAGCCAGTTGCCTTCTTTTGCCTTGCCGGGTGAATCGGCCTGGAGGTACAGGTCCACGGAGCCATCTGCGTTGGTGATGAACTTGTTGCGTTGGCTCAAGTTGTAACGGTTGAGCGGATTCGGCACGAAGAAATAGCTTGCGTCGTACATTGTGATCGACCAGAAGCCGTCAACTGGGGGCATTTGGCCTTTATCGAAGTGAAGGACATACTTCTTCGAGGCGGCATCGAAGTCGCCTCCGCTCCCATCCTTTTCGCCAGTGGGATAAATCGCGTCTTGGGGACGGTTGGCACCGAGACCGATGGCGGTAATCAATGCGCGCTGCAGATAATCTGTGCCGTAGATGCCCGTTTTAGTGGTGAACATCCATCCGTTGGTAGGTTCAAGCTGCTTGAAGTGCTCCATGATCTTCGCCTGGGCCAGCTTTGGTACGACCTTGATGGCTTCCTTGTCGAATGCTCCGAGTTTGCTGGGATCGAAGTCCTGCCCCGGTACCAACCCAATCTTCGCCATGCTGGCAACCGTCGGTGCATCTTCAGCCGTTGGCGGATTGGTCTTCATCAACTGCGCCAGGTAAGTGAAGTAGGCGACTACATCTAGGTGATTGACCTGGTCGCGGATGGCGGTCTTCATGTCAACGTTGGGGTCAACCTGACCTGCCGGAGGAGTGTACGGCTTGCCGTAGGAACTCAACGGAACGAGAGAGAACTTATCCTGCGCGGCGTGCACCGCAGCGTAGTCGGCGGGAGTGCCCGTGCAATAAATACGCCCAAGGAGCCACACCATACCGGTAGGAGATTTGTATTCCGTTACACCTGCGGGGAGCGTACCCGACCAACCCGGTCCTGTGATGGCGTACTTCGCAGCTTTGTCGCCGGTGGTGCGTTTACCGGGAACCTGGAAGACATCCGTCCATCCGTCCAGCATCGGCAGCAGGTAGTAGCGGTCACCCATGTCGGGAACACTTAGAATGTACGGCTCCTTCGAAACGTCGAACCACGCGCTCGTGTACAAGGTGTCGGCGTTGGGGGCGGTAACAGTGTGGTTATCGACTGCGGGATACGTTCGGAACTTGAGAATCTGCCCCATTGGCGCATGGGCCGCGTCGGGACTGGCTACATTCGTAAATTGCTTGCGGGTCATGTCCATGGTGACCAGCGGGTAACCATATACGTAGGCGTCGATTGCGGTTTTGACCGCATCTTCGACTCCAGGTTGAGCGTTGGTGGTGGCGGCTGGCTTCGTGCCCGAATCCGAGCAGGCAATCATGCCTAGCACAACCAAAACAACCAACAGCAGAACTGCATATTTGACTTTCATCGTGAACTCCAATGTCATTAGCGGCTATGCCTGTCCTCGGCAAACACTTCAGGTGTGTTCTCGCAATGTCTGCACGGTTCCTGGACATGATTCCGTGAGCGCGACAACGCAAGACAAAGGTTCAGGATTTGCTGTTCGACCGGTTTCATTCAGAGCCGAGGACTTGCTGGCTGCAAAATCTCGTCGAGCGGGGCCCTTATTTGGAAAGCGCCTAATCCTAACAGAGGACGGGCATATCAAGCGAAGCCAAGACGCTCGAGAGGCCGGCGAATAGAGGGGGGGTTGTAACCATAGGTCACAGATAGTTGTTGCAAACAGGCCATCTCGTACCCTATCTGAATCCGACGCCTTGGTATCGGCAGTACCCTCCGGAATGATTGTCTCAATAAACAAATGTTTATTGATACGATATTACTTTAACCTCAAAGCAGACAGGTGGGGATGGGGCTCATAAATCCGCCCTAATCTGCGACACAGATCCGAACGGAGAAAACTGGGGACAGACCGGGCGATCACCTATCTCGTTTCGTTCGAAAAAGCAGGGGAACGTTGCGTCTGTCTCCGGTTTATCGGACGTTTCATTTTCAACTCCTCCCGCACGGCGCTAAAATCGCTACTTTGGCGAAATAACCTCGAAACCGCAGGGAGAATCGTGTGTCAGAAGCGCTTGCGAACCTGTTGGATCTGAGGACCGCATGGGGGCGGGTCAAAGATGATATTGCCAGCCGTGTGTTCATTCGCCATCCGTACTCTGTTTCGCTTGTCGAGTCGGACCTTGACGGTTGGCTGGAACACCGGTTGAACCTTCTTCGCGAAGGCAAGTACGTACCTGAGTCAGCCTTCATCTGCGATGTACCAAAAGGTAGCGGGTTAGTTCGACCAGGTGCTCACCTTTCTTATACTGACCGATTAATCTACACCGCGTGTGTTGGCGCTTGTTTCCCTGCCATACACCAGCGCCTGAAATGGTCACAGGGTACTACGGACTTCTCGTATCGCCTTGCGGCCCTTCCGTCCAATCCGAAATGGCTCAAGGACCGGTTTACCGGCTGGCGGGACTTTCGCCAGCGCAGCCTTGCACTTATTGAAGCTGGGGCCGCGTATGTCGTAATGACTGACATCACAGCATTTTACGAAAACATAGATTTGAGTCTTCTATTTTCAGATTTGCGAAGCACCGGCGCTCCCGAAGAAGCAATAAATCAACTGAGTGCTTGCCTTAACAAATGGGCACAAGTCCCCGGCAGGGGCATCCCTCAGGGTCAAAGCCCTTCAGACATACTGGCCAAACTCTACCTGAATAACATCGACGAGAAGCTGAGAAATATAGGATACCAACATTTGAGATACGTCGATGACACAAGGATATTCTGCAGCAGCTTAACTGAGGCTAAAAGGATTTTAGTGGACCTGAGTCGTTTACTGCGAAGACGAGGTTTGAACTTGCAGTCCGCCAAATCACAGATTCACAGAGCAGACAATGCGCGCGCGGAAATCGAAGAAGTCACTGCTGTGGTCAACTCAGTCCGTACGCGGTTTATCAGTGAGGTCGCAAAGCAAACCGGGTACGGCGACCCCTACATGAGCGTGACGGAGGCGGACGAGATTTTGGACGAAAGTCCAGAGGCTGCCCCCATAGAAGTAATCCAAGAAACCTATCAAACCTATTTCATTGATAGCACCATCAAGTTCAATAGGACTCTTTTCAGATTCTTGCTCAGTCGGCTAGGTAAACAGGCGGATGGTTTTGCGGCAGAGCATTGCCCGTCGCTGCTCGAGGAGCATCCAGAAGAAACGGACGCCATTCTGGAATATTTGGGTCGCGTCGGGGAGGTTAAGGAACATGAACCCGCCTTGTTGAACTTCTTGACCTCGAACCGGCTCGTATATCCGTATCAGGTTTATCAGATTTTGGAATGGTTCCTCAAACGCTCGGCCGCGCCCTCAAATGAGCTAATCGAGGCCGTTAGGGCGATTGGCTTCGACGCCTCAACACCACGATATGTGAAGACCTATTGCCGGGCGTTTCTTGGAAAGTTTGGTTCTGCTGCCGACATCGAAACTATTGCCGATTTGTACGACGACACTGCCGACCCATCGGAGAAGGTTGAAATAATCTGTGCGATTGGACGACTTGAACGCGGACGACGCAACAGTTTGCTTGCACGTGTCGAGAGAGATGGGGAAATGAGCCTGCGGGCTGCAAAATGGGTGAGGGCTTCTGTGTATTGAAGCCAATTGGCACAAAAACGGCACACCCGGCGGGTGGCTCGCCTTTAACGATCATTGCGTGCGCCATTCCCACTGACGGTGCCGCACGCCTGCGTTTCTTGCAAGGGTGGGCGGCGATGCTGCGTGTGCCATTTGACTTGTGGACACGCGATCTCGTCCTAGAAAGTTTGCTTCTTCCGCGCTTTAGAACCATGCTTTGCGCCTGGTTATCTCAACATCCGCATCGGCTTCCGACGAGTCTTTGTTATTTCAACTGCCGAATCCGCTCTTGCAGGAATTGCCGCTCCGGTTAGTGTTGGGTCAGCGCCAGAGCTTTCTCATAAGCGGACCGAGCCTCAGCCGTCCCCAGTTTCCCCCGGATTCCAAGATGTGCGGCGGGACCGATGTGAAATCACTCCCGCCAGATTGTAAAATCAGCGCTGGCTCCCATATGAATGATTTCGAAACAAAGCAACCGCCGCGCGTCTTCATAAGCTACGCGAGTTCGGACAAGCCATCCGCCCGTTTCATCGCTGATGCCCTCAGGCAGAGTGGCATATCGACTTGGTTTGACGAATGGGAAATTCGTGTTGGTGATTCGTTTGTCAAGCGGATCGAGGCTGCCGCAAAATCGAGCGACTACATCCTCCTGTTGCTTTCGCCTGCCGCCGTGGATTCCTACTGGGTCCAAACGGAGATCAACTCCGCACTCTCGAGGGAGTTAAAGGAAAGAGCTATTCGACTGGTCCCGGTCGTCGTGGCGGATTGCGAAATCCCACCTGCCTTGAGGGACAGGGTATGGCTAGACATGCGCGGCAACGACCGGGAAATTGGAATCCGGCGTCTCGTGGAACAATTGTCAGCGGTTCCCGCCGTCCGGTTTTCGGACCTGACGCCCAAGATATTCGAGCACTTGGTGCGCGATCTTCTTGTCGAGCTGGGCTTTTCGGTTGAGGTTCACAAGAGGCCTGGGCTGGATTTGGGATTCGATTTCACGGCGGTATACAAGTCACACGATCCGTTCGGCGTGGAGAAGAGCGACACTTGGCTGGTGGAAGTGAAGCTATACAGCAGTTCGCGGGTAAGCATCGCAGTGCTGCGACAGGCCGTGGCTCTCTTGGCCACTTCGCGCGAAGCCGCCATGGGTCTTGTTGTGACCAGCGGAAATATCACATCGGAGGCGCGGCGATTCCTGGCGGAGTCTGCGTACGGAAACAGGGTGAGAGTCATAGAAGGTCCGGAGTTGACGAATCTCATCGCCCGGTACCCAGCCTTGATCGA
This sequence comes from Candidatus Korobacteraceae bacterium, assembly GCA_050014935.1. Classification (GTDB taxonomy): domain Bacteria; phylum Acidobacteriota; class Terriglobia; order Terriglobales; family Acidobacteriaceae; genus Bog-257. The sequence goes on from JBEKCJ010000043.1 coordinate 20,412, forward strand.
GCGCTATTTCCCGCATGGTGGCAGCCGTGCCTGATGGGAAACTCCTACGTCAACGGCTGGAACAGTGTCCGCCAGGGCGCCCCGGCTGGAAGGAATATGAGGATGCGTGCATCGACGCATTGAAGTACCTCTTTGTTCCGCCCCTTGCAGAGCCGGTTATCCAACCCCGAACTTATTCCGAGATCGACCGGCGTGATGCTGTCTTTCCCAACAGGAATATTGAGGCAAACAACAACTGGGGCCACATTTATAAGGAGTTGGCGGCCCGGCTCGTGCTGTTTGAATTTAAGAATTACGACCGCGAGGAAATCGGCAAGGACGAGACGAACCAGACTCGAAATTACTTAACAAAACCAATGGGCAAGCTCGCCATCATGTGCTGCAACCACGCCCCGAACGATGCGGCCCACATTAAGCGAAACACGATCTACAGCGAAGAGGGCAAGGTTATCCTCTTCGTGACTACGGAACAGCTCATCGAGATGTTGTTCATCAAGGAACGCGGCGAGGACCCCTCCGACCTCATCATGGACATGATCGAGCGGTTCTATCTGCAGCATGAGTAATCGGGCCGTTCCATTTCATCGGCCCTAGCTACGGAACCTACCCATTCGGCTACGGCATTCGTAGGCTCAGCGGCATGAGCTTCGAACGAGTCTCGCTCAACGGCAGTGCGCTCCCCGCCAAATCGGATTGGAACAAATACCGCACCCACCAAGTTCGCGAGACTCCGCAAGCCGAGAGGTATCCTGAAACATAGAGGGGCCGAATTTTGCATTTTCGACTCGAGTAAATCATCGCCGGATTCGAGTTCTGGGAAACCGAGATCAAAGTCTTCGATTCAGTGAAGCAGATCACGGTTATCGTGCAGAAGCCCCGCCTGCGGACATGCATCCTGCGGCTGAACCTGATGAGGGGATAGCAGGCGCCACTTGCCAGTAGTCGAGGTAGCCGCGATTCGATGGCCAGCATGGTCCCGGCCGATAGCGCAGTTCGCGCTACCCTCCTGGGCAATCCTGCCGCTGTGCTTTCGGCGTCGTCTGCGATATTCTCCTCGTAATTGATCTAGGCTGCCCCCACATGAATGCCGTTATCTACTGCCGAGTTTCCACAAAAGAGCAGGTGCAGAACCTGAGCCTCGCGACTCAGCAATCAAGGTGCGTTGACTTCTGCACCCACAACGATTGGGCAGTTCTCAAAGTCTTTCGGGACGAAGGCGAGTCCGCCAAGACTGCGGATCGCCCAGCATTCAAACAGATGTTGGCCTTTTGCCAGGCCAAGCAGAACGTTGTTCACTTTGTTGTTGTCCACGATCTCAGCCGGTTCTCTCGCGAGATGTCGGATCAGGTCTATGTCATTGCGGGCTTGGAAAATGCTGGCGTCAGGCTGCGTTCGGTCATGGAAAACGTGGACGAAACCGCTGCCGGCAAGCTCATGCGGAACATTTACGGAGCATTCAACCAGTTCGATAACGACCGCAAAGCGGAACGCACGAAGCTCGGCATGAAGAAGGCGGCCAGCATGGGGCGGTTTCCGTTCAAGGCCCCTCTCGGATACCTGAACGTCGGCAGCCAGGTCCAAAACGGTACGAATCTGATCCCCGATGCCGAACGAGCACCACTAATTCGGAAAGCGTTCGAATTATACGGAACCGGTACTGAGACGAAAGCCAAAGTGCTGCGACTGGTCACCTCACTTGGTCTAAAGACTCACCGAGGATGCAACCTCACGCCCCAAACATTCGAAAAGATGCTGCGCAACCCGATCTATTGTGGTTGGATTGTTATCCCGAGCTGGAGCGTTCGCGAAAGGGGCGGCTTTGCTCCCCTGGTAAGCGAAGAACTGTTCGGGCGGGTGCAGGACATACTCGATGGCAAGAGGCTCTCGGTCACAGCGCACCAGCGCAATAACCCGGATTTCCCGCTCCGGGTCTTTGTTAGCTGTGGGGCTTGTGGAACGCCGCTGACTGGAAGTTGGTCTAAGGGACGAAAAAGCCGTTACCCCTACTATCACTGTCGCAATTCGCATTGCCGCGCCGTGAACGTGCGTCGCGAGAGTCTGGAGCGGGAGTTCGCCGCGCTCTTGGAACGGCTGGCCCCGGAACGCCAATATATGCGTCTGTTCAAGGAAATCGTGCGCCAGGTCTGGAAGCAGAAGGTTGCGGCCTCTGAGAGCGTCCTGCGTGCGGCAAAGGGCAAACTAGCGGAACTGGAGAATCGCAAGAACCGGCTCGTAGATTTTCTGCTCGAAGGACGCCTCGATCAACAGACTTATGACGAGCAGACCTTGCGGTTGAGAGCTGAAATCGAGGTGGCGGAGCAAGAGTTGCGCGAGGCGGACGTAGAGCACATCGACGTGGAAGCTGTTCTTGCGTTCGCAGAAAAGCTAGTAGAACGTCCTCGGCAACTATGGTTGGAATCGACGCTGGAGCAAAAGCAGCGATTGCAGCGGGCGTTCTTCCCCGATGGAGTGAAGTACACGAAGGACGGATTTGGAACCGCTGTAAGCAATTCGTTTTTCAGCGTGTTACGTGACCTTTCGGAGCAAAAAGCAACTTTGGCGTCCCCGGCGGGATTCGAACCCGCGTTACCGCCGTGAAAGGGCGATGTCCTAGGCCGGGCTAGACGACGGGGACGTTGGCATGGCGGGAATTACACCTCATACTAGCAGTCGCTTGGAAACAGTGTCAAAGACGCTGCGGCCGCGTGAGCGCGAGCCCAAGTTGACGCTGACGCCTATCACGCGCGAAATTGCGAGCGAATTTTGACGGTGTTACACTTTGCTCACCACGCGCTGAGCTGGAAGATCGTTGGAGCAGGCTAAGTTCGAGCGGGAGTAACTCAGTGGTAGAGTCACGGCTTCCCAAGCCGTTGGTCGCGGGTTCGATCCCCGTCTCCCGCTCCAAAGCTTTCAGCATTGGCCGCTTGCCGCAAAATATTTTCCGCCATGACGTTGCTTACCTCGGATTGCTGATCACCTGGGTTGATTACGCCGACAAAGGATTACCTCCGATATGCTGCGCCGGCCTTCGTGGCTGTCACGTCCCGGAGCGGCAGCGGTCACCGACAAACCGCAACCCGCAGGCGTGAAATCCTGGCAGATGCCGCGGAGGAAGATTCCTTAGCTCTTTCGATCGGCTTCTGTTGCTCCATGCGACCGGAAGATAAGACTTCCGACCTTTCTTTTCTCCAGCATCCGCGTGCGCCCTTTCATAGCTTCATTCGCGTCACATGGCGAGGAGGTTAAGCCCATGCAAGGCAAACAGCAATCTGGCACTTTACCTTTGAACATTACGTCGCGCGCGGCGATGGCCGCGTTGGCGATGGCGGTTGTATTTGCGGTGACGGCGGTCTTGAGCCAATCGGCGCAAGCGCAGACGCCCACAGCGAGCGTAGCCTGGAACGAAAAGGTGCTGCATAACTTCGGTAACGGCACGGACGGGGGAAATCCCTATGCCGGCCTGATCCGTAGTACCGCCGGCTATCTCTATTCCACCACCACCACGGGCGGCACTCTCGGACGCGGAACGGTGTTCGAGTTGGCGCGCACCGTGGGTGGTGGTTGGACGGAGATGGTGCTGTATAGCTTCTGCATTTCGTATTACAACTGCACGGACGGGCAGAATCCCGTAGCCGGCCTGATCTTCGATGCTGCCGGCAACCTCTACGGCACGACCGAAGACGGCGGTATTGGTTGCGTCCCAGGTGGATGTGGCGTGGTGTTCGAGTTGTCACCGGGAGAAGGCGGCTGGATAGAGACGGTGCTGTACAGCTTCTGCTCGCAGCCCAATTGCACGGACGGGCTCTACCCCGAGGCGGGGCTGATCTTCGATACTGCTGGCAATCTCTATGGCACAACCAACCGCGGCGGCACTTACCACGGGACGGCGTTCGAGTTGACGCCTGTTTATCCGTGCGCCAAGTGTGGTCATAGTGGGCTGCGTGAGGGCGATGTGCTCCCAGCCGCGAGGAGAGTCGTGCTCGAGCAGGGGAGGGATCGAACGAACTAGCGGGGTTACGAAAGTGCAATTGGGGTATTGTACTTTCGTAACTTGACAGGTCGGGCTGGCGCGGTAGGCTGGTAGGTTGGGTAATGTTTGCCCGACGGCCCCCGATCAGTCGGACGGGCCTAATGTTCGTTGAAAATTCGTTAGCGGTGAATCCACCAGACGGCCCGCAGAGGATCGACGGTCAAGAGCTAATCCCTTGTTTTGTAACCTCTTGCAAATCCCCGTTTGTATTGAGTACTTTGGCTTGTTTCCGCAAAGTATTGAAACTAAAATACTTAGACGATAATGCAAGTCGCTTGTTTTTAATACTTTAGGCGCTCTATCGCAACTTACTAATAACAATAGCTTTAGCATGTAAGCTAAGTCGTTAGTTCGCAATACTTTGCGATAAGTGCTTTTTAATCAACATTATTTTCGCGGGGGGTACCTTGAAAGGAGCCGGAATAGCAAAACGGGTTTCGGTAGCCGGCATACCGTTCCCGTTCCGTTCAGCTAAAGAGGCTGCGAAAAGTCGGAAACGGCAGATTCCTCGTCGGCTGAAGCCCGCTTGAGACGACAAAATAAATAGCCTACCGCAGGACTAGAACAGGCTGCGAAAAGTCGGAACAAGGCATTGTGACGCCGGCTGAAGCCGGTTCGTGATCACAAAATAAGTAGCTTATCGGCACGACTAAAAGTCGTGCCCTGTTATACAGCGTTCAGAGGGACTTTTTCCGCAGCCTGTAAAAGTCGTGCCCTGTTACCAGGCGTTCAAAGCGGATTTTTTCAGCAGCGTGCAGAGCCGCTGGTTGCCGTTTCTATCCCCGTCTCCTGCTGAGGTCTGATTTCTTCCTACAGGCTGGAATTCACGCCGCCACGTCTTGCGTCTCGTGCAGGAAGCTTCGCCCCCGCTTCTCCGGGCCGAACGCCAATACCAGCGACAGAGCGGCGATCACGACCAGCTCGAACGCAGTCAGCGCCCAGGCATATCCCAGATGGTCGCGCAGCATGAACTCGACGGTGGGGGTCGAGGCGGCAAACAGGATTCCCACCTGATACGTGAACCCCGGCAACAGGCCGCGCACCGAGGGCGGCGACAGCTCGTTGAGATGTACGGGAATGATTCCCCACGCACCTTGCACGCCCATCTGCATGATGAACGCGCCCACGGTCAGGATGATCATTGTGCTGCCAAAAGCCCACACCGGGATGATCGCAAGCGCGACTGCCAAGGCTGCCAACATACTGTAGCGGCGTCCGATGCGCTCTGAGAGCAGGCCGAAGATGATGGCGCCGGTCACCGCGCCGATGTTGTAGAAGATGGTGATGTAGGCTACGGTGTTGGGCGCGATGCCGTGCCCGTGCTTCAGGAAATCGGGATACAGGTCCTGCGTGCCGTGCGAGAGGCAGTTCATCAGGAACATCAGCGCGATGAGATACAGCGAAAGCCATTTGTGCTGCCATGCGATGCGAGGCCCGTCGATGGTTCGGGTTACGCGGTTCTGCTGCCAGGCTTCGGACTCCGGGACCTTGGTGCGAATGTAGAGCGCCAGCAGCGCGGGAGCGCCGCCGACCCAGAACATGGCGCGCCAGCCGAAATTCGGCAGCACCAGTCGCGCTGCCATCGCGGCCAGCAGATAGCCAATCGAATAGCCGCTTTGCAAAATTCCGGAGAGCACGCCGCGCCAGCGCACCGGCGCAGTCTCCATGACCAGCGACGCGCCCACGCCCCACTCGCCGCCCATGCCAATGCCAAACAACATTCGCAGGATGAGGAACACGGTGAAGTTGGGCGCGAAGCCGCAAAGCACCTCGATGGTCGCGAAGAATATTACGTTGACCATGAGCGGACGCCGCCGGCCATAACGGTCGGCCATCATGCCGAAGAGCAGCGCACCGATGGGGCGCATGGCCAGCGTCGCGGTGACGCTGAGCACGATGTCGCGCTTGGGCACGTGGAAGTGCGCGGCCAGCGTGTCGAAGAGGAAGATGACGACGAAGAAGTCGAAGGCGTCCAGCGTCCAGCCGAGGAAGCCCGCGGACATGGCATGCCAGCGATCGGAGGTCAAACCGGACGGAGACGACTCGGTCCGAAGTTCACTCATGGTTCGAGCGAAAATAACAGACAGTCCAGGGAAGAGCAATAGGCTTCGCGGGATAAATCAGTTTCGAGTTTCAAGTTGTTTTGCCCTCGTGACCGGCGGAGTCGGAATCGGTCACAAGTCCCTGGATAAATCAGTTCCGAGTTTCTCGGCGCCGCGTCAGAGCTCGCCGATTTGAAACGGGAACTTGAAACTGGAAACTTGCAACTCGAAACTTTCTTCTTCAATCCATCTGTTGCTTCACGATGTGGACATCCACTGCGGGCGCGTCGCGCAAAAACCTGTGCACTGCCGAGAGAAATAAATACCTGCGCCAGCCGCTGGTGGCCGAATGCCCGAAGATCACCTGGGTGATGTGCTTTTCGCGGACAAATTCCGCCATCGCCGAGGCAACGTCCTTGCCTTTCAGCCGGACGACCTGCGCCCCCAGGTTCTCCGCAAACCGAAAGTTGGCCTGCAACGAACGTTGACGCTCGGGATCGTCATCGCCGCCGATATCGACATAGACGACGAAAAGCTCACCATTTCCTGCCTGCGCCATGCGAGCGGCGCGCGCCACCAGATACTGCGCCGCCGGGTTGGAACTGACGCCGACGGCAATGCGCTCCCGCACCTGCAATTCGCGGTTAGGATCGATTTCCGTCTGGATGTACGGTTCCAGGCTACGGTCTACCACCTGCGCCACTTGGCGCAGGGCAATCTCGCGCAAGGCAATCAGGTTGCTTGGCCGGAAGAAGCTGCCCAGCGCGCGGTCTACCCGCTCCATAGGATAAACATCGCCACGGCGCATGCGCTTGGCCAGCGCCTCCGGCGTAACGTCGGACAATACGATCTCGTCGACGCGCTTCAGCACCCAGTCAGGAACGGTCTCGCGTACCACGATGCCGGTAATCTTATGCACCAGAGGAGTCACGCTCTCCAGGTGCTGCACGTTCATGGTGGAGAGGACATCGATCTTATTGTCGAGCAGTTCCAAAACATCTTCATAGCGCTTGTGGTGCTTACTGCCCTCGATGTTGGTGTGCGCCAGTTCGTCCACCAGCACCACCTGCGGACGGCGCGCCAGTACGGCGTCCACATCCATCTCTTCAAACACTGTGCCCTTGTAGTTGAGTTGCTTGCGGGGAACAGCTTCCAGGCGGCTAGCCAGTTCCTTGGTGGCCAGGCGGCCATGGCTTTCGACCACTCCGATGACGACATCTTCGCCGCGGCTCTTGCGGCGGATGGCTTCGCTCAACATGGAATAGGTCTTGCCGACGCCCGGCGCATATCCCAGAAACAGTTTGAAGACGCCGCTCTTTCTCTCCGGAGCGGTCACCTCAAGCCATTGCTCGGGCGTCTTCTGCATGAGCCATCATTCTGCGTCACCGCGAGGGAAAAGTCGATTCGGTACAATCGTGCCGTGAGTGCGGAACACCAGTTAGACAGGGAAGGGAAGCGGCGCGTGCAGAGTGCCGTCTCGCCGCAGCGTCTTCAGACCCTGCTCTACCGATATGCGCTCGCCATGGGTACAGTTGCGATCGTGGTACTGGCCTACGTTCGTTTGCCGGTCAACCCTACCACGGTTGCATTGACATTTCTGCTGGTGGTGTTGGGCATCGCCAGCCGCTGGGGATTGACGCTTGCCACTACCACCGCAGTTGTGGCCACTCTGGCATTCAATTACTACTTTCTGCCTCCGATCCATACCTTTACGGTTGCCGATCCCCAGAACTGGATTGCGCTGCTGGCTTTTCTAGTTACCGCGATTGTCGCCAGCCGGCTTTCAGAGCGGGCCCGCCGCGAGGCGGAAAACGCCAACCGCCGCCGCAAAGAGGTGGAGCGGCTTTACTCCCTAAGCCAGCAGTTGCTAGCGACGGAAAATGTAATGGAGTTGCTCAACAACATTCCGCAGTTCGTACGCGACGCATTTGGCCTAAAGGCTGCGGCCATGTATCTGCCCAAGCGTAAGGAAGTCTATCGAACCGGCTTCGACCATCCGGAGCTCAGCGAAGAACAACTGGAAGCTGTGAGCTGCCGCGGAGAGTTGGTGGTGGATGAGGAACGGCAGTTGTGCTTCGTGCCATTGCGCATCGGTGTAAGGCCTGTGGGCAGTCTTGGGCTGGAAGGCGCCGTACTCTCGCGCGAAACGTTGGAAGCGGTGGGCAGCCTGGTCGCCATCTCTATTGAGCGCGCCGGCGCCGTGGAAACGCTGACGCGCAATGAGGCGTCGCGCGAGAGCGAGAAGCTGCGCTCGGCTTTGCTGGATAGCGTCACGCACGAATTTCGCACGCCGCTGACCGCGATTAAGCTTGCGGTCACGACCCTGCTGGCTTCAGATCCCGTCACAGCCGAGGCCCGGCAGGAGCTGCTCACCGTGATCAACGAGGAAAGCGACCGCCTCAATCGGCTGGTGGGCGAAGCGGCGGAAATGGCGCAGCTCGACGCGCAGCAGGTGGAGTTGCGCCGTGAATCCCATCCCGTCCGTGCCGTGATTGAAGCCGCACTCGAACGGGCGAAGCAAATGTTGGCAGGACGCGACGTCAAACTCCAACTCCCCGAGAAATTGCCGCCAGTGGGAGTCGATCTGGAACGCATTGCAGAGGTGCTGGTACAGCTTTTGGAAAATGCAGCCAAATACTCGCCCGCGGAGACGCCCATCACCATCACCGCTGAGCCGACAGGCAAGATGGTGAGCATCAGCGTAGCTGACCGGGGTCCCGGGATCGATGACATGGAACAGTCGCTGATCTTCGAGAAGTTCTATCGCGGCCGCGATCAACGCTATCGAATCCAGGGCACTGGAATGGGGCTGGCTATCGCCAAAGCCATCGTCGAAGCCCACGGTGGAACCATCGGCGTGACTTCGCAGCCGGGCAGCGGTTCGGTGTTTTCTTTCACGGTGCCGATTAGCAATTAGCAACTAGCAAGTAGTAGCTAGCTAAAAGCTACTAGCCACTGGCCACTAGCCACTAGCCACTCACCTAATCACCAACACTTCGCGGATGTTGTCGCGGCCCAGAAAGAATTTCTTGGAGGCGTATTCGCGGAAGAGGTTTTCGACGTGCCGGTTATTAAAGACGCGCTGCAAGCGGAAGCCGCGGACGGGTTGAAGCTCCAGACTATCTTTCGACATGATGTTGTAGCGGTAGAACGGCGCGTCGGGTCCAGCGTCTTTGGTGTGGAAGAAAGCCAGCATGATGCCCCCTGGCTTCATGGCGACCTGAATGCGCTCGATCACCGGCTGCACCAGCGGCTCGGCCAGAAAATCGGCGAGGTCCCAGAACATCACGGCATCGAATTCCTCGCGGGAAAAACACAGGTTCTCGCGCAGAAACCGTTCCGCATCGATGACGGTGCCACCATCATCATTCGGAATGAGCAGGGACTTGTCGCCGGACAAGCGCAACAGATCTTCCTGGTGGAAGCGGTGCCCGAGTCCTGTCATAAAGGTGATGTTGGCGGGCGAGGTTGAGCCCAGGTCCAGGACCTTCAGCCCCTCTTCGCGCGAGATGGCGCGAATGAACTCGCTGAATCCGGTCGAGCGGCGACTTATCTTCTGGCCGGGGACGGCGTCCTCGTCCTCGGACTGCCGGCCAAAACCGAATAGTTTATGAAAGATGCCTGGGGCCACAAGGCACCATTGTAGGGGGGAGACTGCCGAAGCGGCAATCTTTCCAGACGGAGAAGCACGATTGTCGACGCCGTTTGGCTCAAACAGCCCGCCATCCGGCGGTTGCGCCTTACAGCTTCTTGGACTCCAGCAGCGATCCCTGCGTGGTGATCGGTGCTGCAACCGGGGCTGTGGTGACCGACCCTTGCGGCTTAGCCTCGATCCTCGGGGTGGCTTCCGGCTTCTGAATATCAATACCACCCTTGAAGAACGCGCCGTCTTCGATGGAGATGCGCGCAGTTGCAATGTCGCCGGTGAGGGAAGCGCTTTTGCGCAGTTCAACCCGCTCGGTGGCGTGGATATCGCCGTCCACCCGGCCATGCACAATCACATTCCGCGCCTCAATATGGGCGCGCACGCGGCCGTTCGGGCCCACCGTCAGGCTCTGACCCCGCAGCGTGATGGAGCCTTCCACCTCGCCGTCCACAATTAAATCCTCGCTGCCCGAAAGTTCGCCCTTCACCACGACGGACTTCCCGATGGTGGCGATCTCGCTGCCGCGCACACTATCGCTGCGCACAGGTTCGGCGGGACGTGGTGGCGCAGCAGGGGCGACTGGCATCGCTGAAGAGCCGGCAATGCCGGACTCGTGGGGGCTGGTGTACTCGTCTTCTTTCCGTTTCCACATAATATTTATTGAGCTCCGTAAGGCGGCCACGGCGCCAGATAGCAGGCACCGGGGGTAACGCCCCAATTATAGTGCAGTAACCACTCCGGAAGAGCATACTCAACCCTCCGCAACGCCGCAAACGGTTTTCTGTACGAAGTGTGACTTTTAGGATGACTTCCGAGGTCACCGGGGAGTCTTTGAAGTGCGGAAACCGATGGCCGGCCGTCACAGATGCCGTTCGCCGCCTCCCGTATAATTGGCTGGTTTCATAACGCTCGCGCCTCGCATCGGCGAATCCACGGGCGCGAGAGCAGGACTTTCATGACTGACATCGAACTGATTCTTGGCCGCGAGGTTCTTGATTCCCGCGGAAATCCTACCGTCGAAGCAGACGTGATCTTATCCAGCGGAGCCCGTGGCCGCGCTGCCGTCCCCAGCGGGGCCTCAACCGGCGAACACGAAGCCCTGGAGCTGCGCGATGGCGACAAGGGCCGCTACGCCGGCAAGGGCGTGCTCAAAGCCGTCAACAATATCAACGAAGTTATCGCCCCGGAGCTCGAAGGCATCGACGCCAGCGAGCAGCGTGAACTGGACAATGCGATGCTTGCCCTCGACGGCACGCCCACGAAGAGCAAGCTGGGCGCGAATGCGATCCTGGCGGTCTCGATGGCCGCAGCCCGCGCCATGGCCGACCATCTCGGCATCGAGCTGTATCAGTATCTCGGCGGATTTACCGCCAGCCTGCTGCCCACACCGATGATGAACATCCTGAATGGCGGCGCTCATGCCGATAACAACGTCGACTTCCAGGAATTCATGGTGATGCCGGTGGGCGCGACATCGTTCAGCGAAGCGCTGCGCTGGGGTGTCGAAACGTTTCATGTGCTGAAGGGCGTGCTGAAGAAGCGCGGCTACAACACTTCCGTTGGCGACGAAGGAGGCTTCGCACCGTCGCTCAAGTCGAATGTCGAAGCGATTGAAGTCGTGCTGGAGGCGATTACGCAGGCCGGCTATAAGCCGGGCGAGCAGATCGCGATTGCGCTCGATCCCGCGGCCAGCGAGTTCTACGACAGCGCGAAAAAGAAGTACGTCTTCAAGAAGTCCGACAAGAGCGAGCATTCCAGTGAAGACATGGTGAAGTTCTGGGCGGACTGGGTTCGGCAATATCCCATCGTTTCTTTGGAAGATGCCTTCGCGGAAGACGATTGGGAAGGCTGGAAGCTACAGACGGACGAGTTGGGCGGCAAAATCCAACTGGTGGGTGATGACATTTTCGTCACTAACATCGACATCTTCCAGCGCGGGATTGACGCGGGAATCGCGAACTCGATTCTCATCAAGCTGAACCAGATCGGTTCGGTAAGCGAGACTCTTGACACGATCAACCTCGCGCGGCAGAACGGCTACACCACGGTCATTTCGCATCGCTCGGGCGAGACCGAAGACTCGTTCATCGCCGATTTCGCTGTTGCCACCGGCGCAGGACAGATCAAGACCGGCTCGGCCTCGCGCAGCGATCGCATCGCCAAGTACAACCAGTTGCTGCGCATCGAAGAAGAACTTGGCCCGGCGGCAAGGTTCTTGGGATTGAAGGCGCTGAACTATCACGGGGAGCTGGCGAAGAAAACAGCCGGTTAGGAGCAGCGTTATCTCTTTCGCACAAGAACTCGCAATTGGTGTGTTCATTGCTTTCGGTGTGTGGAGTACTGGCCGAGCTATTCTCCATTCGGTGCGAGAACGACGAGGATTTTCTAGACGCAAGAATTATTCGCTCGGATTGGACCTGACTGTTCTGGCTGGTTCGAGCATCGTGGGAGTGGGAGCGGCGCTTTGTGTGATGCTGCCTTTGGATCACTTCGGACTTATGACGAAGCCATATATTTGGCTTGCAGGCATCCCTTTGCCGGCGGCCTATTTTCTGGGTAATCGCGTCAGGCAAGGGTTGGAGCGGCGACTGGCTCGAGGTCACAGAGAGCAGCGCTAGCCGACGAGTCCACGGGTTGCCTGGACTGATGGAACCGTAATGCACGAGCCTCGGAACGAGGCGAAAGATGATAGCCCCGCCCTTCAGGGCGGGGTTGCTATATCAAAGGGGCTGAGTCCCTCGGGGACGGCACTCGACGTCTGCCGTGCCCGGGGCACTCGAAGCCCATAACGGCTCCTACCCACCGCTGAAGCGGTGGGCTATCATCTTCCATCCCGCATCGCGGGACTCGTTCGTCGGTATTTGGGCATTGCAACATTGCGGTCAGCGCGGACTCGTTACTGGCTGCGGCGCTCGTTCGGCGCCGTCGTTGATTTTGGCTAAGTACTAAGGGCTAATTGCTAATGGCTAATCCTCCCAAACCACTCATCCTGATCATCCTCGATGGCTGGGGCTATGCTCCACCGTCCGCCGCCAACGCCATC
>JBEKCJ010000044.1:0-32565 GCA_050014935.1 Candidatus Korobacteraceae bacterium
ATCCCAGCCAGCACTTTCGCACATCGTTATCCCAATAACGGTAAAGTCGAATCCATCTGCCTTAAGTGCTTGCTAACAGTTTGCAGCTGCCGGGGGGTAGAGCAGATGATCCAAGAAGAAGCCAACCATGTCTGCCAGCCCGATCGCGTTGATCGCCGTTTCTAGAATCAGTGCTAAGTAGACGAACTCCGCCTTCTACGGAATGGACGCGATCCCGGAATCCACAGTTGCTGATTCCGTCGCCAATCGATCCTTCTGGGTTCTTCCGTGGACAGAACATAGATCAGCTTCCGCACAAAACAACCGCCAACGATGAGCATAATTGCTCAGCGCGTCGCCGCCGAAGTAGGGTCGAATCTTCCGTAGGACTCCAAAACGGAATCCTGATAACGGAAACGTCTATGAGGCGGTCGTCATCCTGGTCAGACAATGTTTCCGACTCTCGCCTCTAAACGATTAATTCTTGCACCCGATTCGTACGAGAAGTAGCTGGGTATCTCTGGGGCACCATAACGAAGGGCGCGTTCAGTCGCGAGATCTCACCGGTGCTCTCCGTGGTACACAAAAGTATTTCCAATCGTCATCGGCGCGTAAGTGCAGGGAGACAGAATTTACACACCCGGGGATGTCAAAGTGCATTGTTAGGAGAAAAGTATGAAGCGCCTTGGCTGTGAGCCGTTCATGATCTTTTTGCTGGCGGGAATGTCGTTCGCGCAGACTGCAAGTTCCAATTTGGAGCCAGCCGCGGCGGCAACATCACGCTCGCACTCCAGCAGGACACCGGGAACAAATCGACCCAATATCCTCTTTATCATCATGGACGATGTCGGCATCGACCAGATGAAAATTTTCGGCTACGGAGGGGCGACTCCATCCGCGACGCCAAATATCGACGCGGTTGCCCATGCCGGTGTGCGTTTCAGAAATACCTGGTCGATGCCGGAATGTTCGCCCAGCCGCGCCATTTTCTTTGAGGGCCGTTATCCCTTCCGCACGAATGTGTTCAATGCAATCTTGAGCGATGATCTGGCGAATTCGCAGGTCTCGCCGTTTGAAGCGACTACGCCGAAGATTCTGAAGACCGCGAGCTATTCAAGTGGATTATTCGGAAAGTTCCATCTCGCCGCCGCAACCTACAATCCTTATGGAGCGGCGACGCCGCACTCACTGGGGTGGGATTACTTTGACGGATTCCTGGAGGGTGCGCCCCATCCCATCGACACGACGATTGGGGGGCAGTTTTTGGCCAGCACCAGTCCCTTCACCTGCGGTTTTGTAACCAATGCGGCTTACGGCGGCGCCGACACCGGAGCCTGCCACTTCGCCGACAATACTTGTAAGGTTATTTCCAAAGACTCGAACCATCCCACTCCGGGTCGCAGCTGCATGGAAATGGGAGGACTGTTTATTCCCAGCCAAAGCTGCACGTACGTTCCGCCGACTCCCCTGGTGTTCGATCAGGCGAATGCTTACTATGTCTGGAACCGCACCTACAACGAACCTGACGGGACCGTGGTGCAGCCTCCGCTGACCGACCCTCGGACACGAGGCTACGTGTCGGACGCGACAACCACGTCGGCCGTGGACTGGATCAATTCCGAAAACACTTTGAACCAATCGTGGATGGCGACGGTTGCCTATGCCAACATTCATTCGCCCTACCAGCAGCCGCCGGCTTCGCAGCTGCCGCCCGGCTCTCCGGATAGCAGCAACTTCAAGTGCACAGGCAACGATCCCGCGGACGAAATCTATACCCGCGTTATCAGCAATCAGATGCTGGAGTCCATGGATACGCAGATTGGCGACTTGCTGGTGCGGTCTGGCCTGGCCACCTGGAATTCCGATGGCAGCCTGAATTACCAGCCGGACAAGACCAACACCATGGTCGTCCTGATTGGCGACAACGGTACGTATGCACCCGGAGTAAAGGCGCCCTTCGATCCTTCGCGCTCCAAGGGCTGGGTGTATCAGACCGGGGTCTGGGTTCCGCTGATCGTTTCTGGTCCCCTGGTCGCGTCGCCCGACCGCGAGGTCACATCAATGATCAACATTGCCGACCTGTTCCAGTTGTTCGCGGAGATCGCTGGACTGGACGTTCACCAGGTGGTTCCTCCAACTCACACCATCGATTCGGTCTCCATGCTGCCCTACCTTGTCAATCCTAACCAGGCGGAGATCCGCACCAGCAATTTCACGATGGCGGCCAATAACATCCACGTCGGCAATACAGCACCTCCACCGTGCGTGATCGCCCTCACCCAACCTCCTACGTGTGTGCAACTATTCAACGGTGCGGGACTCTGTGAATCCGAAGGCGGAGACTGGTATGGGCCGGGAGCACCGCAACAGTACTCGTCGTGTTGCGCCGTGCAGGCCGCGCAACTTCCCGTGTACCCGAACGGTATCCAGTTTCTTCCAGAAGCGCAGTGGGCTACGCGAAACGACAAATACAAACTGATACAGAAGTCTCAGGCCAACTGCGTCGATGGGAACACCACGCTTACGGAGTTCTATAACGTCAACGAGGACCCGGTGAACCCCAAGTTAGACGACCTGGACGTGGCCTTGTGCTCGGAAGTGTCCGCGGCGCATCGCTGTCCCTCTGGACTCAGCCAGGAGCAGCTAACCAATTACAACCAGCTCCTGACGGACCTGCAGACGACGCTAGCTTCGCAGGTTCCGTGCCCCGGCGATGGTAATGAGGACCAGGCCGTTTTTGGCCTTGACGTTCAGTGGTGGGGGTATTTCTCCACGTTGAATGGCGGAGGATCGAGTTGGTATGACTTCAACTACGACGGGCTGACCAACGACGAAGACCTGGCAGTAATTCAACAGTACATGGGAACGAATTGCCTGAAGCAGGATGCGACACCGGTAACGATTTCGTCTTATACAAAATAGTTACCGCGCCACCTAGCGCCCGGTCCAGCGTTTGAGAAGTCGCTCGACGCACAGGTACTAGAGGCATTACGCGGGGTGGCGTCGGGTAATCGGGCGAAAGCGGTCGGGGGATGCCGGTGCAGCAATCAAGCTGGCTCCAAACCGCGATGTACGAGCGATGGCCGCGGTCGGCTTTTGTCCCGAACTGGCGACAAAGCGGGAGCACGGAAGCTGGCTGCTCAGCTTGGTAACACTTTTCCGCTCGACACGCTAGTCTAGAGATACGGGCTACCCGCGATTCGAGCATCCATCTCCCCTCACGTTTGGTTATCCACCGGAGTCTGCCAGCGCCTCGCTTCATAATTGTCACCGTTTCATGAGCAGAACGGTACAGCTTCTGCGCCTTCGCGGAGAGACAATCTGCGGGAGCCGCGATTCCACTTGATGATCGCGCGTGGGACAAAATGCGACCCGGAAATCCGGCCCCCGCACAATCCATCTCAGAAAAGGACGAGTCATGGCCTACCAAAGTGTTAATCCTTACGACGGCAAGATCCTGAAGACCTTCGAGGAACTCAGCGACAAGCAGCTCGAGACTGCACTTGAAACCGCCGCGAACTGTTTTGAGACCTGGCGGCACACAACTTTTGCAGAGCGAGCCGCCGTGGTTGCAAAGGCGGCCGCTATTATGCGCGCGCGGATCGACGAGTTTGCTCGTCCGGTGACGCTGGAGATGGGAAAACTCATCGACCAGGCCCGCGGCGAAGTGGCGCTCAGTGCCGACATCATCGACTACTACGCTAAGAACGCTGAGCGATTTCTCGCACCAGAACAACTAAAGCCGAGCTCGGGTGAGGCGTCAGTCGAAAACAGCCCGTTAGGAGTGCTCTTCGGCGTCGAGCCCTGGAACTTTCCTTATTACCAGCTCGCGCGCTTTGCTGCGCCCAACCTCATGGCAGGCAATGTGGTCATGGTGAAACACGCAGGTTGCGTGCCCCAGTGCGCCATCGCCTTCGAGAAGCTGTGGCTGGAAGCCGGCGCGCCCGTGGGCGCGTATACCAACCTGTTGATCTCGCATGATCAGGTGGACCGCGTGATCGACGATCCCCGGATCAAGGGCGTGGCTCTGACCGGGAGCGTGGAAGCTGGCAAGAGCGTTGCCGGGAGGGCGGGAAAAAACCTTAAGAAGTCGACGATGGAGCTTGGTGGCAGCGACGCCTTCATTGTGCTCGAAGATGCCGAACTCGACAAGACCGTTAAGTGGGCGCTCTGGGGCAAGATGAATAACACCGGCCAGTGCTGCGTCGCGGCGAAGAGATTCATCGTCGTCGAGGAATTAGCCGACCGCTTCCTCGACAAATTCAAGACGGCCCTCGCGGCTCTCGAGCCGGGAGACCCAATGGACGAAGCTACCACTCTCGGCCCCCTGTCCACGGAAGCGGCCCTGTTACAACTGCTGGACCAAGTCGAAGGGGCCGTGGCCAACGGTGCCACCGTGGTGATGGGAGGGAAACGTCTCAATCGACCCGGTGCTTTCATGCAGGCGACGATTCTGGCGAATATCAAGCCCGACAACCCGGCATTTAGGGAGGAATTCTTCGGGCCGGTCGCGCTCTTCTTCCGAGTCAAGAACGAGGACGAGGCGGTCGCGCTCGCTAACGACTCGAATTTCGGGTTGGGCGGCTCAGTCTTCACCCAAGACATCGCGCGCGGAAAGCGCGTGGCTAGCCGCGTCGACACAGGCATGATGTTCGTCAACCATCCAACCTGGACAAGGCCGGACTTGCCGTTTGGCGGAATCAAGGACTCCGGCTACGGTCGTGAGCTCAGCAGCATGGGCATTCAGGAATTTGTGAACAAGAAGCTGGTGTGCGTCGAATCGATCGATGCGCCAGCTTAGGCACGGGCTGCCAAGCCGAAGAGTTGTAATCCATCTAACCCGCTTCTGAAAAGAGGAATTACCCATGGCAACCAAGATGCACGCAGCAGTTGTCGAACAGTTCGGGAAACCCCTACTGCTTCAGGAGTGGGATATCCCGTCTCCCGGAGCCGGCCAGGTCCTGGTCAAAACCGAGGCCTGCGGCGTGTGCCACACCGATCTGCATGCCGCGCAGGGTGACTGGCCTATCAAGCCCACTCTCCCTTTTATTCCTGGGCATGAGGCCATCGGGCCGGTCGTCGCCGTCGGATCGGGCGTGACGATCGTGAAGGAGGGCGACCGGGTCGGAGTGCCCTGGCTCTATTCAGCGTGTGGTCACTGCGAGTATTGCTTGAAGGGTTGGGAGACGGTCTGCGCTCAGGCGCAGTTCGGCGGCTATACCAGGAACGGCGGTTTCGCCGAGTATATTCTCGCGGATCCAAACTACGTCGCCCACATTCCTGCTGGACTCTCGTCCCTGGATGCGGCCCCGCTGATCTGCGCCGGCATCACCACGTACAAGGGCATCAAGGAGAGTGGAGCGAAGCCTGGCGAATGGCTGGCTATCTCGGGAGCTGGCGGACTCGGGCACCTGGCAGTCCAATATGCCAAGGCCATGGGGCTGCTCGTCTGCGCGATCGACATCGATGACGGTAAGCTTGCCCATGCCAAGCGAGTTGGCGCCGACTTGGTGATCAATGCCAAGGCCGGCGACCCAGCCGCCACCTTGAAGAAAGAAACCGGTGGAGGAGCTCATGGCGTCCTGATTACGGCCCCCTCGCTCATTGCCTTCAAGCAGGGCATTGGTATGACGCGAAAGCGCGGCACGTGCGTCTTAGTCGGTCTGCCGCCAGGCGAATTTCCAGTTCCTCTCTTCGATGTCGTGGCGAACTGCATAACCATCCGCGGTTCGTTCGTTGGCACGCGCCAGGACATGGCCGAAGCGCTCGCCTTCGCCACCGAGGGCAAGGTCAAAGCCGATATCGAGCTGCAGCCTTTGTCATCGATCAACCAAGTCTTCGACCGCCTCGAACACGGCGAGGTGGCATCACGTGTCGTCCTCGACTTCGCGAAAGCATTCGACCCGATCGAGCATGACGAGGTGACGTCGGGTGTCCTTGAAATGGCGCGGGGATGAAGAGCGAAGCGGCAGCGCTTCGCGACCAAGATGGAAATCCCGGGCTAGGCCCTCAGTTTGCCTGAAGATGCTCCCGGGAGTTAGACGATCATGGCCCTCTGGAAGATGTTGACATGGCAATCGGCAGTATGCACGTCGGTTGGCAAGTTTCAAGGCTCGCTTTGCAATCTCGTGATTTACCGGCGCTAAATAATGAGTACGGAGCCGCCAGATCTTTGCTTAGGGTTGAAGGCTTGGGAGCGCGACATTCGGATTGGCTGCCGTGTTGGAAGGGATTGGCGGCTCCTGGGATGCGTCGCTAGGAGCTACATGCGCGAGTTTGCGGGCTTAAACGTGCCCATCCCAGACTCGTGTTGCGGTGGATCGTCAAGCCGTTTCATTCGGCAGAAGGAAGTTCCTGATAGCGAGGTTCGTGCAATGCCAGACATCCTATTCATTGTGCTGCTTGCGTTAGTGTTCTTCGGCCCGAAGAAGCTTCCGGAAATAGCGAGGCAGGTCGGAAAGTATCTGGCGCAGTTCAGACAGGTGAAGGGCGAGTTAATGGAACAGATCAGCAGCGAAGTACGTTCTCTCGAACAGCAAGAGCACATTGAGGCGGAGCCGGTTACTGGAAGTCAGATCACGAAGACGGTGGCCAGTGCGGAGCCTGAAGCTCTCAGCGGCTGATATGTGCAAAAGTCCCAATTAGCGGACACCGCGCTGGGACCGAGCAGATAATACTCTAGCTTTCCACCCTCCGGAAACCCTAGCGTATTGACGGAACGGTAGAAGCTGGGATGTAGGCCCACTGAAGAGTATCCGTAACGGGTTCGTTAGGTTAACCCACCAGCCTCCGTTGCCGGATCAAAGACGACCGAAAGCTTTTCACCGACTGTCTACACAGCCGATACATCTTGGTGACAAAGCTATTCTTGTTGAACGCTAGTTTCTTAACTACGGCCCGCGATCAGATAAGGGACGCAGCGAACTGATATAGCGAAACAAGCGGGAATAAACGCTTCACTTGTCAGTTATCAAATCAGAAATTCCAGGTGACGCGAGTTAGCCCTTACTACAGGCGCACAAGCTCAGTTGCCAATCGTGGTAGCTGACGCGGGGCTGGCCTGCTTAAAGGGGGAGCTTGCCGGCCCTTTGCGATCTCTGGGCAATGGCCGCAACCGTAGCTTGAAAGTCGCGAGTTGCTAGTCTTGCCTTCTTCGGTAATGCGACCGGCTCCAGGACACTACCGGAAGCGGCAACACCATCTGGGGCTGTCCGCAGGCGGAATCGGTTCGACCATGCGTGACAAGAACGAAAGGATCTAACAACCATGAGGGCAAACCGCCATAGCATTGCAAGTGGAAGCACGAAGGAGTTTCCTCAGCTCCGGCTGGACACGGTCAACGAATGTCTATGTCGCCATCGGGACGATGGAGACGACGAGTGCATTCATGCCAGGGTAGCCGCACCCGCGATCGAAGCAAGGCCGGCAGCGCACATACTCCTGGTGGACGATGATGAGCGGCAACTGAAACTAACCGCCACGATCTTGGAGGTGTACGGATACTCGGCGCACACCGCTACCGGTGCAGCCGACGCGCTGTCGACCGCGGAGAGGGAGCCCGTCGATATTGCCGTGGTTGACTTCAACATGCCGATGATGAACGGCTGCGCGTTGGCCTCGCACCTGAAGGCAAGCGATCCCCAGCTTAAGGTCATTCTGTTGTCCGCTGCCTTGTGCATTCCCACCCACGAGATGCGCACCATCGACAAATTTGTCTCGAAAACTGCAGGGGTGCCAGAACTGCTCGACGCGATTGCCCATCTGTCGCGATAGCCGACGCGTCTATCGACTCTCCCCAGCATTGAGATAGCCAAGGCAAAGAAGAAAGCGGCCAGAGCTAAACCGATGTTTTGGTACTGTAATCTGCTTGCGAGCTAGAAGATGGCCAAAGCATTTGCTGATTATCTACATATCAGACGCATTTTACTGACAACTGCTAAGCCTTCCGAACATACCTTGGCAATTGGAGACCCCTCACAGCTAAGACTGAGTGAATTAACCGCGAATCAAATGGGAATAAACACTCCGTTTGCCAGTTATCGATCTAGGCAGCTGTGACGGAGCGATTTACAAGCAAGGCAGCCGATGACCAGACTCTGCGAGGTCATGTTAGTGCTGATCGTCTTGGATGCGGCTTGATGGACTATACGACGTGCTCTGTCGAGAAATCAACTAAATAGCAAAGGACAACCAGGAAAAGACAATGAAGAAAACTACATTACTTTCAATCACCGGACTATTGGCAATTGGCCTTATGTTTGGTGTCAACTTAGCGCAGGCCCAGTCTATCGGTGGACAGCACGCCGGTACGCTGGATCCGACCTTCGGCACAGGTGGCACAGTAACCACCCGCCTCGGCGTCACCGTCACCCCGGTGGCGGCTATCGAGCAGTCCAACGGCAATATCGTCGTCGCCGCCGGCATCGGCGATGCCTTTCCCAGCGTCTCCGATTTCGGTCTGTTGGTGTATTCCTCGAGTGGGACCCTGATTGGCAGAAACAGTGTGGCATTCGGCTCAAACCTCTACAACGATCCGGTTGCGGCCGCGGTGCAGCCGAACGGCGATATCATTGTGGCTGGGACGTCTGCCTCTGTAATTAATGAGGCCCAGGAGTTCGCTCTCGCGCGTTTCACGCCCAACGGACAGTTGGATCCAACATTTGGGGAGGGTGGTCTGGTAACGACCATTTTCAGCAATCCTTGCTGTGAGACCGGCTTTATGACGTTTTCTTCACTCCTGCTGCAACCTAACGGTCAGATAGTAGTGGCCGGAAGTGCACCACCAGGGCGAAGAAATTCACCCGGCATGATGGTGTTGGCACGCTACAACTCCAACGGTAGTCTGGACACGACGTTTGGTACAGGCGGCATAGTGGAGCAAATACCACCCCCCGTCAGTCCGGCTGCCCTGGCACTGCTTGCCAACGGTTCCTACCTGGTCGAGGGTGGCCCGGGCTCAGTGGCGGAGTTCGGCTCGACGGGAGTGCTGCAATCTACGGTGACGCCGGGGACAGTGGTCGCGGCCAGCCAGCCGACAGCCGCATCGCCGATTGCTTTCCAGCCGAACGGCGACTATGTTACGGCCTCGACTGTTGGCGGCGGCTTCCAGAAGACTGAAGTGGAAGCGTTTCGTTTCAGCGAAACAGGGGTCGAGGATCCTTCCTTCAACTCCTTTAAATTCAACTTCGGCGGCGTGACGAGCGGCTTCGGGGGGATCGCGCTCCAATCGAATGGAGAAATCTTAGTGGCAGGGTCCTCGGCACTGACCCGCTCCGGCCAGGGTCTCTTTGGCGTAGCACGGCTCGATTCCAATGGCGAGTTTGATGCCACGTTTGGGACTGGTGGCACGCTGACCACCACATTCGCCGGGTCAGACTCACTCGGGGTAAGCGCTCTGTTAATACAGACCGATGGAAAGATTGTTGCCGTCGGCGGAGAGATCGACCCTCAAAACGATAACATCCTGGACCTCACCATGGCGCGGTATTTCGGGAATTAGCCCTCTTGTTTGAGTCGGAAAGTCCTGCAGGCCAGAATAGCGTTCAAGCGAACCAGTTTCGAGCCTATCTTGACCCACCAAATAGAGACGCTGATCGGAACCACGGTCAGCGTCCTTACCCGTGGTATCGCTTAATGAATGCATGATTTGTCTATTTCAGGTTCTGAATGGAGCATATGATTCGGAGGACCTTACCGCTCGTACTGGCAGCCTCGATCGCCACTAGCGCTTTCGCGCAGCAACCGGCACTCAAAGGCATTGAAGCCGCCGACATTGATCGTAGCGTTCAACCCTGCGATGATTTCTATGATTTCTCGAATGGTGCTTGGCGTGCCAAGAATCCCATTCCCCCTCGATGGATCGATGGAGCCGCCGCTGGCGAGCGAGTGAGATCAAAAGGGACCAGCTCAAAACCATCCTCGACGATATCTCTACGAAACCCGGGGCTCCCACCGGAAGTCCTGCGCAACTTGTTGGCGACTTCTACGCGGCCTGCACCAACATCGAGGTGATCGATGCCAAAAGGAGTCACTCCGCTCAGACCGTATCTCGCTGAGATCGACACGATCCACGATGCCGCTGGTCTGCAGGGGGAGATCCGCAACCTCAATGCGATGGTGTAATGGTGCCCTTCTCCCTGGGTGGCGCGCAGGATCCTGATACTCCAAACACGATAATTGCTTGGATTCTCGCCGGTGGCGTCGGTCTCCCGGATCGTGACTACTACGTCAAGCCGGAGAAGCGTTTTGCAGACGCACGTGCTGGCTACCTCGTCTATATCGCGAAAATCTTCGCGCTGAGCGGAACGCCTGTAGAGGAGGCGAAGGGTGCCGCGCAAACTGTGATGCGGTTTGAGACCGCACTCGCCAAGGCCACGCTCGACAACGTCGCCATGCACGATCCTCACGCCATCGTCCACACCGCCAGCTTCGACGTCTTGCAGAAAATGACTCCGCACTTCGACTGGATATTGTTTTACAAGAGCGCCAATCTCCAGCCCGGTAAGGTCAACGTCGAGCAGCCCGAGTTCCTCGCCGAATTCGATCGTCAACTGGTCTCAACGCCTCTCGCGGACTGGAAGATCTACCTGCGCCGGCAGTTGCTCAACTCCTCGGCAGACAACCTCTCGCAGAGTTTTGTCAACGCACGCTTCGATTTTTGTCAGAGTCAGCTCGCCGGCGTTGGCAAGCTCAAACCTCGTGCCACGCGTTGCGCAGAGACCACGGACGCTTTTCTCGGTGAAGCCCTCGGCCATGAGTACGTCAAGCGCACCTTCCCGCCTGAAGCCAAACAGCGCGCCCAGGCCATGGTCGGCAACATCCTCTCCACAATGCACGATACCATCGAAAACGCCGACTGGATGACACCCGCTACCAAGCAGCGTGCTCTCGAGAAGCTCTCTACTCTCCACGTCAAGGTTGGCTATCCCGACAAATGGACGGACTACTCGTCTGTGAATATCTCGCGTGCGGAGTACTTCGCCGACACCATTGCTGCCTCGCGCTTTCTTGTCGCTAATGAATTCTCCGCGATAGGGAAGCCCGTCGACCGCAGCCGTTGGGATGTGACACCTGCCACTTCCAACGCTCGCTACAAATTTCTACCGAATGAGATAACCCTTCCTGCCGGCATTTTGCAGCCCCCTGCCTTCAGCTTGAATTACGCCGACGCCGTAAATTATGGTGCCATAGGTTTTGTCATCGGCCACGAGATTTCGCACGCCATCGACGATCAGGGTGCACAATTCGATGCCCAGGGTAAGCTTGCCAGCCTGGTGGACTCCCGCCGACCTAGACAGTTTCAAGGCCCGTACCGGCTGTCTCGTCAAGCAATTCGACGGTTTCACAATCGACGGGCCGGGCGACATGCACATGAACGGCAAACTGACTCTCGGCGAATCCATCGCCGACCTCGGCGGCCTGAAGATCGCCTACTTCGCCTTCAAGAAAACGCCACAGGGTATGTCCTCTGAGACCATCGATAACTTCACTCCCGATCAGCAGTTCTTCATCGCATGGGGCCAGTTTCGCGGTGATGCTATCCGCCTAGAAACACAGAGGCTGATGGCGCAAGGTGACCGCACCCGGTTTCGAAGTTTCGTGTGATCAGTCCCATGTCAAACTTCCCACCTTTCGCGCAGGCCTTCAATTGCATGCCAGGTTCACCCATGGTTCGCTCTGGTGCCGAACGCTGCGTCTGGTAGGACTGCTCTACCAGCAAAAGCTGTGCAGTTTCCTCCGGGCCGCCCTGTCCTTTCACCTCCCTGCGCGAAGGTTTGAGTCCCATCGCGATCGCCTTGCGCCTAACATGTGCCGCTGACGGTCAGGTGACCATCGATTCGGAGCAAGGATCCTTCGGCAGGCACCGCACACAAGGCATTTGAAATTCATCGCGTTCTCCACATTTAAATTGTAGGTCCTTCGTGTATGGGCCACCCTATCTGTCGCACGGTTTCCCGACGCGCATAAGCACGAGAGACTCTCTCAACGGACCTGCAGACCAGATAGCGCTCAAGCGAACCAGTTTCGAGCCTATCGTGGCCCACCAACTAGGAGGCTGATCGCAACCACGGTCAGCGTCTTCTTGTGCGTGGTATCAGTGGACGAATGCCTGATTCTCCCGCTTCTTGCGCGACACAAGTACCCACCCCAAAGCGGTGCATTTTACTACTGGCTCTTGTTGGTAGAGAGCCATCTGACGAAACGGTTGCTTGGCAATATGCTCCGGCCGATAGCCGACCTGGCGCTTCCGGCGGGATGGCTGAAGTCGTAGCAGCCGGGAAATCGATCCAGAGCCAAGAGGGCTGAGATGGTGAAGCCAAGAGCAACCGGAATGGGCGGCGCGGTGATCCGCCCCCGGGTTTGAGGTCAAAGTAGCTCTATCTGCCGGTTATAGAAATATCTAGAGCTTTCTTACTTTACTTCTTCTTGCCGTTCACGGCGTTCGGTGGAACCGCGACTGGAGGCACGTTGATGGTCGAGTTCGTCGCCGTCGGGCCTGGTATGGCCGTGCTGCCTACGCCTTTGCCATGAGCGTTAGGGCGCACCGTAATAGCGGACTGAGCGCTGGCGCCAATAGCAAGCGCCAACAGGAATGCAAACATAGTGACTTTCTTCATGGGAATTTCCCTCCATTGATCAGGTTTTGAATTTGTCTGAGCAGCGGCCATTGCCGCCACCGCTGCCTTACAGAACATTAGACTGTGCGAACGCATCCTGGGATACGGTGCGGTTGTCAACCTATTGTCAATAAAATGTCTTGGGTCTCCTACAACGGAGGAAGTTCACTTTTACAAGTCTCCGGTTCAGCCGTCCGATGATGGATGGCTTTTTCGGCGGAACTAGGTGCGGCTCCCGCCGAACGCGGCCGCCCAAGACTGTCTAAATCCACTCTTATGAGAGCTTTTCGTTCTTGATAGGAATAAATGCGCGCCCTATCAGTTAGCAATACTGACAAACATCCGAGCTGCACCAAAGGAGCACCAAATGAACGCAAATACGAAGTCCCTGAAAACCCTGGCGCTATTAGTGGTAGCCGGAGCTGTTTCCGCCTTGCTGAGCTCTCAGGCAAAAGCTGAGTCACTAAACGCCGGCTTTGCTGCCGTAAACGGAAACATACAACTCGTTGCGAGTAATCCGGCAGCGTCGCTTGCTGAGTTTACTATCGTCTCGCCCGACACTGGAACGGTGCAGACGAAGATCGCCTTCAAGTCGACTCGGACCGTGGTGCAGAACGCCGAGATAGATGTTATTGGAGATCTGACGCTGACAGCCCTCCATCGCGAAGCAACTTTAAACCCATCCGAGGATTATGCCGATGTGGTTTACGGCGAAAGAGTTGCGCAAAACGTAACGCGCCAAGTCGTGTTTGTCTTTCCGAGAGAAATGGGCGTGGAAGCGAAGGCAACGGTTTCGGCAACAGCGCTGATCGCTTTCGAGAACTTTCCCGAGTTGCTTCCTGCCATCTACGCTGTCAACTGGCCGCCAGTTGTTGAGGACGAACGGTGCGTAATGCCCAGCAACATAGGGGAAGACTGCGCAGGGCCATCCTGCATCGGGACTGTGGTTGTAACGCACAATGGACTTTCAGTTTCCTCGGGAGGAACCGAGGATTATCGCGGGTTCGATAGCGCCCCACGTGCAGGCAATCAGGTCACAATCGTACTAAATCTTCATCCGACAAGAGAAGGTTCGCTCGGTACCGCATCATTTGTTGTGGGATGATTGCCGGAATCGTGAAGCTGCCTGCCGACCAGTTGCAGCGGGTGTTGGGCATCACCGTGTGAACTATCTGGTCAGCGGTGGCAGCCTCGCAATCGTCGATTCGCCACTTGGGATCTCGCGGCTCCGGTCTCAGGAAACTGAGGTGGCCCTGGCCGTAGTTGAGTGAATCATTTGGAGGGATCACCAATAGTCTGGTCGTAAAAGAAAATCAAGCTGGCAATCAAACTAAGAAGGAGACGAAACAATGAAAAGGAACAATGTGTGGATCGCAGGTTTGGCGACGCCGGTAATGATTGCGATGTTGCTGCTGTTCGCGGGATCATCGAGCATCTCGGCCAAGGACCAGCCTTCAGCGGCAACCGCGGAAGTGAAGATCGATAATTTCAGTTTTGAACCGCAGACGCTTACGGTAGCCGTCGGAACAACAGTTACCTGGACCAATCGTGATGATATTCCCCATACGTCAGTCAGCACGGAGGGAATGTGGAAGTCCAAGGTAATGGATACCGACGAAAGGTTCTCCTACACATTCACTAAGCCGGGAACTTATCCCTACTACTGCACGATCCATCCGAAAATGACCGGTAAGGTCCTGGTGCAATAAGGCTCGAGCCTATGTCAAGTATTTCAGCTATCGTGGCCGGCGTTGCCTTTGCCACGCTGGCCGCCGTCAATGTGGTGGTGATGCTGGAGGCTTCCCAACCCTCGCGCAACGGAACCACGAGAGCCCGGTTGATCGCTGTTCACAGGGCGGGTGGCTACTTGTTTCTGATTCTGTTCTGCATCATGGCCTACAGCATGAGTCAGAGGCTTGCTGGTTCGGGGATAACAGGTCATCTGCCCACGTACCTGGTCTTGCACATTGTGTTTGTGCTCGTCCTCGTGCCTCTTCTTCTGCTGAAAATATTGATGGCACGCCGCTACAAACGGAGCTATTCGGCGCTGAAGGCACTAGGAACGACTATCTTCGTAATTTCGTTCGTACTTGTGTCCATTCCCGCGTTCTCAGAACTTCTTCATTCGGTGAACCCTGGAAGCCCGGGATTGAGGCTCGCGACCGGCTTGGTAGTTGCATTGTGCCTAGTCCAGTGTGCCTTGGTGTTCAAGAGGAAGCAGTCGCGTGCCTCCGCAGAGTCATCGCGGATTCCGGAGATTCTTGCGCCGGCAACCCCATCAACCGACCACGAAAACGGGAAGAGCCCAATGAGCCTTGTGTTGGCACAGACCGAGCAGCAAACGCACGATACGAAAACGGTGCGCTTCCAGGTCCCAAAGGAACGACGGTTTTGTGCTAAGCCAGGGCAGTTTCTGACGTTCCAGTGGACGATAGATGGCCAACGAGTACTGCGGTCTTACACCATTTCCTCCTCGCCGATCGACGAGGACTATGTGGAGATCACGCCCAAGCGCATGGAAAATGGCTCTGTATCCGTTTTTCTAAATGAGCGGGCGGAGCCGGGTCTCAGGGTAGTGGCAAGCGGGCCATACGGCCGGTTTTGCTTTGACGAGACACTCCACAAAAGCATAGCTCTCATTGCGGCCGGAAGCGGTATCACACCCATGATTTCCATGCTGCGCTATATCGACGATCTTAAACTGGCTACTCCGGTCACGCTCTTATACTATGTGCGCACCCCTGCGGACATCATTTTCCGAAATGAACTGAGGAGACATAGAAGGTCTCTTACCAACTTCAAGTGTGAGGTGTGCCTGTCGCGGCCGGACCCAACTTGGAACGGGCACAGCGGGCACCTTACTGAAGAATTTGTCTCCCAGCACGTGACCGATCTGGATTCACCCACTTTCTTTCTCTGTGGTCCCAAGGGATTCATGGACAATGCGCGCCAGATTCTGTTGACGCTCGGCGTAAACCAGGACCGGATCCTTCAGGAGAGCTTTGGGGAAAATAAACGGTCAACGGAGTCTCAGCCACTAGAAGCTCGCCCGGTCGAGACCGTCGTGTTCATTGAGTCAAAGAAGGTCTGTCAGGTTTCCGCCGGGAGCACTCTGCTCGATCTGGCAGGGTACAACGGCGTGCAGATTCCATATGGCTGCCGCCAGGGCCTATGTGGCACGTGCGCCACGCGAATTCTGAGCGGCACGGTTCAGATGGACGTCGAAACCGGGCTGACAGCTGAGCAGAAAGATGCTGGATATGTGCTGCCGTGTGTCAGCCGGGCCGAGGGAACCGTTGTTGTGGCCGCATAATATGCTTGCCTGCTGGGCAATAAACATGGCTGGATCAGGTTCTACATTGGGAAGAGGGTTACGTATACCGAAACGAGGTCCATATGTGTGAAGGATTGTTGCAACCTAGGCATCTGTCTGTTATTTGAGAATCGCCCTGCCGGTGTTCGGGCCGAAGAAGCTTCCGAAATGTGGCAAGGGAATCGGAGAAGATATAGGCGGCCTCAAGGCAGCCATCGACATCAAGTGCAGAAGGTTCGCAGAGCTCGAAGTAGGCCCATCACGGAGCTCGCGTTCTAGCAGCCTCAATTGTTTCCACAAAGCGGTTGCTCCCAAAAGCGTCTTGAACGAATATGACTGCAGACTCGGCACAATTCGTAGTGGAGGCAGAGGCAAGCGACGATCTGGAGCTTGTCCATGCCAGCAAGAATGGGGATGTTGCTGCCTTCGAGCAGCTCGTAGAGAGATACGATCGCAAGCTCTTCCGAATCGCTCGAGGCGTCACGCATAACACAGAAGATGCACAAGACGCGGTTCAGGAGGCTTTTTTGAAGGCCTTCCAAAACTTGGGCCAATTCCGAGAGGAGTCCCAATTCTCAACCTGGCTGATTCGCATCACTCTGAACCAGTCGCTTATGAAAGTGCGGAAGCAGCACCCAGGAAGGGAAGTGTCTCTGGATGGGGACTTTCAGGCAGATGGAGACATCGTTCCGATGAAGGTAACCGATTGGGCTCCCAACCCTGAACAACTCTACTGGGCATCTGAATTACGAGACATCTTAACCAGGGCACTAAGAGAGCTGCGACCGACCGCGCGGACGGTCTTTGTCCTCCGAGACATTGAAGGGCTCTCAATACATCAGACGGCAGAGCTCCTGGACCTAAGTCCCACCGCAGTGAAGGCGCGCCTGTGGCGAGCTCGCCTGCAGCTTCGCGAACGCCTGAACAAGTACTTCGGTAAGCAGCCGGAATCTGCGGGAACACGGCCCATCCCTATAAATAGACGGACAGGTCTGATTCTGGGCCTTGTTGCCGAGTGTTTGGAGTTATGAGTAGATCGCGGGTGCGACGCATCGACAACGGACATTGTCGATCCCCTGGGAACCGCTACCAGTTATCCAGAGTCCGTCCGCAGCATTGCCAAAGATTGTGGTCGCTGGCGTCTGCGGCTAAACGTCCGTCCCACCGGTGAGGGGTGCCGCTGTTCCGGCATTATAAGTAGTGCGTTCGTAGGCTGCTAATTTCTTCGGTTGAGTCATTCGGAGGTCCAAATCCTCTCCCTAACCAATTATTTAAAGCATCAATAAAACGCTGGCACAAGGAATACAGATCTCACCCGGGTAGGCCCATGCGGTGGGCAAGATCTTGGAAGCGCGAGTCGGAGCGGAGAGGATCGAAGCCCGGCCGCAGCAGGACGCCTGGGTTGAATCGGTCATCGTATGCTTTTTCGAGCCAATTCATCGCTTGATCCGTATCGCCCAGGGATGCATAGATCATGGCAATCTCTGGAGCACTCGAATTACCAGCATCTGAGCGCTCCTTCAGGTCGTCGAGCAACTGTACCGCTTCGCTCCTCTTGCCGGATAGCGTATAGGCGCGAGCAAGATTGGCCATGAATGTCGGACTACTCCCGGAAAGCTGGACCGCCTTCCGAAGTTCTGCGATTGCTTCATCGTACTTGTGTTCTTGAATGTACGCCTGGGCAAGTTGATTATGCGCCAGGGCAAAATTAGGATCCAATTCGATTGTCTTGAGGCTCTGTCGTATGGATTCGTCATAAGAATGGGCTAGCACAAGGACCTCCGCCAAGTCCGCGTTAATGATAAGAGACAGCGGATCCAGGTTTTGCGCTTTCCTCATTTCCGCGATGGCTTCGTCATATTGACCCAATAAACTCAAGTGCCAGGCATACCAATGGTGAGCCGTCGCGTAGCCCGGGTTCAGTTCAATAGCCCGCCGAAATTCCTTTCCGGCAGTGTCCAAATCCCAGTCGAAACCATCCAAGATGAATGCAAGCGAGTTGTGCGCTTCGCTGAGCGTGCTGTCCAGTTCCAGAGCTTTGATCGCTGCCGCCTTAGCTTTGGGGAACGCTTCCTTGGGGGTCATCACTGCGTACTGCCAGTCTCCCAACAAAGCATAAGTGTCGGCTAAGCCAGAATAGGCTTGGGCATATTTCGGGTCCTCTTCGATTGCTTGATTGAAGTAAGCCAGGGCGACCTTCAAACCATCCGCCGTTCGCCTATTCCAAAAGTAGCGCCCTTTAAGATAGGATTCGTAAGCTTCTGGCTTAACAACTTTCACAGTCTTTAGCGCAGCTTGTTCCTGCGGAGTCAAATTGATCCGGATTTGATCTGCAATGGCGCTAGCCATCCTCTTCTGCAGCGCCAAGGTATCGCGCAACTCACCCTGATAGCTCTGGGACCATAAGTGCTTGTCCGTAGAGGCCTCGATCAGCTGCGCCGTGATACGGACCTGGTCACCAGAACGGAGCACGGTGCCTTCCACTACGGCGTCCACGTTCAGCTCACGAGCAATCTGCGGCAGAGGCTTGCGCGCTCCTTTGTATACCATTGCCGAGGTACGGGAGATCACCCGTAAGGCGCTGATCTGCGCCAGGTCAGTTATCAGTTCGTCCGTCATGCCGTCAGCAAAGTAGTTCTGTGACGCATCACCTGAGAGGTTCTCGAGCGGAAGCACCGCCAGCGATCGTATGCCCGCGGGTGGACGGCTGCGCGCTCGAAATAGCCAGACAGCAAGAGCTGCCACGCTAAGGACGAGCGCCAAGGCTGCGACGACCCAACGGGTAGTCTGCAGCCGGCGTTTGGGCACAGCGGCCGATCCGGTACTTGGGAGCTTCAGCTCAACCTTTGACGCTCGCAGTTCTCCAGCCGAAGGTTCCGGCTTTGGGCGGGGGTCAGCATCGACAAATGACACATCCGCAATGAAGCGATATCCACGCTTTGAAAGAGTCTCGATGAATCGGGGACTATCAGCCGAGTCGCCTAGCGCATTTCGGAGCTTTGCGATGGCAATGTTGAGAGCCTGATCGAAATCGCCGAAACTTTCGTCTGGCCAGACCCGGCTGCGCAATTCGTCCCGGGTGACGACTTCTCCCGGATGCTCCAGCAATATCTCCAGCAGTTTCATCGGCTGCTGCTGCACCTTGATTCTCAAACCTGATTTGCGTAACTCGCCCGAGTGGAAGGAAACCTCATAAGTGCCGAATCGCACAACGGACATAGGCCTGACGTGTTCCATGGGGCCATTTGAGCTCAGATAGAAGTCTAGCACTTCGTTCAAGCCCTCTCTGACCCAGGATATGAATGCGGCCAACTCTTTTACCAGCAACTACTTACTGGGCAATCAACAGAATAGGTGGAGAAAACTAGCAGTTAATTGACGTCTGCCGACAGGCGCGTCAGAGTGGGCTGCAACCGGGGCTCGAGATTCAGGAGATGGCAAATGAGTCACAGTGGAGTTGGCGCACAAGGGATAATCGGATTCGGGACTTCCCAGAACGATCGACCGGCGGCAGGGTTCGAAGAGTTGGCACTGCCCCTGTTTGATTCGCTTTATAACTTTGCACGCTGGCTGGTGCACAATTCGACAGATGCCGAGGATCTGGTACAAGAAACCTATCTCAAGGCTTTACGCAGCTTCGCATCCTTTCAGCCTGACACCAATTTCCGCGCGTGGATGTTCAGGATCCTCAGGAACACCTTTCTAAGTTCATGCTCAACACTTGATCGCCGGATGACTGTAGCGATGGATTCAGAAGAAGACTTTCCTATATCGTCCGCAACTTCCGCCACTCCCGAATCGCTGTTGATCCAGCGTTCGGGCATCGAGGAATGCCGGGAGGCAATCGAGCAACTGCCAGTCATCTTTCGTGAAGTCATTTTGTTGTGTGATGTCGAGGATGCATCCTACCAGGAAATCGCGGAAATATTGTCGATCCCGATGGGAACCGTTATGTCGCGGCTATCCAGAGCCCGAAAAGCAGTTCGTGACTCACTCCGCCGAACTTCTGCTGCACCGATATCAATATCTCTCTCGTCACATCCGCCGCAAGAATCCGATCGCTATCCACATGACGATCGCGCATGTCAAAACAATAGCTAGCCAACCCGATGCCGGTCAACAAGCCCCACGTGGGATCACGAGCAACTGCCGCTCCCTGAGAAGAACCGCACTCCTTGTAGATATCCCACCTTAAAACACATTAAACGTTCCTGCCCCAATTAAAAGGTAACAGTTCTGTGGAATAAAGACTCAGACCGTCGGTTATGTGCAGTGAACGGCAATGCAATTACCAAGCAAAGGAGTCTGTCGAATAGCTTCCTCATTTGCCGTTCGTAAGTGGCTCGACTCTGGATTATTGCTAGAAGGCAAACCCGATCTTCTCAAGCGAGAACTGTTCGGACCTGACAATCAGGTCTAGCGAATTCACAAAACAGTGACGTTAGTCTGACATGTCCATGACAAGTGCCGTGACCTGGACAGCCTACTGTTGCAATCAGCCCAGCCAAACTGGTTCTGGGACAGAAAGGAAGAAAGGAAGAATAGCTATGAAGAACTCAGAGAACCTCCTGACGCGGCCGGTCAATCGCCGGTCATTTATCAAAAAGGGAGCATTTGCCGCGGGTGCTGCAACCGTCGGCGCCGGGCTGTTGAGCCACGGTCTAGCTGCCTTCGGCGAGTCGAACGGCAGCCTTACCGCGGGCGATATCGCCATCCTTCAGTTTCTGGCTGCAGCCGAGCTCATCGAGAGCGACCTGTGGCAGCAGTATGCCGAACTGGGTGGTATCGGCAGCAACCCGCCCATCGAGGTAGACCCGAACCAGTCGCTGAACAACTATCAGATAGCCTTGTCGAACCTTGACGGGGATGGCCCGCAATATATATCCAGCAACACGCTGGACGAAAAAAGCCATGCCGCCTTCCTTAATGCTTACCTGGAATCGCAGGGCGCAGATCCGGTCAACTTCGATAAGTTCCGTACTCTTCAGGGCAGCAAAGCCAGCGGTGCTGCTAACGCGGGCCGGCTCACCAACCTCATGCAGTTGAATGTGGACACGAGTTGGTACATTCGTTATCGCAGCACTACGAACCCCGACTTCGGCGCCACCTACCCTCAGGCGCTCACGCTCAACGGCGTGTACGCCATTCCCAGGACCGATGCCGATTTTAATGGCCCTCCGTTCCAGAATGCAGTTAGCATTCCCGGCAACGTACACATTCAGGCGATCGCGAATGTTGCGGCCTTTCACTTCGGATACATCGAGCAGGGCGGTTCGAGTTTGTATGCGGCGATGAGCCAGAAGGTCAGCAGCCTGGAAGTGCTGAAGATCACGCTCGGTATCGGCGGCGACGAAGTCGCTCACTTCCTTGAGTGGGTAGACTTTGCCGGCAATGGCGTGCAGGCCCCGGTGGCGCCGTTTACGGACCCGATAACGAAGCTGACGTTCCCCAATTTCTTCAGCCCACTCAATCCACTGATTCAGCCCAGCCTGATCTTCCCGGTGCCTTGCGAATTCATCACCTCGAATTTGCCTCTTTGCGCGGCGATTCGACCCAGCGATGACAACTTTGCTGGCGCTGTGGCGACAATCGCCAGCTTTACTGCTGACGGGCTTTTCAAGGGCCAGTCGTCTGAGTTCCTGAGCCTGCTCAATCAGCTCGCGGTCGCCGCTGATCAGGCCAGCCGGCAATTGTAGGTGTGCTGGCGGCGGCCGGCAGCCATCGCCGGTTAGCGGAGGACTCGCTGCCTCCACACAGCAGGGCAGGATCACAGTAACAAAGGATGCGAAACGTCCAAGCTAGCATCCGCAAGATCCTGCCCTCTATCCCGAGTTTATTTCGGACCAAAGGAGATCATTATGTTTGACGGTTTGTTTCAGCCGATGCACTTGATAGTAATTTTGTTCATTGCTTTGCTGGTATTCGGACCAAAGAAGCTGCCCGAACTAGGCAAGGGCCTAGGTGACGGAATCCGAAGCTTTAAAGACTCAATGAGAAATAAAGAAGAAAGTCTTTCACCTACAGATGATGCTACGGTTTCAGCGATCGGCAAGAACGAAACGGCATCGGGACAGCGTAGCTAGCTCAAACGGCGCACGGCTTCAGTCCGTTCCTTCAGCGGGCTTCAACAATGGCTTGTCTCGCAAGACAAGCCCTCAGGGCTGAAGCCCAGTCTGGGTTGCCACCTGATAGCACGGTTGAGGCGCTGCGCTGGCGGACTGGGATGGCTGCTCGTACCCAATCCATTCGTCGGAGCGGCGGTCGAATTTTGCTACATCGAGGTTTGGAATGCCGAGTCTTATTCATCTTGTTGACCACGTTAGTGATCTTCGGGCCGAGGAAGATGCAGCAACTCGCCACCAACATTCTGCCGAACGGGCAGTCCTGGAGAAGCTGATGGGTCTGATGACCAAACCGGTGAGCCCCGGCAGTCAGAAATTGGCCTCGACCTCAGGATCGAGTGCTGATCTGCCAAAGCTGGCCGCAACTTCGGTTGAGCCGGCGTCATGGCTCGCCAAATCGATAGGCGGCGAGTAATCCATGGCCAGTCTCATACTACAAACCGTCCCAAATCGTGCGCCGGAAGAGATGACCGGAATGAGCTTCCTCGAACACCTGGAGGAGTTGCGGCGGCGCATTATCTATGGGTTTCTCTATGTAGTGGCTGGCTTAGGCATCTGCTGGGGATTCCACGAGCGGATTTTCGCTGTCATGCAAAAGCCGATCATGGTTGCGCTGGCGAATCATCATCTGGATCAGAAGCTCGTTTACCTGAATCCCACCGATCCTTTCAATATGTACTTGAAGGTCTCGTTTCTGGCCGGAATATTTGTGGCGTCGCCGTTTGTGCTGTACCAGGTGTGGGGGTTTATCGCGCCAGGGCTTTATCGCAACGAGCGCCGCTATGTGCTGCCGTTCATGTTCAGCACGGTAGGACTGTTCCTGGCAGGCGGCTATTTCGGCTACAGGATGGTTTACCCGACCGCGCTCGATTTCTTTATCGCCTTCAGCGGCCAATTCACGCCCATGATTACCATCGGCGAATATACCAACCTGTTTCTGACCATTATTGCGGGGCTGGGCATGGTTTTTGAGATGCCGATTCTGGTCTTCTTTCTTGCGCTTATGGGGATTTTGAGTGCCGGCTGGATGTGGCGTAACTTCCGCTACTCGATTCTGGTCATCTTCATCATAGCCGCGATTATTACACCGACGACAGATATTATGAACATGTGCATCTTTGCCGCACCTATGATTGGCTTGTACCTGGTGAGCATAGGAATAGCATGGTTCGTTCACCCGACACAGAGAAAGAATCGGGCGGAGAACGGTAGGAGCTAGCTTCTCTGCGGTACTGTCCGGCGTGTTTGCTTTCTTCTAGCTTGTGCTTTCCGCCAACGCTTAGCTAGACCTCTGCTTGCACGTCAAATTCAAAGATTACAAAGGCCCTTCACCCCGAACATACACGAACCGACCATCTTGCCCGCAGAAGCACTAGTAAAGGGAGCATTTACGTACGACTGTTGCGCAGAGGAATCGTAGCCCCTGGACCTCAACGTCCCGATATGTCAGCAAATCCAATGCGATCTCTCGCCGGTCGTTCTTGTAAACATCTTTCAGGTCAAGGAGGGCGAAAGTCTGGCACTCCTCAGCGCCTGGGAAAAAGACGCTAACTGGATGAAGCAGCAGCCAGGCTTTATCTCGACGCAGATGCACCGTGGTATCGCAGGTAGCACCGTGTTCATGAACTACGCTGTCTGGGAATCAGTCGCCCACTTTCGCGCGGCGTTTCAACATCCTGACTTCAAGAAGGCTATGGACGCATATCCTCCTTCCGCCGTCGCTTCGCCGCACCTCTTCACGCGCCTTGCCGTATCTAATCTCTGTGTTGGATCGTAGCCGCGCCTTGCCTCAAACAAAAGATGGGAAAGTCTTCACGGAACTGATTCTGGAGGTATTTCGATTCAATGGAAGGCTGTTGACCGCTGGCGACCGCCTAACCAGGCCATCTGAGTTGTCCAGCGCTCGATGGCAGGTCCTCGGTGCGCCTGAATCGACAGGGACATCGGGTGATGAAGGCGCTGACACAAAGCCAGATTCGTTGGGCAAACGAAATCGCGTCCAGCGCGAGTAGTGGCGAGATTGCGTCAGCCCTGAGCTTACTGAGGAACCTGCGACTCCGTCTCGAAGCTGACGAGCGGAGCAGGAAGTAAGTTCTTCTTGCTAATTGGGCTGGTTACCACAGCAATACAGCCAGCTTACGACTTCCCACCTGGCGGTTGCACGCGCAGACTACGGAGAAACATTCGTCACCGCAACCCACCTTCACGACCGCCGCAAGGACGGCGCGAACGTTCGCACCCGTCGAGAGAACAGCTACCGGAAAGGCTAACTACAAGGGAGCTACTTCATGAAGACTCTCACCAATTACAGGTCTTAGCTCAGAAAATATCAAGGTGCAAAGCATCTACGCTGCGACCTGAGCGACCCGTTGTGCGAAGCTGACGAGGGTTTGTTTCAATTGTGAATCGACCTCGTCGGCTATGGTCATCACGTCCGTCAGCAGCGAGTTAAAATCCACGCTGCTCAAATTGTTCTGCAAGGTCTGGAAAATGCTGACCTGTAGAATACGCGACTCCTCGACTATCATGGCGACGGAATAACCCTGAGACTGGCGAATTCTGCCATGTTGAACGGCAGCCTCGGATGCCTGTTTCGTGCCTAAACTTCTCGGTACCCGCAATCGCTGTACAAGCTCGCGGATGAGTTGTGGAAGGTGGCCGGTGCGTTGCTTCTTGTTGAGCCGCACGATAGTCAGTTCGTCTTCATTCTCAACTCGAGTCAGCCAGTTGTTAATGGTCTTCTCGGCGTCTCGCTCTAATATGGAAGCCACCCTTTCTGTGTTGGTCGCTGTTCGCACTGTTCGCCTCTCCAGTTTGTCATGAATGACCGCAAGGAGCGACGGAACAGGCATCGGTTTAACCAACACTTCGTCCACTTGCAACCGGATGGCGTCCATTGCTTCGTTCAACGCAGGGTACCCGGTAAACACCAGTGTCACCGCTTTTGGGTTTGTGTGGCGCATCGCACTGACAACGGTTAAGCCATCGCCGGCTCCCGGCATATGCAGGTCGCAGAGGAGCACCTCAAAATCTGGCCTGCTGTCTATCAGATGCAATGCTTCAGCCACATTTGCGGCCTCGGTAACTTGGAATTGGCTAGCCTCCAGCACTTCCCTGAGCGTCGCGCGTGCCGCGGCGTTATCGTCTACCAGCAGAATTTTCGGCTGTTTCTCAACGTCCATTACCGGAATCGGTGTCTGTCCGGTCATCGGATCTTCTTTTGTCATCTCACTGCTTTCGGTGCTGTCACGTTCACACGGCACAGAACAACAGTAACGAAGATGGGCTGCAGCGTCTGAGCCGTAAAGCTCACAGCCGCCCATCGCCATCTGTGACCTTGCACGGCACTATTAGACGATTGCTGCAAAACGATTGGAACCCATTACAAACGGGGTGCCGCTGAGCGATGATGTACCGGAACTATTGTTGCCGGATTGAGAAGAGTCGCACTGATGGCTCATATAGTGCTCGGCAGTACGAGACACTAGCTGGCATTTGTGACACCCGATTGGGCTGACAAGACATTCACCACCCCGTTCAAGTTCGGTTCGAGCGGCAATGTTGATGTTTTGAAGTTGCGCTGCTTAGGCGGCATCACAACCAAGAAACACGTGACCGTTCGCGCATCGGTAACACAGTACGCCCGGAGTTTTCGATTCGATGGCTTCGCCCGGAAGAGCGACGTTTTGGCGCTCCGACCATTGGAGCTCGTGCTGCCGCAAACTGGGCACTTAGTCGGATGAGCGTTTTGCTGCGACATAGCAACTACAGATGGATGATGCGCCTACCGGGTTGTGCGCTTGGGCAACGGTAGTGTCCGAAAATTGCGTTGATAGTCCTGATGGGATCATACTTGGACGGTCCCGGGCCACGGACAGGGAAGAGGTGTTCCCTGCGTGAAACCAAACTTTCAACACGTTCCCTAGACGGTGACTTTGTATACCAGCGTTATCATTGTGTTGGTGATCTGCTGCGTAATACTAAGCAAATAAGTGTTTACTCCGCTAGCAGTTCTCTGACCATAGTCTTCTTCGAGAACAAAAACCTAGTAGCTTACCGAATACGGCCTCCGTCCCTCCCTGCAAGCGGTTCTGCTCAGAAGAATCCCAAATCTCGAGCGATACTGGTTGCCGAGACTTAAGAGACCGGTATCATCCATGGAGCGTGAACAAGCGTTGGGTTGACTTCGCTCGCTGGAAGCCGGGAGGTGCGAACACTAGTTACTCGGCGTCGGGATCGTGACTTCCTCGAGACGGAAGTCGGTCAATTGGGGTTTGCCCTTTCGGTCGGGCAGCGAGGACGATTTTGGCGACCGCCCGTAGAGTGTCCTGCTCTGTGAACCTAATTCGCGTATTGCGCCTCACCGTTGCCAAACGACCAGTTCTCTTTGCTGACTTCTATTAGACCAATAAACACGTCCTCCCGGCGCAGGCTGAGACGCTCGTGCAGTCCGTCTGCGATTGCTTAGTAGAAGGCACGTTTCTGATCCAAGGTTCGCCCAGCATTGAGCGTAACCTGGATAAACACGCAATCTTTCGATCTCTGACTGCCTAAGAAACTGGGATCAAAGATGAAATCTTGGGCTGGATGCTCCGTGATGACCTGGAAGCGATCGTCTTTCGGGGCCTTCAAGACTTCAACCACTGCGTCATAGACGACTTCTCCGATGGTCCTGCGGTAGTCGGCCGTCTTACCCTCTGCGAGATCGATTCGGGCGAGTGGCATGATAGGTCTCCTTTACATTGCTGAATTGACGTAGGCCTCAGACGTTATATGCGGCGGATGTATCGAGAGGAAGGATGCAGGGACAACGAGGTTCAGAGTTCTCGGCAAACTCGGCACCGCCAAATGGCACTTGATCTGGAGCGCTCATCGTGGACCCCTAATGAAGAAGAGATTCTTAATGGACGTGGCATTATACGGCCTCAGAAGGCGTGATCAAAGGTTATTACACGCAGCGTCCAGCCCACTATCGCCCGCGCCTCCCCCAGTCGGTAAGGTGGAAGAGGTGACCGGTCGTCAGCCCCTATCGGTAAGCAAATCCTGCACCTCTCGATAGCCGCAGAGCATCTGTAGCTCATCGGTCTTTTGGGGATGACGATTTGAAAAAAATTCTCTCGGTTCTATTGTTAGGCTTGGCTGTTCTTTCGAGTTCGGGTTGCAGCAATACGGAAGCAAAGCAACCGCCGCAGCAGGCACTGCCGGTTAATACCAAGAGCGTCGATCTATCGCAGGTACCACAAACAGACGAGTACGTGGCCACGATCAAATCTCGCCGCTCGGCCACCATCCAGCCACAGGTGGACGGCTCCCTGACGCGAATATTGGTCAAGTCAGGTGATCAGGTCCGCGCTGGACAGGTGTTAATGACGATCGATCCGCTGAAACAGGAAGCAACGGTCGACCAGCAGGTCAGTACCGAGGCTCAAAAGAAGGCTGTCTTCGACTATGCCCAGCGCGAACTGGATCGCCAGCAACACCTGTTTGATGCGGGTGTAACCAGCAAGCAAAATTATGAACAGGCAGTGCAGGCGTTCGACAATTCCAAAGCGGATTGGGACGCTTCCAAGGCTGCGCGCGTCACGCAGCAACGCCAGTTGGCTTATTACACCCTGACCGCGCCCTTTGCCGGAGTCGTAGGTGACATTCCAGTGCACATCGGGGACTACGTTTCTCCGCAGACCCTGCTGACCACGGTGGACGAGAACGCTGAACTGGAAGCCTACATCTATATTCCGACTGAACGGTCGGGCGATATCCGCATGGGTATCCCGGTGCAGATCGTGACCACGACCGGAGAGGTGATCGAGAACACCGAGGTCAACTTCATCTCGCAGCAAGTTGACAACGCGGTCCAAGGGGTTCTGGCTAAGGCGCCGATCCACGGCCCACTTGACCGTTTTCGTACCGAACAGCTGGTGAAGGCGCGAGTGATCTGGAGCACCAGTCCCATGCCAACTGTTCCGGTGCTGGCCGTCACCCGCATCGGAGGACAGCCTTTCGTTTACGTTGCAACCGAAGTGAATGGAAGCATGGTCGCAAAGCAGCGCTCTGTAACTCTTGGTGACACGATTGGCAACGATTACGCGGTGAAGAACGGACTGAAGCAGGGAGAAAAAGTAATCGTCTCTGGCACGCAGTTCCTCATCGATGGAACTCCAGTGCAGCCCATTAGCTAACCAGCCCCAATCGCCTGTTGTCATTTCGCCGCAGCGCGTGGCGGCGGGAAATCGAGAGTTACATTGGTTGACTTTTTCATTAAGCGGCCTATTTTTGCGATCGTTTGCGCTCTGCTGATCATTTTGGCGGGCGCCATCTGTATTCCTACTCTACCGATTTCGCTCTATCCCAATCTGGCCCCGCCACAAGTCACGGTCAGCAGCAATTACGTGGGCGCGAACGCGCAAGTGGTGGAGTCTGCAGTCACGATTCCTCTGGAGCAGCAGATCAACGGCGTCGAGGGCATGCACTACATCACCTCAACGAGTTCGAACGACGGCACCAGCAGCATCAACGTGACCTTCCGCACTGGTTATGACCTGAATATCGCGGCGGTAGACGTGCAGAATCGCGTGGCGACCGCCCAGGGCAGGTTGCCGCAGGAAATCAAGAACACCGGCATAACCATCACCAAGGCGAACCCTAACTTCGTCTTTGCCGCGGGATTTTATTCGCCAGACAATAGCCTTTCGAACCAATACATCTCGAACTATCTCGATGTCTACGTAAAAGACGCATTGAAGCGCATCCCGGGCGTGGGAGACGTCGTGATCTTTGGCGAGCGCAAGTACGCCATGAGGATCTGGCTGGACCCCACAAAACTGGCGGCGCGGCGATTAACTGCTGCCGACGTGGTGGCGGCGCTTCAGGAGCAAAACGTCGAAATCCCTGCGGGCCAGTTAGGGCGGCCGCCAGCCGATCAGAAGCAAAACTTCCAAGTTACTCTGCGCGTGGTAGGCAGGCTC
The DNA here is from genome assembly GCA_050014935.1 of Candidatus Korobacteraceae bacterium. Lineage (GTDB taxonomy): Bacteria > Acidobacteriota > Terriglobia > Terriglobales > Acidobacteriaceae > Bog-257. The sequence goes on from JBEKCJ010000044.1 coordinate 28,997, forward strand.
TCCGATCCCGGAGAGTTTGAGAAGATCATCCTCAAGAACACCAAGAACAGCATCGTGCAGCTTAAGGATGTTGGGCGCGCGGAGATTGGCGCCGAGAGTTACGACACCAACCTTCTATATAGCGGCCACGAAGCCATCGGTGTGGGCGTACAACAGTTGTCGAATGCCAACGCGCTACAAGTCGACAAGGCGGCACGAGCCGAACTGGCCGAGCTGTCCAAGTCGTTCCCTCCCGGAATCAAGTACGTCATCGCCTTTGACACGACGACGGTGGTGGGTGACTCAGTGCGAGAAGTAGTGACGACACTGGAAGAAGCTGTCCTCATCGTTATCATCGTAATTTTCCTGTTCCTCCTGGACTGGCGAGCCACGGTCATTCCGGCCGTCACCATTCCGGTGTCGCTGATTGGTACCTTTGCATTCGTCAAGATCTTCGACTTTTCAATCAATTCACTCACACTGTTCGGCATCACCCTCGCTACCGGCTTGGTGGTTGATGACGCGATCGTGGTCATCGAAAATGCGCAGCGACACATCAACGAGGACGGAACAGATTCGCGCACCGCGACGTCGGTGGCGATGGCAGAGGTGTCCAGCGCAGTCATCGCAACGTCTCTTGTGTTGATTTCAGTCTTCGTGCCGGTGTCGTTTTTCCCAGGAACGACCGGAATTTTGTACAAGCAGTTTTCGCTAACCATCGCGTTTGCCATTGCCATTTCGCTGTTCAATGCATTGACTCTATCGCCGGCTCTAGCGGCGATCCTGCTGCGCAACGAAGAACACAAATATTCTCTACTCGATTGGACTCACATCGGATTTCTCTCGCGCGGATACGGGAAATTTGTGCGCGGCGTCGATCGCGCGATTCACGGGCTAGGTGCCGCGTACGGTACAGTGATTACCAAGGTGCTGAAGTACCGCTATGTGGTGGTCATGCTATTCCTCATCGGACTGGCAGTGACGGGCTACATGTACGTCCATGTCCCAACGGGATTCGTACCGCAAGAAGACCAGAACTACTTCATCGTAGTGGTACAGGCGCCTCCGGGGGCTTCGCTCTCCTACACAACCAATGTCGCTCAGCAGGCGGAGAAAATTCTACGGGCGGACCGCGATGTCTTTGGCACATTCGCTGTCCCTGGCTTCTCACTTTCGGGAGGCAGCTCGCCGAATTATGGGTTGATCTTTGCGCCGCTCAAGCCAATTGACGATCGCAAAGGAAAGGGGCACTCAGCCAGCGACATCGTGGCGCGAGTATCGCCAAAACTGTTCGGCGTACCCGGAGCCATCGTGGTTGCATTTGAACCACCGGCAATCAACGGTATCGGGAGCTTCGGCGGATTTCAGTTCCAGTTGCAGGACCTGGGACGGAATACGCTGGAGGATCTGGATACGGTAGCCCACAAGATCGTGGCCGGCAGCCGCCAGCGTCCGGATCTCCGGGGATTATTCACCAGCTACACGGCCAACGATCCGCAACAACTGGTGCAAATTGATCGCGAGAAAGCCAAAGCCATCGGCGTGCCCATTAGCCAGGTCACGCAAGCTTTAGGCGTGTACATGGGCTCGCAGTACGTGAATGATTTCGACTTCAACAATCGCTCTTATCGCGTTTATGTGCAGGCAGATCAGCCGTTCCGCATGAACTCGCGCGACCTGCGGCAGTACTACGTGCGGTCGGATACGAATGGCTTGGTGCCTCTCGACAATATCGTGTCGCTCAAGGAGACCTCGGGGCCGCAGGTCATCAACCACTTCAACCTGTTCCGGTCAGCGGAAATCGACGGCGCAGCGGCTCCTGGTTATAGTTCTGGCCAGGGCCTGAAAGCGATGGAAGATCTGGCCAAGCAGAACATGTTGCAAGGCATGTCCTATAGCTGGTCGGGATTGGCACTGGAAGAAGTGGAAGCCAGCGGCAAGGCCATCATCATCTTCGCCCTGGGCCTGCTGGTTGTGTATCTAACACTATCAGCACAGTACGAAAGTTTTGCCCTGCCTTTTATTATTCTGCTGGCCGTGCCCATGGCAGTGCTGGGCGCCTTGTTGTTCGTCTCCCTGCGCGGATTGGTGGACGACGTTTACGTTCAAATCGGGCTGGTGTTGCTGATTGGACTTTCGGCGAAGAACTCGATCTTAATCGTAGAGTTCGCCGAGCAGCTAATTGGGCGTGGCCGTTCCATCATCGAGGCGGCGATTGAAGCAGCTGAACTGCGGCTGCGACCGATCCTGATGACTTCGTTTGCCTTTATCCTCGGCGTGTTGCCCCTCTACTTTGCGAGTGGTGCCGGCAAGCTGGGACGGCACTCGGTGGGGACCGCGATTGTCGGAGGGATGTTGTTCTCCACGGTTCTGAATCTCATCTTTATTCCGGTGCTGTACGTCATCCTGAAAACCTGGCTGGTGGCGCTGGCCAGCAGAATGAAGGAGCGTCAACCCGACGAGGAAGATGTCGCTGCATAGCTGCTAGGCAAAGAGCAACCGCTTAACCTGCCTAGAAAAGGGGCCCGCACAACGCTCGAACTATTTGCTCACGGAAACTGGGATCGGCTCACCGGATCAGCACGCCGTGGCTGACAAGCCAGATTTTTCTCCTGGCCCGTCCCACTCCTCAGTGCAAGCGTGGTCGGGATAAGTCCCTCATAAACGCGTATCTCACCAGCGACGTTACCAACGAGAAGCCGATTTATCGGGACGAATGCGCACCTGTGGGCGAAATAAGTGCTCTTTGGCAATAAAGCGAATGATAAGCACTCTCAATGTAGCGTTCCGCTCTGGATTCTCAATCGTTCCAAGCAAACGAGCCTAGAATCTCCTGCGATATTTAGCTCTCCACATGAGTGCCGTGGGAGTTAGTACTGACAAACGCGCTTCTCGCCATCAACGCCCGACTTGTCGCCAAACCGGAAACTACCACTGGTGGTGCAAACGAATGGTCACGCAGCGGGTGATTCGGATGGAGTGTCTGCCGCCATGAAGGAGAGGGCTTTCAAACTGCTCCAGCGGATCACCAGTCTCTTGAAGCGACATTCCGTGATTTGGGAGAGCCTCCTGCGATCGCACTGGCGAAGGCAAATCTCTTCGTCAATTCGTGGCAGGGGGCCATAGTGGTCGCTCGCGCGGGCGGCGGACTGGAACACCTCCGCAAAGTCTTCCGCGATCTCAAAGAAATGGTCGACCTCTCCTAATAATTCGAGTCAGTCTTGGTACAAGTCCCGCGAATCGTTGATCGGCTATTCGGAAAATGGCGCTTTTGCCACGAGGTCGGCAAAATTCGGAGGCGCGAACCCTTCGACGTAACGAATGCCGAAATCTCTGAGAATGTTGTCTATGGTGGTCATCGGCTTCTGGCGAACGACGTTGCAGAGGCACCCTTTCAACTGGGTCTTGAATGCCAAGCGCGGAAATTCACTCAGGATCGCACGCTGTTTGTCCTGCGGGATTCGATCGAGGCCCACTCCGAGAACGTCTACCGCGATGCCTGAGTGAACCATGACGACCTCGGGTTCTTTGTGGAGCGCGAGAGTAGGGGTGGTGTGGAGTGCAATCGCATCCCACACAAGCTGCATCTG
>JBEKCJ010000045.1:0-32418 GCA_050014935.1 Candidatus Korobacteraceae bacterium
CCAGCCCGTCATCATGGAATAGAAGTTGTTCCAGCCATGCAGCAGCACCATGATGAGGTGTCCCGGGATGAAGGCCACAAATCCGCACATCGCGACAAAGTGCCAGATGCGCGCCAGACGAAAGCCGCCCAGCATCCAGGTCAACCACCAGAACTGCACAGGCTTGTACATCACCAGGCCGCTCAGGAACGACACTGCGCCGAAGAAAATAGTTGCAGTGTAGGCGAGCTTTTGCAGCGGGTTGTACGCGGCTTCGACCGGCGGCTTCTTGCCGAACAGGAAGTAATGCCGCACCATCGGCCACACGCCTTTGATGTCGCGTGGCATAAACAGCACCTGGCGCCAATGACCGGTCGTGACCTGATAGACGACATACATCACACCGCTGCCGACGAAGATCCACATGAAGGTGAAGTGCCACTGGATGGCGCCGGCGAGCCAGCCCCCGAGGGTGATTCCGGGCGGCGGAACCCAGAAGTTCTGCTGCGGAATCTTGGGCCCGAAGCTGGGAAAAGCGCGGAAGATGCGCAGCCCGCTGGTGACGAGCACGAACACGGCAACGGCATTCAGCCAGTGGGCCACGCGCACGATCCACGGATGCTCATAGGCAACGGTGATCGTGTCCGGCCTCCGGCTCTCGTTGCTTTCGACTGTGACCGCGCTGGTTGCCATGGTTCAGAGTCCTCCGTACCAGTCGTAGCCCTGATCTTCCCAATAACCGCGCTTGCCGCTCTTGAGCACGTTGGTCACACGAACGGTAGTGAGATACTTGGCCTGCTTATAGCCGAGTTTGGTCGGCATTTGCAGGCGCAATGGCGCGCCGTGCCCGCGGTCCAGCGGCTGGCCGTACATCTCGTAGCAGAAGAGCGTTTGCGGATGCAGCACCGTCGCCATGTCGATGGATTCGTAGTATTCGTCAGCGCACTCGACTTCCAGATAACGGGCGGTCAAGTCGGCGCCAATCCAGCGCAAGAAGTCGGAAGCGCGGGTGCCGCCAAAGTTGCCGACTACGTCCCAACCTTCGACGCACACGTGCCGCGTGTTCTGCACAACCTTGGGCAACGCCCGAATCTGTTGCAGCTTGTACTCGCCGGGCCGCCTGACCAGGCCTTCGACGGTCAACGTCCAGTGGTCGAGATCGACTTCAGGATCGACGACGTCGTAGTAGTTGTAGGGAAACTTAGCGAAGGGCGCGACCTCACGATCGCTGTAGGTTGGCTCCAGCCGCTGACGCCCGAACAGCTTGGCGGAGGCCCAGTCGCTGAGCGCAAGGCCATCCAGCAACAACGGAGCCTGTAGCTTGGGGATGGCAAATGCGCCAATGGCGATGAGTGGGACCAGCTTGAGGAGTTCGCGGCGATTGATACGTCCACGCTCGCGCGAAGTGACGTCGCGGATTTCTTCGCGGGCAGGACCAGAGCGAGCCGAAGCATAAGCAGCCGGCTCTTCCCGCTGCGGCGCTTCTTCGCGCGGATTCTCGCCACCGCCTTCGAGGGACTTCGGTGCTTCTTCGCCCGGCGCGTTGGCAGTGCTCGGCTTCGGATCGGACGGCTCGAAGCGTTCTTCCATAGGATTTGGTTGTTCGTCCGCCATTCTCTACCTTGTACGATCCGGCTAAAGGATCGGATCGCGGAAATGAGCGAAAAGTTACAAAGGAGTTGTGAATGCAGCCCGATTGTGCCTTGCGATTGGTTAGTCAGGAACTCTGTGGCTCTGTTGATATTCCCTCGAAGGGGCGCGCCTTCAGGCGTGCCGTAAAGTCGTCTAGTCATACCGGCTTTAGCCGCCGAGGTAATTCGGTTCTATGTCAGTTGAATTCGAGTGCCCGCAGGGGCTGAAGCCCGCCGTCCAAGATGGTGTCGCCGGCGCGGCTGAAGCCGCGCCCCTTCAAAGCGATTCGCGCCTCTCGGATCGGGCAGCCTTACTGCGAGAGTCTCTGCTTCGAGATGGGCGTGCCTGTGCCTTGCTGGCTCTGCATGGTTTCTCCAGGACGCAGAAGCGAGGGATGCGTTGCGTCTGTCGTCTGCTGCTGATCGGAACTTGTATCAGAAGGTGCTGCAGCATCCGCCGAAGTTGGGCCGTTTGTGCCGGCAGCAGAGGAGGCTTGCGAAGCTGCAGCCGAGTCAGAAGCTGCTCCCGGCGCAGTCTCGCCCGCAGCTTTCGAGGCCTCGGCTACTTTGACCGGAGGCGCAGAATCGAAGATTACGCGTTCATCGGTCAACGTCTGCAACTCTTGATTGTGCGGCGCAGCGAAAAACCACGTCAGCAGGTATCCGCGGCGCTGCGTGACCAGCAAGGCAATCGACAAACGCCGCGAAAGTTCGTCGTTCGGCACTTGAAACCCGACCGTGCCCTGCAGCGACAGGAAAACGTTGCCGTCGGCGCTGAAGGCTTTGCCATCGCGCATGTCGTCAAGGATGGGATGAGTCAAACCAAACTGCAACAGGAAATCCTTCGCCGCCTGCTGGTCGGTCACGTTGTCCGGAAACTTCATTCGCGGGAAGCACGCCAGTGCGATCGCGGAAACCGTGACCTCGCCAAATTCGTCATAGGAGATGTGGCCGTCGGCTGACGGACGCCTGGCCCAGACGGAGAAAAGGGTCCGGCTACAGGCGTCCATGAGGCGGTGCTCGTTGCGGCCCACGCGAGGCCGCCCGAAGTTTTCCTTGGCGCGGTCGCGCTCGACGGCCGGTTGCACGGCGCCTTCGGCCTCCAGGATCCAACCTTGCGGAATGCGGTAGCTGAAGCCGATCGTCGGATTCTCGTAGAAATCGCCGTTGATCTTTCCGGGGTCAATGCGACTGGCGGGCGGATCGGCTTCCAACGCCTCCAATTGATGAGAGGAGACGGAGGGTCCGTCGTAAGGCCGCGCGCCGGCTTCCACGTACTGATGCAAATCCGCAGGCGCGAAAAATACCGCGTGCTCAAAAGACGACTCCAGTTGCCTCACTGTCTTATCGTCGTGCGCCGCCAGAAAGATCCGCAGGACGTAATCGCCCGCGGTGGTTGCCAGCAGGAAGTGCTGTTCGATGCCGCGGCGCGTTTCGAACAAATAAAATTCATGCCCCGCGATGCTGGCCTTGGACAATCCCCGCAGCTCTTCCACGCCGCGATACAGCTCCTGGTCGAGTGCGGAGCGCACCAGCGTCTTCGCATCCAGGTTCTTGCCGGCAGCGCTCGGAATTGCCGCGATCGAAATCTCGGCATCCAGAGGAGGTGGACCGGCAAGCTCCAATAGTTGAATGCTGCCGTCGCGCGCCGCCGGCTGCGGGATGGGTTGCAGATGCAAGTCGGGCGGAAGATTGAAGCTGAAGTCAAAGTATTGGCTGACGTAACGCGACGCCGACAGGTAAGCCTGTTCGGGATAGCTGGACTGGGACGCTGCACTTGCTGGAGCGGCAGAAGACGATGTCTGCGCCCTCAGCGAGATCGCACCGCTGAGCACCAAACATAATATTGCGCTAAGTAACTTGGCTGGAATACGCATTGCTCTCGCGCCGACTGCTTCTGCTTCCTACTACTATTGTAATGGAATGTGGGACAACCTCGGCTGGCCTGCCCTCGTCGCCATTAGGTGTAGCAGCAATCTACAGGAGATACCGCTTTGGTGTGAAGGAACCTAGTTTCCGCCCTCGCCTCAGGTACAATTTTGATTTGTAGGGCTTTTGTAAAACTCGGCTGGCGCTTACGCTCCGGCCGTTCTTCGACGCTTGCTTCAAGGAGTATGCTTCTGAACGCTGTCGTCAGCCTGCTGGTTTGCGTGCTGGTGGAACCTCACGGGTTTCGCCATTACATGAAGGCCCATTTTCTCGATCCCACCTTCAAGGGCCTGTATCAAGCCAACGCCTTCGACATGCTGTTGCTCATTCCCTATTTCATTGTCCTGATTCTGCTGGCGCTTTACGGGATGCACCGCTACCAGCTTGTCTACCTCTACTACAAGCACCGCAAGAACAAGATCACGGAGCCCGAGTCACATTTCGCGGAGTTGCCGCGCGTCACCATTCAGCTGCCCATCTTCAATGAGCAGTACGTCATTGATCGCCTGGTGGATTGCGTCTGCAAAATGGAATATCCCCGCGACCGGCTCCAGATCCAGGTGCTCGACGACTCCACCGACGAGACCGTCGAAGTGGCTCGCAGCGTAGTCGAGCGCTACGCCGCAATGGGACACGACATCAGCCATCACCATCGCACCAATCGTGAAGGCTACAAGGCAGGCGCGCTCGACGCCGGCCTGAAGAACGCGACCGGTGAGTTCGTCGCCATCTTCGACGCCGACTTCACCCCGCAGCCCGAATGGCTGATGAAGGTGATTCATCACTTCGCCAATCCCACCATCGGCATGGTGCAAACTCGCTGGACCCATCTGAACCGCAGCTATTCCTTCCTCACCGAAGTGGAAGCCATTCTGCTCGACGGCCACTTCGTGCTGGAACACGGCGGCCGTTCGCGCGCTGGCGTCTTCTTCAACTTCAACGGCACCGCGGGAATGTGGCGTCGCAAGGCCATCGACGACGCTGGCGGTTGGGAGCACGACACGCTCACCGAGGACACCGATCTCAGCTACCGCTCGCAATTAGCGGGCTGGAAGTTCCGCTACTTGCAGGACGTCGAATGTCCGGCCGAGTTGCCCATCGAGATGACTGCTTTCAAAACGCAGCAGGCGCGCTGGGCGAAAGGCCTCATCCAGTGCTCCAAGAAAGATCTGCCGAAGGTGCTGCGCGCCAACGTCGCACGCCGCGAGAAGATTGAAGCCTGGTATCACCTCACCGCCAACATCAGCTATCCGCTGATGATAGTGCTCTCCACGCTCCTGCTTCCCGCAATGGTCATCCGCTTCTATCAGGGATGGTTTCAGATGCTCTACATTGACATCCCGCTGTTTCTGGCGTCCACGTTTTCCATCTCCAGCTTCTATCTCGTCTCGCAGAAGGAACTGTTTCCCAAGACCTGGTATCGCACTTTCCTCTTCTTGCCGGCGCTGATGGCGCTCGGCATCGGCCTGACGCTGACCAACAGCAAGGCCGTAATCGAAGCGCTCATTGGACATCAGACAGCATTTGCGCGCACGCCCAAGTACCGCGTCGTCAATAAGGCCGACAAAGCCGTCGCCGCTAAAAAGTATCGCAAGCGTCTGGGCTGGATTCCGTATCTCGAGTTGCTGGTCGGCACCTATTTCGCTATGACGGTCTGGTACGCCATCGCCAATGAGAACTTCATCACCGTACCATTTCTGGTGCTGTTCGTCTTTGGATATTGGTACACCGGATTGATGTCGCTGTTGCAGGGCCGCTTCGACAGCCTGGTCCGCGAACGCGCCGAAGAACGCAGCCCCAAACCATTTCCCGTCGGAGTGTAGGAGCAGTTGCCGGTTGGCAGTTGGCAGCTATCAGCTATCAGGTCAGATGTTAGTTGCCTCTTACTCTACTGCCCACTGACAACTGGATTTTGTCATCCCGAGCGGAGCGTCCACCAGCATTTCCGTCGAGACCACAAGTTTCGGATCGAGACGAATTCGAGCGTGCGCCGTCTGAAGCTATGGCTGCGAGGCAAACCACAATGAGACGCTGGCTCACGCTGATTGGCAGCGCTTGCGTGCTGAACGGGGCTATGGTGGCGCAGGTTATGACTCCCTGCCGGACGGGCGCGCAACCCACAAAGCACACCGACTTTCTGGAGATCCGCGATTTCAAATCGCTGCGCATGAATCTCGACCGGACCGGCTGCTTCGGCACATGTCCGCAGTACAGCATTGAGGTGCGCGGCGACGGCGATGTAACCTACGACGGCAGTTGGTATGCGAAGTACTGCGGCCAGTGGCGGGGCACGATTCCGGTAAGCTCGGTTCGCGAACTCGTTGCACAGTTCCGCGCGACCGATTATTTTCGCCTGAACCGCGAATACCTCGTCGATGGCACCGACCTTCCGACTTACACTACCGCGATTGCTTTCGATAACATAGGCAAATGCATCGCCGACTATGGCGGAAATCTTGTAGGTATGCCTGCCAGTGTCCGTAAACTGGAGGACGCGATTGATCGCTTGGCCGGCCCCGAGCATTGGACGACACGGAAGCAAATTCCTTCCAAGAACGCGGAGGACTGCCGCGGACCGTTCCCTGAGGAGCAGGCTCGCTAGATCCCGCCGAGAACCTACTCGTGCGCGGACGTGCGGACTGGGCCACCAACCCCTGGGAGTTCACAGGCCTAGCTGAATACCGCGCGGGGCGCATAGAAGCCTTGCGGAAGCAACTGCATCACGCGCAATAATTCTCGACAGTTAGCGAGGGACTCCCTTTGTCAGTGCGCCATGCTGATGCGTGCTTGCTCGTGCCACCGTTGATTGTTGACGCCGAAGACCAGAAGCCACAACTGCAATGGTATTTCCCCGACGGCAGAGGCGGCGGCGATGTAGGGAAACATATGGTGGGCGAACGGGGGTGCCAGAAACATTGCCCAGCCCAGACCGGAAATCGCCAACAGAACTCCCAGAATGCGGGGCATGAACCTCGATCGAAAAATAAGATAGCCGATCAGGATGCACCAGAACCCAAAAAACACGAGGTAGAGATCGAAGGCCTGCCCATTCAAATCGACGAACCTCAGCGCTAATTGCTGCAACTGCGCGGTCGTAAATGCACTGACCGAATCCGCAGTCCGCAAGAAGAGCAGCGGCGCCAGATACAGCAGGCAAGTAACAGCTTGGATGGCACAACCCACGAGAATGACGGCGGCTGCAACCGCCGAGAGCTTCCTATTGACAGCTTGGAACAAATCATAGAAGAGAAATGCCCAGGCGATATGAAACAGGACGGCGATGAGGCAAGACGCAAAGCCCAATCGAAACAGCAATTCGTGTGCCATTATGTTGCGAGCCGTGGCTGCGGCATCGCCAGCTACAACCAGTCCGCCGAGGACCAGGACTTGACCCCAAGCCGAGGTCAGGCCCTCGAGGAATTCACAGACGCCGGCGATCCTAGCCTTGAAACGCGGCGAGACTTCCGCGATAGCTTGCGTCACGACGGTTGTGCCCATGGCTCCTGCTCCGCTTTGCGAGATCACGCTACCAAAAGCGCTTCCAGATAATACGAAATTGAGCCCCAGAACGTTTCTTCGACTCGGCTTACGTCTTAGTGGCCATCCCCTTCATCGCTAGCGGGCGCAAAATCGGCATGCCGTAAGTTATCCGTTAACCCTCCCTGTCGCTCCCTTCTGAGGCTGGTGCTCCAGGTTAGCGTCCTTCTTTTGGACGCTAACCTGGGCTGAGAACACTTGTTCCCGCCCGCCGAATATTCTCGACTCACCAGCTCCGGCCATCGATTCCGCTTCGACTTCAACAACGCCAGCCCGAAGGGCGACACAATCGTAGCCCAGGACGTGACCGGGGTCCCCGACAACTGGAGAATTTGCGGTTCTTGGGGTGGTGGAGTCCTGGGTGAGCTGAGATTTATCGCAAAAAGTGCGGTAGGACGGCAAATGGTTTGTGCCGTGCCTGGAAAGGACTTGGTAATTTGTTTCAAATTCTTCCAGCGCTCACGAGGCGGTTACGAAACGCCATCGTGGTCGCAGCGGTGGGCCAAGCGCAAACAAAAAGAGGCGCCGTAGGCGCGAAACCGTCTAGCCCAGCACGGAGCCGAAGGCGCAGTGCTGGGTAGAGTGGGGAAAAAATCGCCGAGCCCCGTTGGGACGGCACAGTTTCGTAACCGCCTCTCACGTCCTCGGCTACGATTGTTCAGCCCTCGCGGGCTGTTCTTAAGGAAACAATCTCTTAACCGTTGCCTTACGGCGTGATCTTCCAGACGACACCCTGTAAAAATGTGCCGCCACGTAATGTAGTGCCATAAAGGTTTCCCGCCGGGTCGAATAGCACGCTACCGTAAGGGAATTTCCCGTCGGTGCCGCCGGTGAAGTCGTATAGCGAGCTGTAGGTCCAACTGTTACCTGAGGGTGACAGCTCGAAAACGTTACCAGCGCTATTTGACCCATCGCACACCGTCGTACCGTAGAGGTTGCCTCCGTTCAGGGTGAGAGAGCTCCACGGCCCACAATTGGCGCCTCCCGTAAAGCTGTAAATCAGGCTATAGGTCCAACCGCTGCCGGAGGGGGACAACTCGAAAACTGTACCGCCGCCACCTGTGCCGCCCACATTGGTAGCGCCGTAAAGGTTGCCGGACCCGTCGAAGATCAGCCCAGCCGTGGGGTAGCTTCCGTCGCTGCCCCCGGTGAAACTGTAGATGACTCGCTCCGTCCAGCCACTCCCCGAGGGCGACAGTTCATACACCGCGCCGTTCCCGGATGCGCCGCCCGCCGTCGTCGTGCCATAGAGATTGCCGGCGTTGTCGAAGCTAACTCCGCTAAAAGGAGTGGCTCCGTCGGGGCTGCCGGAGAAGGCGTGAAGAGCCTGCTCCGTCCAGTTCGTACCGGAACCCATCATTTCGTAAACCACACCGTCGCCGCTACCTCCAAGCGAAGTGGTCCCGTACATGTTGCCTGCCTGGTCGAAAATCAGAGCACCATAGTTAGGAGTACCTCCATCACCGCCGCCCGAGAAGACATAGATTACATTTGCGTCCCAGAGGCAGGGGATGCCGTTACAAATAACGGAGGCTGAGGGGCTGACGTTAAGAACATAGCCATGGTGGTAGTTGGACAGGTTATTCGGGCTGGTGCTGTAGAAAGTGCCATCCGGGCCGAAGACCGCAGGGGCTTGTAGAGTACCGTCGAAAAGGGCAAGATCGGCAAAGGTATAGCTTGATCCGCTGCGTCGCAACGCATAGACCTGGCCCCAATTGATGCCCTGGTTGCCGGTATGGGTTGTGCCGAACAGGTCTCCTTTGCTATTCATGGTCAAACCGGAATAGGGCTGACCCCCATCCAGTCCGCCGCTGAAGGTGTAAACCAGCTGAAAGCTTTGTGCGTGCGCCGCGCCGGTAGTGACCACTGCCAACGCAAACACAATCGCCACCGTCAGCGCAGCAGTAATCGCGCCCACGCTTAGCCCGGGCGTCAACTTCCGAAGTTGTCTAAGGTCCACCATGAAAACCCTCCCTGGAATGTTTAACCAGCACTGTTTTGTTTGCTGCCAACCGGCGCGCAGTATATCGCGAAAGCTCGTCATGGCCCGATGGAACCAGGCCGACAACGGTCTCGGGAGCCTCACGGTCTAATCCGGAGTTTCCTTTTTGACCGCGAAAACAGCACCATCGTACACCTCTCTCGCCTGTTCGCGACGCCGTTAAGCGATTTTTCATCGAGAGCTACGTTCCTCCGTCGCGGGCTGTTCTTGGCCTCGTGGCACCGAGTCCTTCATTCGGGAACGGCCCACCTTCTGTTATCCTAAGTCTCAGTGGTCATCAAAGTTTTCTTCACGGTCCTGGTGCTATGCACTGTGGCCGTTGTCGCCGTTATTCTGGCGATACATTTCCGCGTCAAGCGGCACCTTCGCGAGCAACCAGGCACCAATCCTGCGCCTCAGGTGGTTGGGATCGAGGAGCCGGTCGCGGCCCCAGTTCACCTGGGAAACGTTCATTTGGAGAACGTTGGTACAGGGAACGCGGGTTCAAACGGTGACAACGCCGTCGAAGAGAAGCGCCCTTAGCAGTTTTGTCCTGATATTGGGAGGCTGAAATGTCGAAAGCACTTCATATCGATTCGCAGGTCGCCGAGCAGCCGCTTCGCCTGGTCAAACAAATCGCCATCGTGATCTGCGCCAGCGCAGTCATTGCCGTCTGCGCGCGCCTCACGCTGCCCCTGCCCTTCACGCCCGTGCCTCTCACCTTGGCCAACTTCGGAGTGCTGCTGGTAGGTCTCTCCCTGGGCAGCCGTCGTGGGTTCGCCGCCGCCGCGCTTTACTTATCCTGGGGAGCGATGGGATTGCCGGTCTTCGCCTCGGCGGGTCCAGGAAGTTTCGCCCAGCTGCTAGGCCCCACCGGTGGGTATTTGTGGGCTTATCCGGTGATCGCGTTCGTGGCTGGTTGGATTGCTGAACACGGGCAGCCCAGCTTTCTTCGCAATCTGACGGGCGCAGTGATCGCCGAAGTGGTTCTGTTTGCCGCCGGCATCGGCTGGCTTGCAGTCATAACCCACAGTTGGCGGCAGGCTGCATTCTTTGGACTGTATCCGTTCTTCTTCGCCGAAGTTTCGAAGGTCATGATCGCCGCGGCCGCTGCCCTTCGTTTGCGTCGGAGCTTGTAACCTCCGCTGCGTCATTTGCCGTGATTTTCCGCAGCCTGTAATCTTGAACTCAGGCATCGCCTGAGCGATCGCACTCTTATGACCCATAGATCCGGAAAAGGCCCTCGCGAAATCTCCGTCGCGCATAGTCCCGACTCTGACGACGCTTTCATGTTCTATGGCATGGCGACCAGCAAAATTCGCGTTCCCGACGTGAAGTTCACCCATAGCCTGTGCGATATCGAGACCCTCAACCGCAAGGCCCTGGAAGGCTTCTACGACATCACCGCCATTTCCTTTCACGCCTATCCCTACATTCAGGACAAGTACGCGATGATGCCCACCGGCGGCAGCGTCGGCGAAGGCTATGGTCCCATGATCGTCGCCCCGCGCAATATTTCGCTCGACGAACTCAAGCAGCTGAAGATTGCAGTGCCGGGAACCATGACCACTGCGTATCTCGTGCTCAAGCTGTTCGCGCCCGACATCGCCACCGAAGTTGTTCCCTTCGACCAGATCGTTCCCAAAGTGCTGGAGGGCAAGTACGAAGCCGGGCTCATCATTCACGAAGGACAGCTGACCTTCAACAAATCAGGCCTGCACAAGATTGTGGATATGGGCAAGTGGTGGCGCGATCAGACGGGTCTGCCGCTGCCTCTGGGCGGCAACGCCATCCGCCGCGACCTGGGCCCGGACTTGATGGCTGCCTGCTGCACTGCTCTGCGCGACAGCATTCGCTACGCTCTCGACAACCGTGACGAGGCCTTGCAGTATGCCATGCAGTTCGCCCGCGATCTGGAACCGCAGATGGTGGACAAGTTCGTCGGCATGTACGTGAACGAGCGGACCCTGGACTACGGCAAGGACGGCCGCGAAGCAATCACCAAGCTGTTGGAAATGGGTTACAGCGCAGGCATCATCCCACACAAACCAGCGGTCGATTTCGTCGGCGACACTGCGGCAGTCCCCGCCAACTAGAGCAGAGTGAAGGGGGACGGCCTTTAGGCCGTTCGACACCAAACCCTCTTTCGTATCCGGGCCGACTTCAGCCGGCGCCATTCCTCTTGCCCGGTTTCATTCCAGATTCATCTTGTTTTGCTAATCTATCCCTCATGACCTTGCAAGAGTTCCGCGACTCCCTGATTCGCGACGAGCCGCCTCGTGAGTTCAGCTCCGCCCTCGCCGGATTGTGGTGGGACGCCAAGGGCGACTGGAATCGCGCTCACGACGCCGCCCAACAGGACGAAGGTCCGGCCGGCGCATGGGTCCACGCCTACCTGCATCGCAAGGAAGGCGACTCATCCAACGCCGGCTATTGGTATAAGCGTGCCGATAAGACTCCCGCTAGAACCTCGTTCGAACAGGAATGGCTCGACATCACCGAGTCATTGCTGAGCTAGCAGTCCTTATGCTTGGCATCACGAGAGAGGCCGACCAGGCCCCCCCCGAGCGCCGTTTTTGCGCTTGGCGGGGTGGGCCCGGCCCGACGGGAGATCTGCTTTTCGAACTTTTCCGCGCATGCATCCCCGTCCTTTGCGCGAATTTTCATCTGCTCTCTTCGCCCGCGCGTGCTAAAATCTCTTTCCCACCCCGGTTTCTCCCAGAGTCACACAAATGGCGCCCAGCTTCAGGTATCGGTACGTCGATTTCGGAACCGTATTCACTGGCGATCCTCGCCTCCGAGACGCCGCGGCAGAATCTCCGCGGACGCTTTTTGCCAACGAACTCGCAGTCGACGTCGGTGGTACTTGCTTGGGAAGCAACGAGCCACTAGCGGTCATCGATCATCACTTTCCCTGCGACGGCCAGTTCCCTTCCGCGTCAGCGGCTGTTCTCCACAAAGCGCAACTCATTCGCGACAGATTTGCGCAACAGGAATCCGACATCCTCTGGCTCGTCACGCATCAGCAGCCAGATTTCGATGCCTTTTGCTCGATGTATCTGGCGCGCTGGATCATCGAAAGCTCCGATGCCGCAATCGATTGGGCCAGTTACGGATTGCATCCCGAGGGCTGGCTCGACCTGCCGCAGAAGCCCGCACCCAGGATCGACTGGTTCAACCCCGATCTCACCCGAATACCGCCCGAGCATCGCTGGCCGGTGCTGCTCGCCAGTTTTGCCTCAGCCCTGGACGCCCGTCGCCGCATCAGTTGTCCGCGACAACGCGCCCTGAACTCAATTCTCGACGCCGCGCTGAAACGTGGCCGCGATTACTTCAGCGAGACTAGCGGCGCTACCGAATTCTTCGACGAGGTCAAAGCATCCATCCAGCAAAAGCATCTCAATCCGATTTTTGATTCCGTCCTGGAAGGCAGTGCTGTCTTCCCTCCTGAGTTCGCCATGCTGGATCGCGAGTCTGAGGCCTACGAGCGCGACCTCCGCCGTGCCCGCAAATCGATCGTCTACTTGCCGCAGTCGGAGGCGCCGTCCCCGAATTTCTTCAAGCGCCCGAAAGATATAGCTTCCTTGCAGGAACACTTCGGGCCAGCCGAGGCGGGCACCGGAAACCTTCTGCTGGCCGATACCTTTCGTATTCCGACCAGCGGAATTTATCTTCGCGATCCGGAGTGTCTGTTATTCCAAGAGTGGGCCCGGCTCGACGTGGAGAATTCCTCGCTTGGTGCGGGTTTTGAGTTCACCGCAATCGCCGATTCCAACGGTCGCCCCAGCGGAACCCTCAACCATACCGATTACGTTTTTTCCATTGATCGCGAGCGGGCTGATGGGCGGCACCTTTACACCGTGTGGTCGCGCTTACAGACCAAGGAGGTAGAGGCGTTGCGAGCACAAGAGCAGAAATCGGATGCGCCTGTGGCCTTCTATGTCGCACCCGGCGCGGACCAGCGGGCGGCAACCGACACGCTTCTTGCCGACCCGTGGTTCGGCGGACCGAACAGCTTCGGCACCGTGGTCCGCACGCCCAATCGCAGCACCGTGATCGGGCCGCCCGGCTCGCGCAGCGATCTGCGCGACGACGCCATCGTCGAAGAAGTTCGCACCGAGCTTGAGAACCCCGTCTATTCCGCGGAATCCCTGGTCGCCGGACCGCAAGTGACGATTATCGATTGCTCCGCATCGGAAGACCTGGCGGGAAGGCTTAGACACCATCCCGACGATGCTTCTCGAAAGTTCGATCTCAATGCTCCGCTGCAAATTCCTCCGCCGCAGGACGGCTCCTTCCGCTTTGCTTCAGTCGGTCTGCGCCTCGATGTCCCAATCGATTCAGGGGATCTTCTTGAAATGCGGCGTAGCCTGGCTGAACAAATCGGCGAGATGCTCTGGCAGGTGCTCTATCCCGAGCAGCCGGGCTTGAAGCCGGCTGACTTCATTGACCGTCATCTGGTGGTGGCCCCGGACAGCGTCGGTGTTTGGGGAGATCGAGGCCTGGCAGTCGCGCAAAAAGTCTTGCCCCGCGCTCCAGCCGATCGGAAGTCACAGGAACTTTGCGTTCATTTCGCCGGCGTCCTATCTCTCGCTCGCGATATCGGCCAGTTCGTATCAGATGTGAAAATCTTCGGCGACCCGTCCGACACTCCGACTCATGCCGCTCGATCATCGGCAGGAACCGATGCCACCGTTTCCCTGGAGACGATCGTCTCCCGCGGCGAAGACTTGACTCGCCGCGCCGCTTTCATCCAGCGCTTCCTCACCTTGCAGCATCTTGCTCTCCTTCGCCGCTTCGCCGACGGCATCGGCGTTGACCAACTTATCGCTACTTTGCGCGACCTGAACCAAACTACCGCCGAGCAGCTTCGCCGCCGCCAACTGGCTGAGCAGACACGACTCATGGAAGACCACTCCAGCATCATCGACAAACTCCGTAGCCGATTGGAGTGGCTGGAAGTCTTCATCGTCGGATTCCTCGCCATCGAGATCATCGAGGCAGCCACGCGGTACGGCAACCTCGGTAAACCGCTGGAAGATGCCTTGCTCCTGCTGGGCGGCCCGGTTTTCCTCGGGCTTGCCGCGCTGATCCTGAAGCCCTGGAAGCGCAAGCCCGAGGCCGCGGCTGACTCCACCGCAGGGCCGGCGTGGATCTTGATCGCCGTAATCGCGGCTTGCGCCGTCTCCTGGATGGCCGGACTGCTCCACATTTTGGCAAAATGACTTTTTCGACGGTCTCTCGTTCTTTATTCCATCCCCGAACCAACACTTGCGCGTCGCACGTCATCCTATAGCCAGACTCTAAGACTTTGGAGGCAGTAATGTCATTGTTCTCAATGAAGCTCGAAAACCTGCAACAACTGTTCGTCAAGGAATTGCGCGACCTTTACGATGCAGAAAACCAGATCACGGACGCGCTACCCAAGCTCATCGATGCGGCCAACCATCCGGAGCTGAAGCACGCGTTGCAAGAGCACCTCAGCGTCACCAAACAGCAGATTTCGCGGTTGGACACTATCTTCCATACGCTGGGCGAGAAGCCGACTGGCGAAACCTGTAAAGGCATGAAGGGCGTGATCAAAGAAGGTGACGAAATCGTGTCGGCGGGCGGCGATCCCAGCACCGTGGACGCTGGAATCATTAGCGCCGCGCAGCGCGTCGAACACTACGAGATGGCCGGCTACGGCACCGTCCGCACCTACGCCAAGCTGCTGGGTCACCAGCAAATGGCGAGCCTGCTCCAGCAAACCCTGGACGAAGAGGAGGAGGCCGACAAGAAATTGTCGGAAATCGCCAACACCGTCAACGTGGAAGCCAAAGCAGCGTAAGGGAACTCTGATCAAGTCCGGCTGCTTTGAAGGGGACGGCCTTTAGGCCGTCCGTAAGTGCCCTGTGAGGAATACGGCTTTAGCCGCTGAGGGACCTCGCCGTGACTTGACCAACTCTTAAGCAATCACTTTTCGCGCCCGCGATCTCCCATGATTGCGGGCCTTTTCTTCTTCTTCGCCTTGTAGAGCACCGCCTTAGCCATGCCCCGAAGTCTCGGAGATGGCGGAATCTGGGCCCGAAAGGGCGAAAATAGGATAGCCCAGCGCGGAAGCGCTGGGTGAAGGGGAAAACATAGCCGAGTCCCCCGGGGACGACACTGGTTCTCACGCACTCACTTCAGCCGGACGAGGGATCTGCTTTTCGCCACTCGTCACCCACTCACCCGAAATCTGCACGACAGATTGTGCACTTTACGATTTCTCACCGTCTACTCTTATGCGCGCGCTCTTTCCCTGATAAAATCATTAAAATCCACTCCCCGGAGATGCAATGCAGGCAATCCTTGCGCTGGAAGATGGTAGGATCTTCCGCGGCAAAGGCTACGGAGCTAAAGGTGAATGTTACGGGGAAGTTGTTTTTAACACCTCCATCACGGGATACCAGGAAATTTTCACCGACCCCTCTTACGCCGGCCAGATCGTAGTCCTCACCAATCCTGAAATCGGCAATTACGGCACCAACTCCGACGACAACGAATCCACGCGCCCTTACATCGAAGGCCTGATCGTGCGCGAGTTTTCGCGTGTGAGTTCCAACTGGCGCTCGCAGGAGGTCGCGGAAGAGTATCTGGAACGCTACAAAGTTCCCGTGCTCGCCGAAATCGACACTCGCGCGCTGGTGCGGCACTTGCGCGATCACGGCGTCATGCGCGGCGTCATCTCCATGCTGGAGACCGATACCGACAAGCTAATCGCCAAGGCGCGCTCCATTCCGAAGATGGATGGCACCGACCTGGCGAAGGAAGTCACCACGCGCAGTGTCTATCAGTGGGATGAAGGCGTACGCTCGCATGAGCCCACCGAAGTCGTCGGCGTGAAAGATGCCCCGCCGAAATACCACGTCGTCGCCTACGATTACGGCATCAAGCACAACATCCTGCGCCGCCTGGTGGGCGAGTGTTGCACCGTAACTGTCGTCCCGGCGACAACCACTTCCGAAGACGTACTCGCGCTCAAGCCTGACGGAGTTTTTCTGTCGAATGGTCCGGGCGATCCCGAGCCCGTGACCTACGCGCAGGAGAGCATTCGTCAGATGATGGGCCGTGTGCCCATCTTCGGCATCTGCCTCGGCCATCAGTTGGTCGGCCTGGCCCTCGGTGGCAAGACCTACAAGCTCAAGTTCGGCCATCACGGCGGCAATCATCCGGTAAAGCATCTGACCAACGGCAAAGTCGAAATCACCGCTCACAATCACAACTTCGCCGTCGATCCCGACTCGTTGAAGCAGAGCGAGGTCGAGCTGACGCACATCGACCTGAACGACAACACGCTTGAGGGCCTGCGACACCGCTCGCTGCCGCTCTTCAGCGTGCAGTACCACCCCGAGGCCTCACCCGGCCCGCACGACTCGCACTACCTGTTCAAAGACTTTGTGAAGATGATGGAGGAGTGGAAGGGGAAGTGAAAGGCAGAAGGTAACTGCTTTCGAAGGGGCGCGCCTTTAGGCGCGCCGAAAGTGCCAATTAGAATCTGGGCTTTAGCCCCTGAGGGACCCCGATTTGAGACCGACTCGACAGCAAACAGCCTCCGGTCACACATACTTTGTCACCTCGCAGACTTGGCAAAGACGGATGCTCTTTCGAAATGAGAGATGGGCTGAGCTGTTCACAGAAACCCTACACTCCTATCGAGGCTGCGCCTATCGTCTACACGAGTATGTTCTTATGCCCGAGCACTTTCACATCCTGATAACGCCTTCAGTCACATTGGAGAGGGCGGTCCAATTTATAAAAGGCGGGTTTTCCTTCCGAGTGAAGAAAGAACTGCAATCCCCGATGGAGATTTGGCAGGTTGGATTTTCGGATCACCGGGTTCGCGATGCTGAGGACTACCACATTCATGTTGATTACATTCACCGCAATCCAGTTGGCCGCAAACTGGTGGAGTGGCTAAAGCCACTCGCAAAAGAGAGTCTTACGGCGCGGCTAAAGCCGCGCCCCTTCAAAAGCAGATCCCTCGCTTCGCTCGTGATGACAACTCTGGTAGCGCAGTCAGCATTGCTGAGTCAGACGAACTGCTGGTGACGAAGAACTAACTCATGCCACGCCGCAACGACATCGCGAAAGTGCTCATCATCGGCTCCGGGCCCATCGTCATTGGCCAGTCGGCGGAGTTCGACTACTCCGGCGCGCAGGCCTGCAAGGCGCTCAAGTCCGAAGGCTACGAAGTGGTCCTGGCCAACTCCAACCCGGCCACCATCATGACCGATCCGGAGATGGCTGACCGCACCTACATCGAGCCGCTCACCCGCACCTATCTGGAAGAGATCATCCGCGTCGAAGCCGAGATGCTGACCTCTGACGGCCGTTCCGGCGTATTTGCGCTCTTGCCGACGGTGGGCGGACAAACCGCTCTGAACCTCGCAGTTGAACTGGCCGATGGCGGCGTGCTTGAAAAGTACAACGTGCAACTCATCGGCGCGCAGCTTGGAGCGATCAAGAAGGCCGAAGACCGCCTGCTCTTCAAAGACGCGATGACCGCCATCGGCCTCGACGTGCCGAAATCGTCGCTGGTCAACAATCTGAAAGACGGCATCGACTTCAGCAGCAAGATCGGCTTCCCGGTGATCCTGCGGCCATCGTTCACGCTTGGGGGCACCGGCGGCGGCATCGCCTACAACCGCGACGAACTGCTGGAACTGCTCGCCCGCGGACTCGATCTCTCGCCCGTCCACGAAGTGCTGCTGGAAGAATCCGTGCTCGGGTGGAAGGAGTACGAGCTGGAAGTGATGCGCGATCTCGCCGACAACGTCATCATCATCTGCTCCATCGAGAATTTCGATCCCATGGGCACGCACACGGGCGACTCCATCACCGTCGCTCCCGCACAGACGCTCACCGATCGCGAGTACCAGGCCATGCGCGATGCGGCCATCGCCGTCATCCGCGAGATCGGCGTCGAGACCGGCGGGTCGAACATCCAGTTCGCCGTCGATCCCCACAACGGCCGCATGGTGGTCATCGAAATGAATCCGCGCGTCTCGCGCTCCTCGGCGCTGGCGTCGAAGGCCACCGGCTTTCCGATCGCGAAGATCGCGGCCAAGCTCGCCGTCGGCTACACCCTCGACGAGATCACCAACGACATCACGCGCAAGACACCGGCCTGCTTCGAGCCGACGCTCGACTACGTTGTCGTTAAAATTCCCAAGTGGCAGTTCGAGAAATTCCCCGGCGCAGATGAATCGCTCGGTCCGCAGATGAAGTCGGTCGGCGAAGTGATGGCCATTGGCCGCACCTTCAAGCAAGCGCTGCTGAAAGCTGTGCGCTCGCTCGAGACCGGCAAGCGCGTCGACGCCGACGAGATCGAACCGCGTATCTTAACTAAACGGTTAGTTACGCCGCATCCCGAGCGCCTTCAATACATTCGCTACGCGCTATCGCAGGACATGAGCGTCCGCGAGATCGCGCAGATGACCAACATCGATCCCTGGTTCCTGCATCAGCTCAAAGAAATTTCCGATGTGCAGGCCAAGCTGGGCACCGAGCCCATCGACGCCGAGCGCCTGCGCGAGATCAAGCGCATGGGCTTCTCCGATGCGCGCCTGGGCGAAGCGCTGAACATGAAGAACGACCGTCACCCCAGCACGCCAACAGCGGGCGCGCCGGGGACCCCGACCCGCGCCGCTGCCGAGAAGATCCGCCAGCTCCGCAAGGAACACAACGTTCGCCCGGTCTTCAAACGCGTCGACACCTGCGCCGCCGAGTTCGAAAGCTACACGCCGTACCTCTACTCGACCTACGAAGAAGAGGACGAGGCCGCGCCGACCGATCGCAAGAAAGTCATCATTCTGGGCAGCGGCCCCAACCGCATCGGCCAGGGAATCGAGTTCGATTACTGCTGCTGTCACGCGGCTTTTGCGCTGCGCGAAGATGGTTACGAGACCATCATGATCAATTGCAATCCTGAGACCGTCTCCACCGACTACGACACCAGCGACCGTCTCTACTTCGAGCCGCTCACCTACGAAGACGTGATGGCTGTCTACGAGCACGAGGCGTCAGGCGGGGCGCCCATCGGTGTCATCGTGCAGTTCGGCGGGCAGACGCCGCTCAACCTCGCCCTGCCACTCAAGGCTGCCGGTGTGCCCATCATCGGCACCTCGCCCGAGAACATCGATCTCGCTGAAGATCGCCGTCGCTTTGGCAAACTGCTGGAAGAGCTCTCGATTCCGCAACCGCGCGGCGCAACCGCAGCCACCGTGGAAGAAGCGCTGGCCAATGCCAATCGCATCTCGTATCCGGTGCTGGTGCGGCCCTCCTACGTTCTTGGCGGGCGCGCCATGGTCCTCGCCTACGACGACGACTCGCTTACTCAGTACATGAAGGAAGCAGTCGAGTATTCGCAGGAGCGCCCGGTGCTCATCGATCACTTCCTCGAGTCGGCAACCGAGATCGATGTCGATGCCATCTCCGATGGCGAGGACGTCGTCATCGGCGGCATCATGCAGCACATCGAGGAAGCCGGCATTCACTCCGGCGATTCGTCCTGCGTGCTGCCGGCGGTCGATATTCCCAAGCATCTGCTGAACACGATTCGCCAATACACCTTCCAGCTCGCCCGCGCGCTCAAGGTCATTGGGTTGATGAATGTGCAGTACGCCATCCAGCGCAACCGCGTGTATGTCATCGAGGTCAACCCGCGCGCCTCGCGCACCGTGCCCTACGTATCGAAGGCGACGGGCATACCGCTGGCGAAGATTGCCGCTCGCCTGATGACTGGCCGCAAGCTGCGCGAGTTTCTGCCCGAAAATATCGAGCGCCAAAGCGACCTCGACACCGGCAACTTTTATTTTGTTAAGTCTCCCGTGTTTCCGTGGGGAAAGTTTCCCGGCGTCGACACCGTGCTCGGCCCCGAGATGAAGTCCACCGGCGAAGTCATGGGCGTCGCCGACAACTTCGGCGAGGCCTTCGCCAAGGCGCAAACCGCTGCCGGACAGACGCTGCCGACGACGGGCACGGTCTTCATGAGCGGCAACGATCGCGACAAGCCGTTCATGCCTGAGCTGGCGCGGCGCTTCGTCGAACTCGGCTTCAGCATCGTGGCAACCCACGGCACCGCGCGCGTGCTGGAGCATGCGGGCCTGCGCGTCGAGCGCGTCTACAAAGTGAAGGAAGGTCGGCCGAATGTCGTCGACCTGATCAAAGGCGAGCGCATTCATCTCATCATCAACACGCCGCACGGCGTCGAGCCCTGGTTCGACGAGAAGGCCATCCGCCGCGCCGCCGTCATGGCCCGCATCCCCACCATCACCACGCTCTCCGCCGCAAAGGCTGCCTGCGACGGCATCGCCGCACTGCAACGCGGCGAAGCCAAGGTGTATGCGTTGCAGCAATTGCATGCGGAGCGACTAGCCGCAGCGAAGTGACGTAGCTCGGGTAGAGCGGCGCTTCAGCGCAGCGTCCCTAGCCGCTCTTGAACGCAGAGCCGGGCTTCAGCCCGGCGACACAGGCACGTAGCCAATGCCGCAACGACCCGCCCAGAATTGTCATCACGAGCGAAGCGAGGGATCTATGGTTTGTGTGCCGAGGAGAGCTCCTTCCCGAGGCGACGAAAAGCAGGTCCCTCGTCGGCCTGAAGGCGTCCTGGTGATGACAACATTTCCGGCATTCATCGGCCTGCCGTCCGTATTGACCATTAATTTGACTATGGTTAAAATTATGGGCTAATATGTGTTATGCAACAAATCGCCATCTCGGAATTCAAGGCCAAGTGCCTCTCGCTGTTACAGCAGGTCTGCAAGACCAGGCAGCCCATTCGGGTAACCCGCTTCGGAAAGGCGGTCGCCGACGTCGTGCCGCCGGCGGAAGTACAAATGGATCGCAATGCCTGGATTGGCTCCGGTAAAGGCACGGCGAAGATTCTGGGCGACATCATTTCTCCCGCCAACGATCCGGACGACTGGGAGGCGCTGCGCGATTGAGGATATTGCTCGACACCCACATCTGGCTATGGGCATATCTTGAACCGAGACGGCTTGGGCCGAGGCTTCTGCGCGAGTTGCGCAGTCCGGCGAACGACCTCTGGCTATCTCCCATTAGCACCTGGGAAGCGCTAACGCTGCATAGCAAAGGCAGAATCCGGCTTCCCGCCGACATAGACCAGTGGCTGCGGGATGCGACTGCGGTTACAAGGGAGGCGCCGCTCACGCACGAGATCGCACTGGCGGCCAGCCGTCTTCCCCTACATCAGGATCCGGCTGATCGGATGCTCGCGGCCACCGCGCAAGTCCTGGACTTGGTATTGGCCACGGCGGATCAGCGACTGCTTGGTTTAGCGGAAGTCCGAACCCTCGCCAACAGATAGGTTCCTTCACCGCTGCGAAGAAACTTGTGGCTTGTTGGGAAGATTCGGGTCGTGGGAGATTGGTAGGGGAACAGAAACGCTGCGGTTCCCTTCGATCTAGTGCGCCCCTACTTCGCGCCGACGGCCTTCACCCGTTTGCTCAGGCGGGACTTGTAGCGACTGGCGGTGTTCTTGTGGAGAACGCCCTTCTGCACGCCTTTGTCCACTACGGAAACGGTTGCACGATAGGCACTCTGGGCAGCTTCCTTGTCGCCCTTGGCAATGGCCTCTTTCAGCGAACGCAGCGCTCCGCGCAGGCGCGACTTGTTGGCGCGGTTGGTGGTTGTTTTGGTCTCGGTCTGTCGCGCACGCTTGAGCGCCGAATAATGATCTGCCATGCTTTGCTGTAATCCTTGCTGAGGAATCTCGACGTAAGCCGGATATTTGATCTTACCGGAAGCAGGCGCCCAGCGGCAAGTCCACCCGGTCTCCCGTAATGGGTCAGTCTGAAATTCTGATCAACTGATCTTGGGTGGAGCACGCCTTCAGGCGTGCAGTTGAGGTCCTCTAAATGTCTCGGCTTCAGCCGCTGAGGTTAGGGGTAGACTTACCTCAGGCGCTAAAGCGCGTATCGAATTGGGGCTGCAAATATGCACGCCTCAGGGCGTGCTCCACCCAAGACGGGTAAGCGCGTGAATTTCACACTGACCAACTCCCGGTAGTCTACGAGCCACCGCAGCAAATTAAGGTTTCGCCAAAATCTTCCCGATAGGACTAACGAACCCCGCCCGGTGATGGCCAGGCCCGGGCGTCAATGCTGCCAGGAAGGGAATTGCGTCGTGAGTCAACTTTACGATCTGCGCTTGCGGATTGAGGAAAAAATCAAAAGCGCCGGCCTCGATCCCATGGAGATGAAAGGCAAGATTGGCCTGCGCTCCGGCAAAATTCTGGCCCTGATCTCTCCCGCCACTCCCGATGATCCGCAGGCGATTGCCAAGCTCAAGCTGGCAGCCCGGGAAGTGCTGAACCTGAACTTGTAAGAGGTGTTCGCATGAGGTGGAACTCGATTCGGACCAAGGTGTTGGCAGCCTTGCTGGCCTGCCTGGTAGTCGGCGTAGGCGGCATTCTGGCCATGATGCGCTACGGGTTCGATCGCAACTCGCAAGCCTTGGCGTCCGAGTCGGTCATGAGTGCGCAAAAGCTGTTCACCATTCTGCAAGCCCGCGAGATCAGCAAAATGACCGCGGTCAGCGACACCCTCGTCGCCAATCCCCAGATTCGCGATGCCCTGGCCAGCCGGGATCGTACCCGCCTGCTTGAACTGACCGCCCCTTTGTACGCGGAGTTGAAAGCTCAGGGCATAACCAACTGGATGTTTCACACGCCTGAGCCCGATATGCGGGTCTTGGTCCGCCTGCACAACCCGGCGAAATTCGGCGATCAACTGAATCGCTTCATGGACAAAGAAGTCACGCGTACCCACGCCATCGTGGTCGGAAACGAATTGGCCAAGGCGGGATTTGCCCTGCGCATTCTCCGCCCGGTCTACGGCGCTAACGGCACGCTCATCGGCTATGTGGAGTTTGGCGAAGAGTTTGGCCAGTTCATTCATGCCATGCAACAGCAAACCGGCAGCGACTACGGACTGCTGCTCAGCAAGAGCTTCCTGAACCGGGAGATGTGGGCCGAATCCAATGCCCTATGGCAGCGTCGCGACAATTGGGACGACAACCCTGGCTTTGTAGTCGCCGACAGAACTACCGCTTCCGATACCATCCTCCGCTTCCAGGGCGACTTATCTTCGATTGCCGCTCAGGGGCAGGTACTGGAACGTTATGAAGAGGCCAACTCGGTCTTCGTACGAGGCATTTTTCCCATCCGTGACGCATCCGGCAAAACCATGGGCGCGATGTTCGTCGTTCGGAACATCTCTGAGTTTTACCTGGCCATGCAACACACCCAGAAGGTGCTGGTGTTAATGACCGTCGTGGCCCTGACCCTTGGCATGGTGATGGTGCTGATGCTGCTGAACCGCCTGGTTTTTCGCCGCCTCCAGCACATCATCCGTATCGCTACCCGGGTGGTTGGCGGAGATTATGAATCGGAAATTCAGGTCAGTTCCCACGATGAAGTCGGCGAACTCGAGTTGCTGTTCGAACAGTTCCGGTCTGTCTTTGTTACCTTGCTGACGGGCGTCTCCGGCTTGCAGCCCGCCGAAACACCGCCCGTGGAAGATGCAATCGAGCACAAATCCGTGTCGTGTGTTTGAACTAATGCATCGATCGCCGTCAGCTGGCTGACCAGTAGCTCATTGCGGACTTCAAAAGTCCTCCCTTCAATTTCCACCCTCTTAAACTTCTATTCATAAGATTTTGCTAGCCTCGTTTCCGTGACTGCGCACAGCCGGGCGCCAATCGGATGAGGCGAAAAAGGCCTGCGCAGGCGAGCGCTCCTTTTGCCGTGCCCTGTCATCTAAAATAGTGGAAGGGAATTTTGACACAGGATTCAAGAAACGTACCTCAATCAACACGGAATAGCGCTTTAGCAGCATTGACTCCGTTCCGATTCGGGATTACGCTATCGGCCAATGAGAGTTGTTTTTGGCTTGGACGAACTTCCGGCCGCAATCCCTTCCCCCGTTGCCCCACGCCGTCGCGCACGTCAATGTCAGACCGAAGCTGTTTGGCCTTTGATGCATCCAGCTTCCGGTCATCGGTCTCAATCAGCCCGTCCGCGCCAAAACGGCGCGAATCGGTCTTTTCCCGACCATTGGAGGCTGTCTTCCGGCCCTGAATAAAAGATGAAGAAGAACATTGAAATAAGCCCGAATATCGCGACCCTGTTTGGTCCCCGAGACGAAAACCTGCGCCTGCTGGAAAATGGTATGAACGTCGCCATCAACCTGCGCGCCGAGTCCGTTGAGATCACCGGTGCGGCCCTCGACGTTGGCCGTGCCGAGCAGGTTTTTTCCGACTATGACCACCTGCTGCGTAACGGCCATAACTTTGTCAACGGCGATCTGGGCGCCATGATTCGCGTCTTGACCTCCGACTCCACTGCCACTCTGCGCAGTCTGGCTGAGGCCGGCAAGCAACGCTCGTTTGGCAAGCGCACGGTGCAGCCCAAGAGCATCAATCAGCGCCGCTATCTGGAAGCCATCGAGAAGCACGACATGGTCTTCGGCATTGGCCCCGCGGGAACCGGCAAGACCTACCTCGCGGTTGCCATGGCTATTTCGGCGCTGCTGTCGAAGCGCGTGAACCGCATCGTCCTGGCGCGCCCGGCGGTGGAAGCCGGCGAGCGTCTGGGCTTTCTGCCGGGAACGTTGCAAGAGAAGGTCGATCCCTATCTTCGCCCGCTGTACGACGCGCTCTACGACATGCTCGAGCCTGACAAAGTCGATCGCTATCTGGAGAAGAACGTCATTGAGATTGCGCCCATCGCATTTATGCGCGGGCGCACCCTGAACGACGCCTTCGTCATTCTCGATGAGGCGCAAAACACGACCTCCGAGCAGATGAAAATGTTCGTCACCCGCCTGGGCTTCAACTCCAAGGCGGCCATCACTGGCGATGTCACCCAGATCGACTTGCCCAACGCGAACCGCAGTGGATTAGTCGAGGCAGTGGAGATTCTGGGCAAGGTTGAGGGCATACACTTCTGCTACTTCGACGACGGCGACGTGGTGCGGCATCACCTGGTCCAACGCATCATTCGCGCCTATGAGGACCACAAGGGGCGCAACGAGCAGCTCTCGCTTTCGCTGGAACTTAAGAATGGCAACGGCTATGCGGCCGCGCACACCAGCGACGTCACGGTATACACCACCAGCATCGAGCCCGAAGCTCCTCTGGCGGAAGCGTTTCCTGCCGAGGCGGCTCTACCGTCGCCCGATCGCATTTCCGAGTAGAAACTTGGTACCATAGTGTGGGAGGGCTCCATTGCCCTCCCATTTCTTCTTGAGACGAAAGTGGTTATCCTGGAGCACGACGAAGAGGGCGTTCGCGAACGGAGCTTGACGCTATTCGCGGCGAGAGCACGGCGCGCGATGAAATTGCGCGGCGAAGTGAATATTCGCATCACCTCCAGCCGCGAGATGCGGGAGCTTAACCGCCGCTTCCGCAAGAAAAATACGCCTACGGACGTACTTTCTTTTCCCTCGAACATCCCCAAGCTGGCTGGAGATATTGCGATCTCGGCGGAGATTGCGGCCGCTAACGCCGCGGCGCTTGGGCATTCGGCCGAAACTGAATTGAAGGTCCTTATCCTGCACGGGCTCTTACACCTTGCGGGCTACGATCACGAGGCCGATGACGGCGAGATGCGAGCGCAGGAAGCCAAATTGCGTGAGGCACTCAAGCTGCCGGTAGGACTTATCGAGAGAACTCACAACAATGCCAGTAAGCGTTTGGTGACATCACCCCGCAAATCCGTGGCAAGAGCAGGACGCCGGAGATGACCCTTCCGTTATCCATCCTGCTGCTAGTGCTGATGGGGTTGCTCACCCTCGTCTCCTATGTTGACCGCCTGCACGCCGAGATGGGCAAGTTCCTGGCGCGCGAGTTCCAGGAGAACATCGACGCCTACGAGGAACGCGTCGAGCCGCGTTTGCATGTCAGCCGCGAGCGCGCTGCGCTCTCCATGGCAGTGTTGACGCAACTCTGCACCGCCGGCATCGGCGTCCTCATCGGCTATGTGCTGTTCATGGAGAAGCGCTGGGTGGTGCTCGACCTGGTGCAGGCGGCCGTCAGCCTGATCTTCATCATTGTCATCTTTCACCAGTTGCTGCCTTATCTCTTTTTCGTGCGCACCAAGGGAGAATGGCTGGCGCAGTGGACCCCTGTACTACGGGGTCTCATCTATCTCGCGTTGCCGGCGACCCTGATTCTCGGCTTTGGACTTTCCGTCGCCTCCCTGAGCAAGGAGCACGGCGACCAACAGCCAGAGCACCCGTCCGAAGCCGTGGACGCCCTGATCGAGGCCGGACAGGAAGAGGGAATCCTGGAGGAAAGCGATCGCGATCTCATCCAGTCGGTGGTGGAGTTCGGAGACAAGACCGTTCGCGAGGTAATGACAGCGCGGCCGGAGATCGTCGCCGTCCCGGCCACAACTACCGTCGAAAAGTTTACCGAGCTGCTGAAGAAATATCCCTACTCGCGCATTCCGGTGTACGAAGGCGACATCGACCACATCAAGGGAATTGTTTACGCCAAGGACGTGTTGCAGGTTGCCGATGTCGAGGCGCACACCAAGACGGTGGGCGACCTGATGAAGCCCGACGTGTACTTTGTTCCCGAGACCAAGCTGGGCAGCGAGTTGCTGCGCGAGATGCAGCGCGACAACGCCCGCCTGGCCATCGTGATCGACGAATATGGCGGGGTTGCCGGACTGGTGACCATTGAAGATCTGGTGGAGGAGATCGTCGGCGAAATCCGCGACGAGCATGAAAAGGCAGAAGTTGTGAAAGAGAGCGACACCTCCTATATCTTCAACGGAAATACCGATGTCGATCTGCTGGACAAGCTGCTCGGCGTACGGCCCGACGAGAAAGAGGCGACCACCATCGCCGGTCTGGTCAGCGAACTAGCCGGACACATTCCCAAGGCCGGCGAGGTGTTCGAAGAGAATGGCCTGCGCTTCGAGGTGCTGGAGTCTACCGAGCGCCGCGTCGGCCGCGTTCGCGTCAGCCTCCAGCCCAGACAGGTCAGGGCGTAAGCTAAAGTTCGGGCAGTGCCGACCATTTGTTAGGAAACTCGGTTTCGATACGCTTGGGAGGGGCGCAGCTTTAGCTGCACCGTTCTGGGGCTTTCATTGTTGTCATCACGAGCGGGCTTCAGCCCGCGAGGGATCTGCTTTTCAAACTGTTCAGCTCGCGGCAGATCGGGTTCTGCCCTCAACTGTTGCCCCCTGAAAGAGTGACTATGGCATTCCGCTCCGGCTTTGTCTCCATCATCGGACGTCCCAACGCAGGCAAGTCCACGCTGCTGAACGCGCTGGTTGGCGAGAAGCTGGCCATCGTCACCCGTAAACCCCAGACCACGCGCAATCGCATCCAGGGAATCATCAACATTGAACGCAAGGGCAAGCGTCCGGCAGGGCAGATTGTCCTGGTCGACACACCCGGCATTCACAAGCCCATCAACTCGCTCAACCGGCGCATGATGAAAGAAGTCTATGACGCGCTGGAAGGCTGCGATCTGCTGCTGCTCATCGTGGATGCGACCGCGAAGTTCGGCACCGGCGACGAGTTCGCGCTCGACATTGCGAAGAAAAGCGGACAGCCCTGCATTCTCCTGCTGAACAAGATTGACGCCCTGGACAAACAGAAGCTGCTGCCGCTGATCGCGGAGTACAAGTCGCTGCACGACTTTGCCGAGGTCATTCCAATCTCGGCGCTCAAGCGCGACGGGCTCGACATGCTTCTGGATACGGTGGTGAGGGCGCTGCCTGAAGGCCCGCGATACTTCCCCAAGGATCAGCTCACCGACCAACCGGAACGCTTCCTGGTGGCCGAACTGATTCGCGAGCAGGTGCTGCTGACCACCGAGCAGGAAGTCCCCTACTCGACGACTGTGCTGATCGAGCAGTACGAGGAAGGTGCAAGGCTCACCCGTATCGCGGCCGCAATCTTCTGCGAGCGCGAGGGCCAGAAGGCTATCCTGATCGGCAAAAAGGGAGCCACGCTGAAGAAGATTGGCACTGCCGCTCGACTACAGATTGAAAAGTTACTGAACACCAAAGTATTTCTCGAGCTCTTCGTGAAGGTGCAGGCAGGCTGGCGCGATTCCAGGCAATTCGTCGAGGAGACCGACTGGCGCAAAAATCTGGGGTGAAGACGTTAGTGTCAGGGCCAAGTTCGCATTTGCGCGCCGTCTTGAAGGCACACGCCTTTACAGGCCGCTGAAAAAGTCCGAAAAAGGGCCTTGTGCCGCGGCTGAAGCCGGCTCAGAAGAAGAAACGAAGGGCTTAGACGCTGGCCTAAAGGCCAGCTCTACCTGAATTCTCCTTCGCCACGACCTTTTCAGCAGCCGCTTTAGCCGCCGAGGGAACTCCTTTTTCTACCCGCGCTCATCGCCGCTTTGGGTCGCGGATTCGAAGGCTTCCGGCTGTAGTTTGCCGTTGCGCTTCAGCAGGATTTCCACCTTGCCTTCGGCTTCTTCCAGCTCTTTTCGGCAGGAGCCAGAGAGCTTCATGCCTTCGTCAAAGAGCTCCAGCGCGCGGTCGAGCGACACCTCACCCTTTTCCAGCTCCGCGACAATCTTCTCCAGCCGTTCCAGACACTCTTCAAACTTAGGCAAGGTTAAACTCCCCACGCGATTGTAGTTCAAATCGTGATCGTCAGAGGCGGCATCCGGTTCCAAATCGGGAAAACGCCAGCCTTGACGTTTAGAGACGTTCTGGCGGGCTCCAGCGTTCCGGACGGCCCCCGATACCTCCGACCACCCAATCGTCGATTCTAGGGCCCTCCCAGGCCCCGCAATGGGCATTTCCTTTCGATGCCTCTCTGCAAATGGAAATAGTGAATGATGGCTGCCCCAATAGCACCTTCCGGCAAGCTCAGGGGCTAATCCCCCGCCTTGCTACACCGCCTCGCGCCTGCTCGTTCCCAGCGCTTCCAGTACATCCACGGCGCAGGAATATCTCCCGAAAGGAGCACTGATCTGTGCCCCTTGTACCAGGTTCTTGACCGCGAAGAGCATGTCGCGGGCAATGGCCACGCCTTCGGCGCGGGCGGCATCAGCGGTGTTCGCCTTTGCCATGCGAGCGAAGATCTCGTCGGGAATCGAGACTCCCAACTCGTTCTTCATGAACTCGGCATTGCGGGTGCTGGTAAGCGGCCAGATGCCCGCCACCACCGGAACCCGGCAATGTTCGATCCGGCGCATAAACTGCTCGATCAAGCGAATATCGAAGACCGGCTGAGTCACGGCGAGCTCCGCGCCCGCTTCCACCTTGTATTCGAAGCGGCGAATTTCCTCGTCGAGATTGGTGCTGCCGGGATTCGCGCCCACCGCGATGACAAAGGCAGTCGAATTCCCCGTGGGATTGCCGCCGATATCGAGACCGCGATTCAGGTTGTGAACGATGTTGACCAGGCCGATGGAATCGACGTCGAAGACCGCGGTGGCGTCGGGATAATCACCCATCTTCGGCGGATCGCCGGTGATGCAGATCAGATTGCGGATGCCGATGGCGCTGGCGCCCAGCAGGTCCGACTGGATGCCCAGCACATTGCGATCGCGGCAGGTGTAATGGAGGATGGGCTCGATCCCCACCTGCTGCTTCACCAGCAGACAGAGCGCCTGATTGCTCATGCGGGCTGAGGCGCGCGGACTGTCGGGAATGTTGATGGCGTCCACGCCCACCGACTTCAGAAATTTCGCGCCTTCCAGCTCGCGCTTGGCGTCGATGCCGCGCGGCGGAACAATCTCCACCATGGTCACAAATTCCCCGTTGGCGATCTTGCGGCCCAGGATGGAGCGCTCGCCCAGTGCCGGCGGTTCCACCGGTTTAGCTTCCGTGGCTTTGGTGACTTTGTAGGACGAGGCCCGCGCTGCTCCCACCTTCAGAAAAAGCTTCATGGTGTGGATGTGCTCCGGGGTAGTACCGCAGCAGCCGCCAATCAACCGCACTCCCACGTTAACCAGGGGCTCCATGAAATTCGCCATGTATTCCGGCGAGCATAGGTAGATGTTGCGGCCCTCCACCGAGCGTGGAATGCCGGCATTGGGCTGAGCCGAGAGAGGCACAGTGGTTACCGCACGTACCCGCTCCAGCGCCTCCAGCATGGCAACTGGTCCCACGCTACAGTTGCAGCCGATGACGTCGGCACCCCAAGCTTCCAGTTGCTGACCGTAGTGTTCGGGACTGGATCCGTCGAGGCAAATTCCGTCCTCCTGGATGGTGACCTGTGCCACGATGGGCAGCTCCGGATTTACATCCCGGGCGGCCAGCATCGCCTGATGCAGCTCTTCCAGATAGCCAAACGTTTCCAGAATCAGCAAGTCAACGCCTTCATCGTTGAGGGCAGCGATCTGCTGGCGAAAGGCCTCGCGCGCTTCCGCCAGAGAAATCTTGCCCAGCGGCTCAATGCGTACTCCCAGCGGGCCCACTGCGCCAGCCACCAGGCCATCGAAGCTCTTGGCCGCCTCCCGCGCCAGCCGCGCGCCCTGGCGATTGATCTCCACCAGTTTGTCTACACATCCGTGCTTGGCCAGGCGAAACGAATTGGCGCCAAAGGTGTTTGTTTCTATGACCTCGGCTCCCGCCTTCAGGTAGTCCTGATGGATGCCGCGGATCAGGTCCGGAGCTGACAGGTTCAGTTCGTCGTAGCAGCGGTTGATGAAGATACCTTTGGCGTACAGCAGGGTACCCATGGCGCCATCGCATAAGACTGCGCCCTTCTGCAACCGGGAGAGGAATCCTGTTGACATGGTGTCTCGAAAACAAGAGCGGAAAGCTTGTTGAAACTTTATCGCAAAATGAGGGAAAGTGCTATGCAGTTGCAGCCGGAAGATGCAGCCCGGGCTCTGTTATAATCCAACCGTCTAAAGCCTCTCATGCCGAATCATAATGTGTTAACAGGCAACCGCTTAAAGCCCGTTGCCGCCTTCATTACCGCGCTGTTAAGCGCTCTCGTAATCGCGGCCTGCGGTGGCAGTGGCCCTCCCACCACGCCCATGGGCGTGCAGAATGCAGCCTTCATCAGTAACACCTACACTGGAAATCTCCAGATCGTCAACACGCAGAACGATACGACTGCCTATACGCAGCAAACTACGAACTCGGCCGGTCAGGTTGTGCCCGGAGCCCCGGTGAGCATTACGGTCTCCTCCAGCACGGTGACTTTCGAAACGCTGAGTCCTAACAAGACCACGACTCTGGTCTACGACCCCGGCAGTTTTGCGCTGTGGATAGTGACCAATTCGACGGACCTGACATCAGGCACCCTTCCGTTGGTTGGCCCGACTTCGATGGCGCTGTTTTCGCCCGACAGCAGTACAGTCTACGTACCGGTACCGAGCGCTGCGGTGACTGGCAGTCATCCCGGCCTGGTGCAGGTATGGGATCTAGGTTCCGCCACGAATACCGCGAATTACACGGTGGCGGGCGCCAGCTCCGTCGCGGTCACTCCCGATGGACAATACCTCCTTGTGTTCTCCAACAACTCTGATTCCCTTACCGTCATTAACACCGCCGCCAGCCCCGTAACCTATGCCAGCATTCCTGGTTTCGCCAGACCGGTCAATGCGTTCTTCACCGCCGGCAGCGATACCGCGTATGTTATAAATTGCGGTCCGGAATGCGGTTCGAGCCAGCCCGCGTCGGTAACGGAGTTCAATGTCGCTTCGCAGACCATTGTGGCCAGCGTGCCAGTTGGCGGCGCAAGCGTGGGTTTGCTGAGTGGCACAACTCTCTACGTTGCCGGAAGCCCTGTTCCGCCCGGAACGATTTCCACGTATGACGCAGTGAACATCGCAAGCATGACCCGTCTGACTCCTAATTCGGTTCCTATTTCCGACGGCTTTCACACCACCATGGCTCTCGCTCAGAACAGCAAGCTCTACATCGGCGCCAGCTCATGCAGCAACACCACTACCGGCTGCCTCTCCGTTGTTAATGTAAGCAACAACACGGCAGATGCCGCTTTGCCGCCGCGAGGGAATATCACCAGCCTGCTGGCAATCACCGGACGGGACGTCGTATACGCCATTGAAGGCGGTTACCTGCACATCTACGACACCAGCACCGATACCCTGCAAGGAACGCAAATCACCTTTGTCGGCGCCCTCTATGGCATCGTCCAGGTGGACTAGCGCAGCAGGCTTTATGTGCACTAGCCAGAACGGTAGTCGCGGCGCTTGCTTTAGATGTAACTAGCCACTAGCCACTATTCACTGACCACTGACTCATGGTTCCAGCCGCAGGTGATGCACTCCGGCGCGCTGCACCGCGTCCTGCGAGAACGGCAACTTAAACGCCCGTCCGTGATAATAGGCATCCCACTGGTCGTTGAAGTGCTCGTCGAA
>JBEKCJ010000046.1:0-31348 GCA_050014935.1 Candidatus Korobacteraceae bacterium
ACCGTCGGTGGTTCCGATGGAGGCGGCACGGTATTCGAATTAACGCCGTCAAACGGCAACTGGACATTAAGCGTGCTTTATTCCTTCACCGGCGGCGCTGGGCCCGCCAACAGTTTAGTAATGGATACAGCCGGAAACCTCTACGGCACCACGGTGGAGGACGGAACCTACGGAGTGGGAAACGTCTTCGAACTGACGCCCTCGGGCGGCAACTGGATATACACCGACCTGCACGACTTCACTGGTGGCAGTGATGGATCAGATCCGTTCGGGGGAGCGATATTAGGCGCCAACGGCAACCTCTACGGTACAACGGAGACCGGCGGAGCGAATGGCGACGGCGTAGTCTTCGAGATCGCCCCTTAGAGTTCCCCCCGCCGGGAATTTTGGGCGTCGAGTTGGTGAGGATTCAGCCTCGTCTGTACTGTCCGGGAGGTTTCCCGTGCCATTTGTGAAACGCGCGCTGGAACACACTCGGTTCGGAATATCCCAGAGCATAGGCGGTTGCCGTAGCGGTCGCACGAGCGTCGAGAAGAAGATACTGCGAAAGCTCCCGGCGCGCCTGCTCCACTAGTTGCCGGTAAGAACGAGCTTCCTGGCTCAGCTTTCTTTGCAAGGTGCGGCGACTGATACCCAACTCGCGGGCGGCAGCCTCCAGGTCGAAGGCCCCGCCATCCATGTTTTGCCGGATGAAGCTGAGCACTCCTTGCGAGAAGCTCGCCTCACCCCAAGCCTTTGGCAACAAGTGTTCCGCTGCCTCGGTAATCGCCCGGTGCGGAATACGGTGGGCAGTTTTCAATGGAGTGTCGAGGGATTCCCTATCCAGAAGCAGCGCATTAGCCGGCATCCCGAATCGAACCGGCGCACGAAAGATGCGCGTGTGCTCAGAGGTGTCCCTGGGCTTTGCGTGTTGAAACCATACTTCTCGCGGTGTCCACCTGGCGCCTCGGGAAAGGCGACTAAGTCCCATCACCGTTGCCATCGACATCTCGCAATCATGCCTGGGTTCGGGCAATGAACGGTGCGAATACTGCCACTGAAAATGCGCCATCGAGCCTTCAAGGTCGAGCCTGAACATACCAACATTCGTCCAGATCGGTAAGTAGCGAACCAGGCTGCGAAGGCCCTCCCCGAGGGTCGCGCTGGTAACGACCGAGCGCCCGACAATGCCATACTCCTGCATTTTGACGCGCTCACCTACATGGAGTCCAAAAGCAGCGTCCTTGGTCATCCTCGCCGCATGCTCGGAAAGCATCATCATGTCGGCGTACGGAATTCTGAGGGCGGGATCGTCGATCGCGTCACGATCGAGGCCTACCGTCCTGAGCAAGTGGTCGGTGCCCCCAGATAGTGCGACGGAGTTGGCGATTTTGCCCACCGAACGAGCGACAACAGTGGGAATATTGGACATAGCACTACTCTAACGTTTCTCGAACCCGGTTTCCTGCTGTCTGCCACGAATTGGCGCAAAAGATCATATTTGCGTGACAAACTGCATGCTACTGTTGGTATGCACGTCAAAGCCCCGGCGCGCCTGATCGTGGCGGCGTGCTGCGCATTCGAGGCCAGGTCCCGTATTCGTATGAGCTATCGCACTTGCATCCATTGGCTGTTGCCGACAGTAGTGCTGCTGGCTGTATCAACCTGTGCAACCGCTCAGATGCCAGTGCATTCCGACCCTTGGGGAGACACCTCAAATTCGGGAGCGACGGGGCTCCAACCCACGAACAGCCCCACCGATAACGAGCGGGTTGGCTCCGGCGACCAGGGCAAACTGATTCAGTTTAAGTCGCAGACCACACTCGTGCAGGTGCCGGTGGTGGTGACGGATGCAGCCGGCAAACATATTCAAGGGCTGACCAAGGGTGACTTTACAATTTTGGAAAATGGCAAACCGCAAGGTATCGCCGGTTTTGAGGAAATCACTTCTGCCAAGGGCGCCTTCGCCCCTTATACGAGCCCGGCTGGCACATTCACCAACTTGACTCCGGACGAAACCAAGCCCCGTTCGCTCACCGTCATCGTCCTCGACGAGGTGAATACGCCGTTCCTCAGTCAGGCATATGCGCGCGGACAGCTCATCAAATATCTGGCCAATCATCTCGACGCATCGCAGCCATTCGGACTGATGGTGATTGACCGTAAAGGGCTGACGGAATTAAGTGGCCTCGACTCTGACCCGGCTCAGCTCATCGCCATCCTGAAAAAAGCCAGCGGCAAAGTTTCGGAGATGGAGCGGTTCAACGGCGACGCACAAGCCGTCGCCTCCGTCGGATCGCAGCCCAGCAGCTTTATGGGTGGAAGCGGTCTCGGTGAATCTCCTGAAGCTAAGATCCGCGCATTCGTCCTCCAAACGGATGCCATCAATGCTGCCGATACCCAGGCGCGTGCCATCGAAACCACGCTGCGGGCCTTCCTGTCGCTGGCCTGGTCTTTATCGGGCGTTCCGGGAAGAAAGTCGCTGGTATGGGTTACGGGGAGCTTTCCCTTCACCCTCGATTCCTTCGTCGCAGTGCCCGGGGACGCGAACACGCGGGCACTCTACGAGCGGACCTTGAAGGCACTGAACGATGCTCAGATCTCGGTTTATCCACTGGATGCGCGGGGTTTGACGACGGATTCGAAGTATGCCGCCGACACCGAAGGCTCGATGCTTAGCCCACAGGCTCCTGACGGATTGCGCCAGGCTTCCTTAAACAGCCTGAAGAATTTCGCCGAGATGACGGGCGGTGTCGCCTACTACAACACTAACGATCTTGCCGGCGCTTTCGGCCGCGCCGTACAAGACTCGTCGTCTTATTACCTGCTCAGCTACTACCTTGACCGCCGCAACAACAAGCCTGGGTGGCGAAAGCTCCAGGTCGTGGTCTCGCGCAAGGACGCTGAAGTGCGGGCGCGCGCCGGATACCTGGTCACCGATGTCGCCGTTAACCCTGAACGCACGCATAAAGCCGATGTCGAGTTCGCTCTGGTCTCTCCCTTTGAAAGTACCGGCATTCCGATAACCGAGCAATGGCAGGGCGTTCAGGCGGACGGGAGCAAGAAAAAGATCGGCTTCGTCTTGCAGGTACCAGCCACCGGTCTGATCGATGAGGCGGACAAGAATCGCATCGATGTAGAAATCGTCGCCCAAGCTACCAATAAAGGCGTCAGCGCGGGTACTTTGTCGCAAACCATGAAGGGCTTGGTCGTCCCTGAGACGCTGGCCAAGCTGAAGGCGGATGGCATCGTGTACAGAAACTTCCTCGCCCTGTCCCCGGGAGATTATCAGGTGCGATTTGTGGTTCGCGATAACCTGAGCGGCAGGATCGGCAGCGTTATTGTGCCGCTGACGGTAAATTAGCCCAAGTCACCCATCACCTCTCCACGTGACTCTCATCACTGCCTCTTCGTCCATACTGCGCGAAGGTCATAAGGGAGAGGTAAATGTTCCTCTCAACCTTCCTGAAAGATCGCAGCGGAACGGCGCGTCGCCATGCGCCAAGCCCCGGGTGTTTGCGCCCGCTGCTGCTCCCGGGCATCTTCGCGTTTCTTATGGGCGCCAGCTGCCGCGCCGCCGATTCTACGACTCGTCCCAATAACGAAGGCTTTCTGGGCGGCTGCGCCGTCGGGCTGGTGCTGGCGATCGTGGCCGTTGTCTTTTCGCGAGCGCGGATCAAGTCCACGGACCGCGAACTGGCACGGCTCAACGAGTTGGTCAATCATCGCGAGTACGAGCGCAACGTGGCCCAGCAGGAGCTGGTGCGGCGGCTGGAAGAAGAGCGCGAGCTGGCGAAAGAGAAAATGCAGTTCGAGTCGCAATTGTCGGATTACGAGAAGTACGCCTCGCTGGCACAACTTGCCCTGGGCGCCGCCCACGAAATCAACAACCCGCTGCTCGGCATTCTGTCGCACCTGGAATTGGAGTGGCGCGACGCCAACCAGGAGCGCCGCGAGGAGATCGAGCAGTGCATTGAAGGCGCCAAGCGCATCTCCTCGGCGGTGCGCGGCTTGCTGGATTATGCCCGCCCCGGCCCGCTCACGCTCAGCAAGGTGCATCTCTGGCGGCTGGCCGAGGAAACCATGAAGTTCGTGGCCCATCAGCCAATGTTCCGGCAAATCGAGCTTCAGAACTGCGTTCCCACGGATCTGCCCAACATCACTGCCGACGCCAACCAGCTCTCGCAAATCCTGATGAACCTGCTGCTGAATGCGGCGCAAGCTACCGCACCTGGCGGCCGGATCACGATTCTCGCCGATAAAGTGAAATTTGCCGACCTGATCGAGCTGCGCGTATGCGACACCGGCAGCGGCATCCCCTCCGACATTCTGCCCCACGTCTTTGAACCGTTCTTCACCACCAAGCGCGGCCGCGGAACCGGATTAGGCCTGAGCATCACCCAAAGTTACGTGCGCAGCCATGGCGGCGACATTCAGCTGGAAAGCATTCCCGGCTACGGCACTACGGTGCGGGTCACGCTGCCCGTTCGTCAGGCAGGCAAGATGGTACAGCACAGCGAGGAGGTCATCGTTTAGCCATGCCCCATTCCATCCTGATTGTCGATGACGAGGCCCTGACGTTGCGCACCATCGGCCGCGCCCTCACCACCGAAGGCTACGAGGTGCTGTCCGCCACCAGCGGTGAAGACGCGCTCAAGATCGTCGCCGAAGAGAAGCCTGACCTTGCCTTACTCGACGTCGTCCTGCCGGGAATCAACGGAATCGAGGTCCTGCGCCAGGCAAAGAAACTTTCGCCCGCGATGATCGTGGTGATGATGAGCGCGTATCACATGGTGGACCGCGCCGTCGAAGCGATGAAGCTGGGCGCCTACGACTATCTGATCAAGCCCTTCCACCTCGCTGACATGGTCAACACAATCCAGCGCGCGGAAGAGATGCTGGCGCTACGCGTGCGAGTGCACGACACCGTGGAGACGGCCAAGGGCCGCTACGATTTCGGCCGTCTAGTTACGCAGAGTCCAGCGATGCGCGAAGTGCTGGAGATGGCTCGCCGCGCCGCCGAGAGCGACCATACCACTATCCTGATTCAGGGCGAGAGCGGCACCGGCAAGGAAGTACTGGCCAAGGCCATCCACTACAACAGCCCACGTGCACAGGCGCCGATAATCGGACTGAACTGCGCCGCGCTCCCCGACGCCCTGCTGGAGAGCGAACTGTTTGGCTACGAGCCCGGCGCTTTTACCGACGCTCGCCGCCGCAAGGAAGGGCTGATTGAGAAGGCTTCCAGCGGCACCCTCTTTCTCGACGAGATTGGCAATACCTCCGCCAGCCTGCAAGCCAAACTGCTGCGCATGCTTGAGGAGCGCAACTTTCTTCGCCTGGGCGGCACCAAGCCGATTCAGGTCGACGTTCGGATTATTGTCGCGACCAACAAAGTCCTGAAGGAAGCGGTCGCCCAAGGCGAGTTTCGCGAGGATTTGTACTATCGCCTGAATGTTCTGCCGCTGTTTATCCCCCCGCTGCGCGAACGGCGCGAAGACATTCTGCCGCTGGCGCTCGACATCATGCAGTTCTTCAACAAAGAACTGAAGAAGAGCTTTGTCGGGTTTACGCCGGCGGCCGCCGAGTTGTTGCAGAAATATCCCTGGCCGGGAAACATCCGTGAACTGCGCAACGTCATCGAGCGCACCATGATTCTGTCGAAGGAAGATGAGATCGACGAAGAAGGCCTGCCCGAGGAAGTTCGCGACTATCACGAAGAGCCCGAACACGAGGAGATGTCGAATGCATTCGATCTCTCGCCGACGGGCGATCAATTCGTCAGCCTGAGAGAGCTCGAAGACCGCTACATTCACGACGTATTGAACGCCACCGGGCAGAACAAAACTCACGCTGCCAGAATTCTCGGCATCCATCCCACTTCCCTGCTGCGGCGGCTGAAAAAGACTCACGAACTGGTGTGAACGTCTTTTGCACTACTGCAAAGTGCGACGGTAGACCTGCAAAATGCAGTAGTTGAGCCATCCTCTTTTGGCACTACGTCTCTATCTCCTTTAGAAGCACAGCCCAATCCAGGAAGACGATTGCCCTCCACGTGCACATCTAAAGGTGGAGCGCGATGCCGTGAACCAGTGGTTAGTGGTCAGTTGCTAGCGGACAGTACCGAACTGGCTCGCTCCTTCCATCTAGCCACTGACCACTAGTCACCCGCCGCTGAATCAGGAGGCCTTATGTCGATCTTATTTGTCCTGCTGACGTTCTTATTGATTCTTACCGTAATGTATTTCCGCCGTCCGGAAAGTGCAGCGAACGGGCTGCAAGTCGCGCCCGCCAAGCGAGTCGCACCGCCTGTGATGTTGAAGCAAGGCGGGTTTGAAGTTCCAGAAGAATATTGCTTCCATCCCGGCCACACGTGGGTGGTAGACGAGGGCCGGCAGAACGCCCGCGTCGGCATCGATGCCTTTGCCGGCAACCTGCTGGGCAAGATCGATTCCATCGAAATTGCCGACCTGAACCGCTGGGTGCGACAGGGACAGCCGCTGTGCACGATCACGCGCGAAGGCCGCAGCGTCGACCTGCTGTGCCCCGTTGAGGGCGTCCTGGTGTCGGTGAACCACGAAGTTCTGAAGAACCCGAACCTCGCCATCGAAGATCCGTACCGCAACGGCTGGCTGTGCGCGATCAAAGCTCCTGAGTTGTCGACCAACATCAAGAACCTTCTGCAAGGCCCGATCGTGATGCCGTGGATGCAGAACAGCCTGGCGCGCGTGGCTGCAATGGTGCAGCAACTCACTCCCGCCCTGGCGCAAGACGGTGGCCTGCCGGTCAAAGGTCTGCTCTTCCAGGTTGACGCCGGTGTGCAGCAAAAACTGGTGACTGAATTCTTCCTGACTTAGAGCAGCCCGGCAAAGGAGACCGGAGAACGTTATGGCACAAGAAAAAGGATTACTCATCGACATCAAGCGCTGCATCGGTTGCCTGGGCTGCGAGACCGCCTGCAAGCAGCTCCACGGATTCAGCACCGACCCCGAACCAGTTCTCTCCGACACCGCTTTCACCGTGGTTGAGGCGCGCGGCGACAAGTTCGTCCGCAAGCTGTGCATGCACTGCGAAGATCCGGCCTGCGCCTCGGCGTGTCCGGTGGAGGCCATCAGCAAGACCCGGCTGGGCCCGGTGGTCTACAACGCCGACAAATGCATCGGCTGCCGCTACTGCATGCTGGCGTGCCCGTATCAGGTACCACGTTATCAATGGACCAAGCTGGCGCCGTTTGTGAAGAAGTGCGATATGTGCGTCGATCGCATCAAAGCCGGCAAATCGACAGCGTGCGCCGAAGCGTGTCCGGTGCAGGCCACCATCTTCGGCAATCGCGATGCGCTGATCAACGAAGCCTGGAGTCGCATTCGCAGCGACTCATCTTATGTCCCGCACATCTACGGCGTGGAGGAACTCGGCGGCGGCAGCGTGCTGTTTGTCTCCGACGTGCCCTTCGAGAAGCTGGGATTCAAGCCTGCCCCAACGGGCAACCAGCCCATGCCGACTCTTACCAGCAGTGCGCTGGGGGACTCGCCCAAAGTCGTCATCATGGGCGGCACCATTCTGTCCGCGCTGTACTGGGTTACGCAACGGCGACGCGAAGTTGCGCTGGCTGAAGCCGAAGAAAACTCCGCCGTCAACAAGATTAACAGCGAAAGGAGCTAGCCATGCTCGCGCGAATCAAGTCAGAAATTACGTTGTGGCGTGTCATTGTAGCCATCATTTTTATTACCGGCCTTTATGCGACTTATATCCGGTTCTTCGAGGGATTCCGCGCCAGCACCAATCTTAGCGACCAGATGCCATGGGGCCTGTGGGTCGGCCTGGGAACGCTTTGCGGCGTGGGATTGTCGGCCGCCGGGTTCGGCATCAGCGCCGCAGTTTATCTGCTGGGCATGGAGCGCTATCGACCAATCCTGCGGGCAGCGATTCTTATCTCGTTCCTCGGATACCTGACGGTCTGCGTGGGATATCTCTACGAGATCGGGCTGCCGTGGCGCTTCTGGCATCCCATCGTGATGTGGAACCATCGCTCAGTGCTGTTCGATGTGTGCGTCTGCATCATGACCTATACCACCGTGCTGACGTTTGAGTTTGCCCCGGCAGTCATCGAGAAGCTCCCGTGGAAGAATCTCCGCGAGACGGTATTGCACTACCACCATAAGATCCTCATCGGCGTAGTGCTGGCCGGGGTCCTGCTGTCCTCGATGCATCAGTCGTTTCTCGGCGGGCTGTTCCTGATCACCCGTGGCAAGCTGCATCCGTTGTGGTATTCGCCTTACATGCATGCGATGTTCTACCTGTCGGCGATTCCGGCCGGACTGGCGCTGACGGTGATGGCAATCTACCTCTGCATGCGCTCGCTGAACGTGCGCGTCGACTTCAGTATCCTGAGCGACTGCGGCCGCATGATCCAGTTGCTGCTGATCGTCTTCGCCTTCTTCAAACTGCTCGATCTGATTGGCAACCAGGCGCTGGGCTATGCCTTCCAGTTCACCAACGAAGCAGGATACTTCTGGCTGGAGGTGCTGTTGTTCCTGGCGATCCCGATCACGCTGCTCAGCTTTGAGAGCGTGCGCGATAAACCCGAGCGGCTGTACTGGGCGTGTGCCTTCGTGGTGGCGGGTTTCATGGTCGACCGGCTAAACGTGTCGATCAACGCACTGCAAACTGCCATGGGCACGCACTATGTGCCGAAGTGGAGCGAGATGGCCTCGAGTGTGCTGGTGATTGCGGCCGCAGTGATGGCGTTCCGCTATGCCGTCATCTATCTCGACATACTTCCGAAAGCAGCGCCCAAACCGGTGACCCGCTGGATCGGGAATGCCGGGCTGGTGGCGCAAGCCTGAAGATGTAATGAATCGTCGGAAACTTTAGAGCTGCTCCAAACAAAAACCCCACCTAGGCAAGTAAAGCCTGGGTGGGG
The DNA here is from genome assembly GCA_050014935.1 of Candidatus Korobacteraceae bacterium. Taxonomy (GTDB): domain Bacteria; phylum Acidobacteriota; class Terriglobia; order Terriglobales; family Acidobacteriaceae; genus Bog-257. Next base: position 8,903 of record JBEKCJ010000046.1, read on the forward strand.
CCACTCGCATCCACGTTCTGAATTCACTGGCAACTGATCACTAGCCACGAGCCACTAGCCACTGCTTTACGGCGTGATCTCAAAGACGACTCCGCAAGCGCACAAATCGCTCCCGCCGTCATAGGTGGTGCCATACAGAACGCCGTTGCCGTCCATCGTCAGGGCGCCCAACGCATTCGAGCCGTCGGTACCATTCGTAAAGTCGTGGAGACTGGTGTACGTCCAGCCGTTGTTGATTGGTGTCAGCTTGAAAACATTGCCTTGATTAAAGGCACCGTCACCCCATGTCACACCATAAAGATTGCCGGCAGCATCGCGGACAAGATTTTGCGATGGCCCGGGGCCGGGGCCGCTGAGGTCATAGATAAGGCTGAACGTCCAGTTCTCGCCCGAAGGACTAAGCTCGAACACTGTGCCGCCATTGCCGTTGCTGCCGGGGGTGGCTCCGAACAGATTGCCGGCGCTGTCGGCAACCAACCCGGCGCTAGGCTGGGCGCCATCCGTGCCGTTGGTAAAGCTGTACAGAGTCGTCTCGGTCCAACCCGATCCGGAAGGCGATAACTTGTAGACGGTACCGCAGCCGAAGGCGCCGCATCCCGGCAATCCTCCCGACATTGCTGTGCCATAGAGATTGCCGGCAGAGTCGAACAGCAACAAAGAAGCAGGGTTCGCGCCGTCTTGTCCCCCCGTGAACGTGTACAGCACCTGATATGTCCAGCCATCGCCGGAAGGCGTCATCTCGTAAACAACGCCGTAACCACTGCCCCCATTCACATTTGTGCCATACATGTTTCCGTGCGCATCGAAGATGACGCCGGACTGCGGATTGCCCCCGTCACTTTGACGCGCGAAATTGTAAAGGTCAGTTTCATTCCACGCACAGGAAACGGAATGGCAAAAATTTGCTGGGGGTTGCAAGTTCACAATCGTTCCCTCCCCATCGGTTCCTCCGCCATTCATAGTCGCGTACAGACTGCCGTTCGGACCTATCGTCGGAGCGTCCCAGGGGAAATCTCCGTTCGCGCCACTGCCATCCGCGCGAAGCTCGCTATAAACGAATCCGGAACTGGTGCGCCGCAATTCGTATATGGTGCCAGGTGTACCGGATCCGCCCCATCCGGTCGTTCCATAAAGGTTGCCGCGGCGATCAACCGTCACGCCGCCGATGGCGTGAGCCGAAGTGCCGTGTCCGGCGTAGCTATAGATCACGCTGAATGTCTGGGCTTGCGCCGCTGGGCCGGCGATGATCGCCAGCGCGAATGCAAGCGCTAGAACTAAACCAGCGCTAGCGCGGCTGCCACTGTTATTTCTCATGCCCGGTCTTCCTCCATAGCGAAGGATGCTTGCTCGGAGCATATGCTGCAACAAACCGATTCGGCAGTTGTCACCGTTTTGTCAAGAAAACGTAAACTCTGGCGTTTATAGGAAGGACTGGGGCTGCGCCAGCGCGTGAAGATCGGCCGCGTAGCTCAGCTCAAGTGGAAAAAGGATTGAAACTCCCGGACCACTCTTCCTGGCAGTTCGCCGCGATTAGATTTCTGCGACAAACCGTGTCCCGCGCCCTCAATCGCAACCAGCTTCACCGGCGCCGGAATCAGTTTGATCGCAGCCTCCAGTTCGTCGATTGAGCCGAAAGCGTCGCGGGTTCCGCTGACCAGCAGAGTGGGAGACCGCAGGTTGGATAGATGCGCAGTGCGCAATTGCGCAGGCCGTCCGGGCGGATGTAGCGGATAGGACAAAAGAAGCAGTCCCTGGACCAGCGCAGGTTCGCCTGCAACCAGCATGCTGGCTTGCCGTCCGCCATAGGATGAGCCGCCTAGAAACGCTCGCCCGGCAAACTTCTCTCGCATGAGGGTCAGGGCGCGACGCAGGCCATCCTGATCGTGCTTGGCGTCGGAGGGAGACGGAGGTCCTGTGGGACGTCTCTGCCGGAATGGCAGATCGCAACGCAGTGTGGTCAGGCCGGCCGCCGCGAACGCATGGGCCAGAGCCAGCAGCAGCGGGGCATTGCAGTTTCCTCCCGCGCCGTGGGTGAGAATCAGGAAGTCCGCGGCGTCGCCAGCTGCGCGATGAAGAAACCCTCGCACCGGCGCTTGGCCGGACTCAACATCCTCGAACGGTTCTACTTTTGCGCCCGTCATGGCGAATCATCACACAAAAATTTTGTACAGCATCAGGTAAATCACTACGCCGGTCACAGAAACATACATCCAGATGGCAAAAGTATACGGGGCGATCGCTTTGTGCCGCGCAAACTTCCCTTTCAGGGCGCGAGCCAAGGTAATCAGGACAAACGGGACGACCACCACAGCCAGGATGGTATGCGAAATCAGGATAGTGAAATACAGTGGCCGCGAAAAGCCCTGTCCGGCAAAGCGCGTCACCCCGGCGCGCAGCACTAGATGGTAGTACAGGTAGGAGACCAGAAAGAGGCTCGAGGTGGCGAACGCTGTCAGCATCAGGCGTTTGTGCGCCTGCTCGCGGCCGCGCTTGATGCAATACAGGCCCGATCCGATGAGCACTGCGCTTGAGCCGTTCAGCACCGCGTCAAGCGCCGGAAAGAATGTGGGGCTCAGTTGCATTATGCCGCGGGTTTGGTGGAGCGCCGGTTAGCCACCAGAAACGACAGCGCGAACATTACCAGAGCGAAGAGCGTCAGCACGGCAAAGTTGCCGTTCAGCGACAGTTCCGTCGACGACGAGCCCGGGAACAGCAACGACCGCAGCGCTTCGGTCCCGTAAGTCAGGGGATTGACGCGCATCAGCAGACGAATCCACAGGGACGCGCCCGAGAGCGGAAACAGCGATCCCGACAGCAGCCATAGCGGAATCAGAAAGAGGTTGATGATGGCGTGAAAGGCCTGCGTTGAGTCCATGGGCCACGCGATGATGAAACCCAGCCCCGTCAGCGAAAACGAGACGAGGAAGATAGTCAGCACCGTCAAGCCAAAGCTGGCGAGCGTGAAATGCACGCCCACGAAGGGCGCGAAGACCAGAAAGATGAGGCCTTGCAGCGTCGCCAGCGTCGCTCCGCCCAATACCTTGCCCAGCACAATGACGGAGGGGCTGACCGGGGCCACCAGCACGGAAAGCAGGAAGCCCTTGTTGCGATCTTCGATGACCGACATCATGGTGAAGATGGCGGTGAACAACACGATCATGATGAGTGCGCCGGGAAAGAAGAACGCCAGATAATGCTGGCCGCCGGCGCCGCTCGATCGAAACGAAGTGCCAAAGCCCGAGCCGATCACGATCCAGAACAGCAGAGGCGAAGCGATGACGCCGACCACGCGCGCGCGCTGCCGGTAGAAGCGTATGACCTCGCGCCACCACAGGGAGAGCGCAGGCAGCAGCGTGCCGGCGCGAATGGGAGTCACGACTGCGGGTAGAGCCTGCGTATGAGATGCCATATCATTTACCAGCGAGCCACCGAGGCACAGAGATATAAATTATCAATTCTTTGATTCCTCTGTGGCTCAAACATTCCGTGCTCTCCGTGTCCTCCGTGGTGAATTATTCCTTCGTTTCTGCATCGCTCTCTTCGGTCCAGAAGCGATGCCCTGTCCGGCGGATGAATACGTCCTCTAGGCTGGGTTTGTGCACCGACACGCCTTCGATTTCGCCAGGAAATGCCTCGACCACATCGGTAACGAAGCGGTGTCCGCTCTCGATCTCCAACCGCACGCGATGATCCAGCACCGTAGGCTGCAGCCCGAAGCGCTGTTCGATTCGTCGTGCCAACGAATCCGGATCGTGCGTTTCCAGCATAATCACATCGCCGCCGATTTCGCCCTTCAACTCCGCTGGCGTGCCTAGCCCAACAACGCTGCCATTGGCGTAAATGGCCAGCCGGTCGCAGCGCTCGGCTTCTTCCATCAAATGCGTCGTCACTAAGACCGTTACGCGCTCTTCGTCGCGCAGAATCTGGAGATATTGCCACAAATCACGGCGCGCGCCGGGATCGAGTCCGGTGGTTGGCTCGTCCAGCAGCAGCACTGACGGATGATGCAACAATCCCTTCGCCAACTCCAGCCGGCGCTGCATGCCGCCGGAAAATGTCTCAGCTTTTTCTTTGGCGCGGTCGGCCAGACCAACGCGGTTGAGCATCTCGCTGACGCGCTTCTTCAGGGCAGCGCCGCGCAGGCCGTAGATGTGGCCGATGAGCATCAGGTTCTCTTGCGCCGAGAGCTTGATGTCGATGCTCTGCGCCTGAAAGACCACGCCAATGTTGCGCCGCACCAGTGCAGGCTCGCGCGCGACGTCATGTCCCATGATCAGGGCGTGGCCGCCGGAGGGCAGCATCAGCGTGGAAAGAATGCGGAAGGTTGTGGTCTTGCCGCTGCCATTAGGACCGAGCAGGCCAAATATCTCAGCCGGACGCACATCAAAGGACACACCCGCCAGCGCGACTCGATCTCCGTATTGATGGCGCAGCGCCTGCAACTGAATAGCCGGAGCCGCTGCGGCGGCCGAGCTTTCTACTATCGGCTGATGGAGGGCATTAGAAGCGGTCATGAGGGCCACAGATGATTCTATGCTGTTGCGAGGAACAGGTCGAACCGGGACGTCCCTGGTTTCGATCTGGTTCGCGCGTTCACGACAGTCAGACCGCAATAGGGGTCCTTCGACTCCGGCGCGCAAAGACGTCGCGCCTCCGCTCAAGATGACACATCCTATTGGAATATATGGCGAGAAGCGAAGGGCGAAAAGCGAATTGCGATTTTACTGACAGCTGATAGCTGACAGCTTCTTACGCCCGATTGATCATCATCAGGGCGAACAGCAGCGGCAGGTAAATCACCGAAGCCTGCAGCACGTGGCGGGCGCGCAGCTTGGATTCGGGAGCGACTGGCGTCAGCTTCATCGTCCACATGCGGAGGCTGAACCACAGCATCCCCAGGCCAAGCACGAGCGCGCCGGCGAAGTACGTCCATCCCGACATGCGCATCAGCGTAGGCGCCAGCGACACGGGAACCAAAGCCAGAGCGTACATCACGATGGCAAATTTGGTCGAGCGGCCATCGCTTTCAACGACGGGCAACATGCGGATGCGCGCGTTCTCGTAGTCTTCGCGATAGAGCCACGCTATGGAGTGGAAGTGCGGGAACTGCCAGAAGAAAACGATAGCGAACAACACCAGGGCTTCGGCATCGAGGCGGCCGCGGATCGCCGTCCAGCCCAGCACGGGAGGCATCGCACCAGGGAACGCGCCGAGAAACGTGCAGATAGGGTGAACGCGCTTCATGGGCGTATAGACGCCAAGATAGGTGATCGATGTAAGTGCAGCCAGCCCGGCGGTGAGCCAGTTGGTGGTCGCCCACAGATAGAGCACTCCGCCGATGGTCATGCCAAAAGCAATGGCGGACGCGTGCAGCAGGCTCATGCTGCCGGTCACCAAGGGGCGTCGCGCGGTGCGGCGCATTAGCGCGTCGACATCGCGCTCGACGACTTCGTTGATGGCCGCGGTGCCACCGCTGACCAGTCCAATGCCGATCAGCGCATGCAGCAAGGTCCATGACAGTGACGACACACCCGATTTGGCAGCAGCGAAATACGCTCCAGCCCACGCGGTCATCACGATCAAAGTGGTGACGCGGGCCTTGGTCAGGGTGGCATAGTCGCGAAGCAGCGAAGCGATGCCCGCGCGCGGAACAGCCAAGGGCTGGGTGGCAGTGCTCATGCGATGACGGCCTTCCCGTGCGCCGTCTGTCCTGCCGCCTCGGGGGCGTGAGCGGCAATCATGCGGCGCGACTGAATGGCCAATACCACACTCGCAGCCAACACCAGCGCGCCCCAGGCAACGTGCGACACGGTACTGACAACCATAACCTGCCATGGTTGCACGGCGTTATGTCCAAAGGTCATGCGGGTAAGGTACGCGCAGAAGCCCAGGCCCAACTGAATCATCAGCAGCGCCAGCAGAAGTTGCGCCGGTTTGCGCAGGTGAGCGACGCTGCCATAGCGCGTCAGCACGCGGACGACCGCCCAGCATATGATGGCAGTCACGACGCAGGCCCCGATCAGGTGAGGCAACAACTTCATGCCATAGTGGCGGAAGGCAGCCCCCAGGATCAACTGCACCCAGACGCTAGCTGCGGCAAGCGCAGTCAGGGTTGGTGTGCTCGGCCACAGATACGGTTCGGCGACGGGTTCATAATCCTGCAGCCAGGGGCGACCGGTGAACAGTGCCATCGCGACGACGAGGGCGAAGATCATCTGACCTAGCGTGGCGTGCGCTGTGGAGATGGACCACGGCAGAAAATTCAGCACTGTAAGGCCGCCAAGAACTCCCTGGCCAATGACTGCGCCCAATGCCGTCCAACCCAGAACGCGCATCCACTTTCGGCTTTCGACGCGCTGGGTCCACACCGCCATCACAATGATCAGCAGTCCGATGAACTCGGCGATCATGCGATGGCTATGCTCCCACTTTACCCCGCCAGCCATTGGCGGCAGCTTGTAGAGCGAACCGAAGGAGGTAGGCCAATCGGGCACTGACAAACCGGCATCGTTGCTGGTGACAAGCGCGCCGGCGACAATCAGCAGAAACGTAGACCAAGCCACGACGACCGCGAATCGATGGTACGCCGGATTGTATGAGACAGAACCAGATCGCGACGTCAGAACAGGCTCCCTAGTAACGTTGCGTCCGCGCAAAGCGATGATTTCGCTTGTGGGGGCGATGTGTCGCCCGAAGCCGCTGAATGATCGCGCGGTCCAGACGAGCGAAAAAAGTTCAGTAGAAATTGTGCTTCAATTCTGCGGCGAACGCATTGTCCTCACTGGCGTTCGTGGAAATATTGTACCAAACCGCATCGGGCAACGCGGCAACGTCCTCAGTGGCCAAAGCCATGTTTGAATTTGTGGGCTCCGCTGACGGCTTGAAGGCCCTCCCCTTCAACAACCAGCCGGGTCTCTGTTTCCTAGTGAGTCAGCTCGAGCTGTGCGTAATACCCGGAGCGGGTTCGTGTCTCCAGTCCGGGCTTGTCGATATTGACTTCCAGCGCATGATATTCGTTCGGTCCGTCTCCCGCAGCGCCTTCAAAAGCGAGCGTGTAAAACGCGTTCGCGTCACTAACACAGGTGGCGATCTCGCCGGCCAAATCGTTGCTTGAGTTGAGAACCAGGCCACCGCTCTGGTAAGCCAGAACCTGCAACCCGAGGTTTCCGACTTCTACTTGTTTCGCCGCGGTGACACCCTTCACGAAGGACTTGTAGTAGGACTTCAGCGCGTTGCCTCCGCTGCCCGCAGGATTGACGTCATAAAGAGTGATGCGGGCCCGTTGCAGCGCACCGGAAAGACCAATGACGGTACGGAAAAGTGCCTGCTGATCCTTGGAACTAAGTTGCACCACCGGACTGGAGAGAAAAGTCCAGCCCGGACTCATCCAGATCACCAGTTTTCGTCCCGGTCGTTTCGCTTCGAAGTCAGCGAGCTGGCCGAGCGTACTCAAAGAGCGGTTCAGCCGTTCAATCGCACCGTAAGCTCCTTGCGACCGGTTAGTGTTGCGCAGAGGCTGTTTGTGCTGATTCAGCTCTGCGAGCACGGCCTTTCCATCCTTTGAAGGAGTAGTCGCGGCCGCTCCGGAGTCAGTAAAGAAGAGTATCGACACGGGTCGTCCCAGGTGGCCGCCGTTTTCATTCAGGAACTTTTCTATCTCCTGGCGCACGATTACTACTTGCTGAAATGACGTGTTGACTTCATCGACCACCAAAATAACGTCCACTGGCGGGTCATCGCTGGCGGACGTTCCAGCTACGGCGTGAAAAGACAGGATCTTCTGCGCCAGTTTGTTGTCCAGAAGCGTAAAGTCTTGCTGTTGCAGACCAGGGACCGCGTGGCCCGACTGATCGCCTACGACCACATCGAGCGTGATGAGGCGGTCCGACGCGCCGATGGGAGACGATGCAACGGGTTCGGAGGGCTTCGCCTGACCAGTCTGTTGAGCAAAAGCGGATAGACAGCAAAAACAGAGAAGACAGATCCAGCGACATTGTCGTTCAATCATGCCAATCGACCTCGCGGCTTCCTGCCGCAGGAGTTATATCGCACGTGGGAGAATGTTGAAAGAGCTTCCTGATTTCTTTGTGAGAACGCCGGGACCGCCCCAAACCCATTTCACTCGCCACTGCTGACCTCCGCCGCCAGCCACGCCAGATATTCCTCGCTGCCACCCTCAATCGGCAAGTGTACGCACTCGGGCAGCTCGTAGGGATGCAATCCCTTGAACGCCGATTGCAGTTGGGCCGCGTTCTCGGTGGTTGTCTTGATCAGCAGCAGGTATTCCTGCTCATTGTGGACCTTGTGCTTCCAGCGATAGATGGAGCGTATGGGACCAACGAGGTTGACGCAGGCTGCAAGCCGGCGCTCCACCAGTTGCTCGGCGAGCCGTTCGGCGGCGTCTTTCAGGCCAACGGTGGTGAGCACAAGACGCGCATTTGTCATCCCGACCTCCGCGAGTATTTTGCTGAGACTGTAACACGCCCTGCATCTGCTCAAAACGAAGTGCGCCGCGCAGCAATCCCGAACACAGCGCTGAACGCAAAGCCCGCGTCTTCGCCATCTCTTCGTTGTATCAGACTTGATTCCCCGCTTTGCGATTGGTGGGAGTTTGCTTGACTCACCGCGCAATGCGAATTCCACTAGAAAACACTGTGAAGATCACGATTCGCTTCGCCGGAAAATGGCTCTATCGCATGCGTCGCGTCATGGCGACGATATGCCTCGCCGTGCTTGCGGTCCTTATTGGATACAAGGTTGTGTTCGGCGCCAACGGCATGAAGGTCTGGCAAAGCAAGCGGGCCGAAGTGCAGGCGCTGGCGCAGGAGATTGAGCGCAGCAAACTCGATCACGAACAGCTTGAGTATCGGGTGCAGGCCTTGCAGCGCGGCGACCCCAGCATCATCGAGAAGGAAGCTCGCGAGCAACTGGGCTACGTAAAACCCGGCGAGGTAGTCTTGTTCGAGCAGCGATCCAAACCTGCTGCCAGGCAGGCTCCAGTTGTGGCAGAAAACACCGATCAGAAATAAAGTCTGTTTCCAGCCTGACGCAGTTCGGAGCCATGGCGGGTTGCGCGCGTCCCGCGTGCTAGGGGGAGTCCCTTCCTGTTGACCGTTGAAAACCGCTGGCCGTTGTTACTGCAACTTTCGCATCCGGAATGGAATTTGTACCACGGCTTCAACGGCGACGAACTGGCCGTTCTTCATGCCGGGCTTGAAGCGCCAATGGGACAAAGCCTGCACCGCATTTTCGTCCAGACGGGAATCCAGGCTATCGAGCACGCGAATGCTATCCACGACCCCGTCGGTGCGGATGATGGCGTAGAGCGTCACCGTACCCTCGACGTGATCGCGGAGCACGTCGGGCGGATAAGCGGGATCGACCTTGGTGGTTGCGACCGGGGCAGTCAGGGCGCTGCTGTCATTACTTTCTTTCAGCTCGGCGAAGCGAATGATCCAACTCCCGCTGGCCGAAGTCAGATTGGGCATATTCATGACCAGCGAGTAGTAATGCCTTCTGCCGAACACCCGCTGCTCGATGCTGCGGTCAGGATCCTCGGGAAGGTTCTCCGGCGGCGGGGTCACGCGGTCCCGAATGCTAGGCGCCGCCGGCTTCATGGCGGAGGCGAAGATGCGGTTCCGCGCTTCCTGATCTGCATTCGAAGCTGGTGCGCCAGCCTTCCCACCGCTCGCGCCGGAGTTGGGCAAGCCGCCTACGGCCGAGGTGGCCGCTCCCGGTGGAGGAGTTCCAACCATGATGCCTGGAGGCACGCCGTTCCCTTTGCCATTGCCGCCTCCGTTGTCAGCGGTGCCCTTGGCCGTCACGTTCGGCGTTCCCGGCGCGTCGGGCTTGCCTGTGGGTGACGCATGGAACTCGCCGCTGCGATTGCCACTGGGCATGCTGACTGGCCCGCGTACGTCCGTCGGGTTCAGCCCCAGCGCGATCAGCTGACCTTTCCCTTGCGCAGGAAGGTTCTGCACATTCGGCGACGGTGGAACATCCTTCGCGGCTCCGCTTGGGGCAGGCTTCGCATCGCTCTTGTCGGCGCTGCTGGCGCGTTGCACCGGCACTGGAAGCTTGGGCGCAGCTACGGTCGGCTCCAGTTGCGCCATGTTCACCTGGCCGCTCTTCAGCTTCAACTGGTCCGCCGACAAAGGAGGCTCAACCACGGAAGGTTGCGGCAACGCCGGGAGGTCAAGCTTGGCGTGGATCTTCGACACATCGGCCGTGGGCGCCGCGACATCCGGTTCGAACTGCGGCACTTTCAATTGCGAAACCGAACGGGCCGAGGCCGCGACTGGCTGCGCCGAAGGAATGGGTGTCCAGGCCACAATGTTCGGCAATGGGACATCATGGTTGAGCTTGATCCTGGGCGGCGTGACGATGGTCTGATGCGTGTTGTCCGGATTCTGCGGGACAGACAGAATCTCCTGCTTCGCCAGCTTCGGCGCGCCCCGGCGTGGCTTCATTGCAGCTTTCGCAGCGGTATTGATCGGGGGCAGATAATCGCTGACCGGATAATACGTGATCTCGGTGTTCTGATACGGCGAATTCAGTTGCGGCGTGCGATTGAAAAACGGCAGCGTACAAACCAGGTATACCAGCGCGATTACGGCAATATGGCCGCCGTAGGACTCCAGGTATCGTGCCGGATCGATGCCGGTCTGGATGAAGTAATCGCGGCGGAGAGGAACCGGAGTTGCGGTAATTTCAACCGGAGGCGGCTCACGCCGCAGAACTACGTCGGCGAGATTGCGAAAGAAAACGCGATGCCACGGCTCGAGTTCGCGGAGCAATATCGGAGAATCAGTGGTTGCATCCTCCTCTTGAAGTTTGGCTGCCGTGACTCCCGACATCATCCCCTACTCGGTGGCTTTTACCGCGATTATAGCGGAAAGGTGCGAGGCGGGCGGGCGATTGGCGGGGCTGAGTACGCACTGCGCTCATCTCCGATAAGCGCAATGGGTAAAGCCCAAGGTTAGGTACCGCTGGACGCCGGCCTGAACGTCGGCTCTTCCCGACGGCAAACTCCGTCAGTCCGCCGCCAATGAGAGGCTCAGTGCGTTTTGCTTCGAGGCAAATTCCAGCGCCTGGTTGAGGTCGTTCACCAAGTCTTCTATGTCCTCCACGCCAACGGATATCCGAACCAGGTCTGCGGGAATGCTCTTCTGCTGGCGAAGATGCTGCGGAATGCTGGCATGAGACATGTAGTTGGGCAAGCTGATGGTGGAATTGACGCTGCCAAAACTCACGGTTATGGCAAACAGCCTGGTCGCTTCGACGACCGCGCGCGAGAACTCGGGATCGCCGGTGACGAAGCTGAGCACGGCACCGTCACCCGATGCCTGGGCGCGATGAATGCGCCGCTGCTCCTCGTCGGCCATACCGGGATAATACACACGCTTCACCGCCGGATGCGCGCTGAGCAATTCGGCGATCGTCTTCGCGTTGGACTGCTGGCGGTCCAACCGCAGCGACAGCGTCTTCATCCCCCGCAGCAGGAGAAAGCTGTCGAAGGGCGACAGCCCCGAGCCTTCGCCATTCTGCATGAGGTAGAGTTCCTGCGCGAGTTCCTCACCGTTGACGACGGCCGCACCCGCCATCACGTCGCTGTGCCCGCACAGAAACTTGGTTGCCGAATGTAGAACAATGTCCGCACCCAGTTCCAGAGGCCGTTGGAGATAGGGCGACATGGTGCTGTTGTCGACGCAGACCAGCGACCCGTTGTGATGAGCGATGTCGGCGACCGCGCCGATGTCGATGATCTGGAGTAGCGGGTTGGTCGGCGATTCCAAGTAGACCAGCTTGGTGTTGCCATTGATGGCTGCGCTGACGGCGTCGAGGTCGGTGAAGTCGACGTAGCGAACGTTGATCCCACGCTTGGTCAGGATGCGGGAGAACAGCCGGTAAGTTCCGCCGTAAAGATCGTCACACGCCAGGATCTCTTCGCCGGGCGAGAGCAGTCGCGTGACCGCGGTGATTGCCGCCAGGCCGGTGCTGAAGCAGAAGCCGCGCGTGCCATTTTCCAGCGCAGCAATATGTTTTTCCACGACGGCGCGGGTGGGATTGCCGCTGCGGGAATAGTCGTACTCGCCAAACTCGGTCGCGTCCTGCTGGCGGAAGGTCGCAGTCTGGTAGATGGGCGTGTTGGCGGGGGTGAAGCGATCGCCGGGCGCCGGATCAAAGGTCAATAATCTGGTTGCGAATTTCACGCGGCACCTCCGAAATCAGTTGCCAGTGGCCAGTGGCCAGTTGTCAGTTGGGTGGGGACAAGTTTCTTGGTGTTCACTGACCACTGGTCAGTGGCCGCCGAGCGCCGTTCGCGATAGAGGTCGAAGAGATCGGCCATCACCGCCGCGGTGGTCGGCCAGCGCCCCGCCCCGCGTCCCGTCCAGACGTGTTGCGAGTCGGAGTGGCCGTTGTCGATCAAGAGGCAGTTCTCTTCGTTCTTGATCTGCGCGAAGGGATGCGAGGCACCAACCAACGTTGGTTTCACTTCGAGATGAACTCTTCCGTCGACCAACTGCGCCGTGCCCACCAGCCGGGCACGCTGGCCTTCGCGGGCCGCGGACCGCACCCAATCAACGTCGCCGGCGTTGATCCCAGTCGCGCTGACGTAATGAGCTTCGCTCCCGGGAAAGGCGCTGCGTACCAGCAGTTGCAGTTTGCAAACCGTATCTGAACCTGACAGATCGGCACTGGGATCCCGCTCCGCGAAACCATTGGCTTGCGCTTCGGCGACCGCGTGCTCCCACGAGCATCCGGCGGCGATGCGATCGAGAATGTAATTGCAAGTGCCGTTGAGGACGCCCGAGAGCGAGACGATGCGCCCGGCTTCGGAATGGGAGTGGGAATGGGTACGGACAAGGGCCTGCACCGCTTCCAGGGCAGGAACCGCGCCACCGACGGCAGCTGAATAGCGCAGCCCGCGATGTCCACTGAGCCGGGCATCTCCGGCGACCAGCAGCTTGTTGGCGGTAACCACTGGCTTGCCCGCAAGCAGCGCAGCGTGTACCAGATCGCCAGCCGGGTCGGTGCCGCCGATCAGCTCGACTACAACATCAACGTCGTCGATTGCGTCCCAGCAATCGCGAGTCAGGAGGTCATTGGGGGCGTGATCGAGGTGCCGCTCCGGATGCCGCACGGCGATGCCACTCACCTCAAACAGGTGAGGATGCTTGTGCAACTCCTGAAACACGCCCAATCCCACGGTGCCCAGGCCAAGCAAGCCAATCCTGATCGGCGTTGGCGCATGGTGCCTGGCCGACAAGACCGAGCGGTGACTGCCGACGATGGTTTCGTAGTCCTCGCCGAGGGCCGCAACTTCCAGCGGTACTCCCGTTTTCTTTCCGAAAGCGATGGCCTTCTTCTGGACGATCTTTCCGGCGATGGCCAGGGCGTCGGCAAAACTGATTTCGTCGAAGCGCTGGGCGAAGGAGCTGTTCGCGGGATCGATATTGTAGATGCCGTCGACGTCTTTGATGAGGCGGCAACGCGCGCCGAGCTGCTTGGCCAGGAACAGCGCCGACAGGTCGGAACCGCCGCGCCCGAACAAGGCGACGCGGCCGCAACGGTCACGCGCGACGAAGCCGGGAATGACCGCAACCCGGCCCCGCTGGAACACATTCTCGATCGGGCCGATGTCGGCGCTCACCGGCTCGGTGTCATTGGATTCGGTCTCGGCGATCAGCTGGATCTGGCTGGGATCGAGCACCTGGGCGGGAATGCCAAAGCGGTCGAGTTCGAGCGCCAGAAACGCTGTCGCAACTTCTTCACCGGTCGCTACAATCCGGGCAATGGTTTCCGGATTAGCATCGCGATAGCCTTCCACCGTTCCCAGCAGCCGGTCGGTTTCTCCGGCGAACGCGGAGACTACGGCAACCACGTCATACTGGCGGCGAATCCAGCGATAAACCTCATGCACGGCTTGCGGCAGGTGCCCGCGCGACTGCAAAACCGAACTGCCAAACTTCAGGACGATTACTTTGCGAGACATGCTTCCACCTCCTGCGCATCGGCGGTGACGGCAATGCCAGCCAGCGCGCTCTCCAGATCGGCGATGATGTCGGCCGGATTTTCCAGCCCAACCGAGAGCCGCACCAGACCGTCGCTGATGCCGGTGCGCTCGCGAATCTCGCGTGGCACGTCGCCGTGCGTCATGGAGACGGGATGTGTGATCAGCGTCTCCACTGCGCCCAGGTTTTCCGCCAGCAGGCACAGGCGCACGGTGTTCATCAGCTGAATGCCGGCGTCCGTTCCACCCTTCAACTCGAAGGCCAGCATTCCACCGGGAAGGGCCTGTTGTTTTTCAGCGAGAGCGACCTGCGGAAAGCTGGCGAGACCGGGATAGTGAACGCGTGCGACTTTAGGATGCTGCTCCAGCCATTCGGCAACTTTCTGAGCGTTCGTCGAGTGCTGTTGCAGACGCAGCGGAAGCGTTTTGAGGCCCCGCAGAGTCAGCCAGGATTCCTGCGGCGATTGGATACAGCCCAGCGTCTTGCGCACCAGGCGCAGGCGCTCCAGCAGAGCTTCGTCGCGGGTGGCAATCGATCCGCCGACGGTGGAGTTGTGACCTTCGATGTACTTCGTGGTCGAGAGCAGCGTGATGTCTGCGCCGAGATCTAACGGCCGCTGCAAGACTGGCGTGAGGAATGTGTTGTCGACCGCGAGCTTTATGCCGGCCGCATGCGCGATCTGGGCGATGGCTGCGATGTCGGTCAGCTTGAGCGTGGGATTCGCCGGCGTCTCGATGAAGACCAGCTTTGTGTTGGGCTGGATCGCCTGCGCTACGGCTGTTGGGTTCGAGGTATCGACGAAGGAGGCTTCGACGCCGAAGTGCGCCAGCACCTGCTGAAAGAGCCGTACCGTGCCGCCGTAAACCACGTCGGAGACGACGAGGTGGTCGCCCGACTTCAGGGTCGCCAGAAACAGCGTCGAGATGGCGGCCATGCCGGTGGAGAAACACACAGCCGGCGGCGTGGCTTCCAGCACGCCGAGGGCAGCTTCCAGCGCCGAGACGGTTGGGTTCGCCGCGCGCGAATAGGTAAAGCCCTTGTGAACGCCCACCGCTTCCTGATGGAACGTGGTGGACTGGTAGATAGGGGTGACAACAGCGCCGGTCGCCGGATCGGGCCCCAGACCGCCGCGGACTGCGGTGGTCGCAAACAGTTCAGGGGAGAAAGTCATCGCAAGCTCCAATCGAGAATTGCCCAGAAACAGCAAGACCGCCTGTCATCCTAGGCGGCCAGTCACGATTGGAGTTTTCTGCTTGGGCTGTCAGGCTCCGAACGTGGACACGGCACCGCCTAGGGTGCACATGGCCATGGTCGTAACGTTGGCAACTGACAACATATCTAAAACCTACCGGACAGGCGCAACCGCTGTCAAGATTTTATTGATGCTACAGTGCAACTAATGGGGAATGCACCCACCAACCGAGGGTCTGTTTACGATAGAGGTTAAGAGATGATTTCCGTTCGCCTGGCACCGGAACATGAAGCTCAATCCCGGCAGAGCGCCAGCCTCTTCGGCCGGCCGGTGACGCGAGGCGTTCTTCTGGGTCTTGGCCTGGTCTTGGTGGTTGCAACCCTAGCGGTGTATTTCCCGGTGAACCGGTATCCGTTTGTCTCGCTCAATGACGGCGAGTACGTGACCCACAACATCCATATCACTCAACTGAACTGGGAGATGTTGCAGTGGTCGTTCACCAGTTTCTATGCGGCCAACTGGCATCCGCTGACCTGGCTGTCGCACGCTCTGGACCGGCAACTGTTTTCCCTCGACTCGGGTCTGCACCACGACTCCAACCTGCTGCTGCATGTGCTGAATACGGTATTGCTGTTCTGGATATTGTGGCGGGCGACAGCCAGCGCCGGGCGCAGTTTTATGGTGGCTGCGCTGTTTGCGTTGCATCCCATGAACGTCGAGTCCGTCGCCTGGATTGCGGAACGCAAGAACCTGCTGAGCATGTTCTTCCTCCTGCTGACCTTGGGCGCTTACCGGTGGTACGCGCTCAAGCCGCGACTGGGCCGCTACGTTATGCTTGCCGTGTTGTTTGCGCTGGGGCTGATGTCAAAACCGCAGGTCATCACCCTGCCCTTCATTCTTCTGCTGTGGGACTACTGGCCGCTCGGACGGGCCGCTTTTCGCCCTTCGCTCTTCGCTCCTCGCCAGAATATCTCGGGTGAAGTCTCTGTCGAACGGCGAGGACCGAACAACGAGGAGGCGCCTTCTAGCGAAAAGCGAATAGCGAATAGCGAATGGCGATGGTTGATCCTTGAAAAGCTGCCGCTGCTGGCGGTTTCCGCGGCCAGCGCGTTTCTCACCGTCGCGGCACAGCGAGCGGGCGGCGCCATGGGCGGCGTCCAAAGATCGTATTCGATAACTGTGCGCGTGCAGAACGCAATTGTCGCGTACACCCAATACCTGGGCAAAGCCGTCTGGCCAACCCGCCTGGCGTTTTTCTATCCCCATGCAAGCCGATTCCAGCATGTGTGGCTGGAATCTCTCTTGCTCCTGGCGATCACCGTATTGGCCGTGGCCAGCCGAAACCACCGCTACCTTGCAGTGGGGTGGCTTTGGTTCCTGGGCACCTTGGTCCCGATGATCGGACTGCTCCAGGTTGGCGGCCAGGCCATGGCTGATCGCTATGCGTATCTCCCGTTCGTGGGATTGTTCATCGCCGTTTGCTGGGGGGTGTCGGACTGGGCAGAGCAGTGGCATGTTTCCGAAGCGTGGCTGGCGGGTGCAAGCGCCGCTACACTGTTGCTATTGGCGTTCGCCACTCATCGTCAATTGAGCTACTGGTCTGACGATGTAGCTCTGTGGTCGCACACCGTCCACATCACGAAGAATAATTCAGGGGCGGAGAATGTGCTCGGCGAGGCTTTGCAGAGGGAAGGACGTGCGGACGACGCCATGCTCCACTTTCGCTCCGCAGCCGCGATGGACCCGCTGCTTCCGTATCCCTACTACCACATTGGGGTATATGAGCAACAACACGGCGACCCGCAAGGCGCGATTCAGCAGTTCAACAAAGTGATTGCGCTGACGCAAGGCGATACGGGAGTGATGGCGGGCCTGCGAACCGATACGCTGGTCCGAATGTACACCGCCTACAACGCTATTGGCGACGAAACGAATTCAGCAAAGTGCCTGAACATGGCGCTACAAGAGCGGCGTAAACAGCAAGGCTTTGAGGTGCGCGGCTCCCCTTGAAATCCAAGGGAATATTGCGGTCTATTCCTCGTCCTGCTCGCTGAGCACTTGCGCCAGCAGTTCTGGATCGACATTGCCGCCGCTGACCACCGCAACCGACTTCTTCCCTTCCGGCAATTCCTCCGCGTGAAACAGCCACGCCGCGAAAGTCACGGCGCCGCTGGGCTCGGCGACGATGCGAGCGTTGGTCAACATTCGTCGCATGGCGGAGCGAATCTCGTCGTCGGTCACGGTGATCATGTCGTCGACGAACCGGCGGATGTGCTCGAAGTTGATGGGCCCAATCGATTGCGTGCGCAGGCCATCGGCCAACGTGCTGGAGACGCGCTCGGCCGGCAGTTCGACGATCTCGCCTTTGCGGAAGCTCTGCTGCGCGTCGTTCGCCAGCTCAGGTTCAACGCCGACGATCTTCGCGTGCGAGCCGCTCAGCTTCAGCGCCGCTGAGATACCGCTGATCAATCCGCCGCCGCCGCTGGGCACCAGAACAAGATCGACGTTGGGACAATCCTCCAGAATTTCCAGGCCGGCAGTTCCCTGCCCCGCAATGATCTGCTCGTCGTTGTAAGGCGGCACAATGACGTAGCCGTGCTCCCGCGCGAGTTCTTCGGCTTTTTGCAGTCGCTCGGTGGAAGCCGGGCCGACGGTGACGATCTCAGCACTCAGTGCGGCTGTGGCATCAACTTTGAGCTTGGGCGCGTTGCGCGGCATCACGATCACCGCCTTCACGCCCAGTGCACGCGCAGCGTAAGCCACGCCTTGCGCGTGATTGCCGCTGGAGTACGAGATGACGCCGCGCTGGCGTTCCTCTTCCGTGAGCGACGCGATCTTGTTGTAAGCACCGCGCAGCTTGAAGGAGCCGATGGGTTGCAGGCTCTCCGGTTTCAGCCAGAGTTGGCCACGGGCGGCGTCATCTCCGGGATTCGCGTCGGCCTTCTGCGCCGGCGGGAAGTAACGGATCAACGGTGTGCGAACCGCGACGCCGCGTAATCGTTGCTGCGCGCGCTTGATGTCTTCGAGTGTGACCATATCTGGGTTTGAAGGGGCGCGGCTTTAGCCGCGACGTCACAAGGCCCTAATTCTGACTCGAGCCGGCAGCCGGCGAAAGTTTTCTCGCAACCACAGCCTCGGTCCAATTAAACGGTCTACAAATAAATTTCCTGACTGAAGCTGGTGTCGCGGGCTCAGGCTGGCTCGGGAGAAGAAATATGCGGTCTGGACGCTGGCCTGAAGGCCAGCTGTACCCGGACCATCTCTCAACCGACGCGATCCCCTCATCAGTCGGCACTTTCGGTCTGGTGGCCGGCGCCAGTGCTTCGCGCCTGGCGAATCAACATCGCCATCCAGTGTACAAGCGCCAGCTTGTCCCATAGGCCGGCTTTGCTGCCAACCTCCACATGACTGATCGCCGGACTGATGACGGCACTAACCTGATATTTCTTAGGGATGTCATGCGAGATCCACAACAGCTCGGTCGGCGGGATGACCGTGTCGTCGGACCCATGCAGCAACAAGACAGGGACATGCAGAAAACGAAGATGGCCCGCCGGCGAGGCGGCCACCAACTCCTCGCGGCGCCTGTCGATCTCGGCGAGAATGGCCGGCGTCAGGATTTCGCGATGTTTCTGATAAATGTCCTGCATAGTCTGCTGACCGGCGGGAGTCATCGTCTGGGTCAGCGCTTCGGAAGCCTTTCCATTCCCAGACAGCAGCAGCTTGAGCGCGCCGTGTGCGATGGGCGCGTCGTGCGGCGAGAAGAAATCGCCAGGCTCGTCATACACAACGATCAGCGGACCGTACTCGTGCGGCAATACATGCTCGATGGTTCCATCCGGACGGACCGCCTCGCCGCTGGCAAAGAAGCGCAGTACGTGCGCCAGATCGTAATAGCCGCCGACGGACGCAACCCAGGCGATGGCCGGAGAATATTGCGGATCGCTTGCGGCCAGCAGCGCCAGGCCTCCCGAAAAACTGATGGCGAAGATGCCGACCCTGGGCACGCTGAGCTGCTGTGCGAAACTTTGCGCAGCGGCGCCGATCAGGTCCGCCGACTCAGCTTGCACGCGATAATCGGCGATGCCTGGAACCAGCGGCGTCATCACGAAGAAGCCGCTGGCGGCCAGAGAGCGCGCCAAGCCGACCAGGCGCGGCTCGTCGATGCCAAGCTCGTGCATCCCGTGAACAACAACAATGCCAGGCGCGGAGCCGACGCCGCGAGGCAGGTAGACGCGGGCGGGAATAGATTTGCCGCGGAAGTCAAAGGTGGTGTCGCGCACGTCAACCGGATGCACGTCGTAGTTGGCGATCCAGCCGGCGGCGTGAGGATCGGAGATGCGATCCAGCACAGAAGCGGCGCGCAGATAATCTTGAGCAATGGGATAGAGCAGAGCGACGACAACCGGAATCAACAGCAGGAGCCACGCAAGCAGGCGCGCCTTGTGCGAGGGTCGGCCGTGCCAGGCGACGGTGGTCACACTTCCAGGATCACCGGCATGATCAGCGGGCGACGCGAAGTGTTTTTCACGATAAAGCGCTTCAGGTCCTGGCGGATTTTCTCTTTGATCATGCCGTAGTCGCCCTTCTCTTCATCGCTGGACGCTTCCAGGGTGCGCATCACGGTCTGCCGCGCCTGGTCGAGAAAGCCGTCCTCTTCGCTCATGCTGGCGCCGAAGCCGCGCATCACAATCTCCGGCGACGTTTCTACCTTCCCGGTCAGCTTGTTGATGGCGATGATGGGCAGCACAATGCCATCCTCGCTGAGGTGGCGACGGTCGCGAATGACCAGGTCTTCCACCACATCGCCCATGGAGTTGGAATCGATGCAGACGCGGCCAACGTTGATCTTGCCGGCCTTCCGCGCGCCCAGCTCGTCGAATTCCAGAATGTCGCCGCTCTCGATCATCATGACCTTGCCAACCGAGCCGTGCATCGCCGCGGCCATCTCGGCGTGCAGTTTGAGTTGCCGGTATTCGCCGTGAATCGGAATGAAATACTGCGGCTTCACCAGATTGATGATGAGCTTCAGCTCTTCCTGGCTGGCGTGCCCGCTGACGTGCACAGGCGGCGACGAGCCGTCGTCGTAGATGACATGTGCGTCGCGCCGGAAGAGATGGTCTACCACGCGATAGATCGCTTTCTCGTTACCCGGAATGATGCGTGAGGATAGCACCACCGTGTCGCCGGGTTGAATACGCGCGTGCTTATGATTGTCCACTGCCGCGCGCGACAACGCCGACATCGGTTCGCCCTGGGTGCCGCTGATCAGCACGCAAACTTTTTCCGGCGGGAAGTCGCGCATCTGCGCCGGATGAATGAGTAGGCCGTCGGGAACATCAATGTAGCCGAGATCCTGCGCAATCTCGAAAGACTCCATCATGGAACGGCCCACCAGCGCGACTTTGCGGCCATTCTCGAAGGCCTGCTCCACCGCCAGCTTCATGCGATGGATTGACGACGAGAAGCAGGAAATGAAGAGCTTGCGGTCGGCGCGGGAGAAGATTTCCTGGAAGCGAGCACGCACCGCGCGTTCGCTCGGCGTGTAGCCCTTGCGCTCGACGTTCGTCGAATCCTGGAACAGAGCCAGCACACCCTGCTTGCCGTACTCGGCGAAGGCGTGCAGGTCGAAGAGCCGATTGTCCGTGGGCGTGGGATCGACCTTGAAATCGCCGGTGTGAATCAGAACACCGAGGGGCGTGTGAATGGCCAAGGCAACGCAGTCCACCAGACTGTGCGTCACATGAATGGGATTGATAGTAAAAGGGCCGATCTTGAAGCTCTCGCCGGGCCTGATCTCGTTGAGCTCAGCATCATCGAGCAGAGCGTGCTCTTCCAGCTTGCCCTCAACGTAGGCCAAGGTGAACTCGGTCGCATAGACCGGCACGTTGAGTTCCGACAGCAGCCATGGCAATGCGCCGATGTGGTCTTCGTGGCCGTGGGTCAGCACGACGGCGCGAACGTGCTCGCGGTTCTCGATGAGGTAACTGAGATCGGGCACAACGATGTCTACGCCGAGAAGCTCGGCTTCGGGGAACATCAATCCGGCGTCGATGACGATGATGTCGTCGGCCCAGCGAATGGCCATGCAATTCATGCCGAATTCGCCAAGCCCGCCGAGGGGAATAACCTGTAGCTTTCCTATGGGCATCTGCAATTTCGATGCTAGCACAGGGTGAGGCCGGTCATTCACGCCGACGCACAGCCTTCAGCGTGGTTATACTGGAGTAAGCGATCATGGCAGTTAACAACAGCAAATCCTGGGTCCGTCGCGGCGTGGAACTTGCCGTCCGGAATGCCTTCCTGAAGGCCTATGACACCATCAAGGTCGACCCCGAAAACTATCTCCAGCATTTACGGATGGCATACGATCTTCCGGCGCTCACCTATGACGGCGTGTATTCGGTTGATCCTGATCTGCTCGATCACATCGCCGAGGCGACAATTCGCGCTCACACTCGCATGGCTGCCGCCGAAGGCGCGGGGCTTGGTATGGGAGGGCTGTTTACCATGTTGCCCGACCTCGGCATCCTGGCCGCCATCACGCTGCGCATGATCCAGAAGCTGAGCCTGTTATACGGCTTCCCTTACAACACCGAACAGGAAGAAGCCGAGCTGTGGGCAGCCGCCGCCACTGCCGCCGGAGTGGACATAAGCCGCGAGCTGATGGAGAAACAGTTTGTGTCGAAGTTCGTCCCGCGCGTGATCCAGCGCATCGCGGTCAGCGCCAGTGCGGAGATTGTGGAGAAGTGGGCGGCGCGCATCATCCCGGTTGTCAGCGGCGTGATCGGCGGCAGCCTGAACTACTACTTCGTCAAGGTCTGGGGCCAGCGCGCCCTGGGACACTTTCGCCAGAGGCACCTGCAAATCCGCCAGACCAGAAGTGCCATTCTGCTGCCGGCCGCTCGGCAGTAAGTCGCATTACCGCAGTGCGTCGGCCACAACCGGCGAAGGTATTTCCGCCTGAAAGTCGCCTTCCCACTTCGCCATAACCACAGCCGCCAGACAATTCCCCAAGACGTTCACCGCGGTCCGTCCCATGTCGAGCAGTTGGTCGACGCCCAGCAGCAGAAACACCGGCTCGGTCGGCAGCCCGGTGGAACTTGCCGTTGCCAGCAGGATCACCAGCGCCGCTCGCGAAACTCCAGCCACGCCCTTACTCGTGAGCATCAGCGTCAACATGATCATCAACTGCTGCCCTAGCGAGAGATGGATGCCGGAGACCTGCGCCACGAAGAT
>JBEKCJ010000047.1:0-30647 GCA_050014935.1 Candidatus Korobacteraceae bacterium
GTGACCCGCAACAGGCCGTCGGGATAGGCGCGGTTCAACTCGGCCATGGTCGTCGCGACGTTCTCCAGGAAATAACGGTCGTGGCTGACCACAACTGACGCAAAGGGCGCGGATTGGAGAAGTTCTTCGAGCCATTCAATAGCAGCGAGGTCGAGGTGATTGGTGGGCTCATCCAGCAGCAGGATGTCCGGTTGCTGCACCAGCGCTTCGGCGATGGCGAGCCGCTTGCGCCAACCTCCGGAAAGCGATTCCGTTGGAGCGTCGAGCTCTTCCAGACCGGCGCGCCCTAACGTCTCGGCCAGGCGAGCCTGCCACTCACCGGGCGGAACGCCGGAGCGTTCCAGAGCAGCCGCAATCACCGACCGAACGGTTTGGCCGGCAGCGAACTGCGAGTCCTGGTGAACCAGACTCAGTCGAACGCGCTTGCGCAACGCAACCTCTCCGGAATCCGGATCAATCGTGCCGGAGAGAATTTGCAGCAGGGTCGACTTGCCTGAACCGTTCGGCCCAATCAGGCCGATACGGTCGCCTTCAGAGATGGTGAAGGCGACATTCCGAAAGAGCGGAGTTGCGCCATAGCTCTTGGAGATATTCTGTGCGTTGAGAATCGGCGGCAAGTCGTATAGCTTCCTCGAGGACTACCTTTCGAGAATAGCAGGGCGAATTTGGTCCCAGGTTATTGAAATATGGCGGAGAGACAGGGATTCGAACCCTGGGTACCCTTTCGAGTACACACGCTTTCCAAGCGTGCGCCTTCAGCCACTCGGCCATCTCTCCGCGCAGCATAGATTGTATGGGGCGAGTCGCGGAACCGCAACCTTGGGCCAGACAGGAGAGGATTCTCTGCGGAGAGTATCGAGGGCGCGCCAGTGCCGTGGGGCTGAAGCCGGCCCAGGATGAGAGCGGGCTCAGACGCTAGCCCTTCGGCAGGCTCTGAAGGCCAGTTCTACCTGTATTTCCTTCGCCACGACTTCAGCAGCCTGCTACGGAGCGAAATAGCTGGAGATATCGAGGATGAGTTGCGTCAGTCCGGCGGCGTACGCGTCGATGGAGCCGTTGGTCGTAGGCACGATCGCCAGGTTGGAAGTGACAGCTCCATCCCGTGCGTTCAAGGTCGACGCCAATGGTTGTGGTTGTCCATCGGGCCAGAGCGTCAGGTATCCAAGCGAACCCGTTGGCACGACGGTCGCATTCAGCACGTAGCCTTGGGCGGCACCGGGTACTTCACACGGACTGCTCACGACGTTGACGGCAAGCTTACCGCTAAACGCGCCGCTAGTCTGACGCGTGTCCAGTACACGGCAAGGGGTAAAGTTATACAACGACAGGGGCTGGGAACCGGAAGCGGCCGGCGCGAAATAGCCGTTGATGTCGATGACCAAGTGAGTGTTGTTGCCGGAGGGATAGACATCGACATCGCCGCCCTGGCCGGCGGTGACAATGGCAGCATTCGCCGTGACCGTTCCGGTGGGCGCGTTCAACGTAGAAACTGCCGGCTGCGATTGACCCCCGGGCCATGTCGTCAGGTAGCCTAGCGGGGCTCCATTCTGCGGAATCGCAGTGTAGTTGAAAGAATAGGCTTGCGCCGCGCTGGGGATATTGCAGGTCGTGGCCTGAAGGACGGGGAAGTCGCGAGTATGCCCGTTGGCCAGGATGGGCCCGCCCAGCGGCCCGTCGGAATTTCGAGTGTCGACGACACGGCAGGGCGTCAGTGGAAAGAACGCCAAGGTCGAACTACTGGTGGGCAGGAAATAGCCGTCGATGTCGAGCAGAAGATCAGTCGTGTTAGTGGCGTAAACGCTGATGGCCTCGCCGTCGCCTGCCGGCACAATGGCGGCGTTCGCCTTCACGCGGCCATCGTAGGAATTGAGTGTGGAGATCAAAGGCTGGGTCAGCCCGGTTGGCCACGCGGTCAGATAGTTCAACCTACCGCGGGGAACAGCAGTGACGTTGAGAGAATAAGCTGCCGCGTTGGAGGGAATATCCGAACAAGGGCCGTTGGGGATGGTGAAGCTGCGCGCGGCGCCGCCACCTTGCAGGGACGGACCGCCAAACGGGCCGTTCGGCCCACGAGTGTCCACCACCCGGCAAGGCGTGACCGGGACGAATTGCAAAGCGACAGGAATATTAAAAATGGCGGTGACAGTGCGGGTCGCAGTGACGGTGAGAGTGCAGGTCAAGCCGAAGCTGAGGTCGCAGTTTTGCCAGCCGGTGAAGATGGAGCCCTGCGCCGGCAAAGCCGTCAAAGTTACGGGCTCGCCGTCCCAGTAGTTGGCCGAACAGGTGCTGCCGCAATTGATACTGCCATCGGCGCTGGTGACGGTCCCGCTGCCCGTTCCGGTCTTGGATATCGTCACTGCGAACTGCTGGTTTTGCTGGATGGTGAGGGTCGTGAAGACATATTGCTCGACATTGCCGGCGAAGTCGACGCTATATGCCGTGATCTGATGGAATCCAGGCACATACACGTAAAACGGAGCCGAATAGGGCTGGAACTGGCCGCTATCGACTGTGTAATACGTGGTGGCCACCCCGCTGGCGTTGTCAGTGGCGCTGAGTGTAACCAGCGCCGGGCCGTTATAGCTGCCGTTCTGCTGGAGATTGCCGCTAAGGCTGATAGCTGTGACTGGGGGAATATTGTCAAAGCACAGCGGACCGTAACCGGCAAGAGCTGAGTTGCCAGCGTTGTCCCAACTGCGCACATAAGCTGTATGACACGCTTGAGAGAGGCTGGATAGCCCATTCTCCGAGCCGCTTGCCCCGTACGTCTGCGGACCATAGTAGCTGCTGCCCCCACCGGGCGTAGGTTGGCTGTAGGGATCGCCGGGATCGGCATCCCATGCCGCGCTCGATCCTGCCGCTCCATTCGGCGGGTGGCCGTTTCCGGTAGCGTCGGTCAAAGTCCAACTGACCGTCTGGTCGGTGTTGTACCAGCGATTCACTGGGGGGCCGGTGAATGCGGCCGGGGGGCCGGCGCCGTCACCCGCAAGGAAGTAGTTGATCGTCCAGGCAAGCTGCAACATGTTAGCCGAGCCCCATCCCGTCACGCGATCGTACCAGGGCGATGCACAGAAATAGCTCAAGTGGTATTTCTTGGTAATGTCGTTGTTATTGCATCCGGAGGCGATGTCATAAAAGGGGTAGTGGGGAGCCGATGGGGCCAGGCCCTCGCTGTAGATGTAGGGGTTGGCGCTGCCCATAGGTGCGCAAGGCGCCGATAGCGACGGGCCGCAGGTATTTCCCGTCAGGCTCTGGATGTAGAGCAGATAGGCGTTCTCCTGAGCATGGAAGCCGGCCATTTCGGGAGCGGCAATGCTGGTGCCGCCGGTGGGCTGCATATAGCCGTCGAAGAAGAAAATCTGCGGTTCGTTTATCCAGTCAGCATTTAGCGCTATGTCTGGCACGCTTCGTTTGTTACCGCTGCACGCCGCACTACCCTGATAGCCCGGGGCACTGAAGTACACACTGCAGCCTCCGCCACTGCCCCCGTTGTTCTGCGCACAACCGTTAATGCCCTCACTCCAACTCCAAGCAGTGTCCCCGAAATATTGCGACAGGAGAGCGGCGAGCGAGGTTCCGCCCACCGCCGTTACATCGGGATCCGAAGCCGGATAAGACACCGACACATGATCGCAGTCGGCAGTGGCGCCGCCGTCGCCAGAGGCAGCAACGAGCGACCACCCTTGCCCGATCATTTGATTAAAAACACTATGAAAGCCAGCCACGGAACCGGGAGAAAATACGTAGTCTTCCGCGCCTCCCCAGCTCATGCTGAGCACCCTCGCGTCGCCGTCGTCCAGCACGTGCTGCAGCACGTCCAACAAAACGTCAAGGGTATCGGAGGTGCCTTCGTACACGTGGATTTCGGCGGTACTAGCTGCCGAGCCAAAGCTGTTCGCCGTTGCGGTTGACCACTCCACGTCCAGGGTGGTCTCGTCCAGGCAACAGGAGGGGGTGCCATCAACAAAGTGTCGCTGCACGTTTTCGGCGAGGCCGGGTGAACCCTGGATAAAGCCGGACAAATCGGAGTCACGAAAGTCTTTCCAGATAGCGATGGCGATAGAAGACTCCGACGGCGAGTTGTTGGGGTTGTTCAGCGGGTTGCAGCAGTGACCCAGGTTTTGCAGCGCCCCATAGTTGTACGCATACGAGCTGTACAGCTCCTCCGGATAGTAAGGGTCAAAAGAATCGTCCTGTCTAACACCCTTTCTGTGCGCTGCCATCGCAGCGTCCAGCTTCTTCCGGTCGCCGTCGCTTTGCAGGTGCGGGCCCAGTGCGTAGGCAGGTCCCGGAGAATAAATAGGATAAGAGGTTGTGTCCTTGATGTTGGAAGATGGGTGTACCACCTCGATGTTATTGAGGCCGAGCACGGAGTAAATGACGCCGGCCAGTGCGGCGGGAATCGAAGGCCCGCGATCGTTGGAGAAATAGGTGGGTTCGCCGAGCTGATAGGAATTGATGCTGATGGCAAGCGCCTTCTCGATGACCGCAACGGGAGCTTCAACATCGACCACTAAGCGATTCGGAAAGCGTTGCGTGATGGTCAGCCCCTGGGTTTGCGCCCAAGCCACTACCGCCTGCTCGTCCTGAGCAGACGGCGCGAAGCGCTGGTTCCATTCCGCGTCACTTAGATACTTGTGAAACAGCGGCGATGCCGGGTCTTGTAGCTCACGCAGGAATTGCTCTTCCTCCTCCATGTGCGGCGGCTTCAGAGCGACGGCCAGACGCAGCATTTGCTGGGGATTGTAATGTCCAAGGTATTGGGCCGAGCCATTCTGTACCGCGAGCGGCACCTGCGGGATGGAAACCGTCTGCTGGGCGGCGATGTTGCCGGACAGACATGCCGCCAGAGCGGCGAAAATGACGCCGCGAACGAAGTTTTGCCCCCGCCTCTCAAAATATCGAGATCTGGAAACACGGTGGTACGGACCGCGGCACTGCATGAGTACAACCCCGGAGTAGGATTCAAGTGTGGGAGCGAGTTCTGTTGTTGAGCTGGCCGGTCAAGAACGATTATTTCGCTGTCTGGATTTGAAAACAAGACATTTCTTCTTCCGCGGAGTTCGGCGGATAGCCTCGATCCCCCTAATTGCCTGCCTCCTCGTCGACCTCGAAGACTCCGAAGGTCTTGCCTTCTGTATCGATGTAATAGCCTTGCCAGCATCGGCCACGCACCGGGAACTTCGGCAGGGCGACGGTTCCACCAAGCCGGAGTATCTTTCGCTCAGTTAGGTCGTAGCTCTCGACCTCAAACGAGCAGACAAACGCATTCGTGCCGCACGGACCCGCAGGATTCTGCGCTGGTCTTCGCAATAGCCCTCCCTCCGAGCGGTTCGCTGCTATTCGCCAATATTCGATTGGAAGGTCCTTGACCGCGGAGAATTGCCATCCGAAAACTTCCGAGCAGAATCCCATCGCGCGGGCCGGATCGTTAGTTTGAATCTCGAAATATATGTTCCCGCGATTAGACGACATAGGATCTCCTAAATGCGCTGAAGCTCCGCGACGGTCCGCTCGTTCTCGAGGTTGCCGGTGTTGAGCGTGGTCTTCGGCTCCAGCAGCATCACCTGCGTTTCCTCGGTGGCGGAAGGCAAGTGCTCAACGCCGCGCGGGATGATGATGAACTCACCGGGGCGAACCATGATTTCGCGCTCCGCGCCATCTTCCCGCACCTTCATGCTCATCTCGCCCTGGATTACGAAGAAGAGCTCGTCTTCGTTGTCGTGGTGATGCCATACGAAGTCGCCCTGGAATTTCACCAGCTTGACGTACGAGTCATTGAGTTCGCCTACGATCTTCGGGCTGTACTGTTCGGAGAAGAGCGAGAACTTCTGCGCCAAATTGACCTTGTCCAAGTGAACCTCACAGGGGCTAAAGCCCAATAATTCAGAATCCGCACACCGCACGGCTAAAGCTGTGTCCTGACACAAAGCATTTATGAGATAGCTCTTTCTCGGCCGCTAAACACGGACGTACAACTCACTTTTTGATGAACTGCACAAGCAATCCGGTTCACGGCAAGTCCTCAGCACGTCCTGATCAAGTTAGGCCGAAATCCCTCTTTGGCTAAAGCCGGATTGATATTGCGGCATTTACGGATGGCCTTGAAGTGTCTGCGTGAGATCCCTGTCGCCGCTACTCCACCCCATCGAATGCAGAGGCGGCGTTCCTTGAGGAACCCCGGTTTTGCAGGCCGTCCCCTGCAAAACTCAAACTTGAGCAGAGTTCCTCCATGACGGACGAACCGACGGACGGCGATTATTTTTGCCGCCAGCGCGTATTTCTGCTTTCCATTGCCGGCGGGTTCGGAATATACTCGCCTTCGCTCCTCGCTCCCGGGGCAAGCATTGGCCAATGCAGCCATGCTGAGGTGCTTCCCACGCCCCTCGCCGGCGATGTAGCTGAGCCCTTCCGTCCACGTCGTTCCAGGAGGCACTTATGGCGACCATCCGCGACCTCATCAGTAATCGCACCATTCACTATGTGGAGCCCTCGCAGACGGTATTTGAAGCCGCCAGCTACATGGTGAACTGCAACGTGGGCGCTGTGCCCGTGCTGAACGACACCAAACTGGTCGGCATCTTCTCCGAGCGCGACATCATGCGCCGCGTGGTCACCGAAGGACGTAACCCGCTCACCACCCGCATCAGCGACGTGATGAGTACCGACGTCCGCATCGTGGGGCCCAGCGCCAGCTCCGAGGAAGCGATGTGCCTGATGCAGACCCACGGAGTGCGTCATCTGCCGGTGTGTGATGGCCGCACCCTGGTGGGATTTCTGTCGCTGCGCGACCTGCTGCGCTGCCACCTCGACGAAAAGTCGGGCGAGGCGGACGCCATGCGAGCCTACATCCAGACCTCAAGTTAATGCGATCCTGATTGGAACTGCGCTGCGCTGCGGATCAACGAAATTGCCGCGGCCCAGCGAATTTCCAGATGCTACACTGACGCTGTGCTTCCATGACCCTGCCTGCAGTGGTTGACGATCTCCGCAGAATTGTTGGCCGCGACGCTGTTCTCGACCGTCCCGAAGACATGATGTTGTATGAGTACGACGCGGGAGTCCGCAGGAGCACTCCGGGCGCAGTCGTCTTTCCGCAAACCGCAGAGCAGGTTTCTGAGATCATGCGCACGGCGTCGGCGGCGCACATTCCGGTGGTCGCGCGCGGCGCGGGCACGGGGCTGAGCAGCGGGGCGATCTCGCACGCTGGTGGTATCGTCGTCGCCTTCGCCAGAATGAATCGTATTCTCGAAGTCGACGTGGAGAACCTGCGTGCTGTCGTGCAGCCGGGCGTCGTCAATCAGCAGCTGTCGGAATACGTCTCGCACCTTGGGCTTTACTACGCGCCCGATCCTTCCAGCCAGAAGGCCTGCACCATCGGCGGCAACGTGGCGGAGAACTCGGGAGGGCCGCACACGCTGCTGCATGGCGTCACCGTCAATCATGTGACCGGAGTCGAGGTTGTGCTGCCCAACGGCGAGATTGTGCACTTTGGCGGCAAGGCTGCCGAATCCTACGGCTACGATCTGACCGGGTTCTTTGTGGGCTCGGAGGGGACCATCGCAATCGCCACGGCGATTACGGTGAAGTTGTTGCGCAAGCCGGAAGCGGTGGCGACGCTGCTGGCCATCTTCGAGTCGGTGGACGATGCCGCGCGCACGGTTGCCGAAATTACCGCCGAGGGCATTACTCCCGCGGCGCTGGAGATGCTCGACGGCTGGACCCTGCGCCAGGTGGAAGCGTACTGCCATGCCGGATATCCGCTGGATGCCGGCGCGGTCCTGCTGATTGAATTGGAAGGGCTGCGCGAGGCGGTGGATGAGCAGGCGGTCGCGGTGCGCGGGGTGTGCCTGCTGCAGAAAGCGCGAGACGTGCACCGGGCCAAGAACGAAGAAGAGCGCGCGCTGCTGTGGAAGGGCCGCAAAACGGCGTTCGCGGCGGTGGGCCGGGTCAGTCCCTCCTACTACACGCAGGACGGCGTGGTGCCGCGCAGCAAGATTCCCGCCGTGCTGCAACACATTGGCGAGGTCAGCAAGAAGTACGACCTGATCATCGGCAACGTCTTTCACGCCGGAGACGGCAATCTGCATCCCCTGATCCTCTTCGATAACCGCGATGCGGCTCAGTTCGAGCGCGTGATGGCGGCCAGCAGCGACATCCTGCAATACTGCATCGATGTTGGCGGCACCATCACCGGCGAGCACGGCGTGGGTCTGGAGAAGCGGGACGCGATGCCGCTGCTGTTTACCGAGGAAGACCTCGCCATCATGACCGACCTGCGCAACGTGTTTAACGGCCACGAGGTGCTGAATCCCGGGAAGATGCTGCCCACTCCGCGCATGTGCCGCGAGATCGCCGGCCGCTCGCGAAACGCAGTGCTGGCGCAGGAGGGCCTGTGAGCACGGCCACCACGCCTATGCGCTTCACGCGCGAGCTGCGCGAAATGTGCGGGGCGGATTATGTCATCGAAGATCCAGCCAGGCTGCAGCCAGCGCAGATCCTGGGCGTGACCCCGGCAGTCGCCGTAGAACCGGCCTCGGCGGAAGAAATCGCAGCCGTGCTGCGTTTCGCCAATGAACGCGACCTGACCGTCGTTCCCGCCGGAGGGTTTACGCAACAGCAGGCCGGCAATACGCCCGCGCCAATCGATGTGCTGCTGTACACCACGCGGCTCACCGAGGTAGAGCATTACGATCCCGGTGACCTCACCATTGGCATTGGCGCAGGTTGCAGAGTAGCGGAACTCTCGGCGAAGGTTGCCGCTGATGGATTGCTGTTTGCCGGCGATGCTCCGCTTCCGGAGCGTGCCACGATTGGTGGACTACTGGCCACCGGAATAACGGGACCGCTACGCCATGGTTACGGCGGGCTGCGCGATTACTGCATCGGCGTCCGCTTCGTCACCGGCGATGGCCGCAAGGGCAAAGGCGGCGGCCGCGTGGTGAAGAACGTTGCCGGCTTCGACCTGATGAAACTGCTCATCGGCAGCCAGGGCAGGCTGGCGATCATCACCGGGGCCAGCTTCAAATTGTTTCCCGCGCCGCGCCAGACCAGTACCTTCATAGCTGAATTTGCGACTGCGGCCGAGGCCATCCAGTATCGCAATACCGTGCTACGCTCGCCGCTCTCGCCGATATGCCTGGAGCTGGTTTCGCCCCAGGCGGAGGCGCTGTTGCCGGGTGCGGAACGATCCGGCAAAGGCTGGTCGCTTTACCTGCGCGCGACGGGAAGTGATGCAGTGCTGGCCCGCTATCGCAGCGAGCTTGGCGCCGCGATTTCGCGTGAAGTCGATGGTCAGAATGAGGCTGAGCTGTGGCGAGCGCTCCAGAACTTCTCCAGCACTTTGCCGGAGCGCAGTGCGGGTTCCGTGCTCATCTCGCTGTCGTTGCCGCTGGCTGACGTGCTGCCTGTACTGAATGAACTGGAATCTGTCGCGGCATCGGACCATCTGGCATATGCAGTTGCCGGCGCGGTGGGAGTTGGCCGTCTGCTGGTTGGGTTGTGGCCGGCAGGCCAGCAGGCGAATCTTAGCGACGCGGTTTCGGCCTTTCGTGAACGGCTGCCGCGCGACGCTAGTGCCAAGATCCTTCATTGTCCCCAGGAATTGCGCCGTCAAGTCGCAGCCTGGGCGAAGACGCCGACCGACTTCGAGAGTATGAAGGCGGTCAAGCCTGCGCTGGATGGCAAAGACATTCTGAACCGCGGGAGGTTCCTCTTCTGAGCTTCGAGATTCCACCTGCCGAGCATCATGCTTCCAACTTCACGCCCGGCGAGAAGCCCAGTTGGGACTTGTACTCCAAGTGCGTGCATTGCGGCCTGTGTCTGGACCAATGTCCAACCTATCGAGCGCTGGGCACGGAAATGGATTCGCCGCGCGGCCGCATCTACCAGATGCTGCAAGTTGACGAGGGCCGGCTGGCGCTGGGCGATTCGTTCGTCAGCCACATCGATCGTTGCCTGGGCTGCCTGAATTGCGAGAGCGCGTGTCCTTCCGGCGTGCAATACGGACACCTGCTGGAGACCACGCGCGCTCAGATTGAGCAGAACTACCAGCGCCCGCGGTTGCAGCGCAGGCTGCGCGAGCATTTCTATGCGAGCGTGTTGCCGTCGTTCGCGAAGCTATCGCGCTCGGCCAGGTTGCTGCGCTTCTATCAGCGCTCGGGACTGCAAAGTCTGGCGCGTGCGACGGGACTGCTGAATGTGCTGGGTGTCGCGGAACTCGATGAGCTTTCGCCGCGAATCGAGAGCAGCTTCTCCTTCAGCGATCTGGGCAAAGTGTTTCCGGCGGAGGGCGAGCGGCGCGGGCGCGTCGCACTGCTCATCGGCTGCGTCAGTAGCGTGGCCTTTGCGGAATTGAATCGCGCCACCATCCGGGTGCTCACGAAGAACGGCATTGAAGTTTCGATTCCCGAAGCGCAGAGCTGTTGCGGCGCGCTGCACGCCCACGCGGGATTGCTCGATCTGGCGCGAACCCAGGCCCGTAAGAACATCGACGCCATGCTTAGCCCAGAGTTCGATGCGATCGTCAGCAACGCCGCCGGTTGTGGCGCGACCATGAAGGAATACGGCGTGCTGCTGGAGCACGATGCGAAGTACGCCGAGGGGGCGCGCGCCTTCGCCGCCAAGGTCCGCGATGTGACCGAGTATCTGGCCGAAGTGGGTTTGCGCGAGCCTAAACGCAAAGTGAACCGCCGCGTAACGTACTCCGATCCGTGTCATCTGGCGCATGCGCAAGGCATTCGCAAGCAGCCGCGCGCGCTGCTGAAAGCCATTGGCGCCGAGCTGGTCGAAATGCCGCGCGCCGATTCCTGCTGCGGCAGTGCCGGCGTCTACAACGTGGTGCAGAACGAAATCTCGATGAAGATCCTCGACGAGAAGATGGGCTACGTTGCCCTGGTGAAGCCGGAAATTGTGGTAACCGCCAATGTCGGTTGCATGCTACAGCTAGCGGCCGGGGCCAGGCGCAAGGGCCTGCACGCCGAGGTGAAGCACGTGATCGAGTTGCTGGACCAGGCCTACTGAGCTGCTTTGAAAAGCCGCACGGAGCTTTTCAGCTGAGTTATTCGGTTCTCCCGCCCGCACGATGAAACCGCCGGGTTCCTCTGGCAGCAGCCGACTCTATTTTCCCGGGATTGTTCTTTCACCCGCCCGCTGTTCCCGCAAAATTACCTGAATCGATGTAAATCGCTTTGACATGACTATTAAAATCACTTAAATTCGTACAGCGTTGCCGCGTTGCGAACCGGCGGCCCAAACTCATCGCCAGAAAATATCAGGAGAACTATGAGGTATCGTCCCGCTGCCTTGATGTTCCTCTTTGCCGTTCTCTGCACGCTGTTTATCGCGACGGCTGGTTTCTTGCTTTCGTCAGCTCCGGCGTGGGCGCAAACGGGGGCGAACCTTTCCGGCATGGTGACGGACCAGACTGGCGCTCCGATTACCGGCGCTGCCGTCAGCGCCACCAATGTCGATACCGCAATGGCGCGCAATACTACGACCGACCATTCCGGGCGCTACCAGTTCCAGGCCCTGCCGGTCGGCAACTACGAAATTCGGCTCTCGAAGGGCGGGTTCGGCGAACAGCTTCGCAGCGGGATCGTGCTGGCGGCCAGCCAGGATGCCACGGCTGACATTCGCATGCAGCGGAGCGGGCCCGAAGCCTGCGCCAGCGGCCACGAGTTTCTCACCACCGATTGCACCCTGACCTGGCACGGCATCACGCTGTACGGTGCGTATGACATCGGCGTGGGATGGGTCAGCCACGGCTTACCCAACAGCGGTTATAACTATGAAGGCGAATCGCTGGTGAACCGCAACGGCTATCAAAGTCTGTTTCTGCTCACCCCTAACAACCTTCAGCAGACGGGTCTGGGCGTCAAGGGCAAGGAAGAATTTGCCAAGGGCTGGGCGGTGGTGTTCAACGCTTCCACTGGCATCAATCCGCAGTCCGGGCTGCTGGCCAACGCGTCGGCCACCCAGATCGCCAACAACGGCCTGCCCCGGGCCGGTTATTCGTTCGCCATCGACGGTACGCGCGCGGGCCAACCCTTCAATGACGAAGTCTATGGCGGCATATCGTCCACGCAATTTGGCACGGTGACCTTTGGCCGTCTGCGCTCTCTCGGTACGGATGCGATGCTGCAATACGATCCGGCCGGCGGCGCTTATGCCTTTTCGTACATCGGATATAACGGCACCATGGCCGGCGGCGGCGACACCGAAGACTCCCGTTGGGACGACGCCATTAAGTATCGCCTCAACTATCGCAAGATCCATTTCGGCGCGATGTATAAATTCGCCGACGGGACTGGCGGCTGCTACTCGGCCTCCGCAACCTGGACGGCGGCCAACTGTACGGCGGAATCAGCGCATAACAATGCCTATGGATTCGACGTCGGCGGAAACTACCGCAAGTTCTCCGCTGACCTCGTCGTCCAACGTTACAACCAGGCAATCAGCGTATTGAACCCCTTGCTGGGGCCGCAGAGTCCGACCCAGCCCTATCAGTCAACCACCAACAGCATCAATACCAATCCCATCACCGGGAACAACGTGCTCCCCACCACCAACACCGTCTATGGCATCGTGACCAACAACGCCGCCATTATGGGCGCTGCCAAATATACGTGGGACCCGTTCAAGTTCTATGCCGGCTACGAATACATCTGGCAGCATAATCCGACGTACCCGTTGGGCGTTGGCGCCTCAGACCAGGGCGGTTATCAGATGAGCGGAGTCGAGGACAACAATCTTGATTCCGAAAAGCTGGTGCAGATCTTTTGGACGGGCGCGAAATACGCCTTCGACAAGAAAACCGACATCACTTTGGCCTGGTACCGGCAGTGGCAGAACGACTTCCGTGTTCCCCCGGAGTGCTCGCCCGAAGCCGGGTTCCGCGCTTCCTGCGCGGGCACCCTCAACGAGATTTCGCTCTATGGCGATCATCACTTTACCCCGCGCTTCGACGCTTTCACCGGACTGGCATATTCCTATGTGACCGGCGGTCTCTCCATCGCTATTCCTCATAAACCCGGCGTCCCCTATTACCACAACAACGAATTTGCTCCGTTAATTGGCTGTCGTTTCGCCTTCTGATGGTTCCCGCAGTAGGCTCAGTCGAGAGCCCACCGGGGCGAAGGAGAATTCAGGTAGAGCTGGCCTTCAGGCCAGCGTCCAGGCCCTTTCTTTATTAACCTGAGCCGGCTTCAGCCGGCGACACACGGCCCTGTCAGCACCTGCTAGGGGATTGAGAACAGCTTCCAGCCGTCGGCCTCGAGATTGAAGATGAAGTCGATCAGCCTGCCGTTGGGACAGCGATCGTTCTCGATCCGCGCGACCAGCACGGCCTGCTGCACGCCGTTGCGGGTCATCGCACTGGCGGCGGTGCGCACCTTCTGCGAATGGGTCAGCAATTCGCGATAGGAGCAGGCGCGGGCGCTGTTGTCCAGATTGATACGCGCATCGATGCAGGAGGAATCGAAGAGCCGGCAATACAGTCCGCGATGAGCGAGGAATTGCTGCTGCACTTCCGCGCGAGTGGCGTGCTGCGTCTGCGGCCCCAAATCCACGCCACGCTCTGGGACGTAGGACAAGACTTTCTTGCTGTTGCCTTCACGAATCGCGGCAAAAAAATCCTGCTCCAGCGCAGTTGGCGTCACAGAGCTCTCTGACTTGCCCGAAGCCGGCGAAGACTGCGCCAAGCTGGAAACGTCTACGAGTACAAAGGTGAGCGCACACCAGCAGAGCAACCGACGTCCACAGAGCGTACCTTTCATTCGGCAACAATATACTCGACTAAGGCGATACCTAGACGCACTTATTTAATTCAGGCAGGCAGCCGTATTGGTCATAGTGCGCTTGCAGAAGTTCCATCTCCGCCAACCCAGGGATGATTCTGCTGCCTTGATCGTGCGTTACAAACCAAAAAAACGTCAGCCCTGACAGACCTCTGTCTTCCATCAGCTTACAGAAATATTTGCGGCGATACGTCTTCCCTTGTTTCCTCGTCAGACGCTTCCCGAGTCCCGCGTCCTTAAATGTTCCGTCCGTCCTCATCGTGCCCGACTTGCCCATATAAAGGGGGCGTTCCAGATCGTCACACCTGAAACATATATAAATCCCCGGAAGGTTCGGAATTTTTTCGCGCCTCACTACGTCGTTGATGGACTCTTTGGGACGCAGAGAGAATTGTCCATTATGAGCGAAACGGTTGCGGACATGTTGGATCGCAGCTTCCAAACTCATAACGCGCGCCTCACTCCCTTTTTGCAGAACCGGGCGAAGATGCGGTCCGGCTTCACTTGCCCGCCTTCTTGGCGCGCGCCTTACCGGCAGGCTTCGCCTTCCTGGTCTGTGTCCTGGTCTTGCTGGTAGGACGTACTTTCTTCGCCGCCGCTTTGCCGCCGCTCTGCAATTCCTGCTGCCGTTTCTTAGGGAGCCGCTCCCACACCAGTTGGTACGACTCGGCGATCAGGTCGCGCAGCTCCGGGTCAGGCAGGGTATTGAGCTGTTCCAGGCTGATCCACTGGGCGCGCGCCATGTAGGGCGCAGGACGCACTCCGGGCCGCTCGCACAACTCGGCAAAGTTTTCCGGGCTGCACTTGAACGACAGGCGGACCGGCGCGGGCTCCAGCGGCGTCACCAGAAACAGCTTGCCGTCCACCTTGAAGCACAGGTCGTATCCCCACTGCACGTTCTCGGTGGTGTGAGGGAACTGGAGGCAATAGCGTCGAAGCGCCTCAATGTCCATGGGCGTCATTCTCCTTGACCACCGGAGGGCCGGGCCACTCGCGCATCATGACGGTTTTGGTGTAAGCCAGGCGAAATCCACGCCGCTCCATGTTGCGCTGCGAGCCGCTGCCGGGGTTCGTGCTCACCACAGCATACTCGCAACCGGCCAGCGCCGCCTCATGCAGCCGTCGCGCAATCAGCCCGCTCTGCACGCCGCGCCGGCGAAACTCCGGCAAGGTTGCGGCGCCGAACAGCGCGGCGATGCGAGCTTCGGCAATGACTCGGCCGCCGCCGCCTCCCGCTACTTCGCCGTCGATGCGCGCGAGGAATGCCAGCGCCCCCGGCAGTGCAGAGAATCCGCCAAACACCTCTTCGCCAACCGTAATGTCCTGGGCGAAGCCCAGTGCGATGGCGCGCATCCACGGCTTCGCCGTTTCCGGCGTCACCCGCTCGATCACCACGCCGGCAGGCGGCGTGAAAGGCTCCGGCTCGGATATCCGCCGGATGAGCACGGAATTGAACTCGGCGATGCGGTATCCGCGTTCGCCAAGCAGATTGCGCAACGATTCGTCAGCCATCGGCGAAAGTACGACCGTCGACGGCACTGCACGGCTGCGGAAGAAGTGTTCCACGCGATCCATGTCGTCGCGCGTAACTTCTCCGTAAAGCCCCATGCCGACGATCTGGTTTGCGGGATAGGTTATGCCGCCGAAGAACGCCACACCTCCGGCGACCTCCAGGGCTGCGATGGGGTCTGCCGGGCAATAGCGTTGCAGGGCCTCGACACAGTCGGGCAGAATCGTCTCCGCCATCTCCAGACGGCGGGCGAAATCGAGGTCAACAAAATCGGGAAGCTGCTGGGCAGCAACAGTTGTCAATGCGGACATTCGAAACTCCTGTGCTTAGCATGAACACCGTTTGGACAGAGTGGGACGCTACGCCGTCATCGGCGGGTTGCGGCAGCGGGAATGGGTTAGCGGACGGCGATGGTCACAGGCAGCTCGCCGACTAGTGTAGCTGAGGCTTCCACCGGATGGGAAGACGTGTGTTAGCTTTTTGACATGACTTTAGCTGAGCCCAGGTTGTCGCTCGAGGGCAACGTCGCCCTCATTACTGGAGGCTCGCGCGGAATTGGCGCGGCTGCGGTGCGGATGTTCGCTGGAGCCGGCGCGCGCGTGGCCTTCAATTATCTGCGCGCGAAAACGGAAGCCGAGCGGCTGGTGCAGGAGTGCGGTGCCGACCGCTGCCAGGCAGTGCAGGCCGACCTCACCGGCACAGCCGGAGCCAAAGCCCTGGTGCGAGCGGCAGTCGAGCGCTTCGGCGCGCTGGATGCGTTGGTTGTGAATCACGGTATCTGGCCGTCCGACGACACCGCCGTCGATCAGATGAGCGATGAGCAATGGCATAGCACGATCGCCATCAACCTGGACAGCAGCTTCGCTGTGGTCAAACACTCCGTGGCACAGATGAAGCTACAGGGAAATGGCGGGCGCATTGTGCTGGTGAGCTCGACAGCCGGGCAGCGCGGCGAAGCCGGCCACTGCGACTATGCCGCCACCAAAGGCGCTGTGATCAGCATGACCAAGGGACTTTCCACCGAGCTCGCGCCCTTCAGTATTCGCGTGAACTGCGTCGCCCCCGGTTGGGTCGAGACCGATATGACCGCGGGCACGCTCAGCGATCCTGAACGCTCGAAGAAAGTCTTCGCCGCCATTCCCGCCGGACGCGTGGGCACGCCCGAGGAGATTGCCGCGCCCATCCTGTTCCTCTGTACCAGCCACGCGGGATTCATCACCGGCGAAGTGTTGAACGTGAACGGCGGCGCGGTGCTGGTGGGGTAGCTTGAAGGAACGGTCAGGTCACATTAGCCGGCGGCGCACCGCAGCAATCAGGCTGAGAATGCCGGAGCCGAACAGCATGATGTTAGTGGGCTCGGGGACAGTACCGCCGGTGGTGACCGTGACATCGAAGGTGCTGCTGCTGCTGGCGCCGCCGAGGACCGTGAACGATTCCGAAGGAATCGTGCCCACGGAATTCTCCGAAGCCGAAGAGGGACCAGAGTTCTCGTCCCAGTAAACCGGGTTGCCGATAGGGTTGGCATCCTGCAGGTTTACCCAATACGTGCCGCTGTCAAGTGTCGGACCGTTGAAGGTAGTGGTTTCTTTGCAAACGTCGTAGCCGTATGGATTGAGCACACAACCCGATGCGGTCCAATTAGACAGACCCTCATCGAAATAACTGGTTCCACCGTTCTCTCCGGAGGTGATGGACACCTCCAAGTAGTCGAGCGAGCCGCCGGGCGTGAGCCAGGCCCCGAAGGAAAATCCGGTTATGGTGGTGCCATTATTGGCGACGTTAAAGGTGTCGCTGACAATGAATCCGAATTCAATGCTCCACGCGTCGGTGTTGCCGTTAATCGGACCGTTGCTGTAAACCACTTGAGACGCGGCGGGAACAGCGGCCAACATCAGAGCTAAGGCGAGCAGTGACAGCGAAGCAAGGCGCAGCTTCATGGCAGAACCATCCTTTCGGCCGATCCTTGGGCTGGCATTCTGACACCCAAGAGAATCCGAGTCAATGCTGTTTCTTGTGAAATTTTCGCGGATGGTCTGATCGGTCCAGTCTGGGGGAGAGCTTCAGTCGTGGGCTTGCGGGACGCGATCGCTCAGGAAATCCAGAGACCTCTGCACCGGGGTGATTCGTCCCTCCTGCCCGAACTGGTAGGGTTCGCCGCGCCAGCGGAATTTGTTGCCGGTGAAGCTGGCCACCCAGGTGCAAAAGCCGAGCAGATCGCGCAGCGGATACAGCCAGCAGAGCCACAAGGAGCGCGGGTCGCGCAGAATTCCCCAGCCCACTACCAGGGCCAGCAGCATGCGGTTGAGCCACGCCATCGCGAATAGCGCTTCACCGGCATGAATCCGGTGTACGTGACCCAGCCCCAGCAAGAGCGCCAGCAAGCCGAACGGGACGGCGTAAGTCAGACCGGAGCCCACATGTCCCAAGCGCCGTGAGAAGCGCGTGCTCTTCATCCAGCGCGTCTGGTCGCCGAAGGTCCGCAGAAACGACCGCACTGCCAGAACGTGACCCACGCTGTAGTGCGACAATTCGACATCATAGCCGGCCCCGGCGATGAGGTTGCCGAGGACAAAATCGTCGGAGTAGAAGTCGGCGGTCTCGCGTATCCCGCCGATTGCCTCAATCGAGTCACGACGCACGGCCATGGTTGCTCCCAGCGCGAACTTCATGCCCTCAACCATGTCGGCCACCATCACGCCTGATGGCATCTCCACCGACATGCCCAGGGCCTCCAGTTGCGACCAGAAACCGCTGGCCGGGATTCCCTGGTACAGGCAAGTCACCAGGCCAACCTTGGGATTCAAAAGCGGCGGCACCACGTTGCGCAAAAAGTCCGGCCCCACCAGGACATCGCTATCGCTGATGACCAGATAATCGTTGTCCGACGAAGCGATCATTTTGGCCAGCGAAAAAACCTTGGCATTCGGCCATGACGGGTCGCCGGAAATCACCACCTGGGTCCGCACGCGGGGATATCTGGCGCGCAGCCTGTCCACCACCACCAGAGCTTCGTTGTCCCGGCTCCGCGCCCCAAAGATGATTTCAAAATCCGGGTAATCCTGCCGAAAGAAGCTTTCCAGGTTTGCTTCCAGCTCGGGCTCCATGCCGTGGACAGGCTTCAGGACCGTGACCGGCGGCAAGTTCTGCGGCGGTGTGGCCTCTGCCCGCGCCCGGAGCCGTCGCGACAGCTGCCGGTAGCGGAAGGCCGCCACCATCACCATGCCGAAATAAACCGTGGAGGTAAAGGAGCCGAGTATCGCCAGATACCACAAGAGGTGTCGAGCGGAATGTTCCAGAAGTCCGGCGCCTGCCACCGTCAGGAAGGTTACAAACATAGGAATTGGTATTGTACCTGCTAATGGGCAGAATCTACGCGTCCGGCACCTCGCGCGGCAATCCCGGCGGGAGTTCCGGCAAATGCCGCCAGGGCCGCTTGCCCCAGGCTGATGCCGCCATCGTTAGGCGGAACGGCGTGGTTGGTCCAAATCGCCAGCGGCTCGCTGCTCAGCAGGTCGCGCACGTCCGACAGCAGCAGCTCGTTCTGGAAAACGCCGCCGGAGAGCACGACCGTATCGAATTGCCTCTCGTGGCAGAGCGCTGTTATCGCCGCACCCAGTCCTTGCGCGACTCCACGTTGAAATCCTCGCGCTATTTCCGCTTGCTTGCAGCCACGTTTCCGCTCCTCCGCCACGGCTTGCAGTAGCGGGCGAAAATCCAGTTCGCCGTTCGCGAACGGAAACGGATACGCTTCAGTGCCATCGCTCTTCAGAGCCAACGCTTCCAGCCACATGGCGGCTTGTCCCTCGAAGGTTATGGCGCGAGTGAATCCCAGCAGGGCCGCGGCTGAATCGAAGAGCCGTCCGATCGACGTGGTAGCAAAGCTTCGCATGTCTTTGTGAACCAGCTCAAGCGCATGCTGGTAACGCGAAGGGAAATCGAACGGAGCGGCGCTCAGGTCGGGCAAACCTTCGATCTGCCCCAGGAATCCGGCCGCGGCCTGCACCGGATATTGCGCCGCCGCATCGCCGCCGGGAAGACTGGCGCGCCGCAGATGGGCCACGCGCTGGAATCCCTCGCGCACGCTTCCGGCGAAAAACTCGCCGCCCCAGATGCTGCCATCATCGCCATATCCAGTTCCGTCGAAGCTCACGCCGAGCACGCGTTTGTCCCACTCGCCGCGCTCGGCCAGCACCGAACCGACGT
Organism: Candidatus Korobacteraceae bacterium; assembly: GCA_050014935.1. Classification (GTDB taxonomy): domain Bacteria; phylum Acidobacteriota; class Terriglobia; order Terriglobales; family Acidobacteriaceae; genus Bog-257. The sequence goes on from JBEKCJ010000047.1 coordinate 19,510, forward strand.
GAGCGCGATGATGCTGCACTGCGCGCTTCTCAACAGCGGGCAGGTTTTGACAATAAGTAGTCGAGAGATACTGCGGATGGGCGTCATGCACCGCCAGCAGATCGTCCCAACTCACGTCGTACATCGAGACGAGATCGCGAATGGTCTCCTGGAAGGCCTGAAACGCCTGGTAGTGGTCGAGATCGCCAATGTGCTGGCCGACGAAGGCCTGCCCATCGACGACTAGCGTAATCGAGTTCTTGAGATCGGAGCCGACAGCAAGAAGCGGCCGCGTGATCGGCAGATTCGCCACCGCGCCGGGAGCGTAGCCACGCGACCGCCGCAAGATCGCCGGACCGAATGCGCCGACGCGCGCGACAGAATCGTCGACACGCCGCGCGATGGGCCGCTCGCCAACCAGGAATGCGTCGGCCACTCCCGCCAGCCGGTCGAAGGCGTCCTGCTCATCGTAGGCAATAGGCTCGCTCGACCGATTGGCGCTGGTCATCACCAGAACATCGGGCGCGCCCGCTGCGAACAGCAGGTGATGCAGCGGAGTGTAGGGAAGCATGACGCCGACGTCGTCGTTGTCTGGCGCTACGCCCGGCAGGGCTGACTTCGCAGCAGCCAGAACAATTGGGCGCGCGACGGAGGTGAGCAGCGTCTCCACTTCCGGCGAGACCTCGATCACGGATCGCGCGGCATCGACATCCTTGACCATTACCGCGAACGGCTTCTCCTTGCGATACTTCCGCTCACGCATCGCGCCGACCGCTGCGGAATTGCGGGCGTCGCACGCCAGGTGATAACCGCCCAGCCCCTTCACGGCGACGATCTTTCCCCGCCGCAGAAGCTCGGCGGTGCGCTGAATGGCTTTATCATCGCCGCGCGTCGCACCTTCTGCATCTTTCACGAAGTAGTGCGGACCGCAGCGTGGGCATGCGACCGGTTGAGCATGAAACCGCCGGTCCGCAGGGTCGTGATATTGCGCATCGCAGTAGACGTCCAGCGGCCACGGCTTCATCGTCGTGTTGGGGCGGTCATAGGGAAGCGCAAGGATGACGGTGTAGCGAGGTCCGCAGTTGGTGCAGTTAATGTAAGGGTAGCGATAGCGCGGATTGGCCGGGTCAGACAACTCGTGCAGGCATAGATCGCACACCGGCAAGTCCGGCGAGATGCGAACCGTCGGCCGCGCGTGGCGCTCGCTCTGGCGAATGGTGAATCCCGTTATTCCGCTGGGCTCGGCAGGCAGGATTTCGATGTCAGAGATGGCCGCCGCCGGCGGAGCTTGGGTCCGTATCGCTTCGAGGAATGCAGCCAGCTTCTGCTCACTGCCCTCGGCATGAATCGCGACGCCGTCTTCGCCATTCAGGACCCAGCCGGCCAGTGCGTGCTCTTGCGCCAGGCGATAGACAAAGGGACGAAAGCCGACTCCCTGGACCACGCCACGGACCCGAATGGAACGGGCAGAGATCATCCCAGCATTTCCATGGAAATTCTCCCCAGCGCGCTACCGGCACAAGGGCTGATAGGGCAAACGTTGGCCTTCGACAATCGCCTCCGGATTGTAGGTGACGAGGGCCTCGGCAACTTCATGTCCCACAAGTTCGGCCACGACATTGCGCGCCTGGGACATCACCGGCTTGCGGCGGACCGGGTCGTGCGCGTCGCTGGCGATTACGTGGACCGCCTCGTGGCGCAGCAGCCACTCCACCATTTTTCTGGAACGGCTGCCCCAAGCGCCGGTCACCGCATTGGCCGTCACCTGCACCAGGCAGCCTTGCTCCACCAGCTTCAGGACCAGGTCGGGGTTCTTCAGCAACGGCTGATTACGTTCCGGATGAGTGATGATGGGAACCATGCCCCGGCTGCCGATCATGAAGACGTCCTGCATCACGCTGGGCGGAATGCCGTAGTCGCTGAACTCGATCAGCAGGTACTGCGAATCGCCGATGGTGTAGCGCCGCGGATTCTCCAACGCATCCTGAATGTTGTCGTAGGAAAAATGGAAATCGCAGCCCAGGCTGAAGCTGAGCTCGCCGTTGGCGGCGTCGTGCAGCTGGCCCAGCATCTCGGTGAAGCGCTCGCGATTGTACTCATACGTATCGTTGCTGTGCGGCGTAGCCACGATGTGCGTGATGCCGTCCTGGATGGCCAGGCGGCACATTTCAGCAGTCATCTCCCACGACTTGGAGCCGTCGTCGATTCCCGGCAGGATGTGGCAATGAATGTCGACCATGAATGAGTTTTGAGTTTCGTAGGGTCCAGTTTCGAGTTCTGTGGATACAGCTTGCGTTCTGTTGCGCTCATGGTCTGCGGCTGCGAACTTGAAACCAGAAACTCGAAACTGACGTTAGTACCGCTCCCGAATAAACTCCGTCATCGCCTCGTATGCCGTGCTCAACACCGGCTCGGGCGGCAAAAACACGATGCGAATGTGCCGCGTGCCCGGCTTCTCGCCAAATCCCGATCCATGCACCACCAGCACATACTTCTGCTTCAACAGCTCGGTGACGAACGTCAAATCGTCCTCGGGAATCTTCAGCGTGGGATACGCGTAGAACGCGCCCTTGGGCGCAACCAGCTTCACATGCGGCGTGCGCTTTGCCCACTCGGCGGTGAGATCGGCGCGCCGCTTGAGCTTGCGCCGAACCACCTCCAGGTGGTCCTGTGGTCCTTCCAGCGCCGGCTTGATTGCGTATTGGAAGGGATGCGGCGCCGACAAGCGCGCGCGTAGCAACCGGTGCACAGCTTCCATGTAGGGATGCAGCACGGCGTGCGGCCCGGTGGCAATGGCCCATCCGATGCGCCAGCCGGGAACCAGGTAGGCCTTCGACAACCCATTGAAGGTGACGATGGGAACATCCGTCGCCAAGGTCGCGACGGAGACATGCTTCTCGTCAGGATCGAAGATCAGCTTGTCGTAAATTTCGTCGGCAAAGATGATCAGCCCGTGCTCGCGCGCCAGCTCCAGAATCTTCTCCAGAGTTCGTTTGGAGTACACCGCGCCGGTTGGATTATTGGGCGTGATCAGCAAAATGCCGCGGGTGCGCGCGTTGATCTTGCGCGCCATATCTTGCACATCCGGCTCCCATCCATTGTCCTCGTCAAGCTCGTACGCGTTGATCGGGCAATCCAGCTTGCCCATGATGGCGCCGTAAAGGGGATACTCGGGACTCGGCGTCAGCACGTTGTCACCGGGGTTGAGCAGCGCCGTGAGGCAGCTGTCGATGACCTCGCCGCTGCCGTAGCCGATGAAGATGCTCTGAATATCGCGAAAGCCGTTGCGCTCGGCTTCGTGGCGGATGGCTTCGACCGCCTCGGGCAAGCCCAGCGAGTGCGCGTAGCCATTGTGGCCGTCGACCATCGCCTTCAGCACGGCTTCGATCATGTGCGGCGGCGTGTGAAAGTCGTACTTGCAGGGATCGCCGATGTTGAGATAGAGAATCTGATGGCCTTCGCGCGCCACTTCCTCGGCGACGACGGTCAGATCGCGAATGGCGTACCGCACGTTGATCATGCGGCTGGCGGCCATCACTTCCGCTACGGCTTTGGTGACCATAGAGCAACCTTTTTGGCTGTCGGCCGTCAGCTCTGGGCCGTCAGCAAACTATTCATTTTGTCACGAGACAGGGTTCCGGCGACAGTCGCCCGCCGATCGAATTTTTCGCACGGGTACAAATCGTGTAGCAAATCAGCGTCCTGGCGGAACGTCAACGCCGATAGGCACATTCTGGTTTCATGGAGAGGCAATTAAACTGACCCCCCGCGACTCCTGTCCGCGACTGCGAATGATCAACGCTAACGCGACGATCTTAACTCGCGTGAGTCACAACGGCATCCACGGCTGGCGAATAACCAGCGTTAGCGCGCCGGTCTTGACTCGCGCGACTCCCGTCCCGCGACTGCGGGACGACTCAGTTTAGCCCAGGACGAAGTCCTGGGTAGGCTTGCAATAAAGATTCCTGGTCCCGGCAGGGACATTACCCAAAAACGAACCGCGGATCGTACTCGACTCCCGATTTCTTCAACAACGTCATGAACTCCTGCTCGAAGCTCCATTTCCGATGGTGCTCGGCCTGATTTGCAATGTAATCGATCACGGTCTGGCGCTGCGACTGGCTGACGCTGAACGCCCCGTAGCCCTCCTGCCAGGCAAAACTGTATCCATGTTCGTGGAGCCAACGGGAACTGCTGCCTTTCAACTCCTGGACCGCTTTTGCCAACGGCAGAACTGGCGGGACGGCGATGAGCAAATGGAGATGGTTCGCGGTTCCGCCGGCCGCCAGCAGCAGGATCTTGTTGTCCTGCGCGAGCGCGGCGATATAGCGCCAGAGCGCGTCGCAATCAGGGATGATGTTGGCACGGTTCTTGGTGCTGAAGATGCAATGGACCAGGACCGAGGCGTGCGTGTGGGCCATGTCGCCACGGTAATGCAGATTCGCCGCCGCATTCCGTGATGCATCGCACGTCGGCGTGTGCCGTCCCTGCCGGGACTCGGAGTCCAGGAGGGTGGCCTACCCAGGACTCGTCCTGGGCTAAGCTGAGTCGTCCCGCAGGCGGGACGGGTGCAGCGCGATTTGTGCGATGTCGCGAAATGCCGCGGTTGGTCGCGATGCGATACGAATTGTGCCGTCCCTGCCGGGACTCGGAGTCTACGAGGGTGGCCTACCCAGGACTTCGTCCTGGGCTAAGCTGAGTCGTCCCGCGGTCGCGGGACGGGTGCAGCGCGGTTCGTACTGCGTCGCGAAAACGCGGCGGCTTGTCGGCGACGAATACCTAGGTTTGTCGCAACGCAAAACGCGTGTGCCATCCCTCCCGGGACTCGCGCTATTCCCCGCGATCGATCTGCGCTCTCTGCAACGTGTCCGAATAATCCACGTACACCGACTTCCACTCGGTATAAAAGTCAATGGCCCCGATACCGCCCTCGCGATGGCCGTTGCCCGTGGCCTTCGTCCCGCCAAACGGCAGATGCACTTCGGCGCCGATCGTCGGAGCGTTGATGTAGGTGATCCCGGCATATAGATCGCGCATTGCGGTGAACGCCTTGTTCACGTCCTTGGTGTAAATCGACGATGACAACCCGTACTCGATGTCATTGGCAATCTCGATGGCGCTCTCCAGCCCATCGCACGGAATAATCGACACCACCGGCCCAAAGATTTCTTCCTGGGCGATACGCATCTTGGGATCGACATCTGCAAACACCGTGGGCGCGACGAACCAGCCGTGGTTGTACGCCTCGCCTTCCAGTCGATGCCCGCCGCAGAGCATCTTCGCGCCTTCGTCCTTGCCGATCTTGATGTACTTCAGGTCGGTCTCCATTTGTGATGAATTGACCGCCGGGCCCATGTCCACGCCCTCGTCCAGGCCGTTGCCGATTATCAGCTTCTGCGCGCGCGCCACCAGTTCATCGACAAACTTCTTGTACACACCCTTCTGCACGATGATGCGGCTGGTTGCGGTGCAGCGCTGGCCGGTGGTGCCGAACGCGCCCCACAACGCTCCATCGAGCGCCAAGTCCAGGTTCGCATCGTCCAGCACGATCATCGGGTTCTTGCCGCCGAGTTCCAGCGAGCAATGCTTGAAGCTTTTCGCCGCTTCCTGCCCCACGATTCGGCCGACCGCCGTTGATCCCGTCAGCGAAACCGCGCGCACTGTGGGATGCTCGACCATCGGTGTGCCCACTTCGCCGCCAAAGCCGGTGACGATGTTGACCACGCCCGCGGGAATGCCGCCGTCGGTCAGCGCCTGCACGAAATTCAGGGTCGACAGCGGTGTGTCCTGCGCCGGCTTGATCACCGCGGTGTTGCCGGCGACCAGGGCAGGGAAGAGCTTCCACGACGGGATCGCCATGGGGAAATTCCACGGCGTGATCATGGCGCACACCCCGAGCGGCTGGCGGATGGCCATGGCGAACTTGTTGGGCAACTCCGACGGCACGGTCGGCCCAAACATGCGACGGCCTTCGCCGGCAGTGTAGTAGCCGCAGTCGATGGCCTCCTGCACGTCACCGCGCGTTTCTTTGATGACCTTGCCCATTTCGCGTGTCATCTGTTGCGCGTACTCTTCCTTGCGCGCGATCAGGATCTCCGAGGCCTTGTACAGCATCTCGGCGCGGCGCGGCGCGGGCACCAGCCGCCACTTCTTGAATGCCTGTTTGGCTGCTTCGATGGCTGTGTTCACATCTTCGCGATCGGATTTCTGGAAGATGCCGACCACCTCGCGCGTGTCGGCGGGATTCAAGTTCTCAAAGGTGTGGCCGGTGTGGCTCTCCACCCACTCGCCGTCAATAAAGTTCTTATAAGTGCGCGGCTGAGCGCCGGTGCCGACGCCCGGCGCCTTCTGCTCCATCGTCGCCATAAAGATTGCCTCCTGCGTGAACTTCGAATCTTCAATGCTAGCGGGAAGCGTGGAGGTTGTCACTTCTTGGAGCCGTCAGCTATCAGCTTTCAGCCGTCAGCCAAGAGCAGTCGCTGTTCGCTTTCGCCATCCTCCACCCAACGGCTGTCATCCCGACCGAGGGCTTCAGCCCGAGCGGAGGGACCTGCGCTTCGGGGCCGTCGAGCAATCGCAGACGCTTTATTAATCTTGACGCCTCCGACCTTGCGTCGCATCCAATTGGGGTTGCAATAATGAAAGGATCCTCTTCATGCGCAAAGTTCTTGGAATCGTAATTCTCATCGCCGCCATTGCCCTGATCGCACCCCGGCTCATGCGAGCCGACTCTGTCCCTGCTGTGGGCAGCACGGCGCCTAACTTCACCCTCAACTCGCAGGAAGGCAAGCCGATCACGCTGTCGCAGTATCGCGGCAAGTGGGTGGTGCTGTACTTCTATCCCAAAGATATGACCAGCGGCTGCACCATTGAGGCGCACAACTTTCAGCGCGACCAGGCGAAGTACGATGCCAAGAACGCCGTGGTCCTCGGCGTCAGCGTGCAGGACAGCCAGTCGCACCAGCAGTTCTGCACCAAAGAAGGCTTGACCTTCAAGCTGCTGGCTGACGTTGATGACAAAGTTACCGAGGAGTACGGCTCGCTGAAGAACTATGGCGTGGCGAAGTTCGCCGCGCGCCACACCTTCCTCATCGATCCCCAGGGAAAGATTGTGAAGGAATACATGGACGTCGATCCCAACAATCACAGCCAGCAGGTTCTGGAAGAGCTAACTGCGCTGCAGAAGTAGGGCGCCTTATTACTCCCCTGCGTAATATCCCTCCCGCGTCTGCACGATTAGGTCTTTGTTAGTCGTAGTCAGCGTAATGCTGTGGTATCCCGACGTGGCATCGGCCTTGGCAGGCGTGAAGCCGAGGTTGTACTGGTTGCGCAGCTCCTCTTCGATCTGGGTATAGATCTCGTTGATCGGCTGCTTCTTGGTGACCTCGAAGAAGCGTCCGCCGGTTTCCTTGGAGATGCGTTGCAAGACTTTCTTGCCGTCATGCGGTTCCTGCTGAGGGTATCTTCCGCCGCCACCACCGGGATAGCCGCCGCCTGGATATCCCATTCCGCCGTGGCGTCCCATTCCCGGACCGCTAAAGCTTGGATGACCATAGGCATCGGGATCGGCGTACAGAATGGAATAGACCAGCGTGTTGGCCTTCTGGGCGGTCTCGATGGCGCGGTCCAGACTCACCTTGCTGCCGATATCGACTCCGTCTGTCAGCAGAATTAGTGCCTTGCGGCCCTCCTGCTTGCGCATCAGCTCATCGGAGGCCAGGAAAATCGCGTCATACAATGTGGTACCTCCGCCGCCGCGACGGCCGCCGCCTCCACCACCCCCACCGCCGCCGCCGCCGGCCTGATTGAACTGGGGCGTATCCAGCTTGTCGAACGCGGCCTCCAGCTTCTGGTGTGAGGTGGTCAGGTCCTGAAGCAGTTCGATATCCCAATCGAAGTGAATGATGAAGGCTTTGTCCTTGTCCACGCGCATCAGGTCGTTGAGGAATCCGTAGCTGGCAATGCGCTCCTGGTCGATGAGCCGCCGCTGGCTCATGCTGGTGTCGACCAGCAGGCCAAGCGTGAGCGGGAGATCGGTGTCCTTGGCGAAGTAGTGGATGGTCTGGGGATGGCCGTCCTGCGCCAGTTTGAAGTCGTCCTGGGTGAGGTTGCTGACGATCTGGCCCTTTTTGTCGCGCACCGTGGCCAGCACGTTCACCACCTTGACGTCGGAGGAAAAAGTGGGCGTCTGCGCCTGCTGGTCGGGCTGTGTCGGCTGACTTTGTGTCTTATCGTTTAGCGTAGGTTTTGTCGTCTGCTGGCTGGGCAGCGAGCGGATCGCCAGGAAGAGGAAAATCGCGGATATGAGCCAGCGTTGGTAGGATGCGGCGGACACGGGTCTCCTTGTTACTACAGCGTGTTTCCAAAATCGTCTAAGCAAGCGGCAGCCCCAGGGCTAAAGCTTAGGTTCTATAGGCCCGGGACGGCGCGGCCGAAGCCGCGCCCCTTCAAAGAGCCATTTTCGGAACGCGTTTGAAGCGTAGATTACCAGCTACAAGAACCCTGTGGGACCACGGAAGTTGTCGAACTCGAGCGCATCTGAGATTTAGGAACTTTCAGCGGCGAATTTGTGAATACCGCACTAAGATTACGTATTTCACTCCTGCCAAACAAAGGCAGATCCCTCGCTTCGCTCGTGATGACAAATCACAAGGCTTTTGTCCCGAGAATATTTCGGGAATCGGGGGATGAAAGACTCTCTTCTCCATCTCTGACTTCTATAATCATACTTTCTCATGCCCCCGACTTCTGCTTTTGTACGTCCGCCAAAATCCAAATTCATTTTTCGTACGGTAATCGCCGTTCTCGTACTGCTTTTGCTGGCGTTTCTCGGTTTTGACTTCTGGTTCTATCGCGCAGCGCGGGCGGCGCTGCCACAACGAGATGGAACCGTCCGGCTCGCCGGGCTGACGGCTCCCGTGGTCATTACCTACGATACCCTCGCCGTGCCTAACATTTCCGCCTCCAACCTGCCCGACCTGTTTTTTGCCCAGGGATACATCACCGCGCAAGACCGTTTGTGGCAGATGGACACGACGCGCCGCTTTGCCTCCGGCGACCTGGCGGTGGTTCTCGGGCCGAAATATCTGAAGTATGACCGCGAGCAGCGCATCCTCGGATTGCGGCAGGTTGCCGAGCGGGCGGCAGCTAACATGGATCCGCGGCAGCGCGCTCAGGTCGAGGCCTATGCCGCCGGCGTGAATGCCTACATCGAACAGCACCGCAAGACCCTGCCGCTGGAATTTCGCTTTCTGGGTTACGCCCCGCACGTCTGGACGGTGGAGGATTCCCTACTGGTCGGGCTGTCGATGACGGAGTTTCTCAATCATGGCCTTTACAAGGACAAGCTGGAGAAAGAGAAGATCCTGGCGAGGCTTGGGCCGGAGCTGACGGCTGATCTGTTCGTCAACACGTCGTGGCGCGATCATCCGCCCGGAGCCGATGGCAGTCCGATCGAGCTGGAGACTCCGCAGGAAACGACACCGGATGAGGAAGAGCAGTCGCCGCCGGGGCCTAAGCAGAAGAGTGACGAAAGGCAGGTCCCTCGCGGGCAAAGTAGTTTTCCGCAGAACCCGGAGAAGCAGATCCCTCGCTTCGCTCGTGATGACAAAACGTCTGGAGATCCGCAAGACACAGACGACCAGCACCTGCGTCCCGGCTCCAACAACTGGGTCATCTCAGGCGCTCATACCGGCTCGGGCAAGCCGCTGTTGTCGAATGATATGCATTTGGACCTCGAGATCCCCAACGTCTGGTACGAAGCTCATCTGACGGCCGGCGACTTTGATGTTGCGGGCGTGACGCTTCCCGGGATGCCTTACGTTATCGTCGGACACAACCGGCGCATCGCGTGGGGCTTTACCAATCTCGGCCCCAATGTTGAAGACCTCTACGTTGAGAAGTTCAACGACCAGGGCGAATACCTGACGCCGCAAGGCTGGGTGAAACCTGAGCATCGTCAGGAAATCATTCGTGTCAAAGGTGAGCCCGAGGTGACGCTCGATGTGTTGACCACTCGCCATGGGCCTATCATCACCGACCTGATACCCGGCGAGAGGCGCAAACTCGCGCTGAAGTGGACCGTGTACGACCCGCAAGCGACTCGCATTCCTTTTTTCGCGATTGATTCGGCGCAGAACTGGCAGGAGTTCGAGGCGGCGTTTTCGCAGCTCGGCGCTCCGGGCCAAAACGTGGTCTACGCCGATGTGGACGGGCACATTGGCTATCAGGCGACTGGGCTGATACCGATTCGTGCTACAGGCGACGGATCGCTGCCCGTACCGGGCGACGACGATGCTCATGAGTGGGCCGGCTATGTCCCGTACGACCAGCTGCCGAGCGTCTACGATCCGCCGTCGGGGATCATTGCCAGTGCCAATGGCCGCGTCACGCCGGAGGGATATCGCTACGAGCTCAGCATCCAGTGGATGTCTCCCTACCGCACGCAGCGCATCTACAAGCTGCTGAACGCGCCGAAGAAGTTCACTCCGGCAGAGCTGTTGGCCATCCAGACTGATGTGGTCTCGCCCTTCGACCGCTTCTGTGCGGAACGCTTCGTCTACGCCGTCGACCATACTGCGCACGCATCGGCCCGCGCGAAGTCGGCCGCCGAGCTGATGCGCAACTGGGACGGGACCATGGACATTGATTCGCCCGCAGCCACCATTGCTGTTTTCTCGCGCGACAAGCTGAAGGAACTATTGCTCCAACCTCGGTTAGGCGCAGACTGGCAGGACTACAAGTGGTTCATGAGCTCGGTATGGCTGGAGAATGTGCTTGACCATCAACCGGCGCGTTGGCTGCCGCCGGGCTATTCCGACTACGACGAGCTGCTGACCCGGGCCGTCGAAGAGGCCGTCGACGATGCCAGTGCTACGCGCGCGCTCTCGCTGTGGAAGTGGGGACGGGTGCATCGGGTAGACATCCAGCATCCCTTCTGGAGCCACTTCCCAATCTTGAAAAAGGGCGCTGGGACCGGTAGCCTGCCGCTCTCAGGGGATGAGGAGACGATCAAGATGGTGACACCGCACTTTGGACCATCGGAGCGCCTGACGGTGGACTTCGCGGACCTGGATGCAACCACGCTCGACATCGTGAACGGCGAGTCAGGCAACATCTTCGACGAGCACTTCAACGACCAGTGGGATGCCTATTATCAC
>JBEKCJ010000048.1:0-30246 GCA_050014935.1 Candidatus Korobacteraceae bacterium
GTCCGGTCCAGAAATGGACTCGCATCATCAATCCGCAAAGGCATAAAACCTCACAGCTTGTTCGGAACAAATTGACTGCCCGTTGTCAGCGCCCTATCATCGGGAATTCATTACCTTGCTGAGAACATGATAGACACTACGATCTCGCACTACCGCATCGTCGAGAAGCTCGGCGGCGGTGGCATGGGTGTGGTGTACAAGGCTGAGGACACGGAGCTTGGCCGCTTCGTGGCCCTCAAGTTCCTGCCCGATGAACTTTCGCAGGACCCGGCAGCGCTGGAACGTTTTCGCCGCGAAGCGCGAGCCGCGTCCGCTCTCAACCATCCTAATATTTGTACCATCTACGAAATTGGCAAGCACGGCCAGCAGTCGTTCATCGCCATGGAGTTTCTGGATGGCGTAACCCTGAAGCATCGGATTGCGGGAAAGCCGTTAGACACCGAGACGGTGCTCGCGCTGGCCATTGAGATTGCCGATGGCTTGGATGCCGCGCATGCTGAAGGGATTGTCCACCGCGACATCAAACCCGCCAACCTCTTTGTCACCAAGCGTGGTCACGCCAAGATCCTCGATTTCGGACTGGCGAAAGTCGCGCCCGCCGCGGCCAGTTCGTCGAACAAGATCGCAGCCTTCAGCACCATGCCCACCGACGAGCAGCACCTGACCAGCCCAGGTTCTACGCTGGGTACCGTCGCCTATATGTCGCCGGAGCAGGCGCGCGGGAAGGAGCTGGACGCGAGGAGCGATTTATTTTCCTTCGGGGCAGTATTGTATGAAATGGCGACGGGTACTCTGCCATTCCGCGGCGAGAGTTCCGCTGTCATCTTCAAAGCCATTCTGGATGGGGCGCCAACTTCGGCGGTGCGGCTGAATCCTGAAGTCCCGGCCGATCTGGAACGCATCATCCACAAGGCTCTGGAGAAGGATAAGGATTTGCGCTACCAGCATGCCTCGGAGATGCGAGCGGACCTGAAGCGGCTGGATCGGGAAACGGAGTCGGGAAAATCGGTTGCGGTATCGCCGGCCGCAAGCCCCAGGAGTTCATTCCCCAAGGGCTGGATTGCGGCAGTTGTCGTTCTGCTCATCGCGGTGGCGGCGGCTGGGATTTGGTATTGGCGCTCCAAAGGTGCGACCCCTCAAATCACATCCATCGCCGTGCTGCCCTTCGTCAACGCTACGTCCGACCCGGACAACGAGTATCTCAGCGATGGTTTGACCGAGAGCCTGATCGGCACCCTCTCGCAGCTGCCCAACATCAAGGTCATGGCCCGAAGCACAGTTTTCCGCTTCAAAGGGAAAGAGGACGACCCGCGCCAGATCGGCCAGACGCTCAAGGTCGGCGCCCTTCTCATGGGCCGCGTCACGCAGCATGGCGACGAGGTGGGTGTCGATGCCGACTTGGTCGATACCGCCGATGGCGCGGAGTTGTGGGGCTCGCACTACGTCCGCAAGCTGGCCGACGTCACCGAGGTGCAGGGCGAGATCACGCGCGACATTTCCAATAGCCTGCGAATCCACCTGACCGGCAACGAACAACAGCGACTGGGTCGCGCCGGAACCAGCAACCCTGAAGCCTATAGGCTGTACCTCGAAGGACGCCAGCTCTGGTATGGGCGCACCCCGGAGGGCATCCAGAAGAGCATTGAGTTATTCCAGCAGGCGATCGCCGCCGATCCCAACTACGCGCTCGCTTACGCCGGCCTTGCCGACACTTATAACATCGCCCCCAGCTATATTCCGCTGCCGACGAAGCAGGCGGAACTGCTGGCCGACGAAGCGGCGCGCAAAGCAGTTGAACTCGATGACACTTTGCCCGAAGCCCACACCGCGCGCGGCATTGCCTTGGCCAACGAGTGGAAATGGAAAGAGGCGGAGTCCGAATTTCGCCGCGCCATTCAGTTAAACCCTAACAGCGCCACTGCTCACTATTTCTACGCCATCACCTATCTCGCTCCTCGGAACCGCGTGGACGAGGCGCTGGAACAATATCGAATCGCCTTATCGCTCGACCCGCTTTCCTCGATCGTCAATACCAACTACGCGCTGATGTTGATGCAGGCCCGGCGCTATCCCGAGTCGCTGGCGCAATTCCAGAAAGTCATTGCCCGCGATCCAAACTTTCCCCCGGCGCATTACAAGCTATCGCAGCTGTACGCCAATACCGGCCGCTTCGCGGATGCGGTAGACGAAATCAAGCGCATAATTCCGAAGCCGATCTCGGCCAGCGCCGACGCCAAGGGCTATCTCGCACTCACCCTGACGATGGACCACTCGGACCGCTCTTCCGCCGTCGCGGTCGCAGCCGCGCTCGCGGGAGAACGCAAGCAGGCATTCGAATACCTGGAGAAAGCCTACTCTGACGGAGACAGCGAACTGCTCTTCGTCGTTCGCTTCCCGGCGATGGATCAGCTTCGCTCCGATCCCCGCTTCAAGGACCTGATTCGCCGCCTCGGACTTCCCGAGTAAGGCTCTACCCAATCAAAAAGCGGACCGACTGATTTAGGGTCTCGCCAAAGTTTCTGGGCGCCTGACAGGCAAACAGGCAGTTACTGCTGCTCGTCACTCTTGCTTCTCACGGTGAGTTTCTACTGAACATGCGGGATTTCGGGCGATGGCATCGGGGGATGCGTGGCTGGGCGGGGCTCACTCATGGCATTGTCGTTGCCAGCGGCAATCTCTGCACCACGGCCTACCTGGGCGGTAGGTATGACCTGGGTGTCGTCTTTGAGATTTACGCCCTGACCGCGGACACACGAACGGCCCGCCGGCGAAATTGTCGCCGTCATTACCTGGACGAAGCAGATGCGATCGCAAATTCCTGGCCCATCACCGGCGCAAGAAACGGAATGACATAGCCCTGAACCGCAAAGTTTCCCGTCTTCATCGCCTCGGCCACGAACTTGTACTTGAACTCGCCCATCTTGAACGACACTGCCTTCAACTGAAAGACGAAGGTCCCGTTCTTCGACTCGTGCAAGTTGACTTGATCGGGACTGAGGTTCTTGACCAGCAACAGAATTTCTCCGCCCTGGTCGTCATCGCGCTCGGCCGTCCCACCGGCCTGGGTTCTTGCTTCCCGCTTCTCGGCGGCTTCGTGGGCCGCATGCTTAGCTCGAGGCGCTTGAAATCCCGGAATCAGTTTGCGGGCTTCGTCCAGGTTGGAGGCAGGATAGTTGCCGGGTAGCCACAAAGGGTCGGGCAATTCCTGTGGTCCGTCGATGGTGGGATAGATCAGCAACGTTTGGCCCTTGGACAAATTACGCCGATCGGGAGGCATGCTGAACTCCGCCACTACCAAAGGAAACGCAACCGCCTTCGATCCGTCGGTAATGGCCAGCGGCCGCAGGCCGGGTTCTGTGCGCTCTGGAATCGCGATGTAGGCAGTGTCCGAGCTCTCAGCGACAATCCCAGCCGGACGCTCCTCAACCGCTGCGAAGGTCTGGGTGCTGTCTCCACTGAACGGGCCATGAATTACGCAAGGCTGGCCTTTCAGACAGATCGCGGGCGCGAAGTAGGAAGCCGGCGCCTTGGCCTTCGCCGAGGCTACATGCGGAAGGCTGATCGCCTTAGAAACCGGGCTGCCCATATTGTCCGTTTGCCGAAACATGACGGCCAGCTCCAGCTGCCCAGGAGGAATGGTGAGACGGAGGGGTCCATTCGCCGGCTGTGGCGGCTCGCCGGACATCTCAACTGTCCAGCCCGACAATCCAGCGGCGGCGCCGGAAGGAGCGAACGGCAGCGCAACCCGGGTAACCACGATTCCCGGCGATCCTTCATAGTTGCTGGGATCCTCCACTACGCTACCCGAAACCCGGTCGCCGGGACGAATCCGCGCCGGCAAGATCAGTCCCACTTCCTTCACGTTAGTTCCCGCCCCCGCCTGCGGGGAGGCGGCGGGCGGGGGCTTGGGGGGATGCTGTGCCGCTTGCCGGGCGTGCTCCAGTTGCCGGGTCACTTCCTCCTGCGTGAACTTCTTCACCGCTTCGGGAGGGCCGCTGGATTCCTCGGCCGCCGGACAATCGATGGTCAGATATTTCTGGGCCGAGAGGTTCCAGTCGGCGCAGTGATAAGAGTTGGTCTGGGGATCGTGGGTCAGTTGATGGCCACTGATCTGCTTCCCCGCCTCATCGAATACCTGAATGAACTCGCCGGTGAAGTTCGCATTGTTGTCGTAGGTGTCGCGGGTGATCTTGTGGACTTTTCCGTCTGGCCAGTAAGACGTAGATTCTGTCTGCGGCACATAGGCGCCCGCCGGATACTCAAGGATTTGCTTCTGCAGCAGTTGGCCGCTGGGGCCGACGGTGCGGATCTCGGTAACCTGGTCTGCGGCATTGTAATGCAGCTCCACCTTTCTGCCCCCATCCGACTGCTGTACCACGGTACGCTGGGCAAGGCCTGGGACCGCACTTGCCGCGAGCAGAGCGCTCAGGGTGAACCTCCAGCAAAAAGGCAAATCAGAAACGCGGTGAATTGGTCGCACGAACTTTTTCCTCACCATGAGAACTTCAAGAAGGCCGGGAATGTGGGAAGGACTGGGCCTTCCGGCGATGATTACTATCTGCAATCGTAGCAGGTAAAAAAGTGTAACACGGCAGCGATGGGCCGTTCGGCCCCATGAATCGGCAGTTGCGTCTGATAGCAGCGAGTTGCCGGTGGAATCTCCAGGGGCCGGAGCCGGAAGCAACTCCCCGGCCCTGGTAGTTTCGCATTCTTGTTGTTATTGCCAAACAAGAAGCGGGGCACCCTGTTACCGGGCGCCCCGCTTCCTCACTTTCCGTTATTTCGTTCTACCCAACCTAACCGCCTGAGAAGCGCCAACAGCCTAGTGGCAGTTGGGGAACTTCCAGGCCGAAACGTTGGTGCTCCAGCCGAACGTGCCCGTAGCCGGGTAGTATTCGGTGGTGTAGAAGAAGGTGCAGTTGTCAGACGGATCGATCTCGACCGTGCTGTAGTCACCCCAACGATCAGCCGTATCGGTCTGTGAACCGGTGCCGCTAACCACCATTACTTCAGGTGACAAGGTGCCGAGCGTATCTGTAAAAACGCGACCGGCGACAGCGATGGAGGGATAGATGCTCGAACTCGACTCGCTATAGCCGACCAGGACGTCATCGACGTTGTCGCGGCTTATGGAGCCCATCCAGCGATAGTTGCTGTCGCCGGTAGTTCCGCTGTAGGTCCCTTGCTGGAATATTGCGAGGGAGGTGACAGGTACCGTCCTCAAGTTGGCCGCAAACTCCATCCACCGGACACCGATAGACGAGGTCGCCGAATTCCAAACGTCGAAATTCACAAACCAGTGCTGTCTCGGCGCCGGTATGGGGGGGGTAGCAGTAGCGTTGGCAGGAGGTTGGTCTTCCCAGTAAGAGAAGCGGTACATCAAGCGGTCGCCGAGCGAGTCAACCTCGTCAGTTACACCTTTCTGCGGAACGCAGTCGCCACCGTAACCGCCATTGCAGGACGGGGTGAACTGCGCGATCGAAACCAGCTGGGAGTTGTTGAGACCGGTCATTGAGGCAGTGCCGGTGGCCCAGTCGGTGATGTGCATTGAGTAAAGGGACAAGTGTTCGTTGTCGACATCGCCAACGCTGCCGATGAAGAACTCGTCCTCAGTTGCGGGAGGCGCTACCGGCGAATCGCGATCCGCAGGCAACAAGCTGTCTTCCGTGCCGTCGAGCTGGAAGCAAATCTGCTCGGCGCTGCTGTCGCCCACCAGCATCTTGCCGCGGTCGTAGCCGCACATTACCGGGCCGACAAAACCGCTGCCGCCAGGACCGAAGTTGTTCCAGTTCTGGAAGTAGCCATCGCTCGCTCCGCCCGAGGACCAGACGCCCCACTTGGGATAATCCGGGAAGCCGCTGTTAACCACGGGGAACTGGTAAGCGTACCAACGGTTGTCGGAGAAGGTAGCAGTTTGCGAAACGGCAACGCAGACGACAAAAGGCTCGCTGAAGACGTTCTGCGCGATGATCCAGCGCTGCGCCGCGCGGTCAAACTTGACGATGATATCGCCATCGTTCTGGTTGGCGCATTGGGTTCCGGGCAGCAAGTTCGCCCAAACAGTGTTGCCTTCGGTGCTGTCCTGGCCGTTCAAAGGGATAATCGCGCCAGTGCTCTTATCTAAGTCGACGTAAGAAGTGTTCACCCACTCAACTACTTCCGTGGTACCGACTGCCAGGGTGGTATCCGGCGGAGCATCGGGAACACTGTAGTTAGGGAAGCCAACGCCTACTCCCAGCACATTGTAGACTGGGCTGAATTCGCCGCTTGGCCCAGCCGTGTGCTGTTCAACCGGATCCACCACGCGCGCAGCGTTGGCCTTGAACACGCGGTGAACCGGGTTAGCCAGGTGCAGACCATAGGCGGTGGGAGCTTTCCCGACGGTTACCTGCCCCGCAGCGAAGGAGGTGGCGTGGTTAAGAAGAGGCTGCGGCGATTTGTCTGCCGCGAGAAGCGGCAGGCCGCATAGTAAAAAGGCGCCCAAAGCGATAAGGGACGCGCGCAAGATTTTACTTCTTGTCATTGTTGCAATTCTCCTTTTTCTCCACATCGTCCTCGCAGCAGAGCGCCTAAGCGTCTGCAGCGGAGTTGTGTCGCGACAGCTTGTTTCAGTTGATAGAGCGCAGTCTTTGGCCTGGGAGCGGACTGCAAGAGTTTTTGTTTTTCCAAGTCCTAAATCAGTGCCCTAGACGTGTATAAAAACTATTGCACATAGTACTTCGAGGCGCAACTATTAATTGCGTAGTAAATGGACGATCGGAAAAATTCCAAGGCGCTGGACTGTTCCAGGCGGCACTAATGTCTCACTTTCGTTCGTCTGCTCGCCAGAATTTGGCAATGAATTGCGTTTTCGGTCAGGAATCGCTGCTGGTGTTCTAAATCTGCTTTAGTACCCTACCCGGCCTTTCGATCCGTGACTTTGGTGAATCGATGCTGAGCGATCGGCGGCCGTCGCTTCCTCCTGGAGGCGGGACCTCGGGCTTGATCTTCTGGAATCCGAAGCAGCCGAATTTGCCCGCGAATTCACGACCGGGTGGAATTCCGTCGCCCCTTCATGAGAACATCCAATCTCGAGGTGCTTCATGGCGCTCAGCTTTGCTGCCGATATCCGCCCGCTTTTCCGCGACTCTCCCGATGTGGAGGCGATGAAGAGTTTCGGTCTCGACCTGTCTTCGTACGCTGACGTCAAGGCCCATTCGCAAGCGATCTATTCCCGTCTGGAAGATGGCAGCATGCCTTGCGATGAGCCCTGGCCGAGCGAAAAAATTGCCACGTTCAAGCAGTGGATGGACGATGGTATGGCGTCCTGAAGGAACGTCTACGCTTTGGCGCACACCTATCAGTTGATCCGTAAGCAATGGTTGGCGCAGAGCCTGGAGGCGACTTTTGCTTTCTTCTCGCGGCCTGAGAACCTGGAACAGATCACTCCTCCGTGGCTGGGATTTCATATTGTCAGCGCCGAAAAGGAATTGCATGCAGGTTCGCGAATCGAGTATCGCTTGCGGGTGCACGGTTTTCCCATGCGCTGGATCAGCGAGATCACGGACTGGAGCCCGCCGCACCGCTTTGTCGACACCCAGCTTCGCGGACCGTATGCCATCTGGCGGCACGAACACCGCTTCTTCTCAGAAAACGGTGGCACTCGAACCGAGGATGAGGTGCATTATGCCTTGCCGCTTGGAATGTTGGGACAACTGGCGCATACGCTGATGGTGCGCCGTGATGTGGAAGGGATCTTCGATTTCCGCCAGAAGCGGCTGGTGGAATTGCTGGAGCGGCGATAACGCGTTCTCGCGCGGCGATGCCGCGCGAGGAATCAGCGTATTGGACAGCCGACATGCTTACGCAATGGCGGGGTCGATCTTCTCTGCGTCGACGGCAAGCTCCTGGAAGGCGTTCTGCGCCCGCTGAGCATCGAACTTGCCGTCACGCGCCAGTCGGGAAAGGGCCGCCACCGCGATTGATTCTGCACTGATCTCGAAGTGCTGCCGAAGATGCTCGCGATTATCGCTGCGCCCAAAGCCGTCTGTTCCAAGCGTGACCAGCCGGTTGCACAGCCACGGCGATAACTGGTCGGGCACGGCTTTCATGAAGTCGGTGGCAGCGATGATGGGGCCATCGGCGCCGTCGAGAGCGGTGAGAATGTGTGGCCGCTTCTCGGTGTCGGCTGGATGGAGCCGGTTCCAACGCTCGACGGCAAGCGCATCGCGGCGGAGTTCGTTGTAGCTGGTGAGGCTCCAGACATTGGCGGGAACGGCGTACTTATTCGCCAGAATCTCCTGCGCGCGCAAAGCCTCGTTCAGGATCGAGCCGCTGCCGAAGAGTTGGACTACAGCTTGCCCTTGAGCCGCAGGCCGGTATTGGTAGATGCCCCGTAGAATTCCTTCTTCTATGCCTGGTGGCATTTCGGGCATCGCATAGTCTTCGTTGTACAGGGTGATGTAGTAAAAGCGGTCTTCGCCTTCCTGATACATCCGCCGAATGCCGTCCTGCACGATGACGGCAATCTCGTACACATACGCCGGATCGTAGCTATGGCAAGTGGGAACAGTGCTGGAGAGAACCAGGCTGTGGCCGTCCTGGTGCTGCAAGCCCTCGCCCGCAAGGGTTGTGCGTCCGGCGGTTCCGCCCATCAGGAAGCCCTTGCCGCGCGAATCGGCGAAGGCCCACACCATGTCGCCGATGCGTTGAAATCCGAACATCGAGTAATAGGTGAAGAAGGGAACCATTGGCACTTTGTAGTTGGCGTAAGCCGTTCCAGCGGCGGTGAACGATGCCATGGATCCCGCTTCGGTGATGCCTTCTTCCAGAATCTGCCCGTTCTTTTCCTCGCGGTAGTAGAGCAGCATGTCCTGATCGTGCGGCTTGTAGAGTTGGCCCTGGCTGGCGTAAATGCCCACCTGCCGGATGATGGATTCCATTCCGAAGGTGCGGCCTTCGTCGGGAATAATGGGAACGATGAGCTTGCCGATCTTGGGATCCTTCAGCAGTTGCCGCAGCATGCTGACAAAGCCCATGGTCGTGGACACGGCGCGGCCTTTCGATCCGGCGATGGACTCAGCAAAGTGATCGAACGTGGGCGCATCGAAGTTGCTCGCCGGAACCTCGCGATGCGGCATGAAGCCGCCCAGTTCCTTGCGGCGCTGTAGCAGATACGTTATTTCGGGACTATTGTCCGGTGGGCGATAGAGCGAACCATCGCGAGCGGCCTGCTCGGGAATGGGAATGGCAAAGCGTGAGCGAAAGGCCGTGAGCGCCTGATCGGCCAGCTTCTTCTCCTGATGGGTAGCGTTGCGCGCCTCCGCCGAGCCCAGTCCGTAACCCTTCACCGTGTGGGCCAGAATGACGGTTGGGCCATGCTTATTTTCCACGGCGCGCTTGTAGGCGTTGTAAACCTTCTGTGGATCGTGACCACCGCGGTTCAAGCGATGCAGTTCATCGTCGCTCATGTCAGCGACCATGGCCAGCAGCTCGGGGTACTTGCCGAAGAACTCGCGGCGAATATATTCGCCACCCTTGGCTTTGTAGCTCTGGTACTCGCCGTCGACCGCCTCTTCCATTCGCTTCAGCAGGATGCCGGACTTGTCGCGGGCAAAGAGCTTGTCCCAGTCCGAGCCCCAGACCAGCTTGATTACGTTCCAGCCCGCACCGCGGAAAGCGGCTTCCAGTTCGTTGATGATCTTCCCGTTGCCGCGTACTGGACCATCCAGACGCTGCAAATTGCAGTTGATGACGAAGATCAGGTTGTCGAGCTTCTCGCGTGAGGCCAGCGTCAACGATCCCATGGACTCCGGCTCGTCAGTTTCGCCATCGCCCACGAACGCCCATACCTTGCGCGGGGTCGCCGGAATGATGCCGCGGTTTTCCAGATACCGCATGAAACGCGCCTGATAAATAGCGTTCAGCGGCCCAATGCCCATCGAGACGGTGGGGAAATGCCAGAAGTCGGGCAGCAGCCAGGGATGCGGATAAGAAGGCAAGGCGGGAGCGCCGCGCAATTCATGGCGGAAGTTCTTTACCTGCTCCTCACTGAGGCGGCCTTCCAAATATGCGCGCGCATAAACTCCTGGCGATGAGTGGCCTTGGAAGTAAATGAAATCGCCGGGCTGGTCGCCGTAACGCGCGTGAAAGAAGTGATTGAAGCCGACCTCAAGCAACGTAGCCAAAGACGAATAGGTGGAGATGTGGCCGCCGATTCCGGGATCTTTTTTGTTCTGGCGATGCACCATCGCCATCGCATTCCAGCGGATCAAGCTCTTGATGCGGCGTTCCAGCAGGCGATCGCCAGGATACGGAACTTCTTCCTCGACGGGAATGGTATTGACGTACGGCGTGTTCAGCTGCACCGGGACGTTGACGCCCGACTCGCGCGCCCGCTCGACCAAGGCGGAAAGGAGCGTGCGCCCATGTTGCCGGCCTTCGGCTTCCACCACCTGGTCGAAGGCTTCAAGCCATTCGCCCACTTCTTCTTCGGAATCAATTTCCGGGTTCGACGGGAATTCGAGTATTCGATTCTGGATTTCTACTGTGGCCACTGTTACCCCTATCGGTAAAAAACGCTAACGTGTGAAGGCTGACGCCCCGAGATTGCTTCAGCACTATGGGAGTCTGTGAGCTCTTTTCCCGTGCCGCTCAATAGTTACAGATGCCCAGGAATGTGGGACCGCTTCTTCTTTCCCGGTCGCACCGAAGCGGCCCGAGGCCGGCACAGTTGCCGCAAGCTATTGGCGTGTGCTTCGTCGGCATCATCCAGCTCTAAGACCGTGGAAAGCGACGACAGGCGACAGCAGGGAGGGTAAACGCTTGCGTTGCCAACCTCACAAACAATGGTTCAATTTTAGCAGAGGATGAAGCGGGACCGGCCAAGGAAACCCTGGCGAGGGCCAGACGATTCTGGACCAGTTGCCAACGTAAAGCGCGCTCCTTAGCGGCCGCCTCACGGTCAATTCGAGCGATCTCAATATCCCTGATTGATCCGTTGCCACACCGCCATACCGGCGATGACGAGAATCAGCACGGCGGAGGCCGCGCCCAGGACCCGCACCCAGGGCGTCACCTGCTTCATCCGGGCCTGAACCTGCTCTTGTTCTTCGCGGAGATTCTTACTGGAGTCGTCAAGAAATAATTGCTCGTCCTGATGCATGCTGAGGGTGCTGCGATAGATGAGCAAAAGAATCAGCACGACGGTCAGCACTCCCCAGACAATCAGCAACATCGTCAGCGTCGACATTTGCCACCTCGGTTCCAGAAATGAACCGGTCCCGCACCTGATCGATTCCGTGGTACCCGCCAGGTTGGGGCCTCACGCGACCCTATTATAGCCTCGCCGATGTGGGGCGGGGCAACAATTTTACGATTCAGAAGTACCTGGAATGGGGCCTGGATGCATTGCACAGCAACCTGCCCGGCCCCACCCGGTTGACGGGAACTGCGACCCGGCATACTTGGGTGGCATCTAAGGCGGTAAGGGGAGGCAAGCGGGTATGGCCTGTGGCCGCACCAGGTTTTGCTATAATCCCCGCTAGCATCTGGAGGAGAGAAGCATGGCAACTACGACCACTACACCGACCACCACCGTCACGCCCACCACGGATGTGAAACCACTCAACTTCACCGACCCAGCGATTGCCAAGGTGAAAGAAATCATGGCGCAACAGAATCCGGTACCTGCGGGGCTGCGCGTCGGCGTGGTCGGCGGAGGCTGCTCGGGGTTCTCGTATTCGATGTCGTTCGAGAACGGCGCGGGAATGATGGACAAGACATTCGACTTCGACGGCCTGAAGGTCTTTGTCGACGCAACCTCAATCATGTACCTGAAGGGCGTGAGTGTCGATTACATTGAGACGCTGGAGGCTGCCGGCTTCAAATTCGACAATCCGAATGTAAAAAGTACCTGCGGCTGCGGCTCCTCGTTCAACGTATAAGCACAGGAACTTTTGCATCGTATCGCTCACTGACGCGAGGCCATTCCGTCAATAGCGCTGTAACCTTTCGTCAACGAGTGAGGATTTTATGAAACGATGGTTTGCCTTCGCGTTTTTCGCTGCGCTTACAGTTTCACTCACGGCAGCGACCGTTCCTTCTGCCCTGGCCGCGACGCCGTCGTCGGCGGCGCAGAGCGCCAGCAGCACCGGCAAGTCGCACGGTACGTTCACCGTCGAGTTGACCAAGCCTCTCGATTCCAAAAAGCTTAAAGAAGGGGACCCGGTTGAGGCCAAGCTGACAGGTGGGATCACTTTGCCTAACGGCACACCCGTTGCCCGTGGGGCAAAGGTGATTGGCCATGTGACCGAGTCGAAAGCGCGCTCCAAGAACGACGCGCAATCGTCGCTGGGAATTTCCTTCGACAAGATTGTCCTGGGCGCGGGCGAAGATGAGCCAATCAAGGGCGTCGCTCAGGCAGCGGCCCCAAATCCAAACGGAGACCTGGGTACCGGCGGCGCCGTTGACTACGGCAATAGTATGAAGGCGGCAGCGGCGACACCTGCGGCACCTGATATGTCCAAGCCTCCAGTGAAGCTCCTGAATGACCAGTCAGTAGGAGTGTTGGGCATCAAAAATTTGCAACTCGGACCCGATGGAGTGTTCACCTCCAGCGGCAAAGAAGTAAAGCTCGATACCGGTACCCGAATCTTACTCAACGTGACAATGTAATAGGCAAGGACGATTGTTTCTGGTTTGCCGGTTCGCCAGCCCCGTTCGGCAGGACGGGTTGCTCCATCCTGGATGTGTATCGGAATAGCTGTGTCCTTTTCCACGCGAACTGTCTCAGCTTGCGCGCACAACCATTTGTTTGTCGCTGGGTTTCAAGGACCGGGACTGTGCCGCGCCCAGGCCAACGCAGAGGCACCTTGTACAATGTAGGTTCAGCTTGGCATTCTGTTGCAGCTTGGCAAACCCACCCTGGGGAGTGTGGATGAAGTTCTTGCGCGAAACCGGGTTCCTGGTACTAGCTACGTTTCTACTACTTTTCCTGCCGGCTTGTGGAAACCAATATCGCCCGGTTGCGAATCCTATTGTGAGCCCGGGTGGGCAGCCGGCGAGTACCCATTTCGCGTGGGTAGTGAACTTTAACCCCACGGGCCAGGGCAGTACAACCGAGATCGATGTTTCGGGCGACAGCAACCTGGCTGTCAATTCCATGGGCGTGGGCTCCGTTGCGGAAGCGTTTCCAGCCAATTCCCTGGCTTTGTTCGTAGCCAATAGTGGCAACGACAGCGTTAGCGAGTACTTGCCGACCCTGGCAGGCGCGGTTACCACCATCAATCTGTTGCCGGGATCACATCCGGTAGCGCTCGGCTCCGCCCAGAATACTGCGATGTACGTCATCAATTCGGGCGCAAATTCGGCATGTCCCAACAGTGGTTCCATCAGCATCATCAGCGTCGCGACTTTGGCAGTGACCAATACCACTTGCGTCGGTCTCAATCCGGTTGCCCTGGTGCAATCACCGACCACTGGATTCATCTATGTGGTGAATCAAGGTGACAGCAGTGTGACGGTGTTTAATCCAGCTGGCCCCAGCGTAACGGGCACCATCACAACCGCCAACGGGCTAGGGCAAAATCCCGTATCGGTTACGGTAAGTGCGGATGGCAGTTGGATTTTCGTTGTCACCCAGGGGGATGGCGTTCACCCTGGAACCCTCGACATCATTTCCTCGAGCTCCACCAGCATTGCGGGCACGGCGTCTTTGGGAGTGCAGCCGACCTTCTCCCTTGTCGATTCCAATTCCGATCGCCTGTACGTGGCCAACACCGGCGATAACACCGTCAGTGTCTTTGACGCAGCCAGCGTAGCCCCGCCTGGGCCGCCGGCGATTCCACTGTTAGCGACGGTCCCGGTTGGGACGGCACCGATTGGCATCGCCGCTTTGCCGAACGGCAGCATGTTCTATGTAGCCAACTCCGGCTCCGATAATGTTACCGTCGTGAGTGGCAACAGCTTCAGCCCGCTAGCCACGGTAGCTCTGCCCACGGGCGCCAACCCGGTGTGGATCGCCTCCGAGCCGACCTCCAGCAAGATCTACGTTGCGGATAAAGGTACTTCAGAGACCACCATCATCCAGACCGTCAATAACACCATCGCGCAGAACCTACTTGCGCCCTCGCAGATCACAAACTGCAACATCTGCGCGCTCCAGCAGCCGGTCATGATTCTGACGAATTGATGTTTGCCCACAAGCGTACGATCAAGAGGATACGATTAGGTCAGGCGTGTTAATCGCCAGCCTTCTTCCAATGCCAAGCCGGGCGGCTCTCGTCTGCTAACCGCAAAAATCCACAGTCAGGTAAACATGAATTCCTTGGTGCGCAGCTCGCGAATGGTGTCGCGCAACCTGGCAGCCTGCTCGAATTCGAAGCGCTTGGCCGCCTCCCGCATATCGCTCTCCAGCTTCGCGATATATGTATCCAACTCCTCCTGCGAGCGAAACTCCGGCATGCCCTCGGCTTCGTTGGTGAGGTCGGCGTAGTCGGCATTGGCCACCGCGACCAGCGTCATGTCGAGCGGCCGAATGATGCTTTCCGGCGTGATGCCATGTTCCTCGTTGTAGGCGCTCTGGATGGCGCGGCGGCGATAGGTCTCGTCGATCGCCTTCTTCATGGAGTCGGTCATGTTGTCGGCGTACAGGATGGCGCGGCCGTTCAAGTTGCGGGCGCAGCGGCCCATGGTCTGAATCAGCGATCCCGCCGAACGCAGAAAGCCTTCCTTGTCGGCGTCTAGAATCGCCACCAGCGAGACCTCCGGCAGGTCGAGACCTTCCCGAAGCAGGTTGATGCCGATCAGCACATCGAACTCGCCTTTGCGCAAATCGCGCAGGATCTTGATGCGCTCCAGCGTCTCGATCTCCGAGTGCATGTAGCGGCAGCGCACTCCAACCTCGCTGTAATATTCGGCCAGGTCTTCGGACATACGCTTGGTCAACGTGGTAACCAGCACGCGCTCGTTCTTCTCGGCACGGCTGCGGATCTCGTGCAGCAAGTCGTCGATCTGGCCTTTGACCGGACGGACTTCTACTTCGGGATCGATCAGCCCGGTAGGCCGGATGATCTGCTCCACCACTACTCCCGCCGACTTGGTAAGTTCGTAGGGTCCAGGCGTTGCAGACACGTAAATCACCTGGTTAACGCGATGCTCGAACTCCTCGAACGTGAGCGGGCGATTATCCAGCGCGCTGGGCAGACGGAAGCCATATTCAATCAGGTTCTGTTTGCGCGAGCGGTCGCCATGCCACATTCCGTGGAGCTGCGGAATCGTCTGATGCGACTCATCGATAAACAGCAGGTAGTCGCGCGGCACATAATCCAGCAGCGTTGGCGGCGGCTCACCGGGCAGGCGTCCTGTGAAGTGGCGCGAATAGTTTTCGATGCCGTGGCAGTAGCCCATTTCCTTGATCATCTCAAGGTCGAAACGCGTGCGCTGGTGCACTCGCTGGGCCTCGACGATTCGTCCCTGTTTCTCCAGTTCCGCCTCCCACCACGCCAGCTCCTCCAGGATTGATGCGACGGCGGCATTCTTGCGTTCCGGCTTCATTACGTAATGCGTTTTGGGATAGATGGGCAGGCGCGAGTGCTTCTGCTTCACGGTTCCAAACAGGGGATCAATTTGCGCCAGGGACTCGACTTCATCGCCCCATAGCTCGATGCGGTAGGCGGTGTCGTCGTATGTTGGGAAGACCTCGATGATGTCGCCGCGTACACGGAACGTTCCACGGCGGAACTCGCCATCGGTTCGCTCGTAGAGGATCTCGACCAGCTTGCGAACGATCTCTTCGCGCTTGATCTTCTGTCCCTTCTCCAGGAACAGCAACATGCCGTAATAAGCTTCCGGCGAGCCGAGGCCGTAAATGCAGCTCACCGAGGCGACGATGATGCAGTCGCGGCGCTCGAACAGCGACTTGGTCGCCGACAGGCGGAGCTTGTCGAGCTCGTCGTTGACCGTCGCCTCCTTCTCGATGTAAACATCGCCGGCTGGGATATACGCTTCCGGCTGGTAATAGTCGTAGTACGAGACGAAGTACTCGACGGCATTATGCGGGAAGAAGGACTTGAACTCGTGATAGAGCTGGGCCGCCAGCGTCTTGTTGTGGGCGAGAATCAGCGCCGGGCGGTTCACTTCTTCAATGACCTTGGCCATTGAGAACGTCTTGCCCGATCCGGTGACGCCCAGCAGCACCTGGTGCTTGTCGCCGTCAAAGACGCCGCGCGTCAGCGAAGGTATGGCGGTCGCCTGATCGCCCTGCGGTTTGTAAGAACTGACGAGTCGGAATTCCATGACAATTGTGCCCGCTCCGAGAGGTTCGCGAGTTGGTCGCGAGCCCTCACAGAAAGGAATTTCATCGCGTAGGCATCTCTCGATTATACGACGCGGTCTCGTTGCCAAGCGCTTCTACGATGGGCTGGTTCGCGACCGAACGAAGCGAGCCGATCTCAGGCTATTGGCAACCGATATGCGTTGCCCTGGGGGCAGTCTTCCCAAGTGCTTTGTTGGTTTATCGCATCGTGGCGATTGACTGCGACATTCGCGGCTGTCTGCAAGTCGTCGCGACAGGGGAGTGCAGATTGAATTTCCTGGATCGTCGGCAACCGGTGGGATTGCTTTGCTTGAGATTGGCGCTGGGAGCGATCATGATCGTCCATGGCTCGTGCTCCGTCCCGAATTGGGAACCTAGGATCAGGATTCGGACCTCCCGGAAATTCAAGGCCGGGCATCCGGTTCCAAATCGGGAAAACGCCGTTCTTCGCGTTTAGGGGCGTTCTGGCGGCCTTTCGGGGCTCCAGGCGGCCTGGGATACCTCCGACCACCCATTCGTCGATCCTGGGGCCCCCCAGGCTCCGCAATAGGCATCCTGGTACTGTGCCTCCATAGAAACGGAATTATTGAATGAGGGACGGTTAAATCAATGCCGAGTCCAGCAGCGGCAAAAGCCGGGTTCATGGGCTCGACTTCGCGGACCGCCTGACCCTTGCAAAGCAAAACTTAATCAGAGTTTCCTCAGTGGTTTGCGAGGCGTGCCATCGCCTGATACAGATCTTCCGCCTGCGGCAGAATCTCATCCTCCAGAATCGGCTGATAGGCGACAAACGTGTCTTTCGCGGCCACGCGCTTCACTGGAGCATCGAGTTCGTCGAACAACTCGTCGGCGATGCGGGCCGCAATCTCGGCGCCGTAGCCCCAGCTCAACATGTCCTCATGCGCAACGAGAACGCGATTCGTCTTCGCCACCGACGTCGCAATCGCCTCCCAGTCGTAGGGATTGAGGGTGCGCAGGTCGATCAGCTCAACGCTGACCCCATTCTCGCGGTCCATCCGCTGCGCGGCTTGCAGAGCGCGCGGGACCACAGCGCCATAGCTCACAACTGTAAGGTCATGGCCTGGACGCACGATCTTGGCCTTGCCAAACGGGACCATGTAATCCGGCCCGGGGTAAGGCGAGCGGCCAAAGGTTTCGCGATAGAGGCGCTTGTGCTCCAGGAACAGCACCGGATCGTCGCAGCGAATTGCAGTGCGCAGCAATCCGTTGGCGTCGAGCGCGTTCGACGGGAAAACCACCATCATGCCGGGCGTGTGCGTGAAGATGCTCTCGCCGCACTGTGAGTGATAGATGGAGCCGCCGGTGAGATAGCCGCCGATGGCGACCCGCACCACCGCAGGCGATGAGAAATTGTTATTCGAGCGCCAGCGGATGAGCGGCAGCTCGTTGCGAAGCTGCTGCATGGCAGGCCAGATATAGTCGAAGAACTGAATCTCGACGACCGGCTTGAGCCCGCGCGTGGCCATGCCCACCGCACGTCCCACAATGTTGGCCTCGGCCAGCGGCGAGTTGAAGACGCGGTCGGAGCCGAACTCGTATTGCAGCCCGGCGGTCAGCTTGAAGACGCCGCCCTTGCCCTTAACCTGCTTGTCTTTCAGATACTCATCGCGGCTGCAGTCGGCAACATCTTCGCCGAACATCACGATGCGAGGGTCGCGCCTCATCTCATCTTTCAGACAGGCGTTGATGAGGTCGGCCATCGTCCGCTCCGGGCTTGAGGCGCCCTTGTCTGACGGAGTGGGATGCACGGCTTCGGTCTGGAACTCTGACGATGTGGGATCCAGGTCGGGCGAATACACAAACTGCTTGTACGAGCCAGGTGCAGGCAGGGCCGCTTCCACTGCGCGATCGCTGGCCTCCTGGACTTCTGCTTCGACATCTTTCTCCAGAGCGTCAACAGCCTTTTCGTCGAGAATGCCCTCGCGCACCAGGAACAGTTGGAAACGCGTGATGGGATCGCGCTCGACTTCAGCGTTGCGTTCGGACTCTGGACGATAGAGCTTTTCGTCATCCGAGAGGGAGTGCGAATAGGGCCGGATGACGTGTCCATGGACAAACGCGGGGCCGTTGCCGGCGCGAATGTAGTCGACGGCAGTCTTGAGCGCCGCATAGCTGGCCAGGGGATCGGTGCCATCGATCTCGGCGAAATGGAAATTGGGGAAGCCGCTAACCAGCTTGCTGATGTTGCCGCCGGCGGTGCCGACCTCGACCGGAACGGAGATGGCGTATTCGTTGTCCTCGATGAGGTATAAAACCGGCAGCCTCAGGTTAGAGGCCGAGTTCAGCGATTCCCAGAACTCGCCTTCGCTGGTAGTGCCGTCGCCGCAGGAGACGTAGACAACTTCGTCGCCGTGGAAAGCTACGTCTTTGAACTGGCGATAGTCGCCGCTGGCCTTCGCGGCTGATTCCGGGTGATGGTGAAAATAGCGGCCGGCTTCGGCACAGCCCACTGCCTGAAGGAACTGCGTCCCCGTGGGCGACGATTGAGTCACGATGTTGAGCTTCTTGTGTCCCCAGTGCGAAGGCATCTGGCGACCGCCGGAGTTAGGATCGTCAGCCGCGCCAACGGCCTCCAGCAACTGTTCGTAGGGCGTCATGCCCACTGCCAGGCACAGTGCGCGGTCGCGGTAGTAGGGATAAAACCAATCGTAACTGGGCCGCAGGACCATCCCAGCGGCTACCAGCAGCGCTTCATGTCCGGCGCCGGAAATCTGGAAGAATATCTTCTGTTGCCGCTTCAGCAGGATCTCGCGGTCGTCGAGCTTACGCGACAAATACATCAGCCGATAGATCTGGATCAACTGCTGAGTAGTTAGCCCTTCGTATTTTTCAGCCGGCATGACGGCAGCCTTAGGCTGTGCTTTGGTGGTAGCCATCCATTACCTCGGAAGTGAAATACTAAGCCCAACCCGGGGCTCCTAAACAGTTTCCCTATTGTAAACGCTCGGGCGGGATTTCTTGCGCGGCTGACCTCGCGTTTTGGTGCGGAGGGTGCGAGCCTGAATCCGGCCCAGCGGCGCGGCAAACGGTCTCGCTATACTGGAAAGCAATGATACAGATTTCCCGTCCCATTCCGCTGGAAAGGATCAGGCTCGTCCTGTTCGATTTGGATGGAACGCTGATCGATTCAGAGCGTGACCTGACGGCCTCGGTAAATGCCATGCTGATCAAATATGGACGCAAGGAGCTGCCTATCGAGGTGATTGGCAGCTACATCGGCGATGGCGCGCCCACGCTGATTCGGCGGGCGCTGGGCGACCCCGCCGATCGCGAGTTTCTACAGGAAGCGCTGAACTACTTTCTGCTGCACTATCGCGAGCATAAACTCGACAGCACCCGGCCGTATGCGGGCATACAGAGTGCGCTGGAGCAGATCGGCGGATCGGATGGACGGTCGCGCAAACTG
Source organism: Candidatus Korobacteraceae bacterium (assembly GCA_050014935.1). Taxonomy (GTDB): domain Bacteria; phylum Acidobacteriota; class Terriglobia; order Terriglobales; family Acidobacteriaceae; genus Bog-257. The sequence goes on from JBEKCJ010000048.1 coordinate 19,722, forward strand.
GCCGTGCTCACCAACAAACCTGTCAGGGTGTCGCGCGACATTCTGGCGGGACTCGGCCTGGCCGGCAGCTTTTTTCAGGTATATGGCGGCAACAGTTTCGAAACCAAGAAACCTGATCCCTTAGGGGCCAACATTATGATGAAGGAAGCGGGCGTTGCTCCGGAAGAGACGGTGATGGTGGGCGATTCGCAGGTTGACATTCTTACCGCGCGCAATGCCGGACTGTGGAGTGTCGGCGTGACCTATGGATTTGCGCCGCGGTCGCTGCTCGAAGTCGTGCCTGACGTGACGGTAGACAGCCCGGCGGAATTGGCGGCCGCGCTGACGGGGAGCGTTTGATCCATGTCTCAGGCTTCCAACTCGCCTTCGCCATTTCGTGATGGCTTCGCCGCGCTTCGCCATGAGCCGGCGCTCTTTGCCGCGGAGTTGACGTGGCGCTGGTGTTTCGGGCTGTCGGCGTGGGGAGTGGGTATCATCTCGATCGCACTGTTCCTCGACAGCGTGACGGTCGCACCCGCTGACGGATTCTTGCTTCGCACGTTACAGCCCCAACTGGAGGAAAACGCGCTGCGGCACATCTTTCGCGGAAGTCTTGCGCGCTTCGTATTGGCGCAGACGATACTGCTGCTGGGCGTGATGGTGTTGTGGTCGTTAGCGGCGACCGCGGGACGCGCCGCGACGTTGCGTCGCCTGGTTGCGATGTTCAGCCCCGATGATGAGCCGCAATCCATGGAGTGGCAATTCGCTCCAATCTTCCTTTTGCAGCTGCTGCGGGTCATGTGGACGATGATTGCGATTGCCGTGGGGTTCGGCTTGTTCGTCTATGGCGTAGTGATGGCGCAAAGCGAGCATCCGATGCGTGCGGCTGTAGCGTTGTCCTTTGGATTCGGTGTGCCGTTCCTTGCCATAATTTTGAATTGGCTCTTTGGGATCGCACCGCTGTTTTGCATTCGAAATGGCGCGAACGCGATGGAAGCGATGGAGCAAGCCGTCGATTTTGTCGGTCGACACGCGGGGCGATTGTTTCTGCTGGCAATTGGATTTCTTGCGCTACGCCTGGTTTGGGTCGGGACCATGTGGCTCGCGTTCCTGTCGCCGGTGAGCTGGATCGGCCGGATCGGCGGCCGCTGGACCATGCTGCTGATGGCGCTTGTGGCGCTCGTATACTTTGCCGGAGCTGATTTGTTGTATTTGGCGCGAATGGGAGGGTACGTTTCGCTGGCGGAAGACGATTCGCGGCCTGCATTCTCGGAGCCGAAGATTTTGCCCAACGCAAATCAGCCGGAGATCCTTCCGATGGAGGGATTGGCGTAGAGTTGTGTGGGAGGATTGTGCCGCCCCTGAAGGGGCTCAATCCCAAGACCATCCGCTACCCAGGACTTACGTCCTGGGCTAACGTCTGTTTCGCCCTTCGGGCTCGGACGTTTGCCTGTCCGACAGTAATGGCACTCCGGTAGAGAATTGCACGGTATCGGTTCAGTGCGCCAGTTCCAGCCGCTCTTCTTCCTGCTTCGCCTTGGCGATGCCAAGCAGCTCGACTGCCTTCTGGGCAATGTGCTCGGCGCTGACCTCGAATTCCTTGATCAACTCCCAGGGCGCGCCTGAATCGCCGAAGCGATCTTTCACGCCGATAGCGCCGGTGATGTAGGGGATGCCGAACAGCTCAGGACTCTCGGTGAGGATGCCGCTGACGCGCCAGGCCAGCGCGCCGATCTGGTGCTCTTCGGCGGTGACAATCACGCCGGTTTCCCTGGCAGCGCGAATGATGGCTTCCTGATCGATCGGTTTCATGGTGTGCATGTTGATCACACGTGTCTCGTATCCGAATTCCTCCTTCAGTATCCATGCCGCGCGCATGGCTTCCGGCACCATTGGACCGCAGGCGATGATGCTCAGGTCTTCGTGTTCGTCTACATAATCTGCCGCAAGCACAGTCTCGAATGCATCGATCATCTCCGGTGCGTGGCCGCGCAGGCGGCTCACGTTCGCTAGGCCAAACACGAAAGGCGTGTCTTCGCGCGTGACGATGGGGGTGGCCTCGCGGGCGAAGCGAATGTACTTCGGACCAACATGATCCAACAGAAGATAGTCCGTAGCCTTGCGGGTCTCGATGGCGTCGCAGGGCACGACCACCGACATGTTCGGCAGCCCGCACATCGCGAAGAGGTCTTCCAGCGCCTGGTGGGTGGCGCCATCAGGGCCGACGGAGACTCCACCGTGAGCTCCGGCGATCAGCACATTAAAGTTGCCATAGCAGATGGAGACGCGAATCTGGTCCAGATTGCGCGCCGCTGCAAACGTTCCGTAGGTGCCGAAAACGGGTAGCCTGCCATCGCGCGCCAGTCCTACGGCGGCAGCTGTAGCCGACTGCTCGGCAATCCCCAGGCTGATCCACCGGTCCTTGCGCTCCGGATTGCTTGTATAGAAATCGCTGATGGTGATGGAGCCGGAGATGTCCAATCCGAGACAAACTACGCGCTCGTCGTCGCCGTTGTTTTTCAGCGACCAGCCGAAGCCCTTGCGCGTAGGCTCCATCTTCACTTTCATTTCGCGGCGCTTGTTCCACCAGTAATCGCGCGAGAAGCGGGGCATCTTGGCCGCGAGCGTGGCTTCCACTTCCGCCTGATATTCCTTCGCCTTTTTCAGCAGCGCATCGTACGCGATGACGTCCTTGAGCCCTAGCTCGTTGAGCGCCCTGACCATCTCGTCATAGCTGGGGGCTTTGCCGTGCCATCCGGCAACGTTCTCCATGAAGCTGACGCCTTTGCCCTTTACCGTGTTCGCGAGGATGAGGGTCGGCTTGCCGGGGACCGGAACGCTCTTCGCTTTCTGTAAGGCGCTCACGACTTGCTCCATGTCGTGGCCGTCGATCTCGATGACCTCCCAGCCAAAGCTGCGATAGCGTTCCGGCAAGGGCTCAACGTCCATCACGTCCTTGACCCAGCCGTCGATCTGCAAGCGGTTGCGGTCGATAATGCCGACCAGGTTGTCGAGCTGGTAGTGCGAGGCTTCCATCGCCGCTTCCCAGATGTTGCCTTCCTGCTGTTCTCCATCCCCCATAATGCAGAACACAGTGTGATCCTCATGATCGAGCTTGCCGGCGATCGCCATGCCAACCGAAATGCTGAGACCCTGGCCCAGCGAGCCGCTGGAAACCTCGACACCCGGCAACTTCAGCCGGTGGGGATGACCCTGGAAAGGCGAGTAGAGCTTCCGCAGCGTGACGACATCTTCGATAGGGAAGTAGCCGGAGAATGCCAGGCCGAGATAGAGTGCCGGGGCCTTGTGTCCAGCCGACCAGATGATGCGATCGCGATGGGGCCACTCGGGATTGTTAGGATCGTGCTTGGCGATTTTCAGGTAGAGAGCGGCGACAATCTCCATGATGGAGAGCGTTCCGCCGCAGTGTCCGGAGCCGGCGGCGCAAAGCGCAACCAGATTGTAGCCCCGCATCAGGCGGGCGGCTTGCTCCAGTTCTTCGATGGAGAAATTGCGCACAACCGCTTTGGAGAAGGCGTTGACTACAGGCATGGAAATTCCTCAGCTACCAGCAGCTAGCAATTAGCCAAACCAACAGCGGAGTCCGACAGTCCCAAGTGCGACGCGTTGTTTGCTGCTGCTAGCGTCCTGAATCAGAAGTTCGTTATACAAATCGCGGTCTGTGTCAGGGCTCGACTTCAGCCGTGCCGAACCGCGGCAAAGAAAACACTGGCCTTTAGGCCCCGAGGCAACAGGCGAAGGCATCATTCAATTCGCAAACGAATTTCCGATTCGCCACACTAGCAGCTAATTACTAATTGCTGATTTGGACCCTATCGGTAAGGCTAGGCGGATGAGGAACATGGGTCTGTGAGGCAGGTCACGAGAAGATGTGACGCGCAGGAGCGGCGCGGTTATGCCCCGGCAGTCACAGCGGGCGGCTCGATCGTCAGAATACAATGTGGGCGGGGTCAATGGCCGGGAATGCAGACAGCCGAAGTGGTCATCCTTGGCGGCGGAATCGTCGGTTCCAGCATTGCGTGGCACTTGACCGAAGCCGGCTGCCGCAACGTGCTGATGGTGGAGCGCGAAGCCCACCAGGGCAAAGGTTCCACCGGCAAAAGCATGGGCGGAGTGCGGGCGCAGTTCGCGACCAAGCCGAACATCCAGATGTCGCTGTACTCCATTCCGTTTTTTGCGGCGTTCGAAGAACGGCTGGGGCATCCCTCCGGATATCGTGACCAGGGTTATCTGTTTGTAGCCACCAAGCCGTCGCACCTTGAATATCTACGAACCAACCAGGCGCTACAGAGATCGCTGGGACTGACGCAAGCTCGCATGACGACGCGCGACGACATTGTGGGGATTGTCCCGCAGTTGCGCGCCGACGATGTATGGGGCGGAAGCTTCTGTCCGACCGATGGCTTTGTCGATCCCTACAGCGTGATGGTTGGCTTCACCACGCGCGCGTGCGAACAGGGCGCGACCCTGTGGCGTTCGACTGAGGTCATAGCCATTCATCACGACGGCGCGGGAATCGCAGGCGTGGAAACTACCAGAGGCACGGTGAGCACACGGGTTGTGGTGAACGCCGCTGGACCGTGGGCGGCCCAAGTGGCCTCGCTCGCCGGGATTAAGCTTCCCGTGGCGCCCATGCGGCGCATGCTGATCCCTACCGAGGCGTTCAACGGAGTGTCGCACGAAGTGCCCATGGTGGTCGACATGACCACCGGCTTTCATTTTCGGCCGGAGAGTTTGGGGTTTCTGCTGGCGTGGAACGATCCCCAGGAGACGACGGGCTTCAACACGAACTTTGAGCCATCGTTCATCGAGAAGGTGCTGACGCTGGCGGCCGACCGGGTCCCGTGCTTCGAGAACCTCGCGGTGAATCCCAAACGCGCCTGGGCGGGATTGTACGAGATGTCGCCGGACCACCACGCCATCATTGGGCCGGTACCGGAGCTGGCGGGATTTTTTTGCGCCAATGGTTTCAGCGGCCATGGGGTGATGCATTCGCCCGCGACCGGCAGGATCACGGCCGACTTGATCCTTCACGGGAAGACCGAAGTTGTCGATCATGTCGAGGCGCTGAGCGCAGCGCGTTTTGCCAGGGGCGAGTTGTTGCACGAGACGGCGATACTGTAACGTCCTCTCTTTGGGACGCAGGCAATTCCGCAAACATTGGCCGGCGTGCGCTAAGCGCTGTCGCGTTACAACTGGCACTGGCTGTTATGAGGTATCCTATTGCTCGCCATGAACCGCTTCGGCGACAGCCGTGACGTCGCTTTATAGTCGCAGGATTTCGCAACCGCGGTTGCTGCAAACGTTGGGATGAGAATCATTTTCCTCTACACCACAATCCGGCACGGGGTGCAGCTCCATCGCCAGGAGCGGCTGCCATGACCTTCCTGAGCTCCACCGAGGCCTGGGCGCGCCTGTTGCGGCGCCTGTTGAAGTTCCACATGGTGGGCGTCATCGGCATTGGGGTTCAACTGTGCTTTTTATTTGCGTTCAAGACCGTGCTGCACTTGAACTATCTGCTGGCCACCGCACTGGCGGTGGAGTGCGCCGTGCTGCACAACTTTCTATGGCACGAACACTTCACCTGGGCAGACCGCAGCGGCGGCGGTTCGGGACCCTTGCGCCGGCTACTCCGTTTTAACCTCTCCACCGGATTGATCTCGATTGTGGGAAACCTGGCCCTGATGCGTCTTCTGGTGGGCTCCCTGCATCTGCAATACATGCTGGCCAACATCCTGAGCATCGGGGCCTGCTCGCTGCTGAACTTCTGGGCCAGCGACCAGATGGTTTTCCAGGCGGGACTTGCGCCCAAGGAATAGAGAACAGGGATTCGCAGCGATGAAAGACGTTACCGGCGTGGTGCGCGAAGCATCGCACTCCGACATTCTCCAGATTGTTGCGCTCATCAACCGTGCCTTCGCGGTCGAACGCTTCTTCAAGAGCGGAGACCGCACCGATCCTGAGCAAGTGCGGCAGATGATGGAGGACGGCAAATTCCTGCTGCTGATGGAGGAGGATGAGATGGTGGCGTGCCTGTTGGTGAAGGTGACGGGCGATCGCGGATACGTGGGCACGCTATCGGTCGATCCCGCACGGCAAAAATCCGGCATCGGCAGACGCATGATGCGCGAGGCGGAGGAGCATTGCCGCGACGCCGGATGTAAGGCGCTCGACATCTGCATTGTCAATGTGCGAACCGAGCTGCCGTCGATCTATCGCAATTTCGGCTTTGTCGAAACCGGTACGCAGTCAGCCGAGGTGATCACGAGCGCAACCCAGCCAGTCCACTTCATCACCATGTCGAAAGCGCTGTAGACAGGTTATTGCCGGCCGGCGCCAGATTCTCGTAGTGGTAGCAAGCGGCGACGGATCTTACCAGCAGGAAAGTAGCAGCCGGTCTTAGACATCAGGAAAAACTCGAGGCACTTATGAACGTTCCTGTCATCAAGCTGAAGCACACTGAACTGGAAGTCTCGCGCTGTTGTTTTGGCACCATGACCTTCGGCAAGCCGCTCGATCAGGCTGGCGCCACGCAACTGGTGAATCGCTGCATTGAGGCGGGTATCAACTTCTTCGACACCGCGAATGTTTATCAGCTAGGTGTCGCCGAGACCATGCTGGGCCATGCCATGAAGGGCAAACGGGAACAGCTGGTCATCGCCAGCAAGGTGTTCTTTAAAGTGGGCGAAGAGGCCGACCAGCAGGGGCTTTCGCGCAAGGCCATTCTGCGCAATGTCGACGAAAGCCTGAAGCGGCTGGGCACCGATTACCTCGACATTTATTACTTCCATGCGCCCGACCATGTTGTACCAGTGGAGGAGTCGATGGAGGCGATGGCCTCGCTGGTGAAGCAGGGCAAGGTGCGCTATCCGGCTTTGTCGAACTACGCCGGATGGCAGGTGGTGCAGATGCTGTGGATTGCGAAGGAGCGCGGCTGGCCGGCGTCTTACATTTCTCAGCCCATGTACAACCTGCTGGCCCGCGGCATCGAGCAGGAATATCTGCCGATGTGTAAGCAGTTTGATGTGGCGACCGTGGTGTATAACCCGCTGGCGGGCGGGCTGCTTACCGGCAAACACAAGCAGGACAAGGTCACGCCCGGCACGCGCTTCGACAACAACAAGCTCTACCAGGACCGCTATTGGCACGAGCAATACTTTCAGTCGGTGGAGCAACTTCGGGAGATCGCGCAATCGGCAGGGCGATCAATGGTGAGCCTGGCGTTGAACTGGCTGTTGCATCACACCGCCAGCGATTGCGTCATCCTGGGCGCCTCGCGGCTGGAACAGCTCAATGAAAATCTGGCAACGTTGGATGACGGGCCGTTGTCCGACGACGTGCTGAAAGCCTGCGACGAGGTGTGGCGAAACTTGCGAGGGCCGCTGCCGGTGTATAACCGGTAGGATCAACCGACGCGACGCGCGGGGTTGACCGATCCGAGAAATCTGTGGGGGGGAAATAGAAAAGGCTGTGACTTTGGTTATGCTCTAGCTGCCAACTCCTGCGAGGGAGTTACCAGCGTGGATGCATGCACCGTCACAGCCTTTGACGCGATCACCGCTTTCGCGGTCCCAAACCCCGGCCGACACCTCGCAGTGCAGTCGGTTTTTTCGGGTCTGGCGGTTCCCTCGGGTCACCCCGCGGAACCCATCGCTCAGCTTACTTCGGGTTGGCCACGATTAGTTGCCCGCCCTTTTCTGCCGTCGACGAGAGTGATCCTATCCCATGATTGAAAATTGTCAACGCCCAAGGTTGGTGCAAGTGCCGGTTATTTTCGTGTGGGAATTTTTTTCGGCAAACGACAGAAGGCAAGCAAGTTTTGTTTCTCGACAGGAGATATTCAAGGTCAATTCACATTTTTTTCACAGAAATGTTGCGCCTGTGTGGCAGCATTCAGGGGGAACCGCATCTGTTTCTTGACGAATCCCTCATTCTCAAGCATCTTGGTTAAGTCAGGAGATGAATGTCTGACCTCGTAGCGTACGTTGACGGCGGGTCCCATGGAAATCCGGGACCGTCGGGCATTGGGGTGGTCATCGAAGGTCCTGACGGCGAAACTACCCGCATTGCCCGGTGGATTGGACATCAGGACAACAACGTCGCCGAATACGTAGCCCTGCTGGAGGCCTTGCAGCACGCGGTTGAGGCCAAGGCCAGGACGCTGCATGTGTACTCGGACTCGGAAGTCATGGTCAAGCAGATGACCGGCGAGTACGCCTGCCGTAGCTCGCGCCTTCACTCCCTGAACTGGACCTGCCGCAAGCTGGCCCGCGCCGTGGAGTTCTCCATCGCCTACATCCCGCGGGAGCAGAACCGCCAAGCCAATCAGCTGGCCAACCAGGCGGCACGCTGCGCCCCCGAGCCTCGCCAGGAACTGTGATTTGCACTTGTCCTCCGGCTGATTTCGCCACGGCCTGAGGCAAGAGCTGTGACCGGTATCACTGCAAATTCGGCCTGAACACGCCAGCATGGAGCTTACGCAAGGGGAACCTCCATGCCACGTAAGACCATCATCGAGCCATTTCGCATCAAGAGTGTGGAACCGATCCGCTGGACCACGCGCGAGCAGCGCGAGGAGCTGTTACGGGCTGCCCACTACAACCTGTTTCTGCTTCCCGCTGACGATGTACTCATCGACCTGTTGACCGACTCGGGCACGGGGGCGATGTCCACGCGGCAATGGGCGGCCATCATGCAGGGTGACGAGAGCTACGCCGGCAGCCGCAGCTTCGATCGCTTTCGTGACTCCATCCAGGACATCTTCGGCTACCAGCATGTGATCCCGACACACCAGGGACGCGCCGCCGAGCGCATTCTGTTCAGCGTGGCCTGCAAGAAGGGCGATGTCATCCCCAACAACACGCACTTCGATACCACGCGCGCCAACATCGAATTCGTCGGCGCGGAGGCGGTGGACCTGCCGATCGCGGAAGCGCGCGAGCCCGCCAAATGGCATCCCTTCAAGGGCAACATGGACGTCGCCGCGCTGGAAGAATTGATCGCGCGCGTGGGACGCCAGCGCGTTCCGATGGTGATGCTCACCATCACTAACAACTCAGGAGGAGGCCAGCCGGTCTCCATGGAAAATGCGCGCGCGGTCAGCGCGGTGTGCCGGAAGCATCGTATCCCGCTGTATTTTGACGCCTGCCGTTTCGCGGAGAATGCGTACTTCATCAAGCTGCGGGAAGAAGGCTACGCAGCCAAGACGCCCAAGCAGATCGCGCAGGAGATGTTCGCCCTGGGTGACGGCTGCACCATGTCGGCAAAGAAAGACGGCATGGCGAACATCGGCGGTTTCCTTTGCACCAACGACGGCATTCTCGCGGCGCAGGAGAAGGACCTGCTGATCCTGACCGAAGGCTATCCGACCTACGGCGGCCTGGCTGGACGCGATCTGGAGGCCGTTGCCATCGGCCTGCAGGAGGCTTTGGACGAGGACTATCTGCGCTACCGCATCGCCTCGACCGCTTATCTGGGCGACCACCTCAGCGAGCAGGGAGTGCCCATCGTGCTGCCGCCGGGCGGCCACGCGATTTATCTGGATGCCCGCGCCTTTCTACCGCACATTCCGCTGGATGAGTTTCCCGGAGTGGCGCTGGCGGCGGAGTTGTATCTTGAAGGCGGCATCCGCTCGGTCGAAATCGGCACGCTGATGTTTGGAGCAGCCGCCAAAATGGATCTGGTTCGGCTGGCAATTCCACGGCGGGTCTATACCCAGAGCCACGTGGATTATGTAATCGAGGTGGTGCTGGCGGTGTGGAAGCGCCGCGCGGAAATCCGCGGCATGAAGCTGACGCGTCAAGCGCCTTTTCTGCGCCACTTCACCGCATACCTGGAGCCCATCGAGGCCGAAGTCGCGCAGCCGGTGGGAAGTGTATAGGGGGCCGGTTCTGAGCGACGCTTGTGAAATCGGCTGTTAGCGTCACTTGACACTGAGTTCCAGTTGCCCGTTAGCTGGGAATGAATATCTGAACGCCCGTTATTGTGTTGATTGCGATTTCGCGGGTTTGGTGGCCGCGACGCGCGTCTCTTTTCCGCTGACGAACACCTTCATGGAGCTCTCGCTTTCGCCCGACTCGTCGGTGTATTCGTAGGAGTCGGCTGAAACAAACTTCATGATGTACCGGGTGTGATACAGTTTCCCGCCAAAAGTGCTCTCCCCAAGCCAGGTCCATACGTCGCCGCTTACCGTGCCAGTCTTGTTTTCTATTCCTCCTGAACTGTCAACTGCGTGGTATTCGTATGTCTTGGAAGTCGGGTCGTAGTAGATGAAGGAAGCCTCCGAGTATTTGCTTCCGGGTCTCTGGAGTGCCGCTTCGCAGATCACGGCGAAGCCGCTTGCTGTCCACCTGCAATCGTCAGTGCCGCTGAATCTCATCGCTGGCGAGTTCGGCCCCATTGCCCCGGCTTTCAGCTCGTCTTGAACCGTGAACTTGCCGACCATTACTCCCAGCTTCTTCACTTCCGGGCCAGGTGCTGTCTGAGACTGAGCGCCGGCCATGATTACGCTCGAAGCGCACGCCAA
>JBEKCJ010000049.1:0-33100 GCA_050014935.1 Candidatus Korobacteraceae bacterium
CCTGCGGCAGAAGCCGCTCGAACTGGTGAAATGCGAGACCGTCGATCTGGAAGTCCCCGCAACATCGGAGATCGTCCTCGAAGGCTACGTGGAACTCGACGAGCTACGAATGGAGGGACCGTTCGGCGATCACACCGGCTTCTACACGCCTGAAGATCTCTATCCCGTCTTCCACGTCACCTGTGTCACTCATCGCAAGAACCCGATCTACTCGACGACCATTGTCGGCAAGCCGCCGATGGAAGACGCTTACATGGGCAAGGCAGTCGAGCGCATCTTTCTGCCGCTCATGCGGCTCACGATCCCGGAAATCGTCGACGTGAACCTGCCCATCGAAGGCATCTTCCACAACCTGATGATCGTTTCGATCAGGAAGTCGTATCCCGGGCAGGCGCGCAAGGTGATGAACGGCATCTGGGCGCTGGGTCAGGCGATGTCGACCAAGTGCATTCTGGTGGTCGATGAAGATGTCGATGTGCAGGACATTGGCGATGTGACACTCAAGGTACTGAACAACATCGATCCCGAGCGCGACATCCAGTTCACGCTTGGCCCCGTTGATTCGCTCGACCACGCCTCGCGCCTGCCCGACTTCGGCTCGAAGATGGGCGTCGACGCCACGCGCAAATGGCCCAGCGAAGGCTTCACCCGCCCCTGGCCCGACGAAATCCGCATGGACGAAAAGACCAAAGCTCTGGTGACGAAGCGGTGGAAGGAGTTTGGGCTGGAGTGAAAAGGCAGTGTCTAGTGGTCAGTGGCTACTTGAACCGGTGGTAGGATGTCGGCGCGTGGCATTGGAGAATCCGGCGCATGTATCAATCCGGTGGTGGATGAAGGGTTGGGGGATACACAAGCAACTGTTCCCAGCAAGCGTGGTGAGGAAGCGTGTTGTAGGCTGTATAGCACTCACTCTAGCGTTGGGTCTGACGAAATTCGCCGTCGACGCCCACGCGGGTTCGTGGCCATGCTGATTGATACGTCGGCGTGGGTTGAGCCCCTGCGGCGGGGCGACCCCAGCTGGCGCGGGCCTCGCGACTTACCGCGGTCCCCCATTGCCTCGGGGATTACCTTCAGCTGAGCCCGGCCGTTCCGCGAGCTTCGCAATCGCGGCCAGGAACTCCGGTGGGGCAATACCTTTGATCAGAACCAGATCGGCCAGCTCTGCGCCGGGCGGCAGCACCGGGGTCGCGGTCAGCAGCACGACCAGGACTTGGGGTTTCGTTTGTTTCATCGACGCCAATATTTCAGCGCCTTTGAAGCCGGGAAGAAAATGATCGGTGATGACCAGATCCACATGGCTAGTGCGTAGGACCCACAACGCTGCCTCGCCGGAAGTTGCGGTCAGAACATCGTATCCGGCGATGGAAAGGACCAGTCGGCGGGCCATCAGTCCGGCGGGATCATCATCTACGCACAACACAACCATAGGATTAGCCTGAGACACACACTTCTCCAACTGGCGCGGCGCAAGCATCGTGCCGCGGGTTTCGAGTCCAACAGATTGTTCAGCTTCCGGTTCGAGCAATTGCTCTGGAGGAGGTCACATCGGTGAACGCCGGCCTTGAGCCTCTAAATGTAGAGGACCACCGGTTCAGGTGGCCCTCTTTCTGCGTATCCAACCGGCCGTCTTTAGCACCCTGCTGTCCTGCAAACCCGGTTGGCTGTAAAGTGATCCCATCATCGCATGACTGGATTTGTCTGGTCGTTGTCCAGGCGCAAGATCGAGCTTGCGCTCGCGCAATCATCGGGAGCAGGCGAACACGGTAGGGGGGCGCGAGGCGACGCTCACAGGTCCTGTAGCAGCAGCCGCTCGGGTGAGGGTAACAGGACCTTGCCGCGTCTCTTAGCTAGAACGCCGCCGCGCTGCCATTCGCTCATGACGCGGCTGACGGTAAAGGGAGTGATATTGGCGGCGGCGGCCAATTCCTCATTGCGGACCGCGAGTTCAATTCCCCCGGAAACGCGGTGGCCGATGCCGCTGGCCAGATTGACCAGCACTTCCGCCAGGCGCTGCCGCGCGGTGTGGCAACTGAGCGCCACTTGCGCCGCGATGGACACGTTCAGGTAATCCGATGCGATGGTCAACGCGTTGTCCAGCATCCTTGGATATCGTTCTGCCAGGCTGCGTATCTTGATGTGCTCCCAGACCAGCGTGTGGCTGTCCTTGACCGCTTCTGTACTCAGCAGATAATCCGAGGTTCGCGACAGCAATGCCATGCCGCCAAACATCTCCCCCACCGGATACGAGTGCATTTGCAGTTTCTGTCCCCCCGGAGTGAGGAAAAAACTTCTGGCGCCGCCGCTGAGGATCATGAAGAGGTGACTGGCCGGATGCCCCTGGTTGGTGATCACGGAGTTGGCGAGGAACCGCCGCTGGCGCGCTGCGGCCAGGACGGCATTGATTTCAGGCAGATCAAGACCGGCCAGAAACGGTGGGTCCAGCTTTCTTACGAACGCGGTCAGCTCAGACGTAGTCAAGGTGTCGACCCCCGGAGTATAGACGCGGAATCAGGCCGTGATTGTATCCCGGATCGAGTTACGGGTGCCCAGCAAAATCATCGCGCTCTCCCATGGTTTGCGATGGGCGGGCGGAGTCTGCTCATAGACCCCCATTCGTAATCAGCTTTACGCCCGGCGACTGGAACTTCACCAGGCGCAACATACCGGCTGAGTCCCCCGCTTCGTTCGCCGCGTTCAATGCGATGCGTCGAGCTTCATCCCGCTCGACACCGTAGGCGAGCAGGATCGCCGCCACGTCCATTGCTACCAACTTCTTCAGCCGCGATTGTGCCTCGCGTTGCGCCTGCGCTTTAGTCATGGCAAGGGCGATCCGCTTTGCGCGGCGCGTGACCGCGATGAAGTGGGCCGCCAGGATCATTACGCTGGGGGCTGACCGGAGCGCAGAACGCAACCCTGCTGCACACAAATAAATTGCCTTCAATGACCGCTTCCACGGCCGGCAACAGGTCGTGTGCGGCATCAGATTTCACGACGTAACCCTGCGCCCCGGCACATAAGGCTTCCTGCATCACGTCCGAATGCAGGCTTGCGCTGAGGAACAGGATTTTCGGATGCGGAACGGTGGCGCAGATCTGCCGAGCGGCCTCGATGCCATTGAGCCGGGGAAGCCCGATGTCCAGCAGAATCAAGTCCGGTTGAAGCTCTTTAGTTTTCTGGACGGCCTCAAATCCATCCGAAGCTTCGGAGATAATCTGCCAGTCCGTACAGTCCTGGAGCAGCTTGACAACCATACGCCGCCAGGCTGCACTGTCGTCGACAAGGAGAATACGAGTTGATGCCACTTCCTGACAGCCTCCCCGCAGTCAAAGTTCAAAACCAACTCCGGTGACTGCGCGGCCCTGAACTGTTCGTCTAAGAATTGTCTAGGGAAGAATTACATGGGACTTATGTTTCGTCGTTGCGCTGGAACAATTCTGAGCTTGCTCACCGGCAGTGAAGGCAAGCCACGCGAAGCACGCGGAAGGCTATTTGATTAACATTCTCCTTTCAGGGTACGGCCTTCGCGCAGTGTGTCTCCAAAACTCAGGCAGTAAAGGATAAGGCGTCTGACTGTCCACGCTGCGTACTTGCGTCTCGACTATGGAAGGCCCCCAAGGGCGATGGTCCCGACTCCCATGTAGGCTATAATCCTGGCCATCGCCAATGCGGTATAAGCTTGAGGGATCGACCGCCGGTAGAGACTTCAGCGTCACGGGTGTGAATGAAGGAGAAAGCGGCGGTTGTCACACCAATGCCTAGCCGGCGGCAGCATAGTGGTCACCCTGAAAAATAGGCGGCTGATGCATTGGGTTTCTATGCATAAGAAGAATGCTCCCGGTTTTTCCACTCGCGCCGTTCATGCCGGCAATGAACCCGATCCTTCCACTGGAGCGGTTGCTCCTCCCATCTTTGCCACGTCGACCTACGCGCAGGAAGAGCTTGGCAAGACCAAGGGCTACGATTACTCTCGCGCCGGCAATCCGACGCGCACTCGGCTGGAGCAGAACCTGGCCTCGCTGGAAGGCGGTATCGCCGCCCCGGTCTTCGCCAGCGGAATGGCCGCCGTCGGCGCGCTCTGCCATCTGATGAAAGCTGGCGATCACGTGGTCGCCTCCAACAATCTCTACGGCGGCGTGCCCCGGCTCTTCAACCAGGTCATGGCCAACTTCGGTCTTAAGTTCACCTATGTCGACACGACCGATCCGCGCAACGTCGAGCGTGCCATCCGCCGCAACACGCGCTACGTCTACATCGAGACGCCCACCAATCCGCTGATGGGCCTCACCGACATCGCCGCCGTCAGCGCCATCGCCCACCAGCGCGGCTGCGAAGTCGTGGTCGACAACACCTTCATGTCGCCCTACTTCCAGCAGCCAATCAAATTCGGTGCTGACATCGTGATGCACTCGACGACCAAGTTCCTCAACGGCCATAGCGACGGCCTGGGCGGCGTTCTTGTCTGCACTACGCGCCAGCAGGCCGAGAAGCTGGCCTTCGTGCAGAAGGCAGCCGGCGCCATCATGTCGCCCTTCGAGTGCTGGCTGGTGCTGCGCGGCACCAAAACTCTGGCCGTGCGCATGAGGCAGCACGACGAGAATGGCCGCGTCATGGCTGACTTCCTCAACGGCCATCGTAAGGTGAAGAAGGTTTTCTATCCCGGACTGGAAAGCCATCCGCAGTACGAACTAGCGTGCAGCCAGATGTCAGGCTTCGGCTCGATGATCACCTTCGAAACCGGCTCGCTCGCCAACGCCAAGCGGCTGCTCAAGCGCGTGCGCCTTTGCACCATGGGCGAATCGCTCGGTGGAGTCGAGACGCTCATCTCCCATCCAGCAACGATGACGCATGCGGCCATCGGCGAAAAAGGCCGCAAAGCGATTGGGCTGACCGATGGCATGGTGCGAATTTCCGTCGGCATCGAAGATGTTGAGGACCTGATTGCGGACCTGGAGCAGGCCTTGAAGTAGTTGTCAGTTCCAGTCGTCAGCAAGCAGCAAACAGGTATCAGGTATGAGCGATTCGCTGCAAACTTGTAATGTGTCATCCTGAGCGTAGGTTCGCGTGGGTTTCGTGAACCGGAGTCGAAGGACCCCTATAGCAACCGGGAATCTCGGCCATCCCGCGCTTCCGCAGAATACAATCAGTTTTCCTCCGGGGTAAACTACGATGTCCGCCGCCGAAGCCGATCGCATCACCGAACTGCTCAAGACTGCGAAGACCATCGCTGTCGTCGGCCTCACCGATTCTCCCTTGCGCCCCAGCTATGGCGTCTCGCACTACATGCTTTCGCAGGGGTACCGCATCATCCCGGTCAATCCCAACATCACCAACTGGATGGGCGAAAAAGCTTACCCGTCACTGCTCGATGTGCCGGAGCAGATCGACATCGTGAACATCTTCCGTCGGTCGGAATTTGTTCCCGACGTGGTGGCCCAGGCCATCCAGATCAAAGCTCCCGCCATCTGGATGCAGGAAGGCGTGATTCACGCAGAGGCCGCCGAAAAAGCGCGCCAGGCGGGCATCTTCGTCGTTATGGATAGCTGCATTCTGAAGGAACACCGCAAGCGAAGCAGCCGCTAGTACAGGTCGAGCTGGCCTTCGGGCCAGCGTCTAAGCGAGTTGCTTCTCATCCTGAGCCGGCTTCAGCCGGCGGCACCGAGCGCTACTCCGGCTTTCGCCGCAGTCTGTTCAGTCATGCCGCCCGAGTCCCAACAGAATCCGGGCTTTAGCTCCTGCAAAAATCCAGGAGACTAAAGCCCCATTCCTCTGCCGCAGGTTATCTGATTACTGGCACAACGTCCCATTCACATAAAACCTGGTTGGATTGTGGTTGGTCCCGCTGTAATCGGCGTTGAAACCGATTCCGCTTAGCGTGTCGCCCGCTCCAATGTTTCCATTCCACGCCGCATTGGTCAGCGCGACATTTTGTCCGCTCTGCGTGTAGTTCGAGTTCCACGACTGGATGATCTGCTGATTTCCTGACCAGCTCCACGTCAGCGTCCAGCCATTGATCTCCTGCGTGCCCGTGTTCTTAATCGAGACAGCGCCGGTAAATCCCGTGCCCCAGTCGTTCTGGTCGACGTAGGTGATGTGACAGCCCGTCCCGCTGCCACCCGATTGCGTAGTGGCGTGGGCAAGGTTGGAATTGCCGGACTCGCCGACGGAATCGGCGGCTCTGACAATGTAGTAGTAGGTGGTGGAGGCCGGCAGTCCCGTGTTGGAGTAGTTGCTTGCAACCAGTCCGCTCGCTATACGGGTTGCCGATGAGGGTACGAAGTTCGAGAACCGGCTGGCATAAAGGTTGTAGGTAACGTTGCATGACGGCGGCGGTGTCACCGCATTCCATGTCGCATTGATCTGGCTGGAGGAAACCGCCGTTGCTGCCAGGCCGGTTGGTGCGGGCGGAGAGCTTTCGCAATTGCCGCCTCCGCCACCGCTGAACTGGATGCTCGCCAGCAAGCTCTGCTTTAGCGAGCTGACCGGCGTCGAGTCGTAATTGCTGTCCAGCAGCGCGTAGCTGTCTTCGCCATTCAGCGCCCAGTACGTCCAGTCCAACTGCGGATTATTTTGCATGAAGGTAAGGATGCTCTGGAACCACTGTCCCTGCGAGCCCGGAACGTTACTCTCGATGTCGCTGGCGTTGTTGGTGGTGCCAAACTCGCCCACCCACACCGGCGCGACGTCGTTCAAGCTGAGATATGCCCAGAATCCCGTCCACACTTGCACCAGGCTCTGATAGGTTGTGCTGCTGTTGAACCAGCTTTGCTGGTAGAGGTTCGGGCCGTAGTCGTGCGCGGAATACACCAACTGATGCGCGACGTTCAGTGCCACAGGGTAGGACTGCGCGCCCATCAGATTGCCGCCCCACCAGTCGCAATCGTTGTTGTAACAGTCGGTGCCCTCGACAAAGAGCAGTAAGCTGGGATTGACCGCCTGCACGGCATTGCCGCCGCGCTCAGCAGCCAGCCGCCAATCGTAAGACATGGTGCCGCATCCCCAGCACGAACCGCCGCTCTGCGCGTTGTGCGGCTCGTTCCGCAGATCGAATCCGATGACGGTGGTGTTGTTAAGGTATCTCTCCGCCAGAGAAGTCCAATCGTTGATCCACGCGCTTTCCGGATACTGCGAGGTGTACCAGAGGCCGTTGCCTTCGGCGCCATTGCCCGCCTCCGAGCGGTGGTTGTCCAGAATGATGTGCAAGCCGATCTGCCCGGCGTAGGTGACGATCTTGTCGAGGATTTGCAGCGAGTTCAGGCCTTCCAGATCGGTATTAATGGGGCCGCTGGCATTGTGATAGCTGATGTTCGTCGGGATGATCGGCGTTTCCACCACCTGGTTCGACATCGGCATGCGAATCACGTTGTAGCCGTTGCTCTGGATGGCGTTCAGGATGTAGTGATAATCCTGCGCCCAAAGTCCGTGCGCCACCTCGTCGGCGGTCTCAAAGCCGTACCAGTTGATTCCGGCCACTCGAACCACGTGACCGTTCGAATCCAGGATCTGATTTCCGCTGGTGTGCCAGTAGCCGGTCTGCGCGGAGGCTACAGACGTTATCAAAGCGAGGACCGCGAGTACCGCCAAGACACGCGGCAGAAAGGGAAGGCGTGAGCCACTGCATGACATACGATATTCTCCTTGGGGGGTGGCGCTCCCGCGCCGCTATTCTAAGTCGGCGAGCTTATAAAGTCGTTGCCCGCGGGCAGGCTGGAAGTTGCTCCAGAGCAAGGCGCGACTGATTTATCGGGCGCACGAAAGGGAAGTCATATTGAATCCAGATACACTGACGCTTTCCGAAATTGCAGCGGTCGTAGCCCGGGTGAAGCCTAGATTTTTCGAAGGACTAGCGCCCGAGGAGGTCAAGATCGTTCTGGCAGCCGCAAAACAGCGGCGCTACCTGGCGAATTCCGTGGTCATCAATCAGGGGCATCCTGCCGATTATCTGTTCCTTTTGTTGACTGGACGGGCGCGCTATTTCTTCATCACCCCCGATGCCCACAAGACGCTTCTGCTTTGGGTGCCGCTGGGTGAGATCTTCGGCAGCGCGGCCATTGTCCCCAAACCCATCGCTTATCTCACCAGCACGGAAACCATGAAGCCGAGCCACCTGCTGGTGTGGGACCGCGTCACCATCGGCGCGCTTGCCGCGCAATATCCCCGGCTGGTGGCGAACGCGTTGCTGATTGGCTTTGACTACATGGTCGGCTATCGTGCCCTGCACGTGGCCATGACGTGCCAAAACGCCCGCCAGCGGCTAGCTAACGTCCTGGTCGACCTGGCCACTGGAATGGGTCGCGAGGTCACGGGTGGGATTGAACTCGACATCAAGAACGAGGAACTAGCCAATGAAGCTAACGTTACGCCGTTTACCGCGAGCCGCCTGCTGAGTGAATGGCAACGCGGCGGCATGCTGGTAAAGAATCGCGGCAAAATCCTGCTGCGCTCCGCCGAAAAATTGTTGTCGCACGTGGCGGACTCCAGCTCATCTCGCAGATGACGGTCGACCATCTCGGTTAATTCCGGGGAAGAATGTTTCCGCTGGTCACCATACCGCGATTCCCGCGTACCCCACGACCATGTCGCGATCGCCCGCCACGTCGCCGGAGGTGGCATAGCGAATCAATTCGGCCTTGGTGGCGCCCAGCTTCCGCGTTGCCGTCAGCATCACCACCGCCGGCCCGTATCCGCACATGCTGATATGGCCTTGCTTCACCACGTCGTACAGCCCGCGCGCATCCAGCGCCAGCATCGGATCGATGGCTCTGCGATCCTTGACGCGCGTAATGCTGTCGCTCTCGTAGTGGTTCATGTCGCTGGAGGCAATCACCAAAGAGCGTCCGCCGTGCTTTGCCAGCGTATTGCCAATCACTACGCCAAGCGAGCTCAGCACTTCAAAGTTGCCGGTGCCGACAACGATGGGCACGAACTGAAATCCCGGTGCCAGCACCTGAAGAAAGGGAAGCTGCACCTCCAGCGCGTGTTCGGCGCGATGGGCCACCGCGTCTTCCGAAAGCAACGGCATCTGTCGCATCAGCTCGGTCGCCAGCTCCGCGTCAATCGCAACCTCGCCCAGCGGCGTTTGCCAAGTGCCTTCGCTCATGATGGCCAGTGGCTCTCCCATACCGGTGTGATTCGGGCACAGAATCACCATCCGCTGCGGCAACTCAAGGCGGCGATAGACCGCTCCGGCAACGTGTCCGGAATACATATATCCCGCATGAGGGACGACGCAGCCCAGGGCGCGAATCTTCAACTCACCCTGAGCATTGGCGGGCGCTGCCGTATAGGCTCCCACCTCGGCGCGGAGGCGCTGCGCATTCGCCGGATAGAAGCGGCCAGCGACGGCCGGTTGTCGGGTTAAGGTCGTCATAAGGTCTGCCCCCGGACAGCCGTCAACGGGCTCTCAGGGCGCGAAACACCGCCGCAGTTTTCTCCTCCGATAGAGCTTCGGCCCGTACATCCGACCTCACTCCCGCGCTCTTCAGCGCCGCTCGAATAGCAGCAGCGTCATACTGGCCGCACAGGTTGTTGGCCAGGGTTTTCCGTTTCTGCGCGAAAGCCACCTTCAGAAATGCGATGAAGGGCTCTTCCTCAACTTGCAACTCTTGCAGCCGAGGCGCCATGGTCAGCCGGATCACACTGGAATGCACCTCTGGCGGCGGCGAGAAAGCTTCCGGCGGCAGGGTGAACAGCTTGTCCACGCGCGCAAACAACTGGACGGTGGCCGACAGCAGTCCGTAGTCGCGGCTGCCGGGCTTGGCCGCGATGCGGTCCGCTACTTCCTTCTGCACCATGATGACGGCGCGCTCAATGTTCTGGTGCAGAGCAAGAATTCGCAGCACGATGTCGGATGTTATGTAGTACGGCAGATTGCCGACAATGTCCACGGTCTCCGGTTGCGTGGGCCGAAGATCGTGCAGGGGGCCGGGGCGGCGGCCAACCATGGAAGTGAACTCGGCCGTGACAAAATCGGATTCGAGTATTTCGACGTTCGGCCTGGTGGCGTAGCGCATGCGAAGCTGCGCTGCCAGCACGCGGTCCAATTCTATTCCTATAACGCGCCGTGCCCGTGGCGCCAGAACATCGGTCAACACGCCGCGGCCGGGACCAATTTCAATTACCGTTCGATTGGAGACGTCGCCCAGCGCCTCGACAATCTTCTGCGCCGCGCCTACATCCAGCAGGAAGTGCTGTCCGAGTTTCGGCTTGTGTTTTGTGCCACGGCTGGCGCCTGGTTTATCGGTCGACGGCTTTGCCACGTTGACCCTCTTTCGACTCGGCAATTAGACTCAAGTGTCCCGGCATTTCGTGCGTCATCCTCTGCGGTTGTCTATTAGACAGTTGCACCATCCCGCGGGAGCGTTACAGCCGCGCAGGAGGCTTCATGCATATCGCTTTCGCGGCATCAGAGTGTGTACCGTTTTCCAAGACGGGCGGCCTCGCGGATGTCATTGGAGCGTTGCCGCCGGCTCTAGTCAGTTTAGGTCACAAGGCCACGGTCTTTCTTCCTCGTTACCGCCAAACTAAGCTCGAGAATCCACTCACTGTCATCCCCAGCATCACCGTGCCTTTCGACGATCATTACCGCTTCTGCTCCGTCCTCGACGGCGGCGTTCGCTCAGGAGTGCAATTCTATTTCATCGAGTACCAGCCGTTCTTCGATCGCGACGGACTTTACGGTACCGCTCTGGGCGACTACCACGATAATGCCGAGCGTTTTGCGCTGTTTTCCCGCGCCGTTCTTGAAGCCACAAAAATCCTCGGAGCCCCGGACGTGCTGCACTGTCATGACTGGCAGACCGCTCTCATTCCTATACTACTGAAGACGCTATATGACGAAGACCCGGCGTTTGCCGCTGCTCCCTGCGTTTTCACCATCCACAACCTGGGATATCAGGGACTGTTTCCGCCGGAGATCCTCCCCCTGCTTATGTTGCCCTGGGACCTGTTCACCATGTCGAAGTTGGAATTCTACGGCAAGGTCAACTTTCTGAAGGGCGCGATCTCCATGGCCGACTTTATTACCACAGTCAGCCGCAGGTACGCCCAGGAGATCCAGACAGCGGAATACGGCTTCGGTCTGGAAGGCGTGCTGCGGGCTCGCGGTAACACAATTGCCGGCATCCTCAATGCCGTCGACTATGCTTCCTGGAACCCGCAGGCCGATCCCTTCATTGCCGCACGCTATTCCGCTGCTGACCTCGGAGGCAAGGCAAAATGCAAAGCCGATCTGCTGAAGGCATTCGGGCTGGCACCGGATACGCAGTTGCCGGTGGTGGGCATCGTGTCGCGCTTCGTCCCGCAAAAAGGGTTTGACCTCATCCTCCAGGTCGCAGATCGTTTGGCGTTGGAAGACCTCATTCTGGTGGTGCTGGGCAGCGGCCAAAGGGAATACGAAGACATGTTCCGCCGTCTCAGCCGGCAATCTCCCCAGAAGGTCGCCATCAAGATCGCGTACGACGACGCGCTGGCGCACAAGATCGAGGCCGGTAGCGATATCTACCTGATGCCTTCGCACTACGAACCCTGCGGCCTGAACCAGATCTATAGCCTGAAATACGGTAGCGTGCCGGTGGTGCGCGCGGTCGGCGGACTCGACGACACCGTCGAGCAGTTCGATCCGCGGACGTTGAAGGGAACAGGGTTCAAATTTCGCGAGTACAACGGCGAGGCGATGCTAGAGACTTTGCGCGCCGCGATTGCTTTGTATCGCGGTAACCAGAACGCCTGGCAGACGTTGATGCGCAATGGCATGGCGCAGGACTATTCGTGGGCCAACTCCGCTCGCGAATACGTTAAGGTCTACGAGCGCGCGCGCCAGGTCAAGCAGCAGTCGGCCAGCGCCTAATGCGGATGGGCCACCAGCAGTGGCGGCTTGAATCTCAAGTTTTGACCCCATTCAGCCGAAGTATCCGAGCAGCCACCCTGCGCAACTCAGGTGTTCTCAGGGCGAGGGGTTGGCAGTAGAATGGGCGAAGCGAGCAAGTCGGTTGGGCCTTTGTGGCCAAGTCCGGTCCGATTGGGTCTAGCCAGCGACGGCATGCTCCAAGAAAGCGGTCGCCCTTCTGCCAAAATGCTGCAACGGCGAAGGAGCAGCTCACCCGGAGACGATTAGATCGCAGCTGACAGGCCGCCATTGTCTATGTCATCCCCTGAATTTCTGTCGCAGGTCAGGCCCGCTGAAGTGCTGCGCGAGGCCATACTGCGCCATGTCCGCTACACTCTGGTCCGTCCCACCTCAGAGCTGAAGCCCGCCGATTATCTCAAGCCCGTCTCCCTCGCCATCCGCGACCGCATCGTTGACCGCATGCTGGAGACCGAGTCCCGCTATCGCCACAAGGACAGCAAGAAGCTCTATTACCTCTCGATGGAATTCCTGATGGGGCGCTCGCTGGGCGACAACCTGTCGAACTTGCGCGTCGAGGACATGTGTCGCGAGGTGCTTGCGGGCTTTGGCGTCAGCCTCGACGAAGTGCTCGATAGCGAAAATGATGCCGGTCTCGGCAATGGCGGTCTTGGCCGACTGGCAGCTTGCTTTCTCGAATCCCTGGCCACCCTCGGCATGCCCGGCTTTGGGTATGGCATCGATTATGAGTACGGCCTGTTCAAGCAAGAAATCTTCAACGGCTTCCAGCGCGAGAAACCTGACCGCTGGAAGGCCAACGGAACGCCCTTCCAGATCGAGCATCCTGAGGAGTCGGGCAACATCCCGATGTACGGCCGGGTGGAAGGCCCGCGTGAAGTCGAGCATAGCCTGGAGCAGGTTTGGCTGAACCAGAAAATCGTCGTCGGCATACCCACCGATATGCCGATTGTCGGGTATCTGGGGCAGACCGTGAACTGGCTGCGTCTGTTCACGGCCCGCGCCTCGGAAGACTTCGACATCGAGATATTCAATCGCGGCGATTACATTCGCGCGGTCGAACAGAAGATCCAATCGGAGAATATTTCGCGCGTACTTTATCCCTCTGACTCAGTGATGAGCGGCAAGGAACTGCGCCTGGTGCAGGAATATTTCCTGGTTGCCTGCGCCATGGGCGACATCCTGCGGCGCTTCCGCCAGCAGCACAAGAAGATCCAACTGCTGCCGTCGAAGGTCGCCATCCAGATGAACGACACGCATCCCAGCCTCGCCGTTGCTGAGTTGATGCGGGTGCTGCTGGACGAAGACCGGCTGCCCTGGGAGGAAGCTTGGGAGATCACGCAGCAGACCCTGGCGTATACCAATCACACCCTTCTGCCTGAAGCGCTGGAGAAATGGTCAGTGCCGCTGCTGGAAAAGGTTCTGCCCCGGCACATGCTCATCATCTTCAATATCAACCATGAGTTGTTGCGCCAGATGCAGCAGTATTCCTTTCTCGATGACGAAAAGCGCAGCCGCATGTCGATCATCGAAGAAGGCTATGAGAAGCAGGTGCGGATGGCGAATCTTTGCATGGTGGGCAGCCATTCCGTCAACGGCGTTTCGCAACTGCACAGCGAGCTGCTCATCCATTCGTTGGCCCCGGAATTTGCCCAGGTCTGGCCGGAGAAATTCAACAACAAGACCAACGGCGTGG
Organism: Candidatus Korobacteraceae bacterium; assembly: GCA_050014935.1. GTDB lineage: Bacteria > Acidobacteriota > Terriglobia > Terriglobales > Acidobacteriaceae > Bog-257. The sequence goes on from JBEKCJ010000049.1 coordinate 13,557, forward strand.
CGCCCCGCCGCTGGCTGATGAAAGCCAACGAAGGACTCACCGACCTCATCAGCCGTACGCTGGATGAAAACAAGTGGATCACCGATCTGCGCAAGCTCCGCGACCTGGAGGCCTTCGCCGATGACGAAGGGTTTCGCGAGGGCTTTAAGGAAGTCAAGCGACAGAACAAGCTCAAGCTGACGCGCGTGATCCAGGAGCAGAGCGGCGTCGTAGTCGATCCCGACTCCATGTTCGATGTCCAGATCAAGCGCATTCACGAATACAAGCGCCAGTTGCTGAACGTCATGGGTATCATTCACGACTATCTTGGGGTCGTCGAACGCGGAGAGATGCCTGCGGTGGCGCGCACCTATATCTTCGCCGGCAAGGCTGCGCCGGGATATTGGGCAGCCAAGCAGATCATCAAGCTGATCCATAGCGTTGCGGAAGTAGTGAATAACGACGAGAAGACGCGTGACCTGATGAAGGTCGCGTTCTTGCCCGACTATCGCGTTTCGCTGGCCCAGCTCATCATCCCTGCCGCCGATTTGAGCGAGCAGATCTCCATGGCCGGGATGGAAGCCTCCGGTACCGGCAATATGAAGCTCTCGATGAATGGTGCTCTCACCATCGGCACCTACGACGGCGCCAACATCGAGATTGCGGAGGAAGTCGGCGAGGAGAACATCTACATCTTTGGACTGCGCTCGGAGCAGATCCGCGAGATGCAGCAGAAGGGATCCTACAACGCGCACCAGCGCTACGACGACGATGCCGGCGTTCGCGAAGTAATGGATGCCCTGGCCTCCGATCGCTTCTGCCCCAATGAACATGGGCTGTTTCGCTGGATCTTCGACGAACTTGTTCACCGCGGCGATCGTTATTTCCACATCGCCGATTTTCCCGCTTATGTCGAGACCCAGGGACTGATTAATGGCGAGTATCTGAACGAGGATGTCTGGTGGCGCAAGGCAATCTTGAACGTCGCTCGCATCGGAAAATTTTCCAGCGACCGCACGGTCCTGGAGTACGCTCGCGACATTTGGCATATCGGGCAATTCGAGAGCTCAGGTCGTCCCAGGACAACGGCGCGCAGCGGCGCCTCCGTGCTTAAGGCCAAGATCGAGACCCTGCCGGCGACTCCCGCGACTGAAGTGGTTCCAGAGGTCGAGTCCAAGCAGGTTGCAGACTGATGGTTCGGTTCGCATCAGGGAGCGGCTTTGCGAATACTCCTCGTGCACAATGTTGGGTCACCTGTTCCATCACGGCAACGGCGCTGAATCCCCAGCCCAGAGTCGCGTCCGCATGGTTGAGGAACAACTCCGCTCGCGCGGCATTCACGATGAGCGCCTCTTGGCCGCCATGGCCAAGGTCCCGCGGGAAGAATTCATCTCCAGCGAAGACGCGACCAACGCCTACGGAGATTTCCCCCTGGCAATCGGCGCGGGCCAAACCATTTCCCAGCCCTACATTGTTGCGGCCATGGTCGAGGAGCTAGAGTTGACTCCCGAAGATCGCGTGCTCGAAGTCGGCACCGGTACGGGATACGAGGCGGCCATTCTGGGAGAGTTAGCGGCGGATGTGTGGACCATCGAACGCCACGCCGAACTGGCCGACAAAGCGCGCGAGATCCTGTACAGGTTGGGCTACAAGAACGTTCAGGTTCTACATGGCGACGGGAGCCTCGGTCTGCCGGAGCGTGCTCCGTTCAACAAGATTCTGGTTGCAGCAGCAGCGCCGCGTGTGCCCGAAACCCTGGTCGCTCAACTGGCTGATGGAGGCCGGTTGGTCGTGCCAGTAGGAAGTCGCTCGGAACAACAGTTAGAGGTTATACGCAAGCTGGGCGACCAGATCTCCATCACCAAACATGACCTCTGCCGCTTTGTGCCGCTGGTAGGGGCGCAGGGCTGGGAGCCGTAGCGCCGCCTGCCCCGTCGCCTCGCCTCAGTGCATTAGCAACCCGCTCGCGGCACAAATCACGCCCAGCGCAGCCAGAACGCAGCCGAAGTACCAATAGGCGCGCTTGTCGGTGAGCAACGTGATGGACGTGACCACCAGCGCAATCTCCAGAAGCACTTCGCCCAGGTCGAAGCGGTTAGCGCGGCTGCTGGTGCGTTGCACCTCGGCTTCCAGGCCGCGGGCCTCGCCCTGAATTTCCGTCTGCTGCTCGCGATACTTGTCGATCTCCTCGTGAAAGTGTTTGCGGACCTCGGCGGCGCGATCTTCCTTCGTGCCCCCCATGGCGGTGAGCACTTCATCCAGCGCTTCCAGGTTATTACGGCGCATGTTCTTGGCCTGGTAATAGCTCCATTGGTCGGTCGCCCGGGTTTGCAGCAGCAGTTCTTCAGTGTGCGCCCGGTGTCCGAGAAGAGTCGTAGTGGCGACCAGGACTGCCACGATCGCCATGGTCAGGCTCACAGGAGCCAACTCTTTGCTCTCCTTGGCCCGTTCCGCTGCTTCTTTCAGTTCATCGAGTTCGTCGCTCATGACTCTCCGGTACGGCCGATAATTTTGCTGGTGAGAACAAGATAGTACGAATTAGAGCGGCGGGGCGCAAGTTCGGCTTCATCAACCCGATTGGTCACCCGCCTGGCTTGGCTCCGCAATCTCGCCCAACTCCCAATACTTCTTCAGCAGCATGTCCGGGACGCGGACCGACCTTCCGGCAAGCATGCTTTTCAATTGCAGTGCATTCACCGCAGCCTTGCCCTCAAAGTGATTGTTGGCGATGACAAAAGTCTTTTGCGCTTTCCCGGCAATGGCGTCGACCCGCGTCTTCCAACCACGCAGCTCCGGATCGGTGTAGAGATAGTTGTAGCGGTCGTTACGCGAATCGCTGTCGAACCATTGATCGTAATTGCGTCCGTGCAGTCGAACGTAGGCGATCGACGAGGTGACATGCTCGCTGGGCGTTACAGCCTTCCCCAGATTCGGCTGGTCGATGTTGCAGAAGGCCACGCCTTTCTGGATGAAGTAGCGTAGCGTGCCTTCGTTGGTCCAACTGTTGTGCCTCACCTCGACTACTAGCGGGAAGTACTTGAACTTCTCGATGACGCTGGCGAGGTAATCGCGGTTGGCATTGGTGTTCTTGAAGGAAATAGGGAATTGAGCGAGGACCGCTCCCAGCATGTTCTCAGCGGCAATAGACTCCAGGCCTTCCTTGGCCAGGCGCTCGTCATCGTCACTGGCGCGAATGGTCTCGGCTGACGTGCTCTCCACGACGGCAATTGGCGAATGGGTGAAGGCGCGATTGAGCTTGGCCGTAAACATAAACTGTGGATTCACCACGCGTGCCATACGGCACCACAGCTTGCCCCACTCCGGTTTAATGTGTCCGTAGAACGAGGTGTTGATTTCGAGAACGTCAATGTAGCGCGCCAGGTACTCCACCGGATGCTGCGATTTCTTGATCTGCGCTGGGTACACGATTCCTTCCCAGTCTTTGTACGACCAGCCCGCAGTGCCGACGTAAATTTGCGATGTTTCCTCCATCTCCGAACCGAGGTTAGCACAGCGCGGCGGAGCCGCACCCAGAGACGTGAGGCCGTTTCTCACCACGGAGACACGGAGGGCACGGAGGAGACAGGAAGAAAAATGACGCTCTGTCTCCGCGTCTCCGTGGCGAATTCGTTCTCTCTCCTCAGTACGTGACCATTACTACCCAATACACTCCTCCGGGATGGCTCACGCTGGGAGCGAAACAAGCTCCCAGCGAGTACCCGGATACCTGAGGCGACAGCACCTGCGTAATTCCTTTAGGAAGATTTGCTGGATCGTCGGCCGTCCATGCCAGGACGCCGCGCACTCCGGGCAGTCGCATCGCATCGCTGCTATCCAGCGCATCGTACAAGGCCATGGTGCATGCCATGTGGCGGAGCTGTAGTTGCGGCCTCCGGAGTGGGGCGCGGAGCCCGTGCGATTTTGCGTATTGCTCAATGGCTGCTTGCGCACTCGCCTCCGCTTGCGGTTCTGAATACTCCGGCAGCTTGCGCGCGAAGTCTTCGGTAACGTAAATGTCTTCGCCGCTGCGGATGACACCCAAGCCCACGACATTGAAGCCTGGATCAAGGATGCTCTGGCGATGGGGCGGCGAATGCATCAGCCCTTCGTGCGCTGCCGCGATGTTCCGGTTACTAAGAGCAATGTTTTCGCTCTGGCGGTCCGACGGCAAGTTCTCATTGCTGAATCGGATCTGTAGCGGCGGTTCGTCGTCAAACTGATGGGAAAGCTGCGAATGTCGCACCATCAGCTCCGTGTGCTTGCGGGCGGCCGTAGTCAGGCGCTCATCGACCGCCAGAGGCGGCAGCCCTTGCTCGCTACGCGCCTGGTTGAGCAACTGCACAAGCTGCGCCTCGGCTGCGGTGTCGAACTGTTTGGTCTGAGCATCGGGCGCAGTGCCGGCTTGTAAGTTGAGCGGCGAAGCGAGGGCCATGATCTCGGCGGCGAGCACGAGCCACGGCAACAACAGAAGGACAGCCAACCAACATGAGGCCGCCCGCTGGCGAGGACTGGCTGATCTATAGCGTTGCATCGTTTCTTCGACGGCGATCAATCCAGAGCGCGAATATTCTATTGTCCGCTAGATCCGAAGCCCTTCGCACCGCGGGCTGCCTCGCTTAACTCGCTTTCCGTCACTTCTCCCGCCAGGAAAGGATGCTCCAGCAGTTGCGCAATCTTGTCGCCCTTGTGGATGGTGTAGGCTTCATCGCCGAGGTTCTCCATCAGAACAATGATCTCGCCGCGATAGCCTGCGTCGATCACACCGGCATTGCATAGCAGGCGCTTCTTCGCCAAACCGGAGCGGGTCTTTACGATTCCACCTGCCGCCGGCACGAATTCAATGGCGATGCCGGTGTGTACGCCTGCCGCACTTCGCGCGGGAATGGTAAGCTCTTCAGCGGAGTACAGGTCGTAGCCGATGTCTTCCCCAGGATGAGCGACGGTCGGCAGGACGGCGTAAGGCGATGACCTTTTCACTTTGAGCATGGGTCTTCATTGTGCCAGAAGTCGCGGCAATTGGACTCCGTGTGCGCTGCGACTTGAGTTGCAATACTGGTGATTGGCATCGATGAATGAACACTTCCGTAATACTCAGGCGGTAGGTTTCCTTGATGAAGCTGCGATCCGTCCGTTGCTGCGATTTGAAGACCTGATTCCCGCCATGGAGCGAGCGCTCACCGACTTCTCCGCGGGACGCGTGCTGCACCCGGTCCGCGGCATCTTATCGATCAAGCAACACAGCGGATTCATGGGCGTCATGCCCGCCGTTTATGGCGAGGTAATGGGTGCGAAGCTGGTCACGCTGTATCCCGATAACGGATCGCGAGGGTTGCCCACACACCAGGCGGTGATCGCGCTCTTCCGCGCCAATACCGGAGAGCCGCTAGCAATGATGGATGGGCGGCTGATCACCGAGATGCGCACCGCAGCCGTGTCAGCGGTCGCAACCAAACTGCTATCGGCTTCAAATGCTCGAACCCTGGCGATTCTGGGCAGCGGAGTACAAGCCCGGGCGCACTTCCAGGCGCTCTCGGTAGTGCGAAAGTTCGATGATGTCCGCATCTGGAGCCGCAATTCGCAAAATGCGCAGGCTTTTGCCGATGAGATCGGAGCGCGGGCGACCACTGCCGAGGACGCGGTCCGCGGAGCCGATGTCGTGGTGACCGTTACGAACTCGCCTGAGCCGGTTCTTCGGGGTGCGTGGCTGAAGCCCGGCGTCCTGGTGAATGCGGTGGGCGCGGTCGGCCCGAAGAATCGGGAAGTGGATGACGAGGCCATGCGGGGGGCGGTGATCGTAGATTCTCGCGAGGCGGCGATGAAAGAATCCGGCGATGTCTTGCTGGCGAACGCATCTATCTATGCTGAGTTGGGCGAGCTGCTTGCCGGAACAAAACCAAAGCCACAGACGAAGATCACGGTATTCAAGTCGCTGGGACTCGCGGTCGAGGATCTCGCCGCTGCCGAACTGGTATTGGAACAGCTACAAGCTTCTTCGTCCTGAACCACCCATGATTGGCGTCATTCTCCCGCTAGAAAGTAGGCTCCATAGCGTCGGCCCATGCGATAGGCAAGGCGTGCGTGGCAACGGTAAGTGGCTTCGCCTTTCTGGTGGAACTCGAGGATGACAACGTCGCCAACGTTCAGCTCCGCTGCGCAATCGAAAGCGACTCCTCCCTCGCTCAGATCGGTGCAGGTACCGTCATTCGACTTATCCACCAGCAAGCCATAGGTGTGAATTCGCAACGCGATATTGAGGTCGATGCGCTCCCGCCGCCGCCGGTCAAAGGTTGGCGGCAGCTCAGGAAATGATTTTCCCGGCCCGTTTTGTACGTTCTTCATGCGACGCTGCCCCCGCTTATGGGTTACCCACAGGTTGTCAACTAAGCCATCGGCGGGCAAGCGCAAACACTTCACTGGCGAGCGCAGGTCGCGCCAACATTTCTTTCTTGGGAGCAGTTCCCAACTTGGGTCTTAGAGTTGCGACAACAGCCAGGTCGGCGGCACCGGGTCTGCTCTACAATGCCAAGTATGAGCCCCAAGTCTGAGGAGTTGCTGCGCCCCCGCGATGCCGCCGTAGTCCTGGGCGTCAGTTATGCCAGCCTGAAGCAGTGGATCTACAAGGGCAAGCTGCGGACGGTGAAGACTGCCGGCGGCCATCATCGTATTCCGCAGAGCGAGATCGACGCGTTTCTTTTCAAGTCGCTGGGCAAGCAACCGGCAGAGAGCCGGGCCAACTTCCGCAATATCAGCGGACGCAATCAGCTGGTAGGCCGCATTGTGGAAGTGCGGATCGAAGGCCTGATTGCGCAAGTCAAGCTATCCATCGGTGGGCAACACATTACCTCCATCATCACCGCCGATGCCGCGCGCGAGATGCGCTTGAAGCGCGGCGACAAAGCCGCCGCCCTAGTCAAGTCCACCGAAGTCATGATTGTCAGGGTGTGATACGGCTATGCCGAAAATTTATGTGGCCGCTACGCCGCCTGGCTTTGTGCTTACGAAACAATCAGACCCGAGCGACTGCTGATGGGCTTGATCGATCCCTTCACTACGCTGATGAACTCCTCGCGGACCTTGTCGTACGATGGCTGGCCCACAAGGAACTCGAAAGTGTAGTGTGTCTGGGTCCGTTGGTTCTGGCTATTCAATCCTGTCTCGCGATAGGCATCGAGCGAGAATTGGCGAAGTCCGGCGGCGGGTTCTTTGGGATGTTCCCGCGCGAACTGGGGTTGATCGCCGTCGTTGCTCTCGATCGAAATGCCGGGGAAAGGCTTTCCCTGCGCATCGGTGACCTGGCCGTAGTTGTAGACCTTGTAGTATCCCCAAGGCTCGAAGGAGTTGTAGATTACCAGCGTGTTCTCGCCGATTCTTAGGCGCTCCACCACGTAGTCCTTCATGCGCGGCGGGGTAAGGCCCCGGCGATGCAGATTGGCCATTTGCGCCATCGCCGCATCGCGGCAGGAAGTGTCGCCGGATTCGGCGCAGGCTCGCGCTAGCAGGTTGGCTGCCTGAAAGTCGTCGGGGCGAATCGCGGCGAGAGGCCGAATTGTTTTCAAGGCGAATGCCGTATCCCCGCTGTTCAGGGATGCCTCGGTGGCAAACTTGGACAAAGTAGCGTCTCCCGGTACTTGAGAGAGCAGCTGTTTGAAAATGGCAAACGCTTCCGGATAGCGCTGTTCCCGAAACGCTTGTATCGCATTGCTGAATTGCACTTTCTGTTGAGGCGAAAACCGCTGGACCAGCTCCGAAATGGGATCGGTCGCGAGTTTGTCGGGCTGTGCCTGGGCAGTATCAGGAGGCGCGCTGGACTGCCCGGCCTGACCCAGGCTGATTGCCGATGATCGCGCCAAAAGCACGGCGCTGATGACCAGGCAGGCACAGTTGAAGCGGCGCAAGACCAAGCGTCGAATCATGCTGCCGAGTATAAGGCCGGAGAACAGAGTTGTTAGCAGAAAAATCCGGGTGGCTGGCCGAGCACCAGCCACCCGATTGGTTTACGGCAGGTAGTAGCGGAAGGATGTAAAGAACATGTTTTCGATAGCAGTCGGGCTGTTGTTTGGCGAATACGGAGCCTTGGTGCCAATTCCCGGCCACGCAGTCTTGGTCAGATACGAATATTGCAGACCGAATTGCAGGCGTCCCTTCGGGCCGTTGTAGGGCTTGTACCAGAAGCCCAACGTGCCCTCAAGAATGTCCTTGGTATCGGAGGTGCAGTTGGCCAGGCTGCCCGGATTGAAGCCTGCACCGAAGGCGGTGCTGGGCAAGGTCTCAATTCCGCAACCGGTGTTATTGAAGCCTTCCGCTCCGTAACCCACGGGAACGCCTTTCGCCGTCAGGAAGGAAGTACGGCCGTCATACTCGATACCGCCGTTGCCGTACCAATCCCATTTCGGAGAGTGGTATTCCAGAGTCAGGAGGCCCTGAACGTTCTGGATCGGAGCCAGTGTGCCGTTCGGGCGAACCGTCACATCCGACAATCCAGCCGTTCCGTACCGTCCTGTTCCGTGTCCACCTAGACCATGCAGGCCGACGTCGAAGTGTTTCTGGAAGAAGGACCAGCGAGCATTCGCGCCGAGGCCGCCGACCCAGGTCCCGCTGTTGTAGGCACCGGCCGCCGAAGGTTTGGTTAGTCCTGCGTCGGGGTAGATGCGATCGCGGAATTGGCTTACGAGACCCAGGACTTCATAGTGTCCAAAGCCCGGCTGGAATGCCAGTTTTCCAATAAAGTCCGGGGAGGGATTGAACGAATAGTTCGAGATAGCCGAACAAGTGGTGACAGGTGATCCGGTCGTGCCGGAACTGGTGCAACCGCTTACGGCTGCGTTATACAGACCGGCTGCAAGCCCCGGCGAACCAAGCAGGTAGTTGTCGGTATTGCCGTGTGTGGTAAGCGTCTCCTGGGAATCCTCCACCGAGAAGCCGAACCAGACTTTGTTTCCCCAATCCTTGGTAACACGGAATGCGTATTGACGTGCCCAGCTGAAGCCCACGGTGTATTGCGGGTCGATGGTCATGGGCAGCGCTTCAGTCCGGTTGTCTTCACCGATCCTCGTTTCCGTCACCAAGCTCCACATCTGGCCGCCGGTGAAGTTCCAGCCGCTGCTTAGCGCAGCCTGAGCCCATGCCTGGCGCATGCGAAGAACATAGGAATTGCTTTCGTTGTTGTTGGAGGAAGTTCCAACACCCAGGAAGTCACTCTCGACATAGCCCGTCATGCTCATGTTGTCCAGCTTGCCTTGGGCCAGCATCGAAATGCGTGACTGACGGCCTGATCCGTAGAACTCGGACAGATGGGCCCCCGCAGCACCTGAGTACGGAATTGAATTCAGCGCCGTATTAATGTCCGCTCCCTCGGCGTGTTGCCGCCACACAGTTTCTGCCGCCAGGAAACCGCCCGGCGTAATGGTGATTCCCTTGTAGTGAATCGCCAGTGGGCTCTCCAATCCGGCAACCCGTTTCTGCGTTTCCTGCACTTCGTTCACCGTGTTGCCGGAAACTGTCTTCAAATCGGCGACGTCGTGTTGTAGGGCACCGATCTGGTCAGCACTCACCGTACTCTGCGAGTTGGCCGCTGCCGCTGCTGCCGCCTGCGCCTGTTGGGCGGCTGACTGCGCCGCACCTACTTGCTGTTGCAGTTGCTGAATGGCCTGATCACGCGTGGAGATCTGTTGTTGCAGCTGTTGGATCTGCTGTTGTTGCGCCGAGATGGCGTCCTTCATGTCCTCCAGCTGTTTCGAAACCGGAGCCGAGCTACTGCGGCCCGCTGGTTTCGAAGTTTGGGAGTCGGTTTGCGCGAACACGGTTGTGGTAAGCAGAACCGTAAGCGCCAAGGCAAATCGTAGTTTCATTTTCTCTCCTGAAAAGCAGTTGAGCGGAACGGAATCTACAGCAACCCAGCGATACCGCACACACATACTTAGAACAACTAAATTTTGTTGGCAATAGTCAGCGAAATCGTATGTGGGCGAAGTTACAAATTCATGAATAGAAAATGAAAGTTCCGCGAATAAGCCTAGATTTCAACAGGTTGAAGGGCCAGCTTCGCCGTTTTCACGAAACGGCCAGAGGCGCTTATATAAAAGCTTCCATTTGCTGAGATTTCATCTTCTTGTAATATTCGTCATCTATGCTCCTTAAGAAACTCGTTGCCCAATCTGCAAGCGATCCAAGGAAAGCTTGCAGTTCTCGCGGCGGTTACGGAGTTTCGAGTTGACCGTAAAAATCCCGCATCGGAGGAGTTATGCGTCACGTTGTGCCTAACCAACGCTTTTGGGTTTCCCTCGCTGCTTTTCTGATTGCAGTCAGTGTTTTTATCCCAGCCAAGAACGCCTTGGCTCAGGACAACAGCGCAGCTTCCCCGCAGGCCCACTTTCCCCCGCTGTCCGCGCAGGCCCAGGACCTGATGCAGAATGTGAAGGAGATATATTTCCCCTTCAACATCTACAGCCGAATCACCAATCCTGATGTGCTGCAATCCGATACCGATTACTTGAAGCAACATTCCGACGCGCAGATGTGGATCCAGGGCTACGCCGACATCCGCGGCGACATTTTTTACAACCTTGTGCTCTCCTATCGGCGGGCGCAGTTTGTGAAATCACAGTTGGTGAAGAGCGGGATCAATGAGTCGCAGATTGGCTTTGCGACCGGATGGGGCAAACTCTACCCGACTTGCCAGGCGAAGGATGACAGCTGCTATCAGCAACAACGCCGGGTTGACGTAGTGCCGCCGGACAGCATGTAAGAGGCATCCCAGGCGCCGTGGAGTCGTTAATTCTACGGCTCCCAGGCGCTCACCCGCCGAATCCGCTCTCGACTGAGGATTGAGGGCCGGGATATAATCGGCTTTTGCCCGCACTGCTTCGAGACGGCTCGAGGCGGTTGTGTTCGCATGTCTGCAACTGCGGGCAGATCAGCACTCCCAAAGTCAATCGAGATCCGAGGTTCCCTCATGTCCGGCCATTCCAAATGGGCAACAATCAAGCACAAGAAGGGCGCGCTGGATGCCAAGCGCGGCAAGATATTCACTCGTCTAATAAAGGAAATCACCATCGCGGCGAAAAGCGGTGGCGATCCTGAGAAAAACCCGCGGCTACGCGGCGCCGTGGCCGCCGCCAAGGCGGAGAACATGCCCGCCGATAACATCAAACGCGCTATCCAGCGTGGCACCGGCGAATTGCCGGGCGTCTCCTACGAGGAGATCACGTTTGAAGGCTACGGCCCGGGCGGCGTGGCCATCCTGATCGAAGTCTCCACCGACAACCGCAACCGCACAGTTAGCGAAATTCGTCATGCCTTCGGCAAGAATGGCGGCAACATGGGCGAGGCCGGTTCGGTCGCCTGGATGTTCCATAAGAAGGGCGACATCGTTATCGCCAAATCAACGGCCAAGGAAGACGAGCTTATGGATTTGGTGCTGGAGGCCGGCGCCGAAGACTTGAAAGATGATGGCGAAAATTGGGAGATCCTGACCGACCCTTCCACCTACGAGAAGGTCCTGGAAGCGGTGAAGAAAGCCGGCATCAAGCCTGAGGTTGCTGAGATCGGCATGGTGCCGCAGAACTATACCAAGCTGGAAGGCCACCAGGCGGGCACCATGATCCGGTTGCTGGAGGCCCTGGAAGACAACGACGATGTCGAGCACGTCTACTCCAACTTCGACATCGATCAGAAACAGCTGGAAGAGGTTGCGGGCTAAGCGAACTAGGTTGCTAGCAGCTGGTTGCTTCCCTTATACCGCCCTGCGTCCCGTCACCAGGTTGATGATCAGTACGATTACTGCGAGTACCAAAAGGATGTGGATCAGGCTTCCCGCAACGTGAAATCCAAATCCCAGCAGCCAAAGAACCAGCAGGATCGCAAAAATTGTCCAGAGCATTTCGGTTTCTCCCAGGGCCAGAAAACTGGCACATCAGTAGGAGTCCGATTCCTAGGCAGGAGTTGTACGGGCGTTCGCATCTTTCAGGAACCGGCCAAAGACCTCGTTCGACAGCAAACGGCCGCGCGCTGTGAGGCACAGACGATCGGCGGCGCTTTGCAGCAGGCCAGCTTCCGCCAGTTCGGCGATGATGGGTCGATAGCTTTCTAGCATGCCTTCGCCGAATTGCTTCTGAAGCTCGCGGAGCGAGATGCCGTAGTTTAGTCGAAGTCCAAGGAAGAGCGACTCCTCCAGGGCCGCTTGCGGGTCGATCAAAGTACGGAACGCTTGTAGTTGCTGAATGCCTGCTTCCCCTACATTTCCTGCGGACGAATAACCGTCCAGCGAATCCGGAGTTGCGAAGCGCACCGCGTCGATGCCGCGGGCCTTCACTTCCGGCGTGGCAGTCAACATCGAGTGTGCGTCGACGCCAAATCCGATGTAAGGCTGGCGGGTCCAATACTTCAAGTTATGGCGTGAGTTCCGCAAGCCGATGCCGTGGGTTACCGGTCGCGCGAAATTGGAGATCTCGTATTGCTGCACGCCGCCCTTTTCCAGACGCTCGCAGGCAGCAAGGTAGAGATCGGCGATCAGGTCGTCATCAGGAACGAAATGCGCATGGTAGCGGCTGCCGCCGGCCAGCAACTCATTGCCGAGGCGCGAATCGTCGTCGACCTCCAGCATGTACACGCTGACATGCGGCACACCAGTGGCAAGCGTTTCACGCAGCGAGAAATTCCAGCTCTCATCTGTCTGGTGTGGCAGGCCGGCGATCAGGTCAATGCTGATGTTGCCGATTCCGGCAGACCGCAGCCGAGCGATGTCGGCCAGGGTAATTTCGCGGGTATGCAGCCGCCCGACCGAAGAACACTCTTTGTCGACGAACGACTGCACCCCCAGGCTGACGCGATTGACGCCGCAGCCAAGAAGCCCATCGAGGATTTCGTTGCTGATGGTGCCGGGAGCGCATTCCACCGTGATTTCCGCCGTTCGCCCGACATTGAAACGGTTACGCACAGCTTGAAACAAACGCTGTAGTTGATCGGGATCGAGTACCGAAGGCGTGCCGCCGCCCAGATAAATCGAATCTACATCGACTTCAAGAACGCCACCCATTTCCCTCGCGACGCCAGCTGAAGACTCGATGTCCGAGCAGACCTGCTGCACATACCGATCAAACAGCACGCGCGAAAACACACCAGAGGCAAAGTTGCAGAAGCTGCACTTGGTGCGGCAAAACGGGACGGAGATGTAAATTCCTTGTGACAAATGCAGTAGTTAGCAATTAGCAGTTAGTATTTAGCCAAGGTTCAGATACCCAGGACACGGATATCCGGCCGCCAATCAGTACTCAGATACATCTTAGTCTTTCCGCAATAATCGTCGGGGCCGTGTAAGCTAAGTGCTAACTGCCAAGTGCTAACTGCTAAATGCCAACTGCTCAAACAAAACACCGCGTGGTCATAACCGGAATGGGCGTGGTCAGCCCCAACGGCATCGGCAACGAGGCCTTTTGCCGCGCCGTTCTAGCTGGGACCAGCGGCGTGCGGCGGGTCAGCAGCTTCGACGCCGGCGATCTGCCAGTGCAAATCGCTGGTGAAGTGCAAGGTTTCGATGAGTTGGCGTGGGTGGATGCGCACGAACGCAAGCATGTTTCGCGAGTGGTACCGCTGGCGCTGGCGGCCTCGACGGAAGCGTTGCGTGACGCTGGGATCGAAACATCACAACTGTCGCTGGCGCAGCAGCGTGAGATCGGCGTGGTGCTCGGCTCGGGCGGCGGAGCGCAGGAGTTCTCCGAGGAGCAAGTGCGGCTATGGCTGACCGGAAAGGTCAAGCAGGTAAGCCTGTTCTGCATTCCCAGCGGGACGATGGGCACGCTCTCCAGCGAAATCAGCATGCGCTTCGGGCTGCGCGGTATGAGCCACGTGATCACTACCGGCTGCACCTCTTCGACCGACGCTTTCGGTTACGCGCTGCGGCAGATCCAGTTTGGCTTTCTGCCGATGATGCTGGTCGGCGGCGTGGATGCTCCGATTGCGCCGGGAATTATGAAGGGCTTTACCCTGATGAAGATCATGACGGCATCGTGGAACCACGCTCCGGAGCGGGCCTCACGGCCGTTCTCCCTCGATCGCGATGGCTTTGTTGTCGCGGAAGGCTCCTGGATGTTCGTCCTGGAGGACTACGAACACGCACGCGCGCGTGGGGCGAAAATTCTCGCCGAGGTCGCCGGGTATGGTTCCACCTGTGAGGCGTTCCATCGCGTCCGCTTGCAAGAGTGTGGCGAAGAGCCAGCCCGCGCCATTCAGATGGCGATGGAGGATGCGGGAATCGCAGCGGGCAAGGTTGATTACGTTAATCTCCACGGCACCTCAACCCAGCTCAACGATCGCATCGAGACGCGCGCCCTGAAGCTGGCGCTGGGCGACAAGGCTGGCCGCACGCCGATGTCGAGCTTGAAGTCGCAGATCGGACATCCGCAGGGCGCGTGCGGAGCAGCAGGTATCGCAGCGACGCTGGTGGCGATGCACCATCGCCAGATTCCGCCGACGATCAACCTCGAGGTGGCTGATCCGGAGTGCGATCTGGACTATGTTCCTGACCTCGGCCGATCAGCCGAGATCGAGCATGCGGTGTGCAATTGCATCGCGTTTGGATCGAAGAATTCCGCCCTGGTGTTGCGTAATCTTGGTTGAAACTGCCGGGTTCCCCGCTTCAAGCTTTTCTATCCTGTCCGGTCATGCGCTCGTCTACATGATTTGAGGCGTTCGCTTACAATTCTGTTAAGGGCCCATGGCAATCCAGGAAGAAGAAGTATTAGGCAAGGCATACGACGCCAGGCTGATGAAGCGCCTGCTGACGTACCTGCACTCCTACCGCTGGCAGGTCGCGGTGGCGCTCGTGGCCATCGTATTGAAGGCCGGCGCCGACGTTCTTGGCCCGTATCTCACCAAAGTCGCCATCGACAAGTATCTCGCCAGCCACACCGAAGCCCATTCGCTGCTGGACCGCTTCCTGAGCCCGCGGCCGCTGACCGGCATCGCTCAGATTGCCGCCATGTACATGGGCCTTCTGCTGGTTAGCTTCCTGCTGGAGTTCGCCCAGACCTACATCATGCAGTGGACGGGCCAGAAAGTGATGTTCGATCTGCGGGCCCAGATCTTCCGCCATCTGCAAAGGTTACACATATCCTTCTACGACAAGAATCCGGTGGGGCGGCTGGTCACACGGGTTACCAGCGACGTGGACGCGCTGAACGAAATGTTCACGGCCGGAGTGGTGTCGATCGTGGAAGATGTTTTCGTGCTGGTGGGCATTCTGGTGATCATGCTCAACATGAGCTGGCGGCTGGCGCTGATCACCTTCGCCGTTCTGCCGCTCATCTTCTACGCCACTTCGATCTTCCGCCGCAAAGTACGCGACAGCTACCGCCGCATCCGCGTGGCTATCGCCCGGATTAATGCCTATCTGCAGGAGCACATTACCGGCATCGTTGTGCTCCAGCTCTTCAATCGCGAAAAGAAGGCCTATGAGCGTTTTGAGGCCATCAACCGCACCCATATGGACGCCTTCAAAGACGCGATCATGGCCCACGCGGTCTACTACCCCATCGTGGAAGTGCTCTCGTCCGTGGCGATTGCGTGCGTGATATGGTTCGGCGGTAATCAGGTCCTGCGCAACTTCGTGACCCTGGGCGTGCTGGTCGCGTTTATGCAATATGCGCAGCGTTTCTTTCGGCCTATTCAGGACCTAAGCGAGAAGTACAACATCCTCCAGTCAGCCATGGCGTCGAGCGAGCGCATCTTCAAGCTGCTGGACACCCCGGCCGAGATCGTCTCACCGCCAGTGCCCCAGGTGCCGCAGGGGCCGGGGCGGATCGAGTTCGATCATGTATGGTTCGCCTATCGCACCCTGGCACAAGCAGCAGCTGAAGCCGCCAGCCGAGGCGAAGAGCTGAAGGTAAACGTTGCCAGCGGCAACGGCGATGCCGTGCCGACGAGTCCCGAAGCTGTGGACGTTGCCCAGGAATACGACTGGGTGCTGCGCGACGTGTCATTCTCCATCGACCCGGGAGAGACGGTCGCCATTGTTGGGCACACCGGCGCGGGCAAGACCACGATCATCTCCCTGCTGCTGCGCTTCTATGACGTGCAGAAGGGCGCCATCCGTATTGACGGCGTCGATATTCGCGACATGGACCTAAGCGAATTGCGGCGGCGTTACGGAGTGGTGCTGCAAGACCCGTTCCTGTTCTCCGGCACGGTTGCCCATAACATCCGGCTGGGCACGCGCTGGATTGAAGACGAGTCGGTGGAAGACGCAGCCGAGCAAGTGAATGTTGCGGACTTCATTCGTTCGCTGCCGGCGGGCTTCGCTGAGGAAATGCGCGAGCGCGGCAGCACGCTTTCGACCGGCCAGAAGCAGCTTATTTCATTCGCCCGTGCGCTGGCGCACAACCCGAAGGTCCTGGTTCTGGACGAAGCCACCTCCAGCGTCGATACCGAGACCGAATTCCGCGTGCGCGACGCGCTCACCCGTATGGTGGAGGGTCGCACCTCGATCATCATCGCCCACCGGCTGAGCACCATCCAGCGCGCCAACAAGATCATCGTCATGCACAAAGGCCAGGTGCGCGAGATTGGTTCGCACCAGCAACTGCTGGGGCAGCGCGGGATCTACTGGAAGCTGTATCAACTGCAATACAAGGACCAGGAGATTCCCGCGCCAGCAAGCATCTCGGCCAGCGAGTACGCCGTCCCCAGCGTTCACGTCTCGGCGGACGATTAGTTCCTTTAGCGCGCATTCGGGAAGAGATTTTCCCGTCCCCGTTCCAACTTCGCCTTGTTAAGTTGCGGTGGGTTGACATGTTTCGCCGGTCGCGACCGTCGATCGATTTTCCCTGTCGGGATCACAGTACTTGGCAGACTCGGAGGTGCCATTGGCGCTCGTGGCGAGACGGCGCGACGTTCTGTGGCCAACGCTGTGAAACGTTCCGTGTTGTCGGCAAGGCGGACGCTTTCATAGCCTTTGCGTCGCGCCATGATGCGATAGTCAAAAGCGACGCTGGCTGTGCCGCCGCCCAGTTCCCGAACCTCAAAGCTGTCAGCAGTTTCGTTCGTGACATAAAGACCCCTGCAATCTCCCTTCGGTGTCAGAAAGACGTGGTACTCCACGCCGCCGTTAATGGTTTGCGCGAAGATCGGCTCCAGACGGACGACCGCCGAACCGTGCGACAACCGGGCAGAGCCGACGTCCTCAAACCAGTTTTCCGGAGCCTCGACAGCATAGAGCGCCACCTGGCGAGTGCCACCATCGACCGGCACGACCGCGGATTTGGTGCCGTTGCACGCCAGGTTGCCGCTGACGTCCATCAAACAAATCCCGGCGAAGTGAGGGCCGTGCGTCGCAACCACCGGGCTACCAATATTGGTGGTCTCGTCGTTCTCGAAACTGCCGGTGGCGACATTGGCATTGTTGTATCCCGCCACGGCGATCGCGTCATCGGCTGTACCCAACACGCCGATGCCGCCCTCCTGGTTGGTATCTCCCCAGGCTCCTAAGGGACGGTCGGATACCGTGCCGCCTTCCTCGCTCGCCGCGACACCGGTACCGTAGACGCCGACGCCCTCCGGGCTGTACACTATTCCCCCGACGCCGTAAGCGGCGCCTTCCGTACTGGTCGCGCTGCCCACAACGCCGTATCCGCTGGAGCTTGAGGTCTCGCCGATTACGCCGGTGTTCACTCCGGTGGTCGCGGTGGCCCTGCCCGCCGCCCCGAAGCCTGTGGTGCTGGCGGTGCTTGCCTGGATTCCGTAAGCGACGCCGGTGGTGCTGCTATTAGTCGCACCCATGCCGCCGCCAGTGGGACTGGCACTGTTGCCGACCACACCGTACGCTCCCGCCGAGGTGGTTGTGCTTGTGCCGATTATGGCAATGCCGGAGGCGCTGTCGCTGACACCGTAAACACCAATGGACTGGCCGCTCTCGCCCGTGTTGTGGCCGTACACGGCCTCGCCTTCGGGACTGGAGGTCGTTCCGTAGACGCCTGCCACGTCGCCGCTGGTGTCGGAGGCTTCGCCATAGACGCCGGTGCCCGAATCGCTGGAGCTGACACCACGCACTCCCGCTGCGTTGCCACTGGTCGCTGCGGCCGATCCGAGCACGCCATCGCCCTCGGAACTCTGGACAAGGCCGTAGACACCGGTGGTGTCGCCGCTGCTGGCCGAAGCGTTGCCGTAGACGCCGACACCCTCCGGGCTGTCGCTGTCGCCCTGGACCCCGAAGTTACTTCCGCTGGTCGCCGAGGCACTGCCGGAAACCCCGATACCATCCGAGCTCCTGGTGATACCCTGAACTGCGACCGTTATCCCTGTGGTGGCACTGACGAAGCCGTAAACTCCAACACCTGCGTCGCTTGCCGAATTTCCCTGTACCCCCACCGTGTCGCCTGTCGCGGCTATCACGGTACCCTGGACGGCGATGCCGGCGATGCTATCCGCAGTGCCATACACGCCAATCGTATCGCCCGTCGAGGCGAGGGATTCGCCGCGAACCCCGATGCCCGAAGTGCCCTGGGTCTTTCCCAGCACCGCGGTGCCGCCTCCACTGGTCGAGTAGGAATACGCGTTGACCCCAATACCGCTGCCGGCCTGTGTCACCGAGATGATGGTCCCCGTGTTATTGCCACTGACGGTCAGCGGATAACCCGGCGACGTCGTCCCGATGCCTATATTGTTCGAACTCTGATACATGACCGAGTCCCCCAGATTAGTGGAGGAGGTCCATAGCGCAACGTAGTTGGTGGTACCGCCGCCGCCAGCTGGCGCCTGCTTACCATTCCTGCCCAGCGTGGTGCCGATCCCATTGACGCCCGCCGACCCTGAATTCAGCGCCGACATGAAAGCCGAAGGCGGTTTACCGCCGAAGGTCTCAGCATCGGCTGCCTTCAGCGCGTAGGGCACGCTCAGCAGCATAATGCGCGGCTGCTCGGCCTGACCCTCCTGCCGCACTCCCAACCACTGCGCCTGAGCCGAGCTGAACAGCTCCACCGGCAGCCCATCGGCCTGGGTGGAACCGAGTTGCACCGTGTAACGGCCTGTGCTGTCCACCCGGACATTCTGCACCTCCGACCACAGCGCGACACCGCCCGTCTGTTGCGAGTAGAGGGAGAACGTTACCCCGATAACGTTAGTGGGGACGCTGGCGCTATCGCGAGCGAGAACTCCGCTGCCCGCCTCATCGGCGTTGAAGTTCTGCACTATACCGCTGAACTTCACCAGCCGCGGCACCTGAGGAGCGGCTGCGGCGCTTTGGGCTGCCGTCTGGGTTGCTGCGGTGGCGGTTGCAACGTTGCCGCCCGTTGTCTGGGCGGATATCGACGAAACCATCGACAGGGATGCGAGTGCAAGACAGCCAAGCTGTAGCTTCACGGATTCTCCTGGGGACAAAAGTGATTTGACCGGGCCGGAAATCCTTGTCGCTTCCTGACAGGGCTACCTGGAGTCCCACAGCAAGAGTCAACCGGCCAGTTGAGCTCTCGAATGGATCCAATAGTTCTGCACCCTGCCTTGAGCTGGCAAGCGACATTACGGGACATTGAGGGACAACAGAGTATTAGGGAACGCAGCCAGAAGAGCAATAGGGAAAA
>JBEKCJ010000050.1:0-29861 GCA_050014935.1 Candidatus Korobacteraceae bacterium
CGCCCGAGCCTTCCAGCCCACACGGTGCCACCTCCACCCCAATAATTGCCGGAGATAATACCTCAGGTTGGCGGCCAATCGAATGTCCGGACGAAAAAATATTTGTGACTGGGAAGCTGACGGTCAAGTAGCAGGCATACCTCAGCCATGCCCTGTTAGTGGCATGTGCTGTGCTCCGTCTTCGGCGCTGTCCTGTAGTAACCTATTGCACAGAAGTTAATGCCCTCGGAAAAAGTTCTAATTGTTGACGACGAGAAGCTGGTTCGTTGGTCTCTACGCCAGAAGTGTGAAGAGTGGGGTTATCACGTACTAGAGGCTGACAACGGCGCGGCTGCCCTGCGCGTGGCCCACCACGAGTCTCCCGACCTCGTGTTGCTGGACGTGCGCCTGCCCGACGCCAGCGGCATCGAACTCCTCGAACAACTGAAGAAGTCAGGCGACGCGCGCGCCGTCATCATGATTACCGCCGACCCGCAGCTGGAGGACGTCAAGACTGCGCTCAAACTCGGCGCCTACGACTTTGTGGGCAAGCCGCTGGATTTCGACGAGCTCGCCGTCGCCGTCAAGAACGCGCTGGAAGCCACGCGGCTGCGCTCGGAAGTGGAATCGCTGCGCGGTGAGATGCGCCGCCGCACCGGCTATCACAATGTGATCGGCGTCTCGCAGAAGATGACCGATCTGATGGGCTTCGTCAACAAAATCGCTGCCAGCGAAGCTACCACCATCCTGGTGCAAGGCGAGAGCGGCACCGGCAAGGACCTTATTGCCAAGGCCATCCACTACGAGAGCCGCCGCCAGGAAAAGCCCTTCGTCGCCATCAACTGCTCGGCCATCCCGGAGACGCTGATGGAGGCCGAACTCTTCGGTCATGAGCGCGGCGCCTTCACCGACGCCAAGACCATGAAGAAGGGCCTGTTCGAGATGGCTGACGGCGGCACGCTTTTTCTCGACGAGATCGGCGAGCTGTCGCCGCTGCTTCAGGCCAAGCTTCTGCGCGTGCTGGAAGACCAGGTGATCCGCCGGGTCGGCGGGGTGCGCGATATGCAGGTGGATGTGCGCGTGATCGCCGCGTCGAATCGCGACCTGGAGCGGGCGGTCAAAGATGGCCAGTTCCGCCAGGACCTGTACTACCGGCTGGCCATCATCTCCATCTTTCTGCCCACGCTGCGCGAGCGCAAGGAAGACATTCTGCCGCTGGTGGAGTTCTTCATCTCGCGCTACAACCGCAAGTTCCGCAAAAACGTTACCGGCATCACCGACGACACCCGCAAGCTGATGCTGAAGTACGACTGGCCGGGTAATGTTCGCGAGCTGAAGAACGCAGTCGAGCGGGCCATGATTCTGGAAGAGAAGAATGAACTGAACCCTGACTACCTGCCGTTTGCGGTGGCGCAGCAACAGTCGGCGCTGACGGCGTTTGAGATCTCTTCCGCGAACAACGGTGGCAGCGCTGCGAAAGAGTTGCCCAACGGCCGCAGCCTGCCCAAGCTGGAAATCCCCGAAGGCGGCACTTCGCTGGAGGAAGTGGAGCGCGAGCTGGTGGAGATTGCCATGGGACAAGCCAACGGCAATCAGACCCACGCCGCAAAGCTACTCGACATCAGCCGCGATGCCCTGCGCTACAAGCTGAAGAAGTTTGGCCTGATGCGCGCCGAAGAAGACGAACCCGCCGCCACGCCTTAGGAAAATCCCACGCCAGCAACCAGGGCGATAGGATTACTTGCGAGACTGGGACGTTGGAACAGTTATCGCAAGCCTCCTCAGTACCAATCGAGTTCTCAGCTAGGGCGTGATCTCCCAGACCGTACCGACTCCCTGCGCGCCTCCGGTCACGGTGGTGCCGTAGAGATTTCCGCTGGTATCGAAGGCGACGCTGCAAAACGGAATCTCTCCGTCGCTGCCGCCGGTAAAATCGTGCAGCGAGGTGTAGGTCCAATTGTTGCCCGAGGGTGTCAGCTTGAAAACATTGCCCAGGCTGTTGGCGCCGTCGCAATAGGTGGTGCCGTAAAGATTGCCCGCCGCGTCCAGGACGAGGCTGTTCTGCGGCCCGCAATCATTGCTTCCGGTAAAGCTGTAAAGCAGGGAATACGTCCAGCTACCGTTGTTCGAGGGCGTCAGTTTGAAAACTGTACCGCCGCCGCCCGCGCCGCCGCTGCTGGTGGCGCCGTAGAGGTTGCCCGACGAATCGAAGATCAGGCCGGCGTAGGGATTGCCTCCGTCGCTTACGAGCTGAAAACTGTATAGAACAGTGTGTGTCCAGCCAGATCCTGAAGGAGTCATTTCGAAGACGGTGCCGTCGGCATTTGCTCCGCCTCCCCAGGTCGTACCGTACAGATTGCCGGAGTTGTCCAGAATCACGCGGCTGTAAGGGTAGGCTCCGTCACCATAGCCGAAGGAGTGAAGGTCGTTCTCCGTCCAGCCCCCGCCTGAGGGTTTCAGTTCGTAAACAATGCCATAGCCATTGCCGCCGGAATAGGTGGTGCCGTAGAGGTTGCCGGCCGGGTCGAAAGTGACGTCACCTAATCCCGGACCATATCCGTCGGGAGGTCCCGCGAAAGCATACAGCAGGTCTTCCGACCAGGGACAGAGCGAAGTCTTGCAAACCGCCGGCGAGGGGCCCAGATTGAAGACGGTGCCGTTGCCTCCACCCCCGCTCGCCTTGGAGGTGGTGCCATAAAGAGTGCCGTTGGGGCCAAAGATTACTCCGGCATAGGGATTGGCCCCGCCTCGGGCAAAACTGGAGAGCACGTTGAGGATCCAACCGGAGCCTGCATGCGTCAGCTTGTAGACCGTGCCGGAGCCAGTGCCGCCGTAGTAGGCGGTTCCGTAGAGATTTCCTTCCCGATCCAACGTCACCCCGGAATAGGGCTGGCGCCCGTCCAGTCCGTTAAAGCTGTGGAGCACGTTGAAGGTCTGCGCCGGCGCGAATTGGGCCGCGGCCACCACCAGCATAAACACAACCGTCGCCGCCAGCCGCTTTGTACCAGGAATCGAATCGGCATGTTGCCTTGGGTTCGTCATGAAAATTATCCTTTCACGCTTGCAATAAGTGCTTATTTGGCGACTCGCCGGATATACCATGGCGCACCATACCACGCAATGCCGCCCAACCTTGCTACGGCCGTGTAATCAATTTGTCAAAGATTTGTCTCCAGAAGCCAGTCCTTCGCTCAGCGAGCCGGCCCGGAACGCGCAGCCGATCCGATGGACCGACCAACCAGTCCCTGCGAGCCCCTGTAAGATGCCTTCAAGTTTGATATAGAAGCTGATATAGGAATGTCCCGAGCATTGTCATAAACTGCTGACGTGAGGCGGGCGATTACTTCGACTTACACACTGCTGTGGGACGGGCACGGCCTAGTTAGGTCATGAGATCGGGCAGGTAAGTGGACACAACGCTTTGGAAGAGGATTGGTGAGCTGTTTGCGGCTGCGCGCCAGCGGAGCGGCGACAGCCGGATCGCCTTTCTGAAGGAGAATTGCGGCTCCGACCAGGACCTTTTCGAACAAGTCATGGCGTTGCTGAAAGCCGACGACAGCTCGGCCCCCGACTCCCCGCCCACCCTGAACATGTTACCGGTTCCAGAGGTGATTGCCGGCCGTTTCCGAATTATTCGCTACATCGCTGACGGCGGCATGGGAACGGTTTATGAAGCCGAAGACCTGACCCTCAACGACCGGGTTGCCCTGAAGACCATTCGTCCGGAGATCGTCTCCGACCGCCTCACGGTAGAACGCTTTAAACGCGAAATCTCGCTGGGGAAAAAGGTGACTCACCCCAACGTGTGCCGAGTCTATGACCTGGGGGTCCATCGCTCGGATTCTGGCCAGGAGTTTCTGTTCCTGACCATGCAGTTTCTGCCCGGTGACACCTTAGCCTCGCGCGTTAAACAGGGGCCGATCCCGATGGCGGAGGCGCTACCTCTCATTGAAGACATGGCGGACGCGCTTTCAGCTGCGCACCAGGCAGAGGTGATTCACCGCGAC
Organism: Candidatus Korobacteraceae bacterium; assembly: GCA_050014935.1. Classification (GTDB taxonomy): domain Bacteria; phylum Acidobacteriota; class Terriglobia; order Terriglobales; family Acidobacteriaceae; genus Bog-257. The sequence goes on from JBEKCJ010000050.1 coordinate 3,987, forward strand.
TTTAAGAGCGGCAACGTCATTCTGGTAAGCGGTCGCAGCCGCACCTCCGCGATCGTCACCGATTTCGGACTTGCTCGCAGCGTTCGCGATGACACCTCCAAAACTCACATCGATATGGCCGGAACCGTGGATTACATGGCCCCGGAACAAGTCCGGGGAGAAGAGATCACTCCGCTCGTGGACATCTACGCGCTGGGTGTCGTCATGTACGAAATGGTGACCGGACAGCGTCCCTTCAGCGGCGATTCTCGCATGGCGGTTGCCCTTAAACAACTCAATGAAGAGCCCAAAGCGCCACGTGATTTGGTGCCGCAGCTGCCTTCGAACTGGAACGACGCGATTCTGGGCTGCTTGAGGAAGCATCCCCAGGAACGGTTTCAGACCGCCGCGGAAGTAAAAGACGCACTGCTAAAGGGTCCTGCCAAGCCCCGAAAGCTTACCGAGTTTCGCGGTGCAAAGGTGCTGCTGGTGCCTGTGCTGGCGCTCGTCGTTCTGGCGATTGGCGTCTGGCTCTGGGTCCATCACCAGCGCGCCGCCATTCTGTCGCCGGAACCAACTCAAACTTCACAACCCGTCAAATCGATTGCGGTGCTGCCCCTGACGAGCAACTTCTCCGATCCGGAGCAGACATATTTTGCGGACGGAATGACCCAGGAGCTGATCGATTCTCTTTCCCGCATCGCCGCCCTGCGTGTGATTTCGCGTACCTCGGTGATGAACTACAAGGATTCCCACAAGTCATTGGCTGAGATTGCCCGCGAGCTGAACGTCGATGTGGTGGTGGAAGGAACGGTGGAGAGGGCCAACGGCCAGGTGAGGATTTCGGCCGACCTGGTGGATGCGCGGGCGGACCGCAGTTTTTGGGCCCACAGCTACGAAGGCAGCCTGCGCGATGTCCTCAGCTTACAGAGCGAAGTAGCGCAGGCCATCGCCAACGAGATTCGGGTGGAAATGTTGCCGGCAGAGTCGGCCGCTTTCTCCAGGAAACGGCCCGTAGACCCGCAGTCGTACGAAACCTATCTGCGCGCCCTTTATCTGTTGAACAAGCGCACGCCCGAAGCCCTGCGCAGCGCGCTGCGTGAGTTTCAGAAAGCCATCGACCAGGACCCGACCTCCGCCCTCGCCTGGGCTGGACTTGCCGATTCCTACACGCTGCTGGTAAGCCAGGGTGAAGTGCCGCCTCGCGACGCCATGCCGATGGCGGAAGCTGCCGTTAAGAAAGCCTTGCAGCTCGACAATTCGCTGGCCCAGGCACACGCTTCCCTCGCCATCATCGAATGGACTTATGAATGGGATAGCGCGGCTGCTAAGGAAGAATTCGCCCGCGCCATGGCGTTGAATCCCAGCTACGCGACCGCCCATGCCTGGTACGGACTGTATCTCAACTACACTGGGAATTTTCCCGAAGCATTGCTGGAGATGCAGCGTGCGCAGCAGCTTGATCCACTCTCCTCAACTATTCGGCTGAATGTCGGGCGCTGTTACTACTTCTCCAGAAACTACGACACCGCCATCGAGAAGCTCGACAAAATTGAACAGGAAGAGCCCGACTCGTGGATTGTAGCCACCGTCCTGGGGCGGACCTACATGGTGAAGGGCAGCTTCGCGCCGGCAATCCAGAAACTCGATTTTGCCCGCACCCTTTCGCCCACGGCTTTGCTCAACCTGGGTATCCTGGGTGATGCGTACGGCCGCGCCGGACAGCGGAAATCTGGGCTTCAGGTGGTCGGCGAGCTGGATAGGCTTTCGCACACGCAATATGTTCCGCCCATCTACAGTGCCCTGGTTTATATGGGTATGGGCGATAAATCGCGAGCCTTCGAGTTCCTGGACAAAGCTTATGCCGAGCGCTCCGAATGGATGGTGGAACTCAATGGCGAGCCGGAGTTCGATCCCATTCGCAGAGATCCGCAGTTTCAGGCTTTACTGCGGCGGATTGCAGACGCTCGTGGCAACCCTGCGAAATGACCGCGGCGCGAATCTCCTGTTTACGTAGCGTCTCCCTGGCGGTGGGTCGTTTGTCCCGGATTGTGTGCACGCCGGACGTGCTCGAGGAACGCTTCCTCTGGGGACGGCTTTGCATCGGGCGGGAACGGCATCCGGCAGATGGAACAGCGTTGTGCGCCTTGATCGTCGATCAGATGAGATGGGAGTTTTGCTTTTATCGTGCGGACGCTTTCCTCGATTACTTGCTGTTGCGCTTTATGGCGCTCACTGGGCACGAATTGCTCGGAGATAAAATCGCTGTGCGCTCCCATTCCTCGGCGGTCTGGCCAACCCCTGTGTTTCACGCTGTAAGTTTACGCCATCGTTTCAGGCATTCAACCCCAGTGGATTTGAAACGGCACTACTAGCTTGCGGTGAATAGTCTTGACACGATAAGGAGCGGTGACTAAACTCTCGATGATTTACCAACAACTCCCACCGCACAAGAAGGTTCGCTATGGCCACCGGCAAGAAGGCAACATCTGCGTCACGCGCGAAAGCAACGCCCCGTCCATCCGCGGCTTCCGTCCACGGCGAGATCGAAAAGGCAATGGCCGACGCTCGCTCTAAGAAGAAGAACGCTCCAGCGGCCGACCAGCATCACTACGATGCGGCAATTAAGGCCCTGGGATCGTGCAAGAAGGTCCTTAACATTATCTGGCCCTGGTGAGGAGAAAGATCGGTAACTGCGTGCCCGAACGCTACCGCCGTTCCTCTCATCTGATTTCTTACTGGCAGGGCCGCCAGCTAGTCTTCGAGAATTACGCTTTAGATGTGCGCGTTACCGCCGCGCCGCAGACCTGCGAGATGCTTCATTTCCTCGACCGGTGGCGAACCGCGGCCGAGGTAGCTCGCCATTTCCCCGATCACACCACCCAGTCCCTGGCGGGTGCGCTTAGCAACCTGATTGACGCGGGCCTGGTAGAGCGTTCGCGCGCGCCCCGCGACAAGAAAGCCGAAGCGCTGCGCGGTTGGAGCGACTGGAGTCCGGCCGCCAGTTATTTCCACATGGCCACCAGGAACTCGCACGCCCCTATCGAGTCCGACGACTCCGTGCGGGTATTGCGGCAACGGGCTCGCCAGACACCGATGCCGCCGGCGAGCAAGAGCTATCCCAGGAACCGGCAGGTTGCCTTGCCTGCGCCCCAGACAAAAGGAGAATTTCCCCGCGTGCTGCTGGAGCGGCGCACTTGGCGGCAATTCTCGCCGGCCGCGCTCAAACTGGACGACCTGGCAACTTTGCTGGGACTGACTTTCGGGGTGCAATCGTGGCTCGACCTTCGAGGAATAGGCCGGGTTGCGTTGAAGACTTCGCCGTCGGGCGGGGCGCGACATCCCATCGAAGCTTACGTCATAGCCCAGCGGGTGCGCGGCCTGAGTCGCGGACTCTATCACTACAACGCGGCAACTCATCGGCTGGAATTGCTGCATAAGCGTGTTTCTCCCGCCAAAACAGCCAGCTATCTGAACGGGCAAGCGTGGTGCGACGGCGCCGGTGCCGTCGTGCTGATGACCGCTGTCTTTGCGCGTCAGCAATGGAAGTATCCTGGTCCCCGTGCCTATCGCATTATGCTGATCGACGCGGGCCACCTCTGCCAGACATTTTGTCTGGCAGCCACCTGGCTGGGACTTGCGCCGTTTTGCACCATGGCGCTCGCTGATTCCGAAATCGAGAGCGATCTCAAAATCGATGGTGTGTCCGAAGCTGTCGTGTATGCGGCGGGAGTTGGCGCACGCGTCGGAGACGCTGACTCGGCGCGCTGGCCCACCTCCCAGGCGTACGGCCGCCGTACCCCAAACCGCTTGCTCCAACCCTGAATTCTTCGCCCGCACTCACACGGAACTCACGCTAAGGTTTTATCGCGCGGATCTTTACCAGGGTCCCGTCGGGCAGGGGATTGCCGGTGAAGTGGACGACGCCATCGCGCACTACGCCATTGAGTTCGGGCGCGACCGCGGCAACCCGTCCGACATCGGTGGCGCTCGCCGCCGGTGCTCGCTTGGCGACTCCGCGATCCATCGCCAGATTGGCCAGCCGGTCGGCGTCGCGGTTCTTCTCGCGCAACACGTGCTTAATCTCGAAGCGGTCGAGCTGATTGATCAGCTTCGTAGCCTGGCCATGCAGCTCCTTCAATGTGGGATTGTTGACCTTGTATTGGCCTTTGATCTGCTTCACCATCAGCTCGGAGTCGCTGACCACCTTCAACGCCTTAAAGCTGTGCTGCAAGCTATAGTTCAGCGCACCCAGCAGGCCGGAATACTCGGCGTAATTGTTGGTCTGGTGGCCGAGGAATTCACTGAGCTCGGCGACCCGGCGCCCGAGTTCGTCTTCGATAACGACTCCGTATCCCGCCGGGCCGGGATTGCCGCGCGCGCCGCCGTCGATGTAAGCCACCAGATATCCCTGGTCCTGGCTGGTGATCGGCGCGCCGATGAACTCCTGCGAGTGGGAGAGCGATTTCTCAGGAAACGGACGGATGGGCATGGGCTATAAACTTACCCTAACACGTCTGTATGACGGCGCTCTCTGGCAAGCAGAATTTTTGATGCTGACCTTCAGGCGGCTTCCCGATCCGCATCCGGTCTGCGCCTCATGGCTTTTACTGTCTCAGTTTTCAGTTCAACAACAGGATAGATACGGTTGCAATCCGCGCAGTAGATCTCTCGGTTGCTCGTCATCGAAGTTCGGTCGCCACAACAGGCCGGACACGCAGGCATAACCTCGTTTGTGCTTAGCATTTGACCTCCATCCGGCGAAGTGGGCAGGTCAATGGGTTGATGACGTCACGGAGCAAAAACTGGAAGCTTCCTCCAGGCAGACGAGACGCTATACACGGTGTGATGCCGAAGTTGGGCACCGCGTTGCGGCCAGATTATCGACGCAAGTTCAGGACAAACCGGCAAGCAGCGCGATAAGACGATAGGCGGACGCCGGAAATTCGCTGTTACCGTCCCAGGGCCAGCCGCGTCGCCAGCCGTTCCGGAAGATCGGCCTTAAGAATCTTGGCCTGAGTTTTTTCGACATCGTAGGGAATGCGGTAGAAGGTCAAGCGCGCCGGCTTTTCTCCGTCGGCTTCGTACAGGGCAAAGGCAGCCCGCCAGTCGTTGTCCCGAGGCTGTCCTACAGATCCAGGATTGATGAGATACCGCTCGTCCGGCGCCAGCGTCATCTCCGCACGCTCAACCCCGTCGCTGCTTTGATAGCGCGGCGCGAAGGGAAGCGTCTCGCCATCCTTGTACGCGAAGCCGCCCTGAAGATGAGTATGTCCGAAAAAGATGACGTCGCTGTGGCCGGGCATGTGAAAGTCCAGGCCGGCGGTCGCATTGTTCAAAACGTACTCGTCTTCGTCGCGCGGGGAGCCGTGCACAAACTCGATGCCGGGCAGCTCGTCGCGGCGTAACGGTCCTTGCGGCAAGGCCCTTAGCCAGTTCAGATGGTGGTTGGCCAGCGCGGTCTGGGTCCAGCGCGCCGACAAGGCCGCTACCATGTTGAACTCCGACAGGGCCAGCAGTCCGGAGCAGGCGCGATCATGATTGCCACGCACTACCGGGCATCCCATGGCCCGCACCCGGTCGCAGACTTCGTTGGGTGAAGCGTTGTAGCCCACCACATCGCCCAGGTTCACCGCGCTATCGTAGGCGGGCGCAGCCTCCATGCAGGCCTCCAGCGCTTCCAGGTTGGCGTGAATATCGCTGAGCACGAGCAGACGCATGGGTCAGCGAACCTCCGGCGCAAGCACGGGACAGCGCGCGAGATGTCCGGCGGCAACTTCCACCAGCGGCGGCAGCGCAGCCGCACAACTTGCGATCCGCCAGCCGCAGCGCGGCTCGAAGGTGCAGCCCGGCGGCAGCGCGGCAATCGCGGGGACGGCCCCTTCGATGGTCGGCAGCGGTTTGTCCCGATCGGAGCGCAACGTTGGCACCGAGTGTAACAGCCCGCGCGTGTAAGGGTGCGCCGGATTGCGAAAAACATCGGTCGCCGTTCCCATCTCGACCACGCTTCCCGCATACATCACGCCGATGCTGTGCGAAATCTGCGAGACCACGGCGAGATCATGCGAGATGAAGAGCATGGCCAGGGAAAATTTCTCGCGCAGTTCGGCGAGCAGGTCAAGGACCTGCGCCTGGATGGTGACGTCGAGCGCGGTCGTGGGTTCGTCGGCGATCAGCAGCGACGGCCGATTGACGACGGCCATGGCGATCATCACGCGCTGGCGCTGTCCGCCGGAAAGCTGGTGGGGATAATCGCGCGCGCGACGCTCGGCGTCGGCGATCGCCACCGTGCGAAGGGCCTCGACGGCCAGGCGCCAGGCTTCAGCCTTGCTGATGGTAGAGCGGGCCTTCAGGCCCGCGTCACGCCGGCCCAGTTGACTTGGGGCTTCAGCCCCGGTGGTCTTGAAGGGGCGCAGCTTTAGCTGCGCCGAATCAGGCTCTCGTAGACTCGGGGCTTTAGCCCCGGCGCGCTCCGCGTGGGCAAGCACCGCCTCGGCAATCTGGTCGCCCACCCGCATCACCGGATTCAGTGCGGTCATCGGCTCCTGGAAGATCATGCTGATTCCCGCTCCGCGGATGTGCCGCATTTCCGGTTCGGCCAACGTTAGCAACTCTTCGCCGCGAAACTGGATGCTGCCGCGAATGCGGGCTTGCGGCGGAAGCAGGCGGAGGATCGCCAGAGCGCTGACTGATTTCCCCGAACCCGACTCCCCAACCAATCCCAGTACCTCGCCCGCAGCGATGCGAAAGCTGACATCGCGGACGGCCGTCATCATCCCCTGGGCGGTGACGAATTCAATGCTCAGGTTGCGAACATCCAGCAGCGGAGGCACACAGGTATGCTAGCAGGATAGGGGCTTTCGCTCACCGCACCTTGGCGTACATCACCTGGTCCAGAATCACGCCGTTCTTGATGGCGCTGCGACGCAGGATTCCCTCGCGCTCGAACCCGGCCTTCTCCAGCACCCGTATGGAGGCCACATTGTGGGAGAAAACCGTGGCGAAGATGCGGACGATCTTGTAGTTGTCCAGGGCCCAATCGGATGCTGCGGTCACGGCGCGGCTGGTAAAGCCGCGTCCCCAGAAGGGTTCGCCCAGCCAGTAACCCATTTCCAGACTCAGCCGTGCGATGTCCACGCCCAGCTTGAAGCCAATGCCCCCGATGGCTTCACCACCGTATTCGATCGCAAAGGACATTGGCACATCCGTGGAGCGCACATAATTCAAATAGTCGATGCCATCGCGCCGCGTGTAAGGGTAGGGAAACTGATCGCGCAGGTTAGCGGCAATCTTCGGATTATTGGCACAGCGCAGCAGGGCGTCGAGATCATCTCTGCGCCAGTCGCGTACCCGCAGATCGCCCAGATCGAGCAGCATGTTGAAGAGTTAAGAATAATGCATGGCCCCTGCTGCGCAGATCACTTTTTCTTCGAGGTGCGCTCGATGGAAACCAGGAGAACCTGCATGTCTAACGTGGTTATGGACAGGCCGGGATGATGCACCTTCCAGAGAATCGAATACCCGCCGGAAAGAGGGTATTCAAAAATCTCATGTTCTTGCAGGATGCATTTTTGCTGAAGCGAAGGTTCGTAAGGATTGACCTGTAACTGGGCCAGCAAGGCTTTCACCTCCGCCCGCGCCTCGGGGGAAAGTTTTTCCTGGTAGTCGGCCGGGAAGTCGTCGTAAATCTCTATGTCGATCGCGCTGGCCACGCCGTCATAGTAGGTGAGCGCTAGGCGCGTCCGCTAGTCTTCTTTGTACGAAGCTGCGCCCGCTGCCGCCGCCCGTGCCCGCTGCCCTCCCGCATTCACGGTTCTTCTCGCAGCTCCCGTCAAGACTTTTACGTACTGCGGCATCGGGGTCTCGTCGGCCTTGGCAATTGCCTCCGCCACAGTCAGACCTTTGCCCTGGATCAGGTGCTCCTCGCGCTTGCGGATCTTGGACAACAGATCTTTACCCAACAAGGCCGTCGGGATCGTCTTGCAGGCATGAGTACCGACGATTTGTCCGTCCGACACCTCAATCTGAATTTCGTCGCCTTCGGCCAGGCCAAGGACATCCAAAAGCCGTTGCGGTACCGTCAACTGGCGTTTGGCGGCAATCTTCATGCGAAACAATTCCTGCATGGCAACCCTCCGAATCCGACAATCGGACAATCGGAAATTCCGACGACCATAGAATACCAAGCCGTGGCCGCCAAGTCAATTGGATGTCGCTTTGGATAGGGCGGGCGGCTCAGCCGAATGGGAGCGCGCTTCGCAGCCGCGGCTGCATAACAACAAGATGAACCCGATCGTCATGATGATGGTCCCCACAAGAGCTCGCCGCACGGATTGGCGGATGAACACGCGCTCAACATCGTTCGGTCCAGTGAGCTTAATTCCGTGGGATACAATTCTTATATCTTTGAGGTCGCTTAAGGCAACAGTTCCCAGCTGTTGCTGTTTCTTGAACTCACGATCTCGCATAAGCGCATCCCAGCCCAGGACCGCTCCGCCCACAAACGTCAGGCTGTCGCCCAAGAAACCCAGGATGGTCGCAGTTGTCATAAACAGGGGTGTCTTTCGGCATCCGGACGGCTAGTTCCTAATTGCTAGCTGCTAGTTGCTATCCTCAGATCGACATCACGTCTTTTTCTTTGCCCTTGGCCAGCTCTTCCATCTTCTTGATTTCGTCATCGGTCAGCTTCTGGATCTGGTCCAGCGCGCCACGCTCTTCGTCTTCAGTGATCTTTTTGTCCTTCATCGCTTTCTTGATCAGCTCGTTGCCGTCGCGGCGGATGTTGCGAACCGCGGTGCGATGTTCTTCCAGAGCCTTATGAAGGTGCTTGACCATTTCTTTGCGGCGCTCCTCGGTCAGCGCGGGCACGGGCACGCGCACCAGCTTGCCATCGTTCATAGGGTTCAAGCCCAGGTCGGCGCTGCGGATGGCCTTCTCGATGGCGCCGATCAGGCTGACGTCCCATGCCTGCACGGTTATCAGTTGCGGCTCCGGCGCGCTCACGTTGGCCAACTGGTTCAGCGGCATCTGCGAGCCGTAAGCGTCCACGGTCACGCTGTCCAGCATGTGCACCGATGCACGACCGGTGCGGGTAGAAGCCATCTCTTGGCGAAAGTCTTCCACCGCCTTCTCCATGCGGGCGCGGAGTTGCGCAAAGCTGTCCTTCAGGGCGGGAATCGCTGCCATTGACACTTGAGCCATTACGGTTCGCCTCACAATGTAGTCACAAAACTCTCGATTATAAGCTGTTGATCCGCAGCCGTCAGCATTTCGCTGCAGTGTGGGTAGTGTAGTTCGCGCCACTCCTGGAATTCACTAATCTTCAGCGGCATCCGGATTGCCCTTGTTATGGGTGCGATAGCGCCTTCCGGGCGCCGTCCTCCGCGCGTACTGTGGCGCGGGAGGTGCTATCGCATGGGAGGCAAACATGTCCATCGCCGGAATCGCCAGCAGCAGCCTGTCTCAGCTTGCCAACATTCAACGTAACTATCAGCAGGTGCGGGGTGAGTTCAAACAATTGGGCCAGGATTTGCAGTCCGGAAATCTGGCGCAGGCGCAGACCGACTTTGTCACTCTGTCGCAATCCGCTGCCAGCCAGTTCGGCAGCAATAGTCCGGTCGCCAAAGCGCTGAACACCATTGGGCAGGCGCTGCAATCGGGCAATCTGGCAACCGCCCGGCAAGCCTTCTCTTCGCTTCCCATCGGAGTGGCGGGCGCCACTGCCGATCCTCATCGCAGTCATGTAGGGAGCACGCAGAACCCGCTTGGACAAGCCTTGAACCAACTTGGTCAGGCCTTGCAATCCGGTAATCTGTCGGCAGCGCAGCAGGCCTTCTCAGCCATGCAGCAGACTTGGCAGCAGGTTGCACCCAACGCCGTACCCGGGGCCGGCGCCACTGGATTGACGGGCGTTTCCAGCGCAGGCATTAACGTCACCGTCTGACATCCATGTGGGCCGCCTAACTCGCCGCAGGATTCAGGCATTCCAATCCGTGTCTCTTGGTGCGCATCGGGCTGCCTAACCCAACTTCCAATCGCAACTATGAACCCTACCCCTCGAAAGATGTAGAGCCGCGCTTCCGGAAAGTGCCACCATTTCGCTTCCACGGATGGCCTACTTCCCTCAACCAACTCTTTTGCCTTGTCCAGCCAATAAAAACAGCCCTTTATGTGAATTCTTATGTTGCGGTTACTACGACTAAAGGCTTAGGATAGAGAAGTTGGGATGTGGCTCCCGTAAAGTTCACAATTAACACCTAAAGATCTGCAATTCCACGTTCGAAAGTCAAAGATTCCCTCATGCACAGCGCCCTTCGACCTGTGTGCGAGTACTCCCAGGAGAGACTAAGATGGCGTGGTACGCGTATTGTATTACGGAGCAACAGGGCCTCCAGAATGGCACACGAGCTCGGCGCCCTTTCGCGATAGAGAACCTTCGAGGCGTCAATGGCGCTTCGATACTGGCCTACCCTAGCGGCGATTTTGCCGTCATCGTCAGCGAATATTCCACCGCACAAACTCTCACGCAACAAGCTATCGTCGATCATTCCCGCGTAGTCAGCGAGTGCTTTCGCACCCTCACCGTCCTGCCTTTTCGCTTTGGCACCATCTTCGATACCGATGAAGCCTTGCGCCGGGCTGTAAGGGCGAACCGCAGGACTTTTCTGGAGACGGTTGACCGTTTGCGCGGCAAGGCCGAAATGCACTTCAAGCTTCTGGTGAAAGACGGCATGCTGGAAGAGGCGATCCTGGCGTTACCCACCGGAGTGGGAGGCGAGTATCTGCGCCAGTTGCGCGAGCAAGCGTCCCGTGACCGCGAACGGCAGACCAAGGCGCGCGCGCTTTCCATGCAGGTGCACAAACTGTTCTCCCCGCTGGAGGAAGACGTTATCTGCAAGCGCACCGATTCCGGCGGCATGCTCATTGATTTTGCGCATCTGATCGATTCCAACGCCGTCGCCAAGTATCAGAACCGCTATGGCACGGCCACGCGGCACTTCAAAGATTGTCACGTCACCATCACTGGTCCCTGGCCTCCGTATCACTTCATGCCGGGTAAGCTCCGCACCGTCTCGGGCGGAAGCTAAGTACCTCTTGAAAAGGGTGGCCGTTACGGGCCGCCCTATTTCAATTTCCTGTCAATTTACCGCCTCTTAACACAAAATTCTCCACTGCAAGCGCTCACCCGAGCGGCTGCGGAGTTACAATCGTTCCACACAATCACCATTCGTAATTCCAGGGTTGGATGGTTCCCGCGGGGAATCACGGATCTACTGGCGCCGCTTCTACGGGCCAGTGCAACCTGGAAGTGGGTATCGGGATTCTCATATTGGATTGTTGATTTCCCTGTTTGAGTCGGGGAATGCTTCCCGGCAACCTCAACTCGGAGTGGAAGTGATCCCAGCAACCAAGCTGCGGGTGTTGATCGCCGATGACGACTCCGGTCGGGGGAGATTTCTCACTTCCCACCTGGTCGCTCGTGGCTTCGACGTAAGCAGCGCCAGCAGCGGCGAAGAAGCTCTCCGCACGCTGCGTCTCCAGAATCCAACTCTGGTCCTGCTCGATCTCACCACGCCCGTCGACGCCGCATTCCATACCCTGCAACAAATCAAGCAGGCCAAGCCGCATGTCGCAGTGATAATCTTGTCGGCCCGTCACGATGCCGACACCATTTTCAACGCCTCCAAGCTGGGAGCCGACGCTTACCTGGCCAAGCCTTTCGAAGTTAAGGATCTGGACCTCCGCATCGACAGGATTCTGGAGAAACAACGCCTTCCCGCCGAGACCACCCCGCTGCGCGATCAGGTCTGGCGCAATGGCGATTTCGCCGGTCTTTTCGGAACCAGTCCCGCGATGGAAGAAGTGAAGTACACCATCGAGAAAGTGGCCGATACCACGGCTACGGTGCTCATCTGCGGGGAGAGTGGCACTGGCAAGGAAGTCGTCGCTCGCATGATCTATGCTCAATCGGGGCGCTTCGACAAGCCTTTCGTCAAAGTCAATTGTGCGGCCATCCCCTATGAGTTGCTGGAAAGCGAGTTGTTCGGCTACGAACCCGGCGCCTTCACCGGCGCCACCCGGCAAAAGCCGGGCAAGTTCGACCTGGCGAACTCCGGCACTCTGTTTCTGGACGAAGTGAGCGAGATGCCTCCCGCGCTCCAGGCCAAGTTGCTGCACGTTCTTCAGGATGGCGGGTTTTCCCGTCTCGGCGGCAAGCGCGACCTCTCCGTCGACGTGCGCGTGCTGGCTGCCACCAACAAGCAACTGGAACCTGCGGTCCGGGAGGGGAGCTTTCGCGAGGATCTCTTCTACCGCTTGAACGTCATCACCATTCATATCCCGCCGCTGCGCGAGCGGCGCGGGGAGATCCCCGTTTTTCTGGATTATTTCCTGCGCCGGTACAGCGAGTTTTACGGCAAGCATCCGGCGCCATTCGGCGACGCCGCCATTACTTGCATGATGGAACATGGCTGGCCCGGGAATATTCGCGAGCTGGAGAACCTGGTCAAGCGCTACGTGATCGTAGGCAACGAGGCGCAGATCGTCCGCGAACTCTCGCTCCGCAAACCGGCCGTCAGTGTCATGCCGGGAACCGGCTTGGAGGCGGCCGCGAGCGGCGTAAGATCTGACGGCGATCGATCGCAGGCTATTGGCGGAGCGATCCCGATCGACTCGGCGAAAGGCAATGGCGGCGACGCCGACACCCCGTCCTTGCTGGAGATTGGAAGGCGCGCCGCCTGGTCAGCCGAGCGCGAGGCCATCGAACGCGTCTTGACGCAAACCCGCTGGAATCGCCGCCAAGCCGCGAAAATCCTCAAGATCAGCTATAAGGCCCTGCTGAATAAGTTGAAAGCCATCGAAGAGCAAAATGCCCAGAATAAGAACCTGACCGCCTAAAGGTTTGCATCGGCATACCACTCTGACGCACGGCCTGCCGCTCGAGTTCTTCGATCCCATCTCTCGCAACAATTCTGCCATTGTCCCTGATTGCAATGGCTTTCGAAGCCTGCGCTGGTGTGAGCGGCGTCATCGGTGCCTTTGGAAGCCTAAGTGCATCAGCTATACCATCAAAGAGGCACAATCTCCTTGAAGTTAGTTACCTGTCTCGACTTCTCTCTATTCGTCCCGCAGAGCGGGACATCGCCTCGTAGCGCCTTCCTGGAATGACGCCCGCCTATTTTTCGCCTCTTTAAGAAAAGCGGTCCCTCGGGGCCGCTTTTTTGTGTTTAACTTCGCTGTTTGGTTCGAAACGCGGCCATTCGGCATCAAATTCCCTAATTGGGTCACAACCCAAACATCGGTGACGGACGGAGTTGACGTACGTTCTTCCAGACGCATATGATTCCCGTTCGCACAGTGCATTTTTGCCCGCCAGGCCGGTCAGCCGGCAGGGCGGGATCGCCGGGGTACAGTAGCTATGGAGAGAAAGAAACTCGAAAGTTTTAAGAAGCGTTTAGAGGAGCGCCAGCGGGAGTTGCGGTACGCCATGACTCGCACGGCCCAGGATGGCCGCGACGCCGACGTGGAGTCCGCACAGGACATCGCCGACCGGGCTGCCAACTCTTATAACAAGGAATTCCTCTTCCATCAGAGCAACAACGATCGCCAGTTGCTTCAGATGGTGGACGGCGCACTCGAGCGCATACGGGAAGGCAGTTTCGGCCAATGCATCTCTTGTGGCGACGAGATCAATGCCAAGCGTCTGGAGGCCGTTCCCTGGACTCGCCACTGCATTGAGTGCCAGGAGAAGCTGGAAAAGGGAATCCTCGAGCACAGCAGCATCTAAACCATTTTGCATGCGGAATGCGAAGCCGCCCTGTGAGGGCGGCTTTTGTCATGGCCCAGCGTCGTCCTGCAATCAATCGTGATGGTCCCACGGTGTACCCGGCGAGGCGGCTTGGTTCTCTACTGGTAACGCAGGCTCTCGATAGGGTCGAAGTGCGCGGCGCGCGCGGCGGGCGCCGTTCCGAATAATACCCCAACCAGGCTGGAGACCAGCACCGCAATGATCACTGACCATCCTGATATGGGGACACGGTAGTTGGTGACGAAGCGCACCGACAGTGGCAGCGCCAAGCCAAGCACGATCCCAACGATGCCGCCGGAAAGCGAAATGAGGATCGCTTCCACCATAAATTGTGCGCGGATCTCGGAATTCGTGGCGCCCACCGCTTTGCGCACCCCGATTTCGCGGATGCGCGCGTTCACCGTGGCTAGCATGATGTTCATGATGCCGACTCCGCTCACAATCAGAGTCAGCACCGAGATCAGCAGCAGCACCTCGGTCAGCGTATCCGCGGTCTTGGCGGCCACTTGCAGCAACTGCGTCAAATTGTCGACCCGGTAACCCGACTCCGGACGATGCCGGGACTGCAACACGTCATGGATTTCCTGCGTGGCGCGAGGCACTTCAGCGGAATCGGACACCGAAAAGAAAAGCTGCTTTACCTCGTCGCTGTTGGTGAAGTAGCGCGCCACGGTGTACGGAACCAGGATGGTGTCGTCGGAGATTTCGGACTGGCCGAAGGTATCCACGCGCTCCCGAAAGGTCCCAATCACGGTGAAGGGAAGTCCGTTGAGCTTGATCTCCTGCCCCACCGCGGAGTCCAGCGAGCCCAGCGCCTCGGCCAGTTTCTGGGTTATCACCGCGACCTTATTGCGGGCCGCGGTGTCGCCGTCGTCGAAGAATCGGCCTGAGAGGATCTGCAAATTGCGCACGTTGAGATACTGGCGGGAGACGCCCAGCACGATGACTTCGCGCTCTTTGCCACCGGGCACAGCGATGCGGTCGTGAAACTCGATCATGGGCGAAGCGTTACTGATGCCGGGGACTTGCTGGCGCACCGCGGTCAAGTCGTCGAGCGTGAGGAAGTCGCTGGAAGCGTCGCGCCCATAGATGCCGCCCCCGGCGTATTCCGCAACCATCATGTTGGATCCGATGTTTTGGATTTGCTGGAGCAGATATTGTTTGCCGGTAAGACCGATGGTGACCACCAGGATGAGCGATGCCGTCCCAATCACCATCCCCAGCGAAGTGAGGATGAATCGCATCTTGCCGATACGAAATGTCTGGAACGCGACGCTCAAGGTATCGCCTAAGACGAACTGAGGATACCGGCGCCCATTGTTGCCGTTGCCTGCCATTCTTGAGCTTTAGACTACTCGCGTGGGAATACCGCTGCAATTCCGATACCGGCAAGGAACCCGGTTGTCATACCACGAGATGTTGGCTCCCTAGAAAATCTCGCGCTACCGCGCCGGCGTCTTTCTTCTCTCCATCGACGGCGTAATTCATCGCTCGCATGTCCTCCGCGGTGATTCGGCCTGCCAGTCGCGCGAATGCATCCTGCGCTCTTGGACACTCCTGGAAAAGAGCGGGCCGCACAATCGGTACCGCGTCATAAGGCGGGAAGTAGTGTTTGTCATCCTCCAGCACAACCAGGCCGAGCGCGGCGATGAGGCCATCCGTATTGTTGCCGGCCACAATGTCGACTGACCGATTTTGCAGAGCGCGATAGAGCAGCCCCAGGTCCATCACGCGCGGAGCTTCGGCAAAACGCAAGTCGTATGTCTTGACCAGGCCGTGATAGCCATCCTGCCGCTCGAGGAATTCATAACCCACTCCCAGCCTCATCTGCGGAGCTGCTGCAAGTTGCGACAGCGTTTTCACTCCCAACCGCCGGGCGTCGTCGCCCCGCATCACCATGGCAAAGCTGTTGTTGAATCCCAGCGGCGGCATGACATCCAGGTTGAATCGCTGCTTGTACTCCTGCTTTACTCGCTGATAGACGCTGCCCGGCTCGCCGGCGAACTGTTCCTTCAGGATCGCCGCCAGCGCCGTCCCTGTGTACTCGACGTAAGTGTCGATTCGTCCGGCGAGCATTGCCTGCTGGCAGATGTAAGTACCCGCCAGGTAGAAGCGCCCATCAACCGGCATATGGCAAACGCTGTGGAGATACTGCGTCAGGAGTTCGCCCAGGATGAGCTGTTCGGTGAAGTTCTTGGAGCCGACTGTCAGCGCGGCCTCGCGAGACAGGCAGCCGCTGCAAACGGTCAGCGCCAATGCGGAGAGGAACGTGCGGCGGTTCATGGTCAGCTTCGGTGCCGCACCAGCAGCTTCTCGACGCCACTGAGCAGCAGGTCCGCGGCCAACGCAATCAGGGCCGCGGGGATCGCGCCCGCCAGGATTACGCCGTTATCGACCATGGCGATGCCGCGAAAGATAAACTCGCCGAGCCCGCCTGCGCCGATAGCGGCCGCAATAGTGGCAACGCCAATCGTGATGACCGCGGCAACACGAATTCCCGCTAGCATGACCGGCAGCGCCAGCGGCAATTCGACATGCCACAGAAGTTGACCGGATGTGAGTCCCATTGCAATCGCCGCCTCCCGCACTGGCGGATTGATGCCGGCGATGCCAACATAGGTGTTACGCACGATGGGAAGCAGCGCGTAAAGCGCCAGGGCAACGATCGCCAGGCGATCGGCCCGCGCGCCCAGCCATGGCAGCGGCAGCAGCAGTCCGAATAACGCCAGGCTGGGAATGGTCTGAATGACGTTCGTGCTGCCCAGCACCACCGCCTTCCACTTGGGCCTGCGGGTCAGAAGGATTCCCAGCGGCACGCCGACGGCGATCGCCAGTAACATCGAGATACCGACGAGCCAGAGGTGTTCGCCGGTGAGCGTGGCGACCTCGCGTTTGTGGGTGAAGATGAAGTTCACGAGAGTTCCGCGCGATTGGCTTTCTCTCCGAGCAACTGATCGCCGCTCTAGCTATTTGAACTCTGAAACATCTGCTGGCGCGTGCGAAACACATCCACATACGCCTTCACCGAAGGGTCCGGCGCCTCCAGAAATTCCTTCGGGCTATACACTCCGCGTAGCCTGCCGTCTTCCATCAGCCCAATCCGGCTGCCGAGCAGCAACGCCTCGCTCACGTCGTGAGTCACGAAGACAATCGTTTTGCCCAACTTCGTTTGTAGCTTCTGGAACTCGATCTGGATCTCGGCCCGGGTGATGGGATCGAGTGCGCCGAAGGGCTCGTCCATCAGTAAAATGGGCGGCTCGGCTGCCAATGCTCGCGCCAGTCCAACCCGTTGGCGCTGCCCGCCGGAGAGCTCATCGGGATATCGGCCGGCGAACTCGCCAAGCGGCAGCCCCACCAGGGCCAACACCTCTTCCACGCGAGACGCGATCTTGCGCCCGTCCCATCCCTCAAGCTTTGGGACCAGGGCTACGTTTTCGAAAACACTGTAGTGCGGAAAAAGTCCAACGTCCTGGATGGCATATCCGATGCGCCGCCGCAACTGGACCGTGTCCCATTGGTCGACGGCTGTGCCTTCAACCCGTACCTCGCCCGAGGTTGCCGTCAGCAGCCGATTGATCAGCTTCAGCGAGGTTGTTTTCCCTGATCCGCTGCGGCCCACCAGCATAAACGTCTCGCCAGTTCGCACCGCAAGGTCCAGGTCCCACAGGAGGCTCTTTCCTTGCGGCAGACGAAATCCAACACCTGCAAATTGGATGGCATAGCTGGAGTCGTCAGGCATGTGCAAAGGCGCGCGAAAATGCCGTTTCAGCCTATCAGAGTTGTTTGTTCTTGTGGAATCGCAGGACGCGAACCAGAACGGTGGGCAAATAGGAATGCCGAGGCAGCGTTCTGCCCCGGCATTAATGTCTATCGTCGACTCTGTGCTACAGGCTCAGTCCAGAGATTAGTAGCGTCCCCAACCGCCGCCGCCACCACCGCCGCCCCCGCGACCACGGCCACCGCCACCGCCCCCGCGCCCACCACCGCCGCCTTCGCGCCGGGGCCGGTCCGTCTTCGGACGGGCTTCGTTCACGGTCAGGTTCCGCCCGCTCAGGTTGGTGCCGTTGAGGGCTTCCATAGCCTTGCCGGCCGAGTCATCGTCCGACATTTCGACAAATGCGAAGCCGCGCGATTGCCCGGTGTCGCGATCAGTCACAATGCTGACCCTATCGACCGGGCCGTACGCTTCAAACATCGCGCGTACCTGGTCTTCAGTCGCATCGAAGCTTAGGTTCCCCACGTAGATGTTCTTCATTGGTTCCTCGCTTTCAGAGTAGGCCGCTTGCCGGCCGGTCCTTTGGCAGCCCTACGCGGCATGAATTGGGGTGATACGACCAAAGACTCAATCGCCTTCTCATCGTCGCAAATAGCAGAGGGCAGCATCCGCTACCCTCGCTTCGTGCCTCGTGTTTACAGAACCTGTACGTTCTCAGCCTGCCAACCCTTTGCACCACGCTTCACGTCGAAGCTCACGGCTTGACCTTCCTGCAGGGAGCGGAAGCCGTTCGACTGAATGGCGGAGAAATGGACGAAAACATCTTCGCCGTTCTGACGTGAAATGAAGCCAAAGCCTTTGGCATCGTTAAACCACTTTACTGTTCCTTGTTCCATTTGTTTCTTGATTTTCCTTAGTGTTGATGTTGCGTTGGTGAATCGGAAGGTTCCAGGCAGGAATCGCTCGAGACAGGGAGGGATGGCTGCTAAACGCGCCGTTCGAACACACGCAGGTCTAGTATACAACAACTGCCCCATTTGGTGGACAGAAAGGAATTGGAGGGTAGTGTCTGATATCAGACGGAGGTCGAGTTTTCCGACCGGACGAAGGCCTCGGTTTCCTTCAGAACCTGGGCTACCAGGTCGGCTGACGCCGCCTCGCAATAAATGCGTAGCAGCGGCTCTGTACCCGAAGCCCGGACCAGTACCCAGGCCTCGGCGCCATTGCCGTAGGTGGGGGCGTCCAGGAAGAACTTCACGCCGTCCAGAGTCTCCACCTTCAGTACGCCGTAGCTACCAATCCTTCCAGGTCTGGCCTGCACCCGCCGCATGGCTTCATCTTTGACTTCATTGCTCAGGTGAAGATCGACGCGGCCATAGTGATGCTCGCCGTATTTTTTTTGCAGATCGCGAACCAACTGTCCCAGCGCCTTTTCTTCCTCTGCCATGATGTTGGCCAGCAACAGCGAATTCAAAATGCCATCGCGCTCCGGCAGATGGCGGGTAATTCCGATGCCGCCAGACTCCTCGCCGCCGATCAGGATGTCGCGTTCCAGCATGAGGTCGCAAATGTACTTGAAGCCGATACCGCACTCGTGCAGCTTGCGGCCGTACTTGGTCGCAATACGGTCCAGCATGCGCGTGGTGTTGAACGCTCGCACAATCTCGCCCGGCCATTGCTTGCGTTTCAGCAGCCACTCCAGGATCACGCAATAGATCTTGTGCGCATCCACAAAGCTGCCATCCTCCGCGACTGCGCCGATGCGGTCCGCGTCGCCGTCCGTAGCCATCCCGGCCTGGCAACGGGCATGCACGACGGTTTCTTGCAGCATCGCGATGTGCGGCTCGATGGGCTCAGGATTGATGCCGGGGAACAGCGGGTTGAGCTCGCCGCGAATCTCGAAGTGGTTGATGCCGCTTTCCGTGAAGATGCCTTTCACCACGCCGCGTCCGGCGCCGTACATCACGTCGATGGCGAACTTGAAGCCGGCTTTCTCAATCAGCTTCAGATCGACGAAGTTCTTGATGGCTGCAATGTACGGCGTCTTGAAATCGGTGACGGTCACGCTGCCGCCCTTGCGCTCCAGCCGAGGCGAATCCAACTCGCCCTCAATCGCCTTCATGATCGCCGGCGTGCCTGAGCCGCCGTAACCCGCCTTGTACTTCACACCGTTCCAGTTAAACGGATTATGGCTGGAGGTAATCATCACACCGCCCGCCGCGCCCAGATTCTTCACCGCGTAGGAGAGCGCGGGAGTAGGCGTGTAGTCGTCGGAAAGTCGCACCGCGATGCCCGCAGCCGCCAGAACTTCAGAGATGATCTCCGCCGCCCGCGGGGAAGCGAAGCGGGTGTCGTAGCCGACGACCAGACCTTTGCTGGCGTCCTCATGTTGGTGCACGTAATGCGCCATGGCGTTGCCGACCCGGCGAACGTTGTCGAAGGTGAAGTCGTCGGCAATGATGCCGCGCCATCCGTCAGTGCCGAATTTGATTGCAGTGGTCATCGACGTCTTTGAAGGGGCACAGCTTTAGCTGCGCCGTTGCGAGTTCCCTTATGTTGTCATCCCGAGGAGGCCTTCAGGCCGACGAGGGATCTGCGGTTCCTTCTTCCGCATCCGGCCCATGTGCCGCCCCTGAAGGGGCTCAACCATAATATTGCAGCTACCCAGCTCTGAAGCGCTGGGCTATGATCTATCGTCCCGCAAGCGGGACTCGGTTCGTCGGCCTGTGTAGCGATGTGTTCAGCTATCAACTTCGCGTCAGAGCACGAACCAACATGATTTGGCTGATTGCTAGTTGCTATTGCTGCCTTCACACCAGCCGCTTCAGTTTCTTCTCGTCCAGGTACTTCACAACCTTGCCCACGTCCTGGGCGTGCTCGCGGGTGGTAATCAGCAGCGCGTCTTCCGTCTCCACCACAACGAGGCCCGTCACACCAACCACAGCAACGAATTTGTCGGCCCGGCAGTGGATGAAGTTTCCTTCCGCATTCAAGTTGAAGGACTGCTCGGCTGAGATGACGTTGGCGCTGTCTTTGCCGCCGGCATTGCGATGCTCATACAGCGCCGTCCACGAGCCCAGATCGTTCCAGCCAAAGCCGGCTGGGATGCAATAGATGCCCGACTTGGCTTCGCCCTTCGCTGAGCGTGGTTCCAAAAGCGCATAGTCCACGCTGATGTTCTCGCACTTGGGATAGAGCCTGGCGAACGTCTTTTCGAACTTGCGCGTGCCATAGCTTGCCGCAATTTCTTCCAGCAGTGGAGCAGTCTTGGGCAAGTGTTCGCGCAAGGCGTCGGCCAGCGTCCGCGCTCCCCAAACGAACATGCCGCTGTTCCAGAAGAAATTGCCCGCCTTCACAAATTGTTCCGCAACCTCGGCCGTCGGCTTCTCGGTGAAACGTCGCACATTGAACACGTCGGTACCCGGGCTGGAGAGCCTCGCATCGAGCCTTGCCTTGAAGGGGACGGCCTTCAAGCCGTCCGTAAAGTCCGAGCCAACGAGGTCGGCTTTAGCCGCTGAGTGACTGCCTTTTGGCTTAATCCGGCTCTCCTTCAAACTTACCTCGATATATCCGTAGCCGGTTTCAGCGCGCGTGGGCTTAATGCCGATGACGACGATGTTCGCTCCTCTCGCGGCGATCTCGGCCGCTCCCTGGATGTCGTCGCGAAAACGCTTCTCGTCGCCGATGACGTGGTCGGACGGGAACATGCCGATCACCGCGCTTGGATCGCGCTTCTCCAGCAGGAAGGCAGCCAGCCCGATTGCTGGCGCGGTATTTCGCCCCACAGGTTCGGCAATGATCTGCTTCTTGTCGAGCTTCTTGAGCTGGCGCGCAATCGGCGCGCGCAGGTCGTCATTGGTGATGACCCAGAAGCGCTTTGCCTTGGCCAACGGCAGCAACCGCTCGACCGTCTCCTGGATCATGCTTTTCTTGCTGTTCAGCGGGAGCAGTTGCTTGGCCATGCGCTTGCGGCTCAAAGGCCAAAAGCGCGTGCCGCGTCCGCCCGCAAGGATGACTGGATAGAAGTTATCGGCCAAAGTTTTTCACCACAGAGACACCCTCCGGCTGCGCTCGGGGCAGGCTCCGAACACAGCGAATGTCGAATCCTCGATTCTACTGAAGAATGCCGCAGTTCGCGACGCGCGAGAGGTTCAATCGCCTGCGGGAGTGTACGAAAGGGCTTCGGCGGGTACTCCTGGATTGGTTATGATAAGACGCGTTCGCAGAAGCCGTCCCGTTTCCAGACATCCGCCGGCCAATCGGGTGTATAGTGTTCGCGCCTAAAGAACGGCGAATCGCGAACGCTCGCTTAGTTGCAGGAGAACATCATGAGGAACCGGCCTGGGATTTTGCGGAATGCATTGCGGAGCAGAATTCGGTTGCTGGCGTTCACGCCGGCGCTGCTGTGTGCGATGGCAGTGATCGCAACGCCGTTCGCGCAGGCACAGACCCTGCATGTTTTGTACGCACTGACTGACCAGCCCGGCGGCAATCTAACAGGGCTGGTCCTTGACCAGGCCGGCAATTTATACGGAACAACGTCCAACGGCAGTGTCGAGAGTGTTTTTGAGCTCAAACACGAGCATTCGAGTTGGCTGTTCCAGCCTCGTTATTACTTTCACCCGCAAAATGACGGCCGCGGCCCCTACGCTCCGGTCGTCTTTGGTCCGGAAGGCGCGCTCTACGGGACTACGATTCAAGGCGGCAACTATGGTTATCTTGGGACCGTCTACAGCGTGCAGCCTTCAGCAGACTCTTGCGAGAGCGCGCTTTGTCTTTGGGATGAGACGCGCATCTATTGGTTTGGCGGGTCCAATAATATCCACGACGGCTCCGACCCCTTCACCGGTCCGCTTATATTCGATCCCGCCGGCAACATCTACGGAACTACCCTGGATGGCGGTCTCTATGGAGAAGGCACGGCCTATCAGCTAGTCAAGACGCAGAATGGGTGGGCGGAAAACATTATCGCCAACCTCAGAAACAACGACTCACCGACCAACACGAATTCCGGACTCACTTTCGCCGCGGCTGGAAACCTTTACGGAACGATCGGGTTCGCAGGGGCGTACGGCCAGGTATACGAGCTAACTCCCTCCGGGCAGGCCTGGCAACAGCAAACGATATACAGCTTTCAAGGCGGCAACGATGGCGCCTTTCCGGTTGGTGGCCTGGTCTTCGATGCGGCCGGAAATGCCTACGGCACGACGGGCGGGGCATACCAGGTTGAGCCGGCTACCGTCTTTCAACTCTCGCCGCAAGGCGACGGCACCTGGCGTGAGACGGTGCTGTACGTGTTCCCGGGCAATGGACCAATCAATAACTTGACCATGGACGCCGCTGGAAATATCTATGGTTCAACCCCGGGCACTCCCGGCATTAACCCTGACCACTATGGGATGGTGTTTAAACTGTCGCCGGTTGGAAATTCGTGGACCTTCACGCAGCTTTATGAGTTCACCGGCGGCGATGATGGCGCGTTCCCTAACGGGATCGTAGCCGTCGATTCCGCGGGCAATCTCTACGGGGTATGTGATGCAGCAGGCGCGCACGAGCGAGGCACGATTTGGGAAATCACCCCGTAGCCGAGCGTTCTTGGCAGTCTTCGCGCTGCGGCTTTGTGGTGAATTTTATTTGGCGCCGATGGATTGCGGCAGGTTGGTCTGGGGCTCTGCGACCGCGCCCGTGGGCAGCGACATCCGCATGACTTCCAACTCCCACTGCGGACGCACGAGGTATTCACAAACGCAGGCGGGAACCACGACGGCATCGCCGGTGACGAAGTTGATCGGCTCCATGCCTTGCGACTCTACGATGCCGGCGCCGCTTACCGCGACCAAAATGTGCGGCGAATCGCGTGTCACCTTCGAGTGCAACGGCTCGCGCAACTGCATCTTCTCAACCTGAAAGAACGGTGAGCGCACCAGGACGTTCGCGCTAGCTGAAGCCGGCTCGAGCAAATCTTCTCCGGCGCTAACGCGGCGCTGAGGCGCCGGCCCTGAGCCTATCGAAGGATCCGCACTACGCAGCACTTTGCCGGCGTTCGTGTGCAGTTTGGTCGCGGCCAATCCTTCTGCGATGTGCAGTTCGCGCGGGCGGCCGTAATCGTACAGGCGATAGGTGATGTCCGAAGTCTGTTGTGTCTCGACCAGCACCATTCCGCCACCGATGGTGTGTACGGTTCCAGCAGCGACATAGAGCATGTCGCCGGCGTAGACATCGACCCAGTTCAGCAGCTTCTCGGCGCGTGTGTCGTGAATCGCCTGCTCGAATTCCGCCAGCGTCACTCCTGATTTCAACCCCAGCGCAACTTGCGCGCCGGGATTCGCGCGCAGCACATACCAACATTCGGTTTTGCCGCAGGGCTGGCCGTTCTTGCGCGCCTGTTCATCATCGGGATGAACCTGTACGGAGAGCTTGTCGCCCGGGAACAGGAACTTCACCAACAGCGGAAAGCGATTGTCGTAGACGGCGGCTTGCCCGACCAGATCACGCCCAAACTTCTTCGCCAGATCGCCCAGGCTTTGTCCGGCGAGCGGGCCGTTGGCGACGCGATTGTCTTCCCAGGTCAACCAGCTTTCGCCGATCGGGTCTTTCACGATCCTGGTATAGATGGGGCGCAGGTCGAGGCTGCCCCAGGGCCGCTCGTCGAAGATGGGGACCACCAGGAATGGATAGAGTTGCGACATTGGCTACACGCTGGCGAAGAAGTCGCGCATGCGATCCAATCCGCGTTGCAAATTTTCGGGCGAGGTCGCATACGAGATGCGGACGTGATCGTGCGTACCGAAGCCTTCCCCAGGAACGACCACCACGTGCGCCTCATGCAGCAATCCGTGAGCGACGTCGGACGCGGACTTCATTCCCTTCTGCCCAAAATAATGGCTCACATTGGGATAGGCGTAGAACGCGCCATTGGGAGCAGCGCAAGTGATTCCGGGAATCGAGCGCAAGCCGGCAACAATCTGGTCGCGAAGACGGATATAGCCAGCCAGCATTTGCTTTACACAGTCCTGTGAGCCAGTCAGCGCGGCCACCGCGGCCTTTTGCACAATCGACGTCGGATTGGATGTGCTCTGGCTTTGCAGCTTCTGCATCGCGCTGATGATTGGCGCGGGCCCCAGCGCGTAGCCCAGCCGCCAGCCGGTCATGGCGTAGGTCTTCGACAAGGAGCCAATGATGATGACGTGCTCTTTGGCCTCGTGCGCAGAGCCCGCAGACAATCGCCGGCCAGTGTGGTTCAGATAGACGTAACACTCGTCGGAGACCACATAGATTCCGCGCTCGTGCGCCAGCTTCAGTACGGCGGTCATGTCCTCGGGCTTCATCACCGCGCCGGAAGGATTGTTGGGAGAATTCAGCAGAATGACTTTCGTGCGAGGCGTGATGGCGCGCTCCACCATGTCAGCGGTCAGCGCGAAATCGCGGCGCTCGTCGGTGGCGATATAGACCGGCTCGCCGCCGGCGTAGCGCACAATGTCCTTAAACGAAACCCAGTAGGGCACCGGCACAATGACTTCGTCACCGTCTTCGACCAGTACTTGTATGGCATTGAACAGCGCATGTTTGCCACCGACGGAGGCGACGCAATCTTCGCGCTTGTAGTCGGAGCCGAAGTCGGCAGCGTGCCGCCGAATAATGGCGTCGCGCAATTCGGTAGTGCCGCCCACCGCCGTGTACTTGGTGAAGTCATGGCGAATCGCCGCGATGGCCGCTTCCTTGATGTGCTCGGGAGTAGGGAAATGCGGCTCTCCCGGGCCCAGGTCGACCAGGTCCGCGCCCGTCGCGCGAAGTTTATCGGCTTCTCCGGCTACCGCCAAAGTCGCCGAAACTTCGATGCGTTGGATCCGCTCGGTGAGAAGCTGAGTTCCGGCAGCTGTCATGGTCGGGGCCTTCATAAGAGATGTTTGCCTGTAGCTGAAAGGTGTCCGTGCGTGATTCGCTGGCGCACCCGCTGCTCCACCATCTCCGGCACCAGGCCGTTCAAAGGGCCGCCCAGCTTGGCAATCTCGCGCACGATCCGCGAGCTCAGGTAGGAATACTGTTCCGCCGGCATCATAAAAACGGTTTCCACGCGTGGTTCCATCTTGCGATTCATCAGCGCCATTTGCAGCTCAAATTCGTAATCGCTGATGGCGCGGATGCCACGCAGCACCGCGTTCGCGTTCTTCTGGATGCAGTAGCTCACCAGCAGTCCCTCGAAAACATCGACGCTGACATTGTCGAGTTGCGAGGTCATGGCCACCAGCATCTCCTTGCGCTCCTCCATGGAGAAGAGCGTCTCGCCCTTATCAAGATTGCGCGCGATGGCCACGATCAGTTTATCGAAGAGTTTGCTTCCCCGGTGAATCAGGTCCAGGTGGCCGTTGGTGAC
>JBEKCJ010000051.1:0-29729 GCA_050014935.1 Candidatus Korobacteraceae bacterium
AAACTGCCAATCAGATAAAACGGGTAGCGCCGCAGGAACACCGCCGGCGAGCGGTCCACAAATTCCTCCAGCGATTGCGGCTGAATAAACGCCAACTCCGGATCGGTGGAGTGCATGGTGGAACGCGCTGTCCCCAACATCGCCTTCGGGTCGCCACTGGTTCGGATCACATAGTTCAGGTATGTCGTATAACCTGAGTCTTGATCTATCGGGAGGTAAATGGCCGGTGGCGGAGGCACGGCGAGATTGTCCTCAGCTACATCGCCCACCACGCCGACAATCTGGCGGAACGGCTCTCCCGGTGAGAAGGTCATGCGCAGGCGCTTGCTGGTGGGATCCTCACCGGCAGGCAAATAACGCTTCACCCATGCTTGGTTCACGATAACAACCCAGGGACTGTTCGGCGTATCCGAAGCCGCGAAGGAACGTCCTCGGAGCAGCGGGATTTTCATCACGGCAAAATAATCCTGCTCTACCCGGCGGGAGATGGAAGATTCTTCCTCGCCCGGAGCGACTGCTCGCCCTTCAATCAAGAAGCGATTGGTGCCGCGATTCCCAGCTACCGGTAGGCCGCTGGTGGCGGATGCGCCTTGGACGCCCGGCAAAGCCCGCAGGCGGCCGAGGAAGTCGTGGGCAAAGCGCAGCCCATTGGGATTGCTAAAAGGCCATGTCTTCGAGACTGTGTACGACGGCCCCGAAAGGGTGACGAGAAACGTAAGGACATGATCCGGCTCGAATCCCGGGTTCTGGCTGAGCACGGAGCGGAGGCTTTGCAGCATCAATCCGCCGGCCACCAGCAAGACAAGGCAGATGGCAATCTCGCCGATGACCAGAACATTGCGCATGGCTGCGTGCGAACTGCTGGTGCCGCCGCGCGACTCATCCTTCAGAACTTCCGTGATGGGCGTTTGCGGAACGGAGAGTCCAGGGCCTAAACCGAAAAGAATGGCCGTGAGCACAGTCATCCCGGCAACGAAGGCCAACACCGGGAAACTGATGCCGACATCCGCCAGGTATGGCATGGCCGCAAGTTGCGCCTCCGGAATTGATCGCGTCAGAAGCCATACTCCCAGGGCAGCTCCCAGAAATCCGAGCAGCGCCCCGGCGACGGAGAGCAGCAAGCTCTCGATGAGCAACTGCAAGACAAGATGAAGCTGCTTGGCGCCCAAAGCGGAGCGAATGGCGAATTCGCGGCGGCGATCGATGGAGCGGCTCATCATCAGATTGGCAATGTTGGCGCAGGCGATCAGCAGAACGAAGCTGACCGCTGCGAACAGCACCAGCAACAGGGGACGAATGTTGCCGACGATTTCAGTCCGCAGAAGCCCCACATTTATCGTCACCGCCGCATTTTGTTCCGGATACTCGCGCGCCAGTTGCGCGTTGATGGATTGCATTTCCGCCCGCGCCTGGTCGAGAGTGACGCCAGGGGCAAGCCTGGCAATCACGTTCAACCAGCGGCCGCTGCGCGCCGTGGTTTCATAAAGATTCAAGTGCAGAGGGACCCAGATGGGCACAATGCCGGCGGGGCCCAGCTCGAACGAGCGCGGTAAGATGCCGACGACGGTCACCGGTTTGCCGTCGAGACGAAGCACACGCCCGATGATTTTCGGATCGGCGGAGAAATCGCTGTGCCAGAAACTATAGCTGAGCAAGGCCACCGTGGGGCCTGAGCCTTCCGGCAGGTCTTCACCGGCGGCAAAGTCGCGGCCCAGCACCGGGCTGACTCCCAAGGTCGAAAAGAAATTAGTGGTGACCATGGCGCAAAACATGGTCTTGGGATCGCCATTGCCGGTGATGGTGAAAGCGTCGGGCGCGTAACCGGCAAGGGACTGAAAGCTTTTCGCGCTTCGCTTCCAGTCGAGAAAATCAGGATAGGAAGCGAGATAGGAACAACACCCGGCCTGGTGACGGCCTTCGCCGATGGTGACGAGCCGGTCCGGATCGCCAAAGGGAAGGGGACGCAAGAGTACGGGATAAACCACGGAGAAGATGGCAGTGTTGGCGCCGATCGCCAGGGCCAAAGTGATGATCGCAACCGCGGTGTAGCCAGGACTCTTCCGCAGCATGCGCAGGCCGTAGCGAAAGTCCTGTTTCAGGGTTCCCATGAAAGCAGCGGATCGCAGTCAATTGCCACACATATCAAAGGGCAGAACGTTTCCAGCTTTTTCTGCGCACGACTAAGTTAGTTCTTCAAGACAGGCTTTGACAACTCACGGCGCGCTGGGCGAGGCTCTTGCCGGAAGCGCCTGCCGCCGGGGAGGCTGCCGCTGGCGAAAATAATGCGTTGTGCGAAGGGGCTGAGCAGGAATCGTTCGCCGCGCACGGCGCATCTGAAGACTTTCGCGGTCTGGGGCAAATTTGTCTTGAAGAGGTAAGAGGCGAAATTCTGCGTCCCGAACGAGCGTTCGTTCATTAGCACCGAAGTGCGGCAGTCTGTTTGTTTTAAGTCGCTTAGCAGGTTACTTTGTGATATTTCGCAATTGTTCCACGTGGAACAATTGGATCCAGAGAAGGCAAAGGCCAACTTAGAGCAGCCGGGGAAAGAGCGATGGCAAGCACGACGATGGCTGGCTCGCAGGGTTTCACGGTCAGCCGTCCCGCGCCCAGTCCATGGCTGATTGCGGTCTCGGTGATGCTGGCGACGTTTATGGAGGTGCTGGATACCTCGATTGCGTCGGTCGCTCTGCCGTACATTGCCGGCAGCCTGTCGGCGACCAATAGCGAAGCCACCTGGGTGCTGACCAGCTATCTGGTGGCGAACGCAATCATCCTGCCGGCCAGTGCCTGGTTCTCTCTGAAGTTTGGGCGCAAACGTTTCCTGATCACCTGCATTGCAATCTTTACCGTATCGTCGTTTCTCTGCGGCGCGGCGACCAGTCTATGGATGATCCTGGTAGCGCGCGCCGTGCAGGGCGCCGGTGGGGGCGCGTTGCAGCCGTTGTCGCAGTCGATTTTGCTGGAGAGCTTTCCCCCCGACAAACGTGGGAGCGCACTGGCGGTGTTTGCTCTGGGAGTAGTAGTCGCCCCGGTACTGGGACCCACCCTCGGCGGCTATCTCACCGACACCTACTCCTGGCGCTGGGCCTTCTACATCAACATACCCATTGGGATCTTCGCCATTCTGATGATCCTGCGCTTCGTCCAAGACCCGCCCTACATTAAGAATGCGAAGCCCGGCAAGATCGATGGCATTGGACTGGGCTTGCTGGCGGTTTGGCTGGGTGCGTTGCAGATCATCCTCGACAAGGGGCAGGAGGATGATTGGTTTGGGGCCAACTGGATTCGCTGGACATCGGCGCTTCTGCTTATCACCTTTGTCGCTTTTATCATCCGAGAGTTTACCCATGACAAGCCGCTGGTGGACCTGCGCGTCTTTCGACACCGAAACTTCCGGTTGGGCTGCATTCTGATCGGTCTTTTTGGAGGCGCCCTTTATGGGCTGATCACCTTATTGCCGCTGTTCTATCAGGAACTGCTAGGCTACACGGCCTACGCGGCAGGATG
The DNA here is from genome assembly GCA_050014935.1 of Candidatus Korobacteraceae bacterium. Lineage (GTDB taxonomy): Bacteria > Acidobacteriota > Terriglobia > Terriglobales > Acidobacteriaceae > Bog-257. The sequence goes on from JBEKCJ010000051.1 coordinate 3,508, forward strand.
GGCGGTGAGTCCGCGCGGAATTGGCGCGATCCTGGCCTTGCCGATCATCGGCATCCTGACCAGCAGGATCGACAACCGCTGGCTGATCGCGGCCGGCTTTCTGATGTTTGCCATCGCCAGCCTGGGCTTCGGCCAGGCGAACCTGGAGATTTCGCAGTGGTCGTTTACCTGGGCGGTTGTGCTCAGCGGATTCGGCTCGGGATCGGTTTTTGTCCCGCTCTCGGCCACCGCGGTCGCCTTCCTGAAGAACGAGGAAATCGGAAATGCCAGCGGCCTTTATAACCTCTTCCGCAACGTGGGAGGCAGCATCGGCATTTCTGTCGTGAACACCATCGTTGCCCGTCATGCGCAGCTGCATCAGAACGAGCTGGTCCACTCGCTTGCGCCCAGCGCGCTGACCTTCCAGCAGCAACTGCGGGCCTTGCAGCAGTATCTGTACACCCAGGGCTATGGTCCAGTGGAGTCAACGCGGAAGGCTTATGCTTTGATTGGCGGCGAGTTGTCGGCGCAGGCCCGGCTGTGGTCCTACGTCGATGACTTCCGTTATATGGCTCTGCTCTGCTTTGCCTGCATCCCAATTGTTTTTATGTTGAAGAAGACGGTCCGCCGCCCCGGCGTGCAGTCGGTGGGTCACTGATCGGGCAAGGTCTTTCTGTCGATTCCCGCCAAAACAAAAAGCCCGCCCCTTGCGAGGCGGGCCGGGATACCAGGAACGAGCTAGGAGCCGTCCTCGCAAATGGTGCTGATACCGGTGTAACCCTGGAAGGTCCAGTAATCATTGACCGACAGGTCGGTAGGACCACCGAAGTACCGCAGGAGAACTAGGTCCTGGAGGTGATAGGTGAAGTTGTGCAGCGGATAGGTCCACGTGCCATAAGGATGGCCCGGTTGACCACCCTCCAGCGGATCGCCGACTTCCAGGATGCCGCAGGGGGTGTTGTTCTCGTTCGGATACAAAGGATCGTCCGTCCACTCACCCACTTCATGCGACAGGGCCGATACGTCCTGCGAGAACACACCCGGGGTGGTGATGTATTCGAAGTTCGCGTAGGTCTGGGCGCCGTTGGCGCTGTGGTAGCCGCCGATGCAGCATCCGCCTTCAGTCAGATACGTGTTGGCGTTTTCGAAGATAGGGAAGCCAGCCGGGTTGATGGTTTGGCTCTGCGCCATGTAAGCGCTGATCTGTCCGTCGTAATAGTCAATGTCAACCAGCGCGACGTGGACGCCAAATTCCGTTCCCTGGTGTCCGGATCCCGAAGGAACGTTCAACGTCAGTTCCGGCAGGACGGTGATACGGGCGGTGGGACCTCCCAAGAGTATGTGCGAGTTCGGGTTGTTTTGCACAATGCTCCAGAAGTTGCCCCGCTGGAAGGCGTCATTGTATTGGGTGGTGCCTACATCGACGCCGCCCTGGGTGTAGGTGGTAGTGTTGTCAAACATCGGGGAAAGAATGGTCCGCGCCAATGCGCTATTAGGACCACCGGCTAGCGGATCCCAAACCGACCCGTCGGACAGCACGAGCTTCACGGGAATGATCCACGTGGTGATGTCGGCTCCATTGTTGGTGGAAGGATCTGCGCCCACCATCACATAGGGATAGTTAGTGTTGTTATAGGTGAACGAACCGTTCCATTCTTCCAACGTGCTCGAAGGCGCCGGAGTTCCGGGAAGCGCAGGCTTCGGCGGAATTACGACGAAGCGGCCAACCGCGTGTTCGTCATTTACTGAGCTGTCTTGGGCCATGGCCAGCACCGAGAAACAGCAGCATGCTAAAAGTGTCAGCGCCATCAGCTGACACAGGAGCGCATAACGTTTCTTCATTAGGTTTAGTTTCTCCTCAAGATTGTTAGTTTTGTTTTCCACTTCTCTGCAGGCACCACATCAAACAGGCACACCCCACAACAAAGCTTCTCTACCGTTTGCGGCTGTTGCTGCCTAGACGCAATCTGTGAATCAGGTTATGCAGGGGCTGGACGACGTTGGCAAGGAGTGTAACACTTTTCGCCCCTCTTAGAAACCGCATCGCGATGAAATCACCCACGAAAAAAGATAGTTTCCAGCGTATTCCGGCTGGCGTGTCTACTAGCGGGCATAGTTGCAAAATCTAAAAACGGGTGTCAGTAACTTCGGAACGCCTAATGCCGGTCGGGCCGCCGTCGCGCCAATCCAAACCCGTACATGGGGTGCTTTGTCACCTTACCTTCCAGAGAAGCCAGGCGCGAAGGGTCCGGCTGACTTGGCATCGGCGTCATCCTCTGTGCTTCATCCCTGGGTCTGCAATGTCTCCCGGGTGGAAAATAATGTCTACAATCGCAGTGATGTCTTTTCGCTTTGAGATCGAAGCCCGTGACGGGGGCGCGCGCGCTGGCCGCCTCACCACTCCGCATGGCGAGGTCGAGACGCCGGTCTTCATGCCGGTGGGCACCCTCGGCACGGTGAAGGGCGTGCCCCAAGATACGCTGCAAGAGCTCGGCGTCCAGATCCTGTTGAACAACACCTACCATCTTTATCTCCGACCCGGCGTAGAAATGATCCGGCAGTTTGGCGGAGTGCAGAAGTTCATGGCCTGGGACCGGCCCATCCTCACGGACTCTGGCGGCTTCCAGGTGTTTAGCCTCAGTGACCTGCGCAAAGTTACGGAAGAAGGCGTAACCTTCCGCTCGCACCTGGACGGCTCGTCGCATTTTTTCAGTCCGGAGAGCGCCACCGCGGCGCAGATCGGACTGGGCGCCGACATCATCATGGCTTTCGACGAGTGCACCGAGCATCCCGCAGAGTACGCCCGCACCCAAACCTCAATGGAAATGACCCTGCGCTGGGCCGCGCGCAGCAAGAAATATTTCGAGGAGCACAAACACGAAGTGCCGTGGTTCGCCGAACGCGGCGAAACTCAGACCTTGTTCGGTATCGTGCAAGGAGGAATGTTTCCGGACTTGCGGCGCGAATCGGCGCAGCGCACGGTTGAGCTGGATTTGCCGGGATATGCCATCGGTGGGTTGAGTGTGGGCGAGCCGCGCCCGATGACGCATGAGATGGTCAGTGCGGCGATCCGCTTCCTGCCGCAGGACAAGCCGCGATACCTGATGGGCGTCGGCACGCCGGAGGAGATTGTGCATTACGTGGCGCAAGGAGTTGACATGATGGATTGCGTGCTGCCAACACGGGCGGCGCGTCACGGGCTGCTCTTCACTTCCGAGGGACGCATCACCATCAAGAACGCGCGTTACGCCGGCGACGACAGCCCGCTTGACCCCAACTGCGGCTGCAAAGTTTGCGCGCGTTATTCCCGGGCCTACCTCCGGCATCTCTACGCTTCGAATGAGTTGCTGGCGCAAGTCCTTAATACGATCCACAACCTGGCGTACTACCTTGACACCATGCGCAGGGTGCGGCAATCTATACAGCTTGGGGAGTTTGCGAGTTTCCTGTCCGGTTTCCGGGCGCCGCATCGAGCGTCCCAATCCGCAGAGGGATCGTGCAATTCGGGTTCTCCGGAGAGCTGAGCGGCGGTGGAGGCTTTCGCGTTGGAACCTCGAATCCCGGCGCGCGCAGCAAGGACGCGCGCAGATAGTCCCAGTTTCCGGAAAAACGCGATAAAATAGCTGATCAGGGAAAAACCATCTGTGTCGCGCTGGTAAGCTGGCTGATGACGGCCTGTTCCGCTCGATGGACGCGGATCCGGGCTGAAGAGTCCCGGTGTTCAGTTGGAAGTCCCCGAACATCCTAAAGTGCTCCGATCGCGGGGGATGGAGTTTTGCCCGCTGTCGGGCTTTGCGTAATGTTGAGAGGCCAGGCGGGAGCAGTACAGCGTTTGCTGAATTCTAGAGGCGGAGTTTTGTGCCCTCCGGGCGCGCCTTCGCGAAAGTAAGCCAAATGGTTATGGTTAAAGTGGCAGCGTTGTTCGCTCAGGGGATTCTGGGATCGGCTCCTATGCTGCTCCCTATAGTTGGGATGTTCGCCATCTTCTATTTTCTGGTTATCATGCCGCAGCAGCGCCGCCAGAAAAAGTGGCAGGCAACCTTGGCCCAGATCAAGCCGGGCGACAAAGTGGTCACCAGCGGCGGCCTTACGGGCGCCATCATGTCGGTGAAGGACGATGCCGTTGTCCTGCGAGTCCCTCCCGACAACATCAAGATTGAAGTCACGCGTTCCTCCATTGTCACTTTAACGACCGCGGAGGACCGCCCCAAGTAGTAACAGGGTCACTTTTTCTCATGAACAAGAATCTCCTCGCCAAAACAATATTGATTATCGCCGTGCTGATCGTCTTTCTGTTCGGCATCGTAGGCATTCCCAGCAGCTTCACTGCCAAGGGTCTTCTGGCCTCGCTGCAGCAGCGCATTCATCTGGGACTGGACCTGAAGGGTGGGACCCACCTGATCCTGCAAGTCCAGGTCAACGATGCCATCAACGCGGATACCGACCGCACGGTCGAGCGGCTGAAGGACGAGCTCAAGAAGGCCAACGTCGCTTTCGGTGAAATCTCCAAGCCCGACCCGCAACAGCATCCCGAGCTTGTCGCGATCAAGGGGGTGCCGCCGGAGTCCTCGGCAGAACTGCGCCACATCATCAGCGACAAGTTCCCGGAATACGACCTGACCTCAGGGGCGCAAAATGCCTGGACGCTGGCGATGAAATCTTCGGTGGCCACCGACACCAGGAAGAAAGCCGTGCAGCAGGCGATCGAAACCATCCGCAACCGCATCGACCAGCTTGGAGTTTCCGAGCCGGTGATCCAGGAACACGGACTGGGTGATTATCAGATACTGGTGCAACTGCCCGGGGTCGACGATCCGGCACGGGTCAAAGAGATCATGCAGTCCACGGCCATGCTGGAGATTCGGCAGGCTGTAGGCGGTCCTTATGCCAGCGAGCAGGCCGCAATGCAGGCCAACAATGGCGTGCTTCCGCCCGACGCCATTCTGATGAAAGGCACCACCGGCCAACACGGACAGGATGAAGCCAGCCAGGGCGACGCCTACTGGCTGATCAGCCGCGCCTCAGCCGTTAGCGGCGGCGATCTCCGCTCTGCTGACGCCGGACACGATGAGAATGGCCGGGCCGACGTGAATTTCATCTTGACGGGTGAAGGCGGACGTCGCTTCGCGGCGTTCACCGGAGCGCACGTCGGCGACAAGCTCGCGGTGGTGCTCGACAACCGCGTCCAGTCCGTGGCCACCATTCAGGAGCAGATCCACGATCAGGGACGCATCACCGGCAGTTTCTCCGAAGAAGAGACGCGCAACCTGGCTTTGACCCTGCGTTCCGGCGCCTTGCCGGCGGGAATCAAGTACCTTCAGGAAGTTACGGTCGGACCGTCGCTCGGTGCCGACTCCATTCGTCAAGGGGTGCGCGCGGCGGTCATAGGCATGGCCGTGGTCATGATTTTCATGTTGTTCTACTACCGCGCGGCCGGAATCAACGCCGACCTGGGACTGTTCCTGAACCTGGTGATCCTGCTGGGCTTTCTCGGATTCAGCGGCGCGACACTTACCTTGCCGGGAATTGCGGGCGTGATCCTCACCGTCGGTATGGGTGTGGATTCCAACGTCCTCATCTTCGAGCGTATTCGCGAGGAGCTGCGGCACGGCAAGACGCCGTCGTCCGCGGTGGACCAGGGTTTTGCTCACGCCTGGACAACTATTCTTGACACGCACGTTACGACGATCGTTTCCGCCGTCATCCTGTTCCTGTTCGGCACAGGTCCGGTGAAGGGCTTCGCCGTAACTCTGAGCTTCGGTCTGGCGGCTAATCTGTTCACTGCGGTCTTCGTTTCGCGTGTGATCTTCGAATCCGTTCTCAACCGCCATCAGCGTGGCGAAGCGCTGAGTATTTAACTGTGTGTGACGAGAGGCGCAAGATGTAGGTTCAAGGGGCTAGGTGTTAGGGGCTGGGGCTAGCGGAGTGTTTTCTGGCCCCTAACCCCCAATCCCAAGTCCCTCGTGCGGCGCCTCTGTAATGAAAAAAGGTTCTTGAGGGGTTAGCGTGGAGTTATTTCGCAATACCAATATCGACTTCCTGGGCAAGAAGTGGTACTTTCTCGCCTTCTCGCTGATCTTCAGCGTCGCCGGTCTGCTGTCCATCTTCTTCTGGCACGGCGTCCCGCTGGGCGTGGAGTTTCGTGGCGGCACGCTGGTTTATGTAAAGTTCGCGCAGACGCCGGACCCCGACCAGATCCGTCCGGAGTTGAACCGGGCTGGCCTCCACGATCCCAAAATTCAGCGCTTTGGTCCCACATCGGACAACGAAGTCCTGATCGACCTCGGCATGCAGGAGACCAGCGAGGCGGCGCTCGACCAGGGCAAAAACACCATCGTCCGGGCGCTCGAGCCCCAGGGTGTTTCCGGCAAACAGGACCTCAACAACACCGGCGTGGCCAGTCTACAGGCGTATCTGATGCAGAAGGACCCGATGCATTTGGGCACCGATGCCGAAGCACGCTACAAGACTGTTGCGCAGCAAATCGAAGACTTCCGTAACAAGGAACGCGGCGGCATCCTGACCTCGATTGACGACCTGCGCGGCGTGGCGCCGGCAGAGGTGCTCAGCGCGCTGCAGCAGGATTTCTTCACCTCCGACTTCGTGGTGCGAAATGTCGAGATCGTGGGGCCGCAGGTTGGTTCGCAGCTTCGTCACCAGGCGGTCATGGCGAGCCTTTATTCGCTGGGCGGAATGCTGGTATACCTGTGGTTCCGCTTCGAAATGATTTACGGCGTAGGCGCGGTGGTGGCCTGCCTGCACGACAGCATCATCACCATTGGCTTCTTCTCCTTGCTGGACAAGGAAATCAGCCTGACCGTCATCGCCGCGATTCTGACCCTCATCGGCTACTCGATGAACGATACCATCGTGGTGTTTGACCGCATTCGCGAGAATCTGAAGCTCATGCGTCGCGAGCCCCTGGCCGACATCGTCAACAAGAGCATCAACCAGACCCTGAGCCGGACCATTCTTACCTCGGGACTGACATTTTTGACGGTGCTCTCGCTGTATGTGTTTGGAGGCGAGGTGCTGCGAGGATTTTCGCTGGCCCTGGTGATTGGAATTATGATCGGCACATATTCGTCCATCGCGGTGGCGGCGCCGATGCTGGTTGCGTATCAGGACTGGCGCGCCCGGAAGGCCGGCCAGGCAGCGGCGGAGCGCATGGCGTCGCCGCGTAACAAGGCCCCGAACAAAGTTAAGGTCAAGGCGTAAGCCGGGCGAAGCCTTGCCGGGTAGATAGGGGTTTTGTCTCGGCTTGCGGACCCGGCGCAGCATTCTGGTCACCCGTCCAACTGACTGGGGTGTATACTTCGGGACGCTGTTGTTCTGGACAGCCATCTTCGTTTTAAGGTTGTACCCACGGGCCAAAGTAAATTCCCATGGCTTCCCTGGTTTCGGGGCACAAATGCCGGGATTCCGGTGTCTAACGTAACCAGGGAGTTCTTCCGGAGAGAACAGGTATGTTTGAAGACAGCCTTGTAGAATCAGGTGGCAGGCTCAAGACCAGGCGTGGGACGACCACAGTCATCTCTTTTATCTTGGAATTCTTGTTTCTTGGGATTTTGGTCTTGCTGCCCCTGATTTTCACCGAGGCGCTGCCGACTAAGCAACTGATGACGATGCTTACGGCCCCGCCGCCGCCGCCACCGCCACCTCCTCCTCCTGCTGCTGCGCCAGTCATCGTAAAAAAGATCCAGAGTGAGTTGGACAACGGGCAGCTGCGCACCCCCACAGCCATTCCGAAGAAGATCCAGATGATTAAAGAGGATGAGCCGCCCCCGAGCACCGGGCCGGCCGGCGTAGTAGGTGGAGTTCCAGGTGGCGTTCCCGGGGGTACCATGGGCGGGGTGCTAGGCAGTGTTATGAACGTTCCAACCGCCGTGCCCAAGGCCGCCACGCCCCAGCGCGTACGCGTGTCGCAAGGCGTGTCCCAGGGACTGCTGATCCACAAGGTTCAGCCGCAGTATCCGCCGTTGGCGCGCCAGGCGCGTATTCAAGGCACGGTCGTGCTACAGGCCCTGATCGGCAAGGATGGCACCATTACAAACTTGCATGTGGTCAGTGGGCATCCGATGCTGACTAATGCCGCGCTGGACGCGGTGAAGGAATGGCGCTACAAGCCTTATTATCTCAACGGCGAGCCCGTGGAAGTGGAAACTACGATCAATGTGAACTTCACCTTGTCGGAGTGACCTTTCACGGTTGACGGTTGGGTATTTGAGTTTCAGGTCGGTCCGGCTGCCAAACGGCATGGTCGTAATCCGCATGGTATGTAAGTTGAATCTTAATAGGGCCGCTGCCCGGAAGAGACGTTGGCCCCGAAGCTGAAAATCACTGCAGTAACGCTAGCTGTTCTGCTGTAACCGAAAGTTCCGAGGAGGAAAAGTCAACTCATGTTCTTAGCTAACCTTGCAACCTACGCCCTCAGCCATGTGCCCTCGGCGGCCGCCTGGATCTTCCAGGAATCGACCGTTGGTTGGGATCCCGTCTCTCTGTGGAGGCAGATGGGAATTCTGGCGAAGATCACCGTGGTCATTCTGTTCATCATGTCAGGCTGGTCCATTGGCGTGATGATCGATCGTGCCATGGCGTTCAGTGCCGCCCGTAAGCAGTCGCGCGCCTTTGCTCCGGCAGTCGCGGGCGCTCTGCGCGAAGGCAAGATCGACGAAGCCATCAAGGTCGCCGAACGCAACAAGAAGAGCCACCTGGCCAAAGTTGTTACCGCCGGCCTTCAGGAGTTCAAGGCCCATGGCGATTCTGCGGACATTCCCGGCGAGCAGATCGAGGCTTCCAAGCGCGCCCTGGAGCGTGCCGAAGCCATCGTTCACGCCGAATTGAAGCGCGGCTTGGGCGGCTTGGCCACCATCGGTTCCACCGCTCCCTTCGTGGGACTGTTCGGCACCGTGGTCGGCATTCTGAACGCCTTTAAGGAAATTTCTACCCAGAAGGCGACCGGCTTGGGCGCGGTCGCGGGCGGTATTTCCGAAGCCCTGGTGACCACTGCGGTGGGACTTTTCGTCGCTATTCCGGCGGTCATGATGTTCAACTACTTTACCGGTAAAGTGGAAGCCTTCGACGTGGAAATGGATAACAGCTCCAGCGAGCTGATCGACTATTTCCTGAAGCGTCGCAGCGTGCGCCGCTAACGGGGAGACCTGGCATCTATAGCTGAGGTCGAACCCGGCCGACAGGAGGTTGAACTTTATGGCACTGGCACTACGCAACGAGGGCAGCAAAGTCAATTCCAACATCAACGTCACCCCCATGGTGGACGTGATGCTGGTGCTGCTTATTATCTTCATGGTCATCACGCCCATGCTGCAAAAGGGGGCAAGCGTTGACATGGCGGCGGTGAATAATCCGACTCCCATGCCGGACGCCGACAAGGACGACGCCTTGCTCGTAGTGGTGCAGCGGGACGGACAGATTTACTTTGGAACGGACCGTATTAAGGCTGATGACCTGACCAACAAAGTGAAGGACCGCCTGGCCGACAAACCGAATAAGCAAATCTTTATCCGGGCGGACATGCGGGCCAAATACGGCGCCGTGGTGGAAGTGGTGGACAACGTTCGCGCCGCCGGCGTCGACGACGTGGGATTGTTGACCGAGCAGAGACACGAAGGACCGGCGAGCAAGAAGCCGCCGACCGGCGGGCCTCCGGGCGCCGAGTAGGGAGTTCATTATGGGTATGGCAATCGGAGGGTCCGGTGGGCCCTCAGCCGACATCAACGTAACGCCGCTAATTGACGTGTTGCTGGTGCTGCTCATCATTTTCATGGTGATCACGCCGCTCACGCCAAAGGGTCTGGACGCGCTGGTTCCCCAGCCGCCTAAGGACAAAAATCAACCCCCGCCGAGCAACGACCGCACCATCGTGGTGCAGGTGATTAGAGGGCCGGGCGATAAGCCGGCGCTCAAAATCAATCAGGACGACGTCACGTGGGAGAACCTGGAAGGCCGTTTGAACGACATTTTCAAGACCCGCGCTGAGAAAGTCATGTTCGTCAAGGCTGACACGGACCTGCCCTTCAATGATGTAGCCCAGGTCATCGACATCGCACATGCTGCCGGTGTCGATAAGGTCGGACTGATTACCGCCAAGATCGAAGCTGGCGGCTAAGTTTCCCCGGCGCTCCGCCCGGCGGACGCTGCGGCAAGTATAGGAACGTGGTTCGGGCTAAACTCCTCTTCCCGGCAGGCGCGGGACGTCAAGCACGTCCCGCTGCCCATGGGACCCGAATAACGCAACGGAGAGTGATACCAAACATGAACAAGAGCGGACGGGTGCTGACGGTACTTGCGGTTCTGCTCGTGCTCTTCTCGGCAGTTGGCTGCAACAAACTGAGAGCGCGCGACCAACTTAACAAGGGTGTGCAGGCCTATAAGAACGCCAAATACGAAGACGCCATCGAACATTTTAAGGACGCGGTTGAACTTGATCCCAGCTTGACCAATGCCCGCCTTTATTTGGCAACTGCGTACATGGGGCAGTACATTCCCGGCGCCGATTCGCCTGACAATAACCGTTACGCAGAGCAAGCCATCGATGTATTCAAGCAGGTACTGGACCAGCATCCTCCCAAGGAGCAGCAGATTCACAGCCTGAAGGGCATTGCGTCGATGTACTTCCAGCAGAAGAAATTCGCCCAGGCCAAGGACTATTACCAGCAGATTGCCCAACTGGATCCCAACGATCCTGAGACCTACTACTCCCTGGCCGTCATCGACTGGATGCAGGCCTACCAGCCGGACCAGAAGGCCCGCGCTGAGCTGGGTCTGAAGCCCACGGACGAACTCAAAGACAAGAAGGCTTGTACTGACCTACAGCAGGAAAATGCGCAGCGGGTGGAGGATGGAATCCAGAACCTCCAGAAGGCGATCCAGCTTCGTCCGGACTACGACGATGCCATGGCGTACTTGAACCTGCTCTACCGCCAGCGTGCCGAATACGAGTGCGACAACGCGGACGCCCGCAAGTCCGACCTCAAGACCGCTGACGACTGGGTCGACAAGACCATGGCGACCAAGAAGGCAAAGGCCGAAAAGGCTGGTCCTACCGGCATCATTACCACCGATACTACTCAGTAATGACCAGGTAAGGCGTCGGGGGAGGGTACGGCTGTTTATCGCGGATAAGCAGAGGCCTTCCCCGGATGTCGGGCGAACGCGGGCAACTCCCGCGAATGGCCCGACGTGACTGAGTTCACGTCGGGATTCTGGCATGGGCTCGCGTTGCACCGCTACCGGCCATACATATTCGCACCCACCCGGTACTTGCCCTCGATGACCTCCGCGTCAGCCCGTCACTCGACTGCAATTATCATGCGGCGTCGATGATCCGGTTGGACGCCGTGCGGCCAGGACTGTACACTTTTTCCCTGGAAGCTATGGCGACAACGCTGCGGGTATCAGTCCCGGCCGACCGCTGTGACGTTCTGAGACCGAATCCTCCCAACCCAGAGGAAGAGAAAATGCCACAAAATCTAGAAGCCACCAGACTACAAGAAGCGCGAAGTGCCAAGACACCCTGGAAAAAATGGGGGCCCTACCTTAGCGAGCGGCAATGGGGCACGGTTCGCGAGGACTACAGCCTGGATGGCAATGCCTGGGACTACTTCACTCATGACCAGGCCCGGTCGCGCGCTTACCACTGGGGTGAAGATGGTCTTGCCGGCATCAGCGACGATCAGCAATTGCTATGCTTCAGCGTGGCCCTGTGGAATGGCAAGGACCCCATTCTCAAAGAGCGTTTGTTCGGCCTGACCAACAGCGAGGCCAACCACGGCGAAGACGTCAAGGAATACTACTTCTACCTCGACAGCACCCCCACACATTCGTACATGAAGTATCTGTACAAGTATCCTCAAGTGGAGTTTCCCTACGGCGATCTGATCGAGAACAACAAGCGGCGCTCTCGCCTCGATATGGAGTACGAGTTGCTGGACACCGGTGTTTTCAACGGTGATCGCTACTTCGATGTCTTCGTGGAATATGCCAAGCTGTCGCCGGAAGACCTCCTCATTCAGATCAATGTAAGCAATCGCGGGCCCGAGGCGGCCGCTCTGGATGTCCTTCCGACCCTGTGGTTTCGCAATAACTGGACCTGGTGGCCCGGTACTCCCAAGCCGTCCCTGAAGCAGGTCTCCGGCCAGAAAGGGACGCAGGCGGTGGCGGCGTCGCAGGCCGAGCTGGGCGAGCGCTACCTGTACTGTGACGGAGATGCAGAGCTGCTGTTTACGGAGAACGAGACCAACAACGAGCGGACCTTCGGCACCCCCAACATCAGTCCGTACGTGAAGGATGGGATCAATAACTATGTGGTCCAGGGAGATCACAGCGCCGTAAATCCGAAGAAGACGGGGACGAAATCATCGGCCCACTATCAGTTGAATGTGGGTGCGGGAAAGACCGCCAGCATCCGTCTGCGTCTGAGCGATGTGGCGCCTTCTGCCGCGGGCAATCCATTCAAAGCCTTCGATGCGACCATGCAGACCCGGCGCAGCGAGGCGGACGAATTCTACAAATCGATAACCCCGGCACGTGTTACCGCAGACGAAGCGCTGGTCATGCGCCAGGCGCTGGCGGGGATGCTGTGGTCCAAGCAGTATTTCTTTTTCGATGTGGACCTATGGCTCACGGAACACGGTCAGGACCCGCTGAAGCCGGGCGGACGCTTCCTGCGAAACCGCGATTGGTTCCACATGGTGAACCAGCACATCATCTCGATGCCCGACAAATGGGAGTATCCCTGGTACGCCGCCTGGGACCTGGCGTTTCACACCATCGCGCTGTCGACCGTCGATCCCGATTTCGCCAAGGAACAGCTCGATCTGATGCTACAGGAGTTTTTCATTCATCCGACGGGGCAGATTCCGGCCTACGAGTGGAATTTCAGCGACGTTAATCCCCCCGTACATGCCTGGGCGACGATCTTTCTGTACCGCACGGAACAAGCCCTGCGCGGCGAGGGCGACATCGAGTTCCTCAAGCGTTCGTTTGCCAAGCTGATGCTGAACTTCAGTTGGTGGATCAACCGCAAAGACCGCTTCGGCAATAACCTGTTTGAAGGCGGATTCCTCGGTCTGGACAACATCGGCGTCTTCGATCGCAGCGCGCCACTGCCGACCGGAGGAAGCCTGGAGCAGGCCGACGGCACCGCGTGGGTTTGCCTGTTTGCCCAGAACATGCTGGAGATCGCCATTGAACTGGCAGCCCACGATCCGTTTTACCAGGACATGGCGATGAAGTTTGCCGACCATTTCCTGTGGATTGCCCACGCCATGAACCAGACGGGACCGGAAGGGATGTGGGACGAGGAGGATGGCTTCTATTACGACGTCCTGCGGCTCCCCGACGGGAGCGCCAGGCGGCTCAAAGTTCGTTCCATGGTGGGGCTGCTGCCCTTGTGTGCCACCTCCGTGATCGAGCCGTGGCAGCGCGAACGGGCGCCGCGGACCCTGAAGGTCCTGCAAGAACGCCTGGAACGAATGCCCGAGCTGCGTAAGAGCATTCATGCTACCGGAAAGGGACATTACGGGTATGCGGGACGCGGCATTGCCGCGCTGGTGAACGAGGACAGGTTGCGCCGGATCCTCACTCGCATGCTCGACGAAAACGAATTCCTCAGCCCCTACGGCATCCGCGCGCTCTCCCGCTACCATGCCGACCATCCCTATATCGTCAATGTGGCGGGACAGGAACACCGGGTGAGTTATTTGCCGGCTGAGTCTGATACCGGCATGTTCGGGGGAAACTCCAACTGGCGCGGGCCCATTTGGATGCCGGTGAACGCGTTGCTGATTCGCGCCCTCATGTCGTTCTATCTGTACTACGGCGACAACTTCAAAATCGAGTGTCCCACCGGCTCAGGCAAGTTGATGAACTTGTTCGAAGTAGCCCACGAGATAACCAAGCGGCTGGAACGGATCTTCCTGCGCGATAAATCCGGCCGCCGGCCCGTGTACGGAGGAACGGAGAAATTCCAGACCGATCCCCAATGGAAGGATTACATCCTGTTCTACGAATACTTCCACGGCGATAACGGGGCGGGTCTAGGGGCCAGCCATCAGACCGGATGGACCGGCGTGATCGCCAAGCTGATCGAGCTCTTCGGCCATCTCGACCCACAGAAGCTGCTGGATGCCGGTAAAGCAGGCGCCTTTGCGAAGGATGAATCCGAGACGTAGGCGCCGGCCAGGAATGAAAGCCAAAGGTTGGGCTACACCGCGATGAGAATGCTCTTGCCCGCCTCGGTTTTCGTGCTGATGGTGTCCGTCGGCATGAGTCTGCGATGGCGGGAGCTGGTGGCCAACTGGCGGCGGCTGACGTGGAGCGCCTGGCTGCGGCTGTTGCTGGCCACGTTCATCGTGCCGCCGACAGTGGCTCTGCTGCTGGCCCGAATCCTGCCACTGAATATCTCGGAGACCGCTGGTCTGTTTATGGTGGCAGCTGCGCCCGGTGCCCCGCTGCTCACGCGTAACCTTGCCCGGCGCGGCTTCGATATGCATCTGGCGGCGAGTTATCAGGTGTGGGGCGCGGTCATGACCCCGATCATGATTCCTCTTCTGGTAGCGGGAGCTGCCAAACTGTACGCGCGCGACATCTGGATTCCGCCTACGGCGCTAGTCGTTCAGATTGTGGAAAAGGAATTTGTGCCGCTGCTGGTGGGCATGGCCCTGGCGCGCTTCCTGCCCCTATTCTCGAAAAAAGCGCAGCCTGCCATGAACATTCTCGGCAATTGCATACTTACCCTGGTGTTTGTGGTCTTGCTCTGGAAAATGGGCCCGGAGCTAAGGAGAGTGACGCCGTGGGTGGTGCTGGCGGCGGCGTTGCTGGTGGCGTCGTCGATCGCGGGGATGCGCCTGCTGATGAGTACCGACCGAATCGCAGTTCGCACTCTGGCGGTCAGCAACGCTAATCGGCATGTGGGCCTGGCCCTGCTGTTGTCGGGACAATATATTCACAGCCGCGATGCGCTGCCCACCGTTGCCTGCTATGCCATTGTGGTTGCGCTGCTGATGGTTCTGGCGCCGAGGCTCTTCCCGCAAAAGGAGCTGGCAGCGTCCGGCGCCACCGCGTAGTTGGTGGACGCTGCCAGCATATCCCGCTTAACCACTCCCGTTCACTCGCCCCCCTATTGATTGAGTTCGGGGTAAATCGCCAAACCTACCCAGGAGTATTGCCCCAGGTTAAATCCGTCGCGATGGAAGTATTGCGTTCCGGGTGTCACATTGTTGTGGCCGACATCGGAATTGCTGGAGAAGGGGCCGTGCCCAGGCAGGTAATCCGGCCCGTCATCTTTGGGGCAATCCAGGTCGCGCATCAGGCACTGCAACTGATTTGGGCCGTTGGTCAGCCAATTGGTCCAATAGGTGATAGGTGCGGGCACCTGGTCCACCATCAGCAGAGCGCCCAACTGGAGATCGCTGGAAAATGCGGTGGTAGCGGTGCCGGCACTCACAAACGCGAAACTCCCTCCACCGTTGTAAGCGCCAGTAGCACTGCTCATGGTCTCGATTGTCCCATTAAATTTGGGCACATCATAGACTTTGAGTTCGGCGGGATTCTTATTGGCCATGGTCACCGTCACGTTGCACGCCACGTTGTTATTCGAGGTCCCTTTGTACCAGGCCACGATACCCAGGTTGGTGGGAAGGGCTTTCGACGCAACCAGCGACCACGCCGGGGCGCAGCCGCTGACAGAAACGGGAGCATTGGCTGGGTTCATTACCTTTGAGATCGATACCTCAACGAACAACGGATCGTTGTTATTCGGGGTTATGGAGCCGGACACCAGTGAGGTATCGGAGTCGATGCGGCCGCAAGCACTATTAGTCACATACTGGTCGTCCGTGGTGGGAGGAGTGCAATTGCAATTGCCGTTGTCCCCAAGCGAGCAATGGTCCGCAGGCGGAGGGTTCCAGCGGCAGAGGACGCCCTGGCTGGCATCGCTCCTCTGGTCGGGATTACAAGGCCAATCCGAGCCGCTCGAATACCACTGGTTAGGAGGCTGGTTTCGAACCACGCCAATGCCAAAAACCGCGCCCTGATTATCTACCGATATGCCGCAGTTTCCGCGATTTTGAGAGTACCTGTAATTGCTGGGGAACGTTGTCGTTGCTGAACAAAGTGGAATGCTGGGCTGGGCCGGGGTAATGTTCGCTTTGCCTCTTCCTTCCGGGGAAAAGACGATGCGGTATACCGGGGCGTCACCGGAGTACACCTGAGGATCGTTAGGCCACGTGTAGGCGCCATGAAGTATTTTATGCAAGGTGTCTTCACCAATGCAGGAGGCCTTCTGGCCGGTTCCGACGAAAACGACATCGGTACACTTACCGAGGATTGGCTGGTCGTTCCAATCGAATTTATCGGCCTCGTTTTTGGCCAGTGGGTTGATGGAGCCATAGGTGTTGGTGCAAGCCACCGTAGAAGTCGGCGCGGCGGGCTGGGGATCCGGAACTCCATTACATTGGCTGACCGTCCCGTTGAGGAAGCCTCGGAGATCGCATCGTCCGGGCCCATTGGGACCTGAATTGTGGAAACAGGCGATGTGGTAGTCCATCCCATTGTTATATTTTAAGCAGTCCGCGTCGGTCGAACATTCCCCCCCATATTTTATCCCGATATCGCCAGCACAAAACGTGTCCCAAAAGTAGCAGTTGGCATCGGTTTTCGGGTTGCACTTAGGGTATCCCAGTTCCTCGGGAAACTTATACTTTCCGCAATTGCTGAGACAGGTGAGGGCGAAGTTGTAGGCCGGCAGTGTCGGCATGCCGTTGCTGTCGACAACCACGTATCCGAGTTTGGGATAGCCGGGCTTGCTGCCTTTAGTTTTGTCGACGTCAGCACGGAAGACCTTGAAAGAGCCGGCGCTTGAGGTCGTACAGTTTGCGGCCTCTCGCAGGTCGGCGCCGTGGACAGTGAGCGGGTAGTTCCACTCCAACCAGTGCCAGTTGGTCTCACTGCGGGGATCAAAGTCGGAGCTACCTTTCGGGGAGACATCCACGGTAAGGTTGGCGCCATTGACGGCACTGATATCGGGAGAATCGATGAAGTACTGCCCGAACTGCTGATAGAAAGTCCATTCGATGATCGTGGTAGCGTTCGGGGGCGATATTTCAGCGGAGCTGCAATCATATTGATCGGCGCAACTCCCAGTTTCGCATTGCGCCCGGTTGGTAACGGGATCGTAACGGCAGCCAGTCCGTGCCCAGAAGACCGCCCCCACACCGCCTTTCTTGAACTGGCCGTACCATTCTGGAGGGATGTCAACCGTGAGCACGTTGGCATAGTTCGTGGGGTTGTTCGGGTTGAAGGCTTGCATCACCCAGCTTCCGACCTTCGCCGGCGGCACTGCCTGGGGAAAAACTGGAAAGGGTGGCTTACCCGCGTCGTGCGCTGCGGTGGCCGCTCCCAGTAGTACCTGATCGGAGCAGTTAACCAATTGGACCTGTCGCTTGATGCCGGAACCCTGTGGCGCCGGAACCGGCAGACTGGCCAGATACGCGTCTGAACCACACGCCA
Source organism: Candidatus Korobacteraceae bacterium (assembly GCA_050014935.1). Lineage (GTDB taxonomy): Bacteria > Acidobacteriota > Terriglobia > Terriglobales > Acidobacteriaceae > Bog-257. The sequence goes on from JBEKCJ010000051.1 coordinate 21,019, forward strand.
CGGCCGGTTGCTCGTCCTCGCCCTCCTGAGCTTGTGCCGTTTGAACCGACACATTCAATAACCATGCGAAGGCGAAAGCCAGAAACATTGCTGCTACTTGGGTCAATCGACGAAGTTGCATGGTGCTAATCCTCCTCAATGCGGGCCCGGGTTCGATGCGGCACAGCAGCATGTCACTGCTGCCAGGACAGCGCATAGCTTCACGGTTAGATCTGGATCCAGCGGATCCAGTCGTCAGGCGCCCGGTTTGCCTCCCATCGCAATACTCAGGAAGGCCAGCCGAAGGACGAGATTGGCAAGAGCTGTTGGTCTACTGAGCGGAGAGGACGAAGGCGTCGGCGCCCGTGCGACACTAGAGCAACATCCAAAAACACAAGCTAGGTCAACCTAATGCGATCAAGCCGTTGGTGCAGAAGTTTACTATAACAACTCTATTGTGTCCATGAGGTGGTGAAAACATGAGACTCATTGATCTTTCCCGATCGCTGGAGAACGCGGTACCTGCCGACCCGCCTGGGCTCGGTCCCCGCATCGAGTACTCCGATCACAAGCAGTCACTGCCAGGAATGCTTACGATGTTTCCGGGACTCGAAGCGAGCCAGTTGCCTGGCGGCGAGGCGTGGGCTGTAGAACTTCTCACCATCAGCACGCACAACGGTACCCATGTCGATGCGCCCTGGCATTTTGCTTCCACAATGAACAGGGGCGAGCGCGCTTGGACCATCGACGAGGTCCCGGTCGACTGGTTCTACCGTCCGGGAGTCAAGCTCGATTTTCGCGAGGTAGCCGACGGGCATGTCGTCGCGGCGGCGGAGTTGGCTGAAAAGGTTGCAGCGACGGGGCACGAATTGAAGCCGCTCGACATCGTGCTGATGAATACGCGCGCAGGGGCGGTGTACGGCACGTCGGCCAACATTGATTCCGGCTGTGGATTCGGGCGCGAAGCTACGCTATGGTTGCTCGAGCGCGGCGTGCGGGTGCTGGGAACTGACGGCTGGAGTTGGGACGCTCCGTTCTCCTTTACCCGTCGCCGATTTCTGGAATCGGGAGACCCGTCGATGATTTGGGAAGGCCACAAGGCGGGTCTCGATATTGGATATTGCCAGATTGAGAAGTTGGCGAACTTGGAACAGTTGCCAGCGAGCGGCTTCATGGTCTCGTGTTTTCCGTGCAAGATCAAAGGCGCGTCCGCGGGCTTTACCCGTGCTGTGGCGATCCTATGACTTCGAGTCATCGCCGGACGCCGTCGCCCGCGCAGTTCGCGCCTTCTACGGTTTAGGTTGGCCAGTTGCAAAGCGCTCGATCCGGTCGACGGCCTCCTGAGCTCCGCCAAATTGGCGCATTGATTCGGCAACCCGGCGCGCCGATTGTCGATAGCCGGCCTCGTTCAACACACGCCGAGATCGTTAACCGCCAGCATAGTGAACAGGAACTTAGCCATCGAGCCTCCAGGATTGGTCTCTGCCACTAGTTCTTGGGCCGAGTATCCAGTCCAAAATCGCTCTCCATGCGCCGGTACCAGGCATCGTCGTCGCTGGCGTGCAGGTTCACCCATTCCTCATCTGTCATGCCATTGCGCCACTGGAGAAAAGGAACGGCATCGGGGCCTACGGGATGACGGAGTTGCCATGTTCCGCTCTCAAAGACCTCCAGGATCGTTTGTGCAACCAGCGAAGGCGGCGCAGGATTTTTCAGCGCGGCCACAAACAGAGAAGCGAAACGCTCACGTTGCCGGTAGGCGGAACGGTCGGGCCGACCTCCGATGCGCTGTGCCATCGCGGTATCAATGATGCCGGGTTCGACGATGGCTACGCGAACGTTAAACGTCTTCATCTCGCCCGCCAGACCTTCGCTTAGCGCTTCCAAGGCCCACTTGGAAGCGTTGTAGCTGGTTAACGGCGCACTGCTGATGCGTCCGGCTACCGAACTCACATTGATGATGCAGCCGCTTCGCCGTTGTCGCATATGCGGCACCACGGCCTGAATGCAGCGGAGCGCGCCGAAATAATTGGTCTCCATGACTGCCCGGAAGTCGGCGAGGGGAAGCTCTTCCACCGAGCCCGCTCGCTCCACCCCGGCATTGTTGACCAGCACATCGATCGCGCCGTGTTCTTTCTGGATGGCCGCGATAGCATGGCTTACTGACTCGTCGGAATCCACATCCATTTTCGAGACCGTAATCGGCAGTTTTTCGCTCGCTGCCGTTTCCGCGAGTTCCGGAGACTGGGACGGGTTGCGCATGGTAGCGTGAACTTTATGGCCTGCACGGCCGAACGCCAGTGCCGCCTGCAAACCGATGCCTTTGCTTGTTCCAGTAATAAGTACTGAAGCCATGGTTCTCCTTCTTGTACCTGGTGACGCAAGCAGCAGTGTACACGAGCGGCATTGCACAGAGCCTGGTCGCCAGAGTTGCAGAGGCTTTGCAGCGAATAGCCCCATTGCGCGCTGCTGGAACAGATTGCGCGCCGGGGCTTTCCCGGCCTGGTCAAGCAGGTTTCGAGACCCGCGCTGTTAGAGTCGCAGCGATCAAAAAGGCTGGACCTCAATCCGAAATGCCGCAGCGGCGGTTATAGTATCTTGAGCGATTGCAGGGGGCAGGGGCGCAGGGGACCCTCCGAACGTGAAGTCTCCAGATTTCGACAACTCGCCATCCAAGCCAACCCGTTGGCTGTTGGCGTGGGGCTCGCTGGCTTTGGCTGCCGCGGAGAGCATCTGCGTGGCGGCCGTGGGACTCAGCGGCCTGCGGGTCGCGCTGGGCTTGACGTCGCTGCTGGCTGCCGGCGCCAGCGGCCCGGCGCAAGGGCTTCACAGGGAAGCCATTCGCATACCGCTGTTGACAGTTGGTGCGATTGGGGCCCTGATCAGCCTGCTTTTGCTGTGGAATGAAGAACGTCTGCGACGCAATCCCGCATCGGCCTGGCGGATGCGGCCGCTTACTCCCAAACAGCGCAGATTGCGCTGGCTTCAACTGGGATTGGCCATCCTGACCCTGCTACTGGTTGCAGCGGAACTGATAACCCATCCCTGGTTTCATAGGGAATTCTAAGAGCTACCCGCTGCTCATGATCTCCTGCTGCACTCGAGCATGCAAACGGTCGCTATAGCCCACGGGTATTTCGAAGGTACGGTCGTCGCCGACAAGGATGAGGATGTTGCGGGTCGAATCCAGCACGGCCGCGCAATGGCGGCAGTGTGCCAGGTGCGTCTCGATGGCTTCACGCAATTCGGGGTCAACGTCGCCCTCGATGTAGTTGGAGATTTGATCCCACACGTGCTTGCAGTTTAGAACCATGATCCACCTGCCCTGTTCCGGAACAAACCGAACAACCCGCTTCTTTTCGATGCCAACTGAGGCGCAAGAATTTTCTGCATCATCAATCGCGCCCGCAGCAGCCGCGTTTTCACCACGCCCTCGCTGACCTCCAGTGCGGCCGCAGCTTCGGCGATGCTGAATTCCTCCACGTCACGCAGCAGCAATACTTCCCGATAAATCTCCGGCAAGCTGGCGATTGCCTTCTGTAGAAGCTGGCGTAACTCCTTCCGCTCCAGCGCCTGTAGCGGGACCTCACGCCAATCGCTGATAACGCTCGGCGTAAAGCCGCCGCCCTCCTCGTCCGGCGGAGACTCATCGACCGATTCAAACTTGAGCACTCGTGCATGCCGCAACCGGGCGCGGGCCTCGTTGACGGCGATGGAGACGAGCCAGGTGCTGAATTTCGACTCCGCCCTGAAATTGCCCAGGTTCTTCAAGGCTTTTAGCACGGCCTCCTGCGCTGCGTCTTCCGCGTCCTGCTCGTTCTGCAGGATGGAAAACGTGGCGAAGTACAGGCTCTTTTCGTATGGCTGCACCAGTTCGTGGAACAGCTCGCGCTCGCCCGCGAGAATGCGTGTGATCAGTTCGGCGTCACGAACTGCAACCGCAACCCCTACCATCGGACTGGAGCTGGAAGTTTCCGCTGCCACGTCAATCTTGCCGCATTCAGGAAACAAAGTTCTGCATGCATTAAGTTGTTGATTCGCCAGTGCGGCAGAAGTTACAGCTTCGACGTGAAACAAATCCTCAGGTTGTGAGTCTTATCCATCATGAACAAAGCTGCGAGTATTCTGGTAGCTATTGCTGTCCTTGGTTTGCGCGGCGCTCTGCCCGCCCCAGCGCAAAACCCGGTTGTGGTGGAACTCTTCACTTCGGAAGGATGCTCGAGTTGCCCGCCGGCGGACGCGATATTGGTCGACCTGAGCCACGAAAGTGCGCCGAGCGGCCGAGACCTCATTCTGCTCGGTGAGCACGTCGACTACTGGAATTACATAGGATGGACCGACCGCTTTTCTTCGGCCCAATTCAGCCAGCGCCAAAACGACTACGCTCGAACCTTGCATCTGCAATCCGTATACACGCCGCAGATGGTCATCGACGGGCATGTTCAATTCGTCGGCAATGAAGCGTCTGAGGTTCATCGCAAGATTGACGAGGCAGCGAAGGAACCCATGCCGGCGCAGGTTCTGCTGCAATGGGAAAAAACCGGCCATTTGCACGTGACCGTGGAGTCGCATGTGGCATTGCAGGCCAAAGTGCTGTTGGGCTTGACCGAAGACGGGCTAAGCACCGAGGTGGGTGGCGGCGAGAATGGTGGACGAACGTTGCGGCACGCGGCGGTTGTGCGGCAGTTGCGTGAGTTGGGAAGCGCCGGCAAAAACACCTTCGACGCCAGTGTGGATGTCCCAATACGCCCCGCCTGGAGTCCTGCACAACTGAAGGTTGTTGTGCTGGTGCAGGATCCGGGCAGCGGCAGGATTCTCGGTGCTGCCGCAATCCCCTACCGGCAATGAAATAAACTGCCATTAGGTCAGGATTCCCAAATGTAATTTCTTGGGCCGTGGTTGGCACGAGGACTGGCTGCGGTGTGTGCGGATTGCAGGCTCATGCTCTCGGGCCCGGTCCAACCCTCCGGGCTGCAAGACGTGGCGAGCCATTCTGATTAGCGATCGTCAGTCTCTTCAGGGAATCGAATTCCCTATTACCGCCGCCGGTGACAGCCGTATTCTTTAGCCTGACCCCTTTCGAAGAGGGCGGCACCATGCTGGGCCATTAACGTGTCGCCGATGTTGCAGACGGGTACCGTCGGTCAAGAGCCACCTGACCGGCAAAATTGGGATGGACTTGGACCCCAATATCGGTCGCACATGCGTGATTTCACGCCCTCATGATATCCTCGTCTAGGTAGCGGCGACCCTCCTTGCAGGCAATTTTTCCCGCAGTCCTAAAGAAAAATCATGATCTCAGTTAGTAATGTATCTATGCGCTACGGCGCCAAAGTTCTGTTCGACGAAGTCTCCACCGCGTTTACTCCCGGGAAGCGCTATGGACTCACCGGCCCCAACGGAGCGGGAAAGTCCACTTTCATGAACCTGCTGACCGGTGAGTTAGAACCGCAGAAGGGTACCGTGGTACGCCCCCGGAAGCTGGGCGTATTGCGCCAGGACCAATTCGCTTTCGACGCCCATCGCGTGCTCGATACCGTCATCATGGGCAACAGGCGGCTTTGGGCGGCGATGGAAGAGCGCGACCGCATCTATGAGAAGCCTGAGATCACGAACGAAGATGGCATGAGGCTGGGGGAATTGGAGGGCGTCGTCGGCGAAGAGGATGGCTACTCCGCCGAGACCGATGCTGCGCTCCTGCTGCAAGGCCTGGACATCCCTGACGAAGCGCATCAGCGTCCGATGAGTGAGTTACAGGGCGGGCAAAAGGTCCGCGTGCTGTTGGCGCAGGCGCTCTTTGGGCATCCCCAGGCGTTGCTACTGGATGAGCCGACGAACCACCTTGATCTGGACTCGATCCATTGGCTACAAGATTTCTTAAGGAACTATGACGGAGTTGTGATCGTCGTTTCGCACGACAGACACTTCCTGAACAGCGTTTGCACCCACATCGCCGATATCGATTACGAAACCATCATTACCTACACTGGCAGTTACGATGAGATGGTGATGGCCAAGACGCAGGTTCGCTCGCAGATTGAAGGACAGAACGCGCAGCGGGAAAAGAAGATCGCTCAGCTGAACGACTTCATCGCGAGGTTCTCTGCCGGCACGCGCTCCAGCCAGGTGCAGTCCAGGCGCAAAGAAGTGGAACGCTTGCAGGTCACTGAACTTGCGAAGTCGAACATACAGCGCCCCTATCTCAAGTTCGAACAGAAGCGTCCGTCGGGGAAACACATTCTGGAACTGGAGAACGTGAGTAAGTCGTACGGCGACAGCGAGGTCATCCGCAGCCTTACGGCCAGCGTGACTCGGGGCGAGAAGATCGCGTTGATGGGACGCAACGGCGCGGGTAAGACGACGCTCTTGAATGCGTTGTTGGCCAGTTCGCCGACCGTTCCAGAAGCTGAGCTCCGCCAGACCAGCGGATATGATGGCCCTTTCTTGAGTGCCGGAGAGGTGATCTGGGGACACGAGGCATCCGTCGGATATTTCGCGCAGGACCACCGGGCGCTCATCGAAAAGGGAATGACGGCGTTCGAATGGCTGCATCGTTGGGACCCGGGCGCTGCGAACGAAGAAATCCGCGGCTTGCTGGGACAGATGCTGTTCGCCCGCGACGACGGCAACAAACGCACCGAAGTACTTTCCGGTGGCGAAGCCGCGCGCCTGCTGTTCTGCAAACTCATGCTGCAAAAGCCGAACGTGCTGGTTCTCGATGAGCCTACCAACCACCTGGACCTGGAATCGATCAATGCCCTGAATATAGCGCTCCAGCGATATCCTGGGACTGTGTTGCTGGTGACTCATGATCACGACCTCATCGACGAAGTCGCGACTCGGATCTGGCACTTCGAAGGCGACCACCAGGTGACCGACTTCAAGGGCGCCTACGAGGAATACCAGTCAGTTCCGGCTGCGTGAAATCTTCGTGGCAGGTGACGCGCAGAGTGGCACGGATGGCAGGCTTTTCGCCGAGGCTTGGCGACGAAACCTGCACCGGCTGGGCGTTGCAAGACGAAAATCATTCAGCGATCACTGCGTGAGAGGGAGTGCAACGGTCGCCCGGGGCATCCTGCAGTAATCCAGCTAGTAGGCTTGGTGATGTGGGACTCGCTTCGTTAGGATTTGAAATGGCGGGATCGCGCAGGTTTCAACGGCCACCCTGTTTTGATTCCCGCCGTGAACCTACTGATGCAATGAGAATCCGGACGGCAAAGCTGCCTCAAGATTGATTTCCTCTCCGGTGATGGGGTGGTGGAATTTCAGAAATTGGGCGTGCAGGAAATATCCTCCATCGCCGGGGAGGCCGGGACGGTTTTCAAGAGGCTGGCCGGCCAAGCCGTACAGAGGATCGCCTACCAGGGGATGGCCGATGGATGCCAGATGGATTCTGATCTGATGAGGGCGGCCCGAATTTAGGCTTACCTCAAATGTTGTGGTGCTGGTGGTGCGTGAGATCACCTTTGCCAATGACTTTGACGGCTTGCCATTTGGGTTGGCGGCCCACACGGAACCGATGAGCGGGTGGGGTACCAGGCCGATGGGTGTGAGGATCTCGTAGGCGTCTTGCTGTGCAATGTTTTGAGCCAGCGCCCGGTAGATTTTCTGAATTTTGGGTGTGTTCCAGTTTGCGAGTAGAGCAGAAGCCGCCTGCGGTGTTTTGGCGAAGAGGACGATGCCGGTTGTGGCTCGGCCCAACCGGTGGAGAGGGTTTGCGTTGGGAGTTTGCTTTTGCACCAAGCGCAGGAGGGTGCTTTCCATGAAGCCGCCGCCGGGGAGGGTGGGTAGCCCGCTGGGTTTGTTGACGGCCAACAGATGGGGATCTTCAAACAGGACTTCGAAGTGCTGAGGGGAGTCAGGTTCGATCCAGGGTGGACGGTTCCAGATGAGGGTTTGGCCGAAAGTGACCGATTCGCTTCCGGTGGCGGTGACACCGTTGAGGGTGAGTTCGCCATTGTTCAGTTTTTGTTGCCAGGCTTGTGGGGTTGAGTGGGGGTAAAGGCTTGCCAAGTGGGAGAGCAGAGTTTCTCCATGGTATTTGCCGCTGATGATCGTGGAGTAGGCATAGCCCCTGTTGAGCATGTAGTTTGAGTGTAAGCTATCGCATCTGGGCAGGAGTTGCTGAGGTTCGAGCGACACCGGATTTAGGCAGCAAGAGTTTTAGCGCGTCCTTTGTCGGCAAGCCAGATTCCGCGCGGATCACGCGCCGCTCGGAAGTAATCCACCTGGACGGAAATCGCCCGACCCGAGCTGTTGAAGAACTCCACGAGGGGCACGCCCACAAGGACGGAACGTCGAGAGGCCGTCAAACTGGATAACTTCCGAGTGGCTGACGATCCGCTCGGAGCAGTCGCTAAACACGGCGCCGTTATACGCGAGCGTTCCTGACTGGGATTCGAACAATAGCGGAACAAATAGCCCGTGAGTCAGCTCACAATGCGCCCTGGCGTGGAGCCTGGAATGTTCATGTGTCGCTTCGCTAAACTTTGTGAGGTGGATTGGCTCCGCGAGGGAGTCCCTTTGCCGAGGCCTCAGCTCCAGGTGGTTCACGGAACGGTTCCACCGAAATGCGCTCGTAACACACTTCCAGCACTGTCAGGTATGCTGTACCGCCCGGCGCCTGGAGAACTACGCGATCGCCCGCTGCCGATTTCATCAACGCGCGCCCCAGAGGCGACACCCAACTGATGTGGTTGCGGTTGAGATCGACCTCGTCTGTGCCCACGATG
>JBEKCJ010000052.1:0-29560 GCA_050014935.1 Candidatus Korobacteraceae bacterium
CAGCGGACGCGAGCCGTTCAGATCGCAATTCGCCAGCAGAGCGCGCAGCCCGGCGTTAACCGGGTTGCGTAATCCTTCCAGCCCGAGTTTGGCAAAGACGCGGCTCTCGCCGACCAGCGGCACGGCGTCGGCGATGGTTGCGATGGCCACCATCTTCAGGAACGACGGCAGCAGCCGCTCCCGGCCGCTCTCCACCAGCAGTGCTTGCGCAATCTTGAATGCGACGCCCGCGCCGCACAGCGACTTGCTGGGATATTCGCAGCCCTGCTGGTTGGGATTGACGACCGCCAGCGCCTTGGGCACGCCTTCGGATTGCGGCAGGTGGTGATCGGTGACGATGAGGTCGACCCCGCAGCGCCCCGCGGTCTCGGCTGCAGCGAAGGCGCGGATGCCGGTATCCACGCTGATAATGAGGCGGATGCCGCGCTCGGCAGCCTGCTCGATGACCTCGTCGCGCATGCCATAGCCTTCGCGGATGCGGTGCGGCACCTTGTATTCCACCTTGCCGCCGCACAGCTCCAGCGCGGTCTTCAGGATGACGATGGCGGTGGTGCCGTCGACATCGTAGTCGCCGTAGATGAGGACGGTCTCGCCGCGCTCGATGGCGGCGCGCAGGCGCTCGACGGCGGCACGAAGTCCGGTCATCAGGTAGGGAGAGTGCAGGTCTTCGAGCGACGGCGAAAGGAATTTGTGCGCCTGCTCGGCGGTCTGGATGCCACGCGCCACCAGCAGACGAGCCAGCCAGACCGGCAGGTTCATCTCCAGGGCCAAGCGACGCACCTGGTCGGGCTCGGCATTACGAAGGACCCAGCGCATGTCAGCGCTCGTCCCGGGAATGTCTTGGTTTGATTTGTGGCATCACGACAATGAATTGATCTGAGGAATGTTCGGGCTGTGTCAGGGCACCCTTCGGCTGCGCTCAAGGCACGCCTTCAGACGTACCTCTTCAAAACAACCTCTTTCGCAAAGTGCTGTAGCCCCGCTTTGAAAGGGCACGCCTTCAGGCGTGCCGATAAACGCAACCAGGGAAGCCGGCTTTAGCCGCTGAGGGAAAAGCCCTCAGGGCCTAAAGGCCAATTTATTGGCCCACTTCACGGCACGGCTAAAGCCGTGCCCTTTCAAAGATGACGAGACACTAGTGCTCGTCATCCGCGTCGGAGTCGTCGATGGCCATGGTCCCGAAGTCCTCCACCATGTCGAGGAGGTGCTGATAGCGCTCGTACCACTCGGTAGTCGCCTCGAACAGGAACATGATGCCCTGATGCGGCCAGCCCAGCTGGATAAAGCCGGTCTTGCCCAGGTAATTGCGCAGCCAGCGCGCTTCTTCCATGTCGTCGTCGCTGGGAAAGGCCGTGTGTTGCAGGCGCTGGATGAGGTAGTCCAATTCGTCGCGTTGGAGCACTTCCTCGTCCATGGAGAGGAACTGCGCGCCCGCCTTTTTGGCCAGCTCGACGAAATCTTTCCAGCTCTCAGGATTGTCCCGCGGGTCCCACATGACGCTGTGGACTTCTTCGGTCACGTAGCCCTGAAAGCGGCTCAAACCATGGCCCAGAATGAAGGCGTTCATGTCGTCTTTCAGGCTGGATAGATCATCGGGCATAGGCGTCTTTCGTGCGCCGGGGAGCGTTCGAGCGCAGCGAAAATCATCATACTCCGAAGTGCGACGGCTGGCATAAGCAGGCGGCAAAAGCTCAAGAGATAGGCGGCTGTCCTGTTAGAATCTGGGTCATGACGAATAAAGAGATCTTCGAGCCGCCGGATGAGACCGGCGCACAGAGGCGTAAATGCCCCAAATGCGGCGGCAACGCCTTCGCATTATTTAAGGCTAAACACCCCCGGAGCCCTGGCCTTGGCCGCCGCATTAACTGTCTCACCACTGGCTGCACATTCTCACATTGGTTACGATTTTCCTTAGGCCCAAAAAAGCCCCGAGCAAAATCAAAGTAGCCCACTGCCGTGTCCGACCCGCCCGGCAGCAACATCAAATCGCTGTGTTAGACTAGGTTTTTCCCTAGCCGATTCGCAGACAAGCAATGCACTTCTCCAAAGAATATGTGGGCTACCTCGCCCGCGAAGTCACCAATAAGCTGGTTGAGGGCGAGTTCATCGAGACGCCGGACAAGGCGGCCGTGACCCAGCGCATCAACGCGGCGCTGCTGGAAGAGCTCACCCTGGAAGACCGCATTAACGACGAAGTTCGCATCATCCTGGACACTTACGCCGACGAGATGCAGCGCAGCGGCGCCAACTACCAGGAGATGTTCAAGAAGATCAAGAACGAACTGGTGAGGAAGTATAAGGCGGTGCTGTGAGGCCGGCCTCTGAATTTGTCATCCCGAGCGGAGCGTCAGCGGAGTCGAGGGATCTGCGGTTCGACCGGCGTCAGGCAATGCTATGAGAATCAGCCGCGAAAAGGTCAACAAGCTGGCGCACGCCGTGGCCGACAGCCTCGCCGAGATGGAGAATGTCGACTTCCTGGAAGACCGCAATACCGTCCGCCAGGAAGCGCGCCGCCTGCTGGAGATCCTGATGGCGCAGGAGGCCAAGATCGACGCTGCCGCCCGGCAGAAGATCGAAAGCCAGCGCCGCACCATCCTGGAAGGCTCGCAGGAGTGGGACATCCTCTACCGCAAGTACTACAACGAGGAAGTGAAGAAGCTGGGGATTTGAAGAAGCGACCAACAATTAGCTACTAGGGAGATTCTGATTAAGTCAACGCCGAGGGCCTCAGCGGCTAAAGCCGGGTTCATTTGCTCGTCTTTGCGGACCGCCTGAAGGCGGTCCCTTTCAAAGCAATACTTAATCAGAGATTCCCTAACTGCTAGTTACTCAGTTCCAGTGGTGGGAGTGCCACCAGATCTTCTGGATATCGAACTTCACGCCATGGCATAAGTAAATCGGGCTATTCTCTTCACCCATGGCGAAACGGCTGTAGCGATCGAATTTCTCGTACGATGTGCAGCTGTCCTGCACGTCGTCCAGACCCCATTCAATGACGATGAGATTCTTGCAGACCTGCGGCGGCGGTCCCCAGTACCAGTGGTCGATCGCCCGCATTAAACTCGCCAGCCGGTCCCAGGAGAGTCGCTTCAGGTCCTTTTCGGCGGCAGCGGAAAGCTCAACGCTCCAGTTCATGCCTTACCGTTCGCCACGGCTTGGAACGGCCAGACTTCAACTGCGCTTCGCCTTCCCGCACGGTTGCCGCCTCGCTCTCCGTGAGAATGTCGCTCACATCCACCAACCGCTTAGGCTGCATCGCGAGACGGCCATGCTCAACCGTTACCTCGACAAAGTCTCCTTCCTGGAGTTTCAGGGCTTCGAAGGCCCGCTTCGGAATTACAACTTGACGGCGCTGCCCAATCCGGCTAACGGTTGTCAGCTTTGCTGAATTTCGGATGGTCATCATTTCAGGTTAGCTGATGAACGGACGTTGTCAAGGGCAAATCGTTGCCGCCGTTGCAAGCTCTGAGCTCCCTATAATTGATGCAGTGTCTCTTTCATCTCATCTCGGGAAGGACCTCAAGCGTCTTGCCCTGGAAGCCGGTTTCGATCTCGCCGGCGTTGCCGGTGTGGCCGACACGCCCGAGCACCGCTTCTTTCCCGCCTGGATCGCCGAAGGCCGCAGCGGCGAGATGAAGTATCTGGCAGCGCGCAACGAAGCCGACGAGCTCAAGCGCGCCTCGCTTGCTAACGCCGCTCCGTGGGCGCGTTCAGTGGTAGTTTGCGCCCTGAACTACAACACCGATCAACCCTACTCGACCCATTCCGGCGCTCCCACGCAGGGTTGGATTTCGCGTTACGCGTGGTCGCAGCGCGATTACCACACCCTGCTGCTGGAGAAGCTGCGCGCGCTGGAAGCCCGGCTGATGGACATATGCCAGCAGCGTGAAATTCCGGCGCCGCGCACCTGGTGCTACGTGGATACGGGACCGGTCATTGAGCGCGTTTTTGCCAAGTACGCCGGCATCGGCTGGATCGGCAAGAACACCTGCGTGCTGAACGAGCAGCTTGGCTCCAGCCTTTTCCTTGGGGTGATGCTTACGTCGCTGGAGCTTCCGCCTGATCTGCCGGCCCAGGACCGCTGCGGCACCTGCACGGCCTGTCTCGATGCCTGCCCCACCCATGCTTTCCCCGCGCCGTATCAGATCGACGCCACCAAGTGCATTGCGTATCTCACCATCGAGCTGCGCGGCTCCATTCCGGAAGAACTTCGAGCCGGGATCGGCCGGCAAGTTTTTGGCTGCGATATCTGCCAGGACGTTTGTCCATGGAACCGCGAAGCTCCCATCACCAGCGCTCCAGAACTGCAGGCCCGCGAAAAGCTGGTGAACCCTGATCTCGAGTGGCTGGCGCAGATCAGCCTGGAGGAGTTCCGCGAGATCTTCCGCGGCTCGCCGGTGAAGCGCGCCCACCTGAACGGGTTTCGGCGAAACGTCGCGGTCGCCATGGCGAACAGCGGCGATGAGCGCTTTCTCGCCACGCTGGAGCAGCTCAGCCATGACGAGGATGCAGTGGTGGCGGAGCACGCGCGCTGGGGATTGGAGCGTCTGCGCAAGTCTCACGACCGCACTTAGACAGGAAGATTTTTCTCGTCGAAATCACTGCCCCTGCGGAACGGGGAGTGTTAGGATTCTGTTGCTCCCACAATATTCATATCAGGTGCTTCCGCATGCGCTGTTCTTGTCGCTGGCTTGCCCTGTCGTGCTTCCTTTTGCTCTTCTCCTTTTCTCTGCGCGCGGGAGAGCCGGAATGGATTGAGGTCCGTTCCGAGCACTTCGCTGTCATTACGGACGCCGGCGAGAAGAACGGCCGTCACGTAGCTGATCTCTTCGAGCAGATGCGTGCGGCTTTTGGCATTCTTTTCGTCCGGACAAAGATCAACCAGCCGATTCCGCTGCAGATTATCGCTTTCCGCAACAGCAAAGAAGTTCGACAATACGGCCCGCTCTTTAAGGGGAAACCGGTGGAATTGTCTGGTTTCTTTCTTCAGGGAGAAGACAAGAATTTCATCGTAGTGGACATGAGCCAGGAGGAGAACTGGCAAACTGTGTTCCACGAATACGCGCATCTGCTGCTGAGCGGGAACTTTCCCCAAACCGCGCCGTGGTTCGATGAAGGATTCGCCGAATACCTATCGACGATGAAAGTGACGAACGGCACGGTTGAAATCGGCAATGTCCTTCCCGGCGCCGAACTTCTGAACGAAGCGAGCAAGTTCCAGTTACTCGATCTTTTCCAGGTACAACACCATTCGGAAACCTACAATCAGAAGGGCCAGCGGCGTGACATGTTTTATGTGGAGTCCTGGCTCGTCGTGCATTACCTTTTCGATACGAATCGCCTGTCGCAGGCAGCCAAGTATTTCATTCTGACAAATCAGCAAAAAGTGCCCATTCCAGAGGCCGTTCAGGCGGCATTTGGCATGTCGCTGGCGGAAATGGAGAAGACGATTTGGACGAATTGGCATAATGGCAAGCTTTACGCAAAACGCTACCGGGAAAAGATCCCGACGAATTTCACCTCAACCGTGCGGCCGATTGATTCTCTGGAAGCGCGCGCACAGCTGGCCGACCTGGACGTGCATTCGATGGACTACGGCGCAAGGGCAATCCAGGAGTTTGAAGACATCCTCCGCCAGAACCCCAATCAGGTTGCCGCGCAGCGCGGGTTGGGGTATGCCTACCTTCGCAACCGCGACTTTCCCAAGGCGCAGCCGCACTTTCAAGCGGCGGCCAAGGCCGGCTCAACCGATCCGCGAGTGTACTTCTACTCGGCCGTGCTGCTGCAGCAAATGCAGCCGGGTGCGATGGGGTCGGATGAATTCGTCAAGGACCTGCGGAAGGCAATCGATCTCGACCCACAGTACGCGGATGCCTATCATCTGCTGGGTCTGGCCCTGATGCAGAAACGCGAATTTCCCGAGGCGGAACAGAATCTTCGACGGGCAGTCGAGTTGTCGCCCCGCAATGACATGTATCGTTTCAATCTAGCCGCGGTTTTGATGGACGAGCAGAAAACCGCGGAAAGCACGCAGATGCTGCAGGCGTTAGTTAACGGATCAAACCCATTGGTGGCCGAGCAGGCGCGCAGTTTGTTGAGCTACCAGTCCGCGGCTTCGCAAAGGTCTGCGAATGCCACTGTCGTGCAAATGACCGGGGGCGGTGGCGCGCCTGCCAAAACCGAGGCTTCGGCCGCGGGACCTCCAGCGTTAATACACGACACCGACCAACGTCCCATGGCGTACTTAAAGGGGAAGATCGTCTCCGTGGACTGTTCCCAAGGTGCGAGTGCGGTGCTGGCGATCCTATCGTCCGCCAAGACGTACCACCTCCGCACGGCCAATCGCGAGAAGCTGCTGCTCATCAATGCCGACAAGTTTTCCTGCGACTGGAAGGATGTGCAAGCTGCAGCCAATTATCGCGACAGTGGCGATCTGCAAGGTGATTTGGTGACCCTGGAGTTGCCGTAGCAAGCTCCAATCTCTTCTCAAATTCGTAATACCGATTGTTGTAGCGGACGCCCACGGCGGGTGACAGGCGCTCCGATTCTGGCTATAAAAGAAGGCATGACCGAGGCCCTCAGCCGCCGCCTGAAGCAGGATCGATTCGATACTCCCGCGCAGGAGGCGCTGCTCAGCGTGATCGTGGCGGCCAACGCCCTGAACGACTTGATGGACCGCTTATGCGATGAGCATAAGATTACGCGGGCGCAATACAACGTGCTGCGGATTTTGCGCGGTGTTCACCCGCAGGGTCACGCGCGCTGCGAAATCGCCCGCCGCATGGTGGATCGCGCTTCGGACATCACTCGCTTGGTGGACCGACTCCAGGTCCGGCGGCTGGTGAAACGCTCTCGCGGCAGCGAAGACCAGCGCGAGGCGGTAACCAGCATCACCGCGAAAGGGCTGAAGCTGCTGAACGCCATGCAGCCACCGATTGACGCTGCAACCCGCAGCATCCTGGGCCACCTGAGCGATGAGGATTGCCGCGAGTTGAGCCGGCTGTGCGCGCTGATCTTTGAGGCGGAAGCCGTGGACACGCAGCCCGGAGCTCCAACCTCGGAATAGCCTTTCCGCCAGAGTGAGAAGCGTGCCGTCCCTACGGGACTCAGTTCATCTTTATCGCGCTACCCAGCACTGCGCCTGCGGCTTCGTGCCGGGCTAGATTATTTCGCGCCTACGGCGCTCGCTTTCGGACCTCTGCTCCACTGCCGAAACGCAATTATAGTTCTCCAGCAGACTCTGTAGCCCCTGTTTCCAGCTAGTTCCCCACTCTCTGAATCCTTCCTTAGCGGCCCTACATCACATGTGTGTGGCAACACATAAAATTGGCGTTGCAACATATATCGATGGCCCCGGAGGACAATATGGATACCTTGCTGATGGTAAATTCCAGCCCGCGCAGTAATTCAGTTTCGCGGCGGCTGACGCGGCATTTGGCCGAGGAGTGGAAGCAGAAAAACCCCGGCGGCCACATCATCGAACGCGACCTGGTGGCCGAGCCGCTTCCGTTTGTGAGCGAAGCCTGGATCCAGGCGGTCTACACGCCTATGGATCAACGCACCGCCGAGCAGCAACGAGCTCTAGCGCTGTCGGACACTCTGATTGACGAGCTGCTGGCTGCCGACTTGATCGTGCTGGGCGTTCCCATGCACAATTTCTCGATTCCCGCCTCGCTGAAGGCATGGATCGATCTGATCACCCGGGCGGGCAAGACCTTCAGCTACGGCGCCGCCGGGCCAGTGGGATTGATTCCTGCCGCTAAGAAGGTGCTGGCGATTGTTTCGCGCGGCGGGAGCTATGGCGAGGGATCGCCGGCCGACTTCCAGGTTCCTTATCTGCGTCACATGCTGGGCTTCATCGGCCTGAAGGATGTAACTGTGGTCGATGCCGACCGGCAGGCGATGGGCGGCGATGTGGCGCAAAAGTCGATGGAGAATGCGATAACGAAGCTCTCGGCGGTGGCGGAAGGCTGCGGGACTCAACTTGCAGCGACCGCATAACGCCGTGATATGAGAGAACCCTCCCCGGAGGGAGGGTTCAGTGGTTTTGGCCTGTAACTCGGAGGCCGGAATCCCAAGTCGCGCCGAGAGATTCAAGCTTCCGCGTGCGGAGACGTCTCAGACGCGCTGGACGTTGGCGGCCTGGAAGCCTTTCGGTCCTTTGGTAAGGTCGAACTCCACCGTTTCGCCCTCGTTCAGGCTCCGGTATCCGTTCTCCTGGATAGCCGAGAAATGAACGAAGACGTCTTCGCCCGTGGACCGTTGAATAAAGCCATAGCCTTTGGCTCCGTTAAACCACTTAACTGTACCTTTCTCTCTCACAACCCGCTCCTTTCAAACCTAGACGTGCAATGACCCCCTGCTACGCGGACGTTCTGAGCCAGATCCTTTAGCAGGGAGCGAGCCTCGAGACGTCACAACGTAGCTGGGAAAACAAGGGTTGTGGCCCGGTTCGCAGCTTATCTGCAATGAAAAAGTCCGGCGAATTTGCGCTGGCAGAGCACTACTGCTGCGTCAGAGCAGATCCCCGGAACCCGTGCATTGCGTCAATTGAACTGCTGGCAGAAACATCAACCCAAATCCGCGCTTCGGAAAACCGAAAACTCCCCCTCCGACCCTATCGAAGGGGGAGCAAAAGATAATTACAGGAACTCTTGGTTTTGGCAAGTATTTATTGCACAGCAACTTCCAACGTTCCCAGAATGGCGCGCGCCAGCCAATCATGAGGAGCAGCTGCCGGCCTCGAAGCAACCTCTTGCTGTGCAAACCACTCTGCTACGATTGAGTAAGATGTCCAGCAGCGGCGTTGATATGTCGGGAAGTGGAACGGCCACGCAGCGCGGGCAGGGTTTGGCAGCCGCATCCATCGTGGCCGCGGAGCCGCCGGGCAACTCTCCTGTATCAGTCGAGTCCGACGACGCTCCTTTAAGCGCAGGTGCAGCCGCCAAACGTTTGCTGGCCGAGGACAATCAGCAGCAGCTATTTCGCCATCTGCCGGAGACGTACAGCCTTTCGCATCGGCTGCGGCGGCATGGCTGGTCCACGCTGCGCTACCTGATGCAGACGGAGGTCCACACCTACGCCTTCTCGGTCGCGGCCAATTCCATTCTGTCGTTTTTCCCGTTCATTGTGTTGCTGCTGACCGTGGTCCATCGCGTCTTCCATTCACAAGCGATGTACGACGTTGTCCTGCAACTGCTGCGCGATTACCTGCCCAGCAACAAGGATTTCGTCATTCGCAACCTCCAGTTCCTGGCCAGTGTGAAAGGACGAGGACAGATCCTGTCGTTCGTGATGCTGCTGATCACCTCGACCGGGATATTTCTGCCGCTGGAAGTTGCGCTCAACAGCATCTGGGGCTTCAAGAAGAACCGCTCGTACCTGATGAACCTGCTGGTCTCGTTGGGACTGGCGCTGGCCTGCGGATGTCTGGCCATGCTTTCGGTTGCGCTGACGGCGCAAAACCTGCGCCTGCTCGGGCTGGCCATCGGCGACCAGAACTTTGTCTTCCAGGGCCTGGCATTTGTGGTGATGAAGGCGTCGGCGATCGTTGCCACGATCTGTATTTATTTCCTGATTTACTGGGTACTACCGCACGGGAAGGTTCCCGCGCGCGCGGTATTACCGGCGGCGATTATCACCGGCGTAGTGTGGGAGGCGGCCAAGTACCTCTACATTCTGGTCTTGCCCTGGCTGAATTTTCAGCAGGTGTATGGGCCGTTCTCAGTGTCGGTAACGCTGATCGTCTGGTCCTTCTGGAGCGGCATGTTGCTGCTGGGCGGAGCGTATCTTTCCGCCGCGGAGCACAGCAGCCGCGTGCAGGCGCGACGGGACACGGCGGCGGCCCGAATTTGAAAGTACCTTCTTAATGGTGCCGAGGGACGCGCGTCCCTCGGCAATTCCGCATGTGGCCTTAGGCTAGTCCGACGCGGAGCGGTTGGCACTCTCCAGCTTCTGAATATCGGCTGGAGTCAGTACCGGAGGATCCAGCGCGATGGTCACCTTGTTGATGGTGCCAGTGAATTTGAACGGCACCTTGTAGTCGTTATCATCCACCGGCGATGCGCCGGCGCTGCCGATGTTGAAGGTCTGGTCGAGCGCCTTGACCAGAGGAAGGGTATGCTCCAGCGTCTGGGTCGACACGACCTTGCCGTCTACCTTCAGCGTTCCGGCCAACAGGAATGGCATATCCGGATTAACGTCGTTCAGCTCATTCAGCCATTGGATGGCGTCATCCGCCATCGCGGTGATGAGGTTCCACTTCGGATTCCCGGTGAAGGGCGTGATATGCGTCGTATCCCGGAAGAGTGAGCCCGGCGTCCACTGGTCGGCGTCGCCGCCCATGAAACCATAGAAGTGCGAGAACCCCATGCCGGTGGGCCACTGGTCGAACGGACCCGCCGCGCTCGTCTGATAGACAGGCGTGTTGTGGTTCTTGCCTTCCCACGCCGTTTTGTAGCCGTTCTCGAGGAGAATGCGACCAATCGTCGCGCTGTCCTTGCCGATCACGCTGTTGTAACCGGGGAAGCCGGTTGCAACCTCGGAGATCACACCGAACCCGACCGAGTGATGGTTGCGCCCGGTGATCAACGCGGCCCGGCTCGGCGAGCACAGCGACGTCGAGTGGAAATTGGTGTAGCGCAGCCCGTTGGCAGCGATGCGGTCCAGCGCAGGCGTCGGAATGACGCCACCGAAGGTGGACGGCGCACCAAAGCCAACGTCGTCGGTGAGGATCAGCAAGATGTTCGGCGCGCCCTTTGGCGGGACGATTCGCGCAGGCCAGGCTGTTTTCGACTGGTCAGCGTTGAGGTTGATCTGGCCCTCAAATTTTTGCGGCGGCGGCGGGAGGTAGCGGCTGTCGACCGTTGTGGTGGCGTCGGGGGAACCCGGTGTGCCGGTGGTTTGTTGCGCGGAAGCTACATTCCCGGCCACAAGAAAGCTCGAGATGGGCGAGCGCGCCCAAGGCTAGTTTTCGAATCAAGATTGCAGACTTCATGCGACTTCTCCTCGTCATTGTTGCTGGGTTGGCCCTCGGCATGCGGAGGGTGCGATGGTGGGTGCCGCGCTCAACGAGCGAGGAATTGCCGCTTCGGATGGATCTGAGTTCTACCCCACACTGGGCTTTAGAGTTGAGCAGAGTTTAGTCCTACACCAAGGTCAACGCAAACTGTTTCCCGGCGCAGCGGAATAGCCACTTCAGTGGTAGCAAAAAGGCGCAATTAACTTCCACTTTAGCGGCCATCTGGGGTTATTATGATGGCTCGGATGGCATTCCCAAGACTCGGGAACACGGAGGCCCTCTCCCATGACTCCGCTAATTCGTCCAATCGCAGCCCTATGCCTTGTACTGCTGATCACGAGTAATTCGTCCAAAAGTCAGGACAAAGATAAATCGCAGCCACTGCCCGCAGCCGCGGCAGCGTCTCAAGGTACGGTGGTTTCACCTCAGAGACCGGCTGACGCGACCGGGAATCCCGGCCAGCCCCCGGGCAATCTGGTGTTGAACGACGTCGCCGTCAGTGTGGACGTTCTGGCCAATCGCCATGTGCTCAGCTCTTACGTTTATGGAGGAGCCTATCCTCAGGACGCGCCCACTATCACCGATAGCGGTATGACCGTGGTGCGATGGGGCGGCGACGCGACCTCGCGTTACAACTGGCAGGAGGGCACGTACAACGCGGCAAATGACTGGTATTTCGGAGACTACGGTTACACCGAAATCGGCGACAGCAGTTCCACCCAATACATTACGGACGTCAAAGCCGCGGGAAGCAATCCGTTAATGACGATGGTGATGCTGGGTTGGGTTGCAAAGAATGTCACCGACGGCAGTGCGTACAGTTTTTCGGTTGCGAAGTACGGAGCACAATGCGCCGTGAATCCCTACAATTCTGACGACGGTGACGGCGTGAGGACCGACTGTGCGACCGACATCACCGGCAACGATCCCACCGATGCCGACGTGGAACTGAACGACTCGCCGCAGTCGGGAGATCCGCCGGGAACGGTCTATCGCGACCAGTGGGCCGCGGCGCTGGCGACGGCGTTTGGCAGCGCGCCCCATTTCTACGACATGGACAATGAAATCGACATTTGGGGCAGTACGCATCGTGATGTACACCCCAATCCATCCGCCTACAACGAGATGCGCGATACCTACCGGGCCGAAGCGGGCGCGCTGAAGGGATGGGACCCAAGCGCGATCCGGCTGGGCCCGGTGAGCTGCTGCTGGTGGTTCTACTGGAATGGGGCCAACAATAACGACAAAGGCGCCCACGCCGGAAACGATTTCCTGCCCTGGTGGCTGAACGAAGTCTATTGGCAGGACGAGCTGGCGGGCACGCGGTCAGTGGATATCTTTGACATTCACGCTTACCCGGATGGGCCGGACACCTCGGGATGGACCCTGGCGCAAGAAAGGGCGCTTTCGTTGCGCATCTATCGCGACTACTGGGACCCGACGTATGTGAGCGAATCGGGAGATATCAATCAGCAGTGGGTCACGCAAATCCAGCCCAATAAGACGATTCCGTTCCGCATCCCGCGCATGCGGGCGACGGCGAACATGATCTATCCTGGGACTCCGCTGAGCATCACGGAATGGAGCGCCAACTTTGCCGGCGAGACGGATTATTCCACGGCCCTGGCCGACGCGGATGCTTACGGCATTCTGGGACGCGAGCGCGTTTATCTGGCATCGCGTTGGACTACCCCAAATCCGGCGAATCCCAACTATCAGGCCCTGAAGCTATACCGCAACTACGATGGACAGCATCATTCGTTCGCGACAACGTCCGTATCCGACACCTACAATGCCAGTGCGAACTTGTTCAGCAGTTATGCCGCGCTGAATTCCACTGGTACAACCCTGACCGTGATGATCTTGAACAAAAACCCGCTCGCAGCGGTGCAAGCGCAGTTCGCTTTCAATGGATTCACGCCCCGGCTGGTGACCGCCTACACCCTCTCACCGAGTAACCCGACGAGGATCGTGGCGTCACCCCCGAGGCCGTGGACTGCTGTCATGCCGGTGGCTCCGTACACTGCTACCTTGCTGGTAGTGAGCGGCACGGCGCAGGTGCCGAGCGCGGAGTGGGACCTTAATCCCGACACGACCATGGTGGCGGCAGGCGGAACGGTCGTGCTTCAGCCGGAGATCTTGTCGGGATCAGGAACGGTGACCCTGGGCACTCCGCAGTCGGACAGCGGAATCGTGGTCACCGTTACGCAGGGGCACCTCAGCTCAGGACAGAACGGAAGCATCACCGTGACGGCCGGCCAGACTCCCGGTTTTTATCACTTCACGGTCCCCAGCACGGACAATGCGGGCGTGTCGCAAAAGCAGAGTGGTTGGATTGTGGTGGGGAATCCGCCAGCGACCTTGACCAAAACCGGCGACAATCAGTCAGGGCCGCCCGGCGGCCAGTTGAATCTTGCCGTGACCCTCAACCCCGGCAGTTCGGGCGGGAGTGCGCCGGGCGCGACGATTCTGTTCACTACCACTGCGGGTTCGCTGTCGAGCCGCACCGTGGTCACCAATTCGTCGGGCAGTGCGCCGGTAGTGCTGACGTTGCCTTCCAGTCCGGGAACCGTACACGTCACTGCCGAAGGTCCGTATGGACTGGGTCACCCGGTAGCAACTTTTACGGAAACTGCGCAGTAGGGGCAAATTCATTCGGCTTGCAACCAAGAAAATCTGTCGCGCGCGGGCGCGACAGATTTTGTTTGTTAGCTCTTTTTTTGATGCGGATTACCGAGGTAAGGAAACTCGGTGAGGGTGTCGGTGTGGGGCTTAAGGCCCGTAGGCGGACACTCATTCTTGGTCAGGAAGGCGAGGCGAGTATTGATGACATCGTCGGTGAAGACGCGGCCGTTGGGATACTTTGCCGGCTTCGAATGGTCGAAGGTCAGCATGTCGGGCAGCAGACCTTCGGCGTCGATGGCGGCGATGGCCTCTTCCCGGGTGTAGTTGCCGGTGTGCCCCATCAAGTGGACGAACATATCGGTCCAACGCTTGCGATCATTGACCGGCTCGCTGGCGTTGTATTCCAGTTTGCTGTCATCGGTGTTGAAGAAGCTGCTGACGCTGGGATGGCCGGCGCGATCAGCGTGAATCAGCTTGCCATCCTCGCGCACGCTGCATCGTCCCCAGATGTGGATCACAGGATTGCTGCCAAGCTCACTGGTGGGCAGCTCCATCACCGTGGAGAATACGTTGGCTTCCGTATTGGAATCGACGCCGGTCCAGGGAGACTTGCTGCCCAGATGAGGCTCGGTGAAGTTCCGTTTGCCCCGGGTATCGAACAGCGCCTTGATGCCGTCGTAGTCGAAGAAGAAGGCGTCGCTGCGCGCCCCGGCGAAGAAGGTGTAGCCACCCGCCTTGACGATATTGGGCTTGTCACCGACGAAGGAAACCGCGGCATCGGAGATGATCTTGGTGCCGACCGCTTCCACCGAGCGGGATTCCTCGCCTTTGGCAACAAAGACGCTCACCGTCTGCTTGCCGTTTTGCGGCGGCGAGAACACATAGCTGAATGCAATGTCGTTCAGGTAATCGCCGTTGGTGTCGATGGCGAGGCGGTAGATAGCGTCGGGATGGAGCGCGTCGGCAAGCGGATTGGCATTGAGAATGAGCACCGTCCGTGTGGGATCGCCGGGCGACTGGAAGGCATAGAGATCGCAGAGGTCGAGTCGTTGGTCCCCGAGCGGAGGACCGAGGCTGAGTCCAGTAAAATGGTTCGACATTGTCTTACCTGCCTTTGAAAATTCTTAACTGCGATTGAGTTGTCGTCGAGAAGGGTGGCCCCCGGAACCGCGAGCGGGCATTCCGGCATCGGGGAGTATACACCGGTTTAGCTTCGCTGCGGTTTCGAGAGGATAAATCTGTTGCCGCGGCGACCGGACTGCGCGGCGGTGGCTTCAGGTCATCAACATTGTTCTTCGATGCTGCAACCAGAATTTCTTATTGGGCCGGGATCTCGAACAATACGCCGCCGCCGAACTGGCCGCCGAACGCGGTTGTGCCGTAGAGATTACCGGCGGTGTCCATCACCAATGCGCCGTAGGGAGTGCTGCCGTCAGCACCGCCCCGGAAGGCATAGAGAATGGTCTCGCTCCAGTGCCCATTCGATCCCCGGCTCAGTTTGTACACAGTGCCATTGCTCCCCGTAGTGCCCTGCGTTGTGCCGTAGAGATTGCCTTGCTGGTCGAGAATGACTCCGGCATAAGGATGTCCGCCGTCGCTGCCGCCACTGAACGTGTGCAGTACAGTTTCAGTCCAGGTTCCGTCCCCATTGGGCGACAGCTCGAAGACCGCTCCCAGGTTGGCGGGGCCGCCGTAATCGCACGTGCCATAGAGATTTCCCTCCGCATCGAACACCACGCCTGCGACCGGATTCACTCCGTCGGGTCCGGCGGTGAAACCCGTGCCTTGGAAAGCATAAAGGACGCTCTCCGACCATCCTGCGCCACCGCTGGGCGACAGCTTGAAGACGACGCCGGTCAGCGCCCGGCCGCCCTCATAGGTTGTGCCGTACATGTTGCCGCTCGCGTCGAAGATCGGATTGCCGGAGGGAGAGCCGCCGTCGGTGCCGTTGAAGGCGTGCAGCACCAGCTCATCCCAGCTCAGGGCCGACTGATGGCCCAGGTAGTAGACGAGCCCGTGGTCGTAGGCGCCCCCGGCATAGGCTGTGCCGAAGAGACGGCCAGTATTGTCGAAAACGACACCGTAAGAGCTGAAGCCATCGTCGCCGCAGGTGAACCGGTGCACCGTACTTTCCGACCACGTGCCGCCGGATCCCGGCCTGAGCGAGAACACCGTCCCGCATCCGCTGGCATAGTACAGTGTGGTGCCATACAAGGATCCGGTGCGATCGATGGCAACGGTGGAATAGGGGTTGCCGCCTTCGTTGGCCGTGAACGAATGCAGTACACCGTAGTTCCAGTTGCCGCCGCCCGCCGGCGTGAGCCGGTAAACCACGCCGCATCCTGCCCCGTCGCATTGGCTATTACTCCCGCCCGAGGAGGCAGTGCCGTACAGGTTGCCGTTGGCATCGAACGTCAGTCCGGCAAAGGGATACGCCCCATCGCCGGCGGACCCGAAGCTGTGTAACACGCTCTCGGATGCGGCCCAGGCCAAGCTCCCATAAGCCATTAGTACAGATACCAAACTCCCCAGCAGCACACGTTTTCCGATCATTGGGCGTTCCTTCGTTACTGTCTCAGATGGAAGATTCGCAAGACGCACTTTTCAGACATAGCCGCAAAAAAGTCAAATTAATTCCAGCTAACGGTCTAACCGATTGCAGCGCTGAGGTTTCGTGAAGCTGGCATCCCGTCCGCGATGCCGCCGTTGGCCGACCCCGACAAATTTTCCGGCAGCGCGCCTGCCGCGGTGACATTGTCTTCAAGTGCTGGGAACCCTGTACGTTACCGCCGCAGGGCGTCGTTTACTAGCTGGCCTAGTTTTGCAGTACAATGACCCGAGTTTTTGGATGTCAAAAAAAGAGAAATTCCAGTTCCGAAATCAACCAAGGAGATCTAGATGAAAGGGCTAACTAAGAAGGCTGGGCTGTATCTGGCGACGTTACTGGCCACGTCTGTCCTCGTTCCGTCGGCGTTCTGCCAGGGTCTGCCGTCGTTTGGAAACGTAGTGATCGTGGTGGGCGAGAACCAGAACTACAGTACGAGCTACAACTCCAGCAACATGCCCTATTTAACCTCCCTCGCCAACACCTATGGCCTCGGAGTGAACTACTACTCGGACACCCATCCTTCGATCGGCAACTATTTGAACTTGGTCACCGGGAATATTCTGACCGACGACGACAGCCAGACCCCGCAGAGCTTTCCGGTCTCGTTGAATAACATTGCGCTGGAGGTGCAAAACGCGGGCGGAACCTGGAAGGACTATGTGGAGAACATCCCCGGCGCCAACTTTTGCGGCGGACTGAATCGGGGGGACTACTACGTCCGCCACGATCCCCTGGAATACCTGACGACGATCAACACGGAGAGAAGCAATTTTGTGTGTTTCAGCAAGTTCGGTCAGGATGTGCTCTTGCACAGGCTGCCCAATCTGTCGTGGCTGGTGCCAAATGGGTGTGATGACGCGCACGACTGCTCCATCCAGACCTTCGATACCTGGCTGCACGATGAAATTGGACCATTGATCCTGAGCTCCTACTTCAGGGCCGGCGGCACAGGGTTGCTGATCGTCGTTTTCGACGAGAACAACGACAGCGGAAGCCCGGATTGCGAGACCACGACCGAAGGCCAGGGTTGCGGCGGACAGGTTGAACTGGTGGTGGTCAGCCCCTTCAGCAAGCGGGGATACCAGTCGCCCGGCGGCGACACCCGGAACTACAACAGCAGTTACGATGAAGGCGACATCCTGCGCTTGATGGCGCAGGGACTTGGCCTGCCAACGTCCAATCTTGGCTGGGCTACCAACGGGTTGCCCATGGCTGATTTCTTTTCCACCCAGGACGAGCACTGAGGCTTTCCAGGCTGGGAACGCTCCTGGCCACAGGCGCCACACTGTTTGCTGATGCGATGCCCACAATCGAAGAACTCGATCGCCGCTTTGCTATAGCAGGCATCGCGCACGTGGTAACGGGCAACGGCGGCCTGCCCAAAGTTCGCATCACCTCACCCGCGGCATCGGCAGAGATTTACCTGCATGGCGCCCAAGTCACCTGTTGGAGACCCGCGGGTGCGGAGGAAGTACTTTTTCTTAGCGAGCACGCGGTGTGGGAAGACGGGCACGCGATTCGCGGAGGCATTCCTATCTGCTTTCCGTGGTTTCGCGCCAAAGGCGACGCCCCTCGCGCGCCTGCACACGGTTTCGTGCGCACCAAGGCCTGGCAGCTGGAATCCATCGCGCGCGCTGGCGACGCGGTTGCCGTCACCATGTCGACGGGAAGCGACGAAGGCACCAGGAAATGGTGGCCCGGCGAATTCCAGCTCGTACACCGGGTCAGGTTCGGAAGCGAGTTGAACCTGGAGCTCACCGTCACAAACACGGGGACGACAGCGCTTCGTTTGGAAGAGGCCATGCACGCCTACCACAGAGTGGGACATGTTGAAAATGTCCGGCTACGCGGCCTGGACGGTGTCACTTACCTCGATAATACCGACTCGAACCGGGAGAACAGGCAAAGCGGCGACGTCGTACTGGCCGCTCAAACCGACAGCGCCTACCTGAATACAAAGCATGCGCTGGAGTTGGTGGATCCCGGCCTGCGGCGACGCATTCTTATTGCAAAAGAAAACTCCCTCACCACAGTTGTCTGGAACCCCTGGAGAGAGGGGACGCGGTTGTTGTCTGACCTGGGGGAGGACGAATGGCAGCAGATGGTCTGTGTCGAGGCCAGCAATATTCTGGGATTTGCTGTGATTCTGGCGTCCGGTCAACAGCACACCATGACGGCGAGCATTCGAGTGGATAATCCATGAGACCGTTTAGCCATTCCCTGGAAACGCTCTTTCGATTTGAAGGACTGAATCCTGGCGGGCCAATGGTGTGATCGCGAAGACAACTCCATAGTACGTATAACCTCCGCTGCCGGAGCGGGAAAATTCCTGCGCGGAAGGCGCCGCGTACGTGGATTCGCCCAGCCCTCAACTTCTCCGTGCCTTGGCCGCGCGATAAATCCCCAGCACCTTCACGAACTCCGCGCTCTCGCCCAGATGGCGCAGGGCGTCACGCGCGGCCTGGTCGTCGCCGCGCAGAATGTCGACGAAGAAGACATACTCCCACGGATGACCTCGCAGGGGGCGCGATTCGATTTTGCTCAGGCTGATGTCGCGCAGCGCGAACACGCTGAGCGCCTTGAACAGGGCGCCAGGCGCGTTCTTCAGCGCGAAAGCGAGGGACGTCTTGTTGGCACCTCGGCCGGCTTTGCCTGACTTGCCGATCAGCAGAAAGCGCGTGTAGTTCTGCTGATCGTCCTCAATTCCCGCCAGCAAAACCGTTCCGCCATATTGCTGTGCTGCCTGCTTGGGAGCGATAGCAGCGGCATCTTTCCATCCCTCGGAGACGATATGACGAACGCTGCCGGCCGTGTCGTAGAAAGGAATTGCCTCGACGTCGGGACGGGAGCGAAAGAAATCGCGGCACTGATCGAGCGCAACCGGATGCGAAAACACGCGCCGGATGTGCTGCAACTTCACGCCCGGCGGCGCAATCAGGTTGTGGCGAATGCGCAGATGAAACTCGCTGTGGACAAACACCTCGCGTGTGAGCAGCAGGTCGAAGTGCTCGGCCACCGAGCCTGCCAGGGAGTTCTCGATAGGGATGACCGCCGCTTTTGCAGAGCCATTCTCCACCCGGTCAAAGACTTCTGACGATCGTGCACAGGGCACAACCGCGGCGCGCGGCAGCATCTTGCTCGCAGCTTCATGGCTGAAGCAGCCAAGTTCTCCCTGGATTGCGACTTTCATAAAGATGGGCCGAGCATAGCAGAAGCGGCTGGGATCTCGCGGCGGGTTGCCCGGCAGGGATGAAATATAGGCTTGGTAAGGATCGATTCCGCGAACAACCCTCGGCGCATAACCAGCCTCCAAGTAGTTGTCGGTTGCAATCGTGCGAGGAATTACTGAGAAATCACTCAGGAGGCGACAAGATGATTTGGACAATTTTCTTGATTCTGCTGGTGTTGTGGTTGCTGGGTGTACTCACTACCTACACCTTCGGAGGACTCATTCACATTCTGCTGGTGCTGGCGGTAGTGGCGTTGATCGTCCAGCTTGTCTCCGGCCGCAGGACCGTAGTGTAGCGAGGTTTCAGTAAGACTTGGCGCGGTGACAGCGACAAGCAAGCGAGCAGTCGGTGATTAAAACGAACCAAGGAGGCTAAGCAATATGGATAAGGACCAGGTAAAAGGCAAGATTGACGATGCCGCCGGACGGGTCAAGCGTCAGGTTGGCGAATGGACCGACGACAGCAAACTCCAGGCCGAAGGCGCCGCCCAGCAAGTGAAGGGCAAGGTTGAAAACGCCTGGGGCAAGACCAAGGACGCGGTTCGCGATGCTGGCGACAAGGTCCAGGGCAAACATCCGGAAAGCGAGAACGAAGCCGAAGGTCAGGGCAAGCAGGACGATCAGCGGCGCAAGGGTGTCGCTTAAGTCTCGACGCAAACTTAAAGCCGAAAGGCGCCCCAACCAGGGCGCCTTTTTTGTTTCTCCTGATCAAGTTGCTGAGGAAGTCAATGGCGAGGGTGAAGTGAGTGTAAGACCCCTGCCGTCCCTACGGGACTCGGATCGAAATATTCGAGCTACCCAGGACTCCGCTGCGCTGCGTCCTGGGCTGAGCTGAGTCGTCCCGCACGGGCGGGACGGGAGCATGGTTGTGAGCGCGGCGTCGCGAGCGCGGTATTTTCAGGCTGGTGTTGCTATCTCGGTCAGGGAATGCCCTGCCACGCGCCTACAGCCGCTTTCGCATCTGGAAGGCGTCCAGCGAGTGGCTGGCGTAATAATCGGGTATGGTGCGCAGGACCTGATACCCGAGCTTGCTATACAACTGCACGGCCGGCTCGTTGTTCACCGCGGTTTCCAGATAGACGTCAGCGCATCCTAAAGAGCGCAAGCGCTCTTCGCACGCCGTCATTAACTTGATGCCCAACCCGTGGCGCCGCGCTTCGGGAAGAATATCGAGAGTGAGAATGCGTCCATATTTGCGGCGGATGGGATGGGCGATGACAAATCCAGCGCTGCGGTCGGCAGAGTTTCCTTCGGCGGAAGCAGCCGCTCCGTCATGTTTTGCTTCCTCGGGCTGAAATTCTCCCACCAGGGTAATGGCGTTGCGCTTGGTGATGAAGCCGCTCAGCTCCATCTGCGTATAGGAGATGCCGAAAGGAAAGCAGCGCTGGTCGATCTCCCACAGGCGATCGAAGTCAGCTGCCCGGTAGTCGCGGACATGAAAAGCCAGCCCCGCTGTATGTGTGGTGTTCAATCCCAAAGCACAAGCTCTGCCACCATCATAAGCGGGCTGGCACGCGGCGAAAAGTAACGCCCCTTACTGCGTAATCGTCTTGACGTTGTCTCCAACCTTGAAGCCGGAGCCGGAAACGGGCGCTCCCACCGCGGAGATGTCATCCACGTCGGTAAGGCGGATCACGCCAACATCCGTGGTCATCTTGCGGATCACCTGGCCGGTCGAAGGATCTTTGATCTCCTTGGTCACACGCTTCACGGTCAGTTGATCGCCGACCTTGAGGCCGGCCTTGGCGCCAATGTTCAACACGATCTGGCCGCCGTCCACCGACGCCACTACCCCTTCGACGCTGATAGTGCGGGCTACCAGCTTGGTGTTGTCCGCCACCAGTTCAGCGGACATCTGGGTCACGGCCGAGTTGATGGCCTCGCCGACGATGGTCTGCTGGAAGTCGCTGCTGCCAAAATCTGCTTCGCCGGCGCCAAATCCGTGCCAGCTGCCGCCCGCGCCGCCTACCGAGGTGCTGTCGCGCTCGGACTCGCCTTTGCCGGTCGCAACTCCCAGGATTTCGGCGGTGTCGATATTCACCAGCCGGGCATCGAGCACCACTACGGCCTTGCTCTTGTTCTTGCCGACGTGCATGCCGCCGAGTCCAGCCCAACCGCCACCGGCGCCGCCGACGCCGGTGTGCTTGTTGTCGTTGCCGAACTGCGTGACACTGCCCACGACGATGGCATCAACGCCCAGAAGCTTGCCAATCTTGGCAGCCGAGTTGGGATCGGCACGGTCGCTGTTGGAGAAATTCTGCTCTGCCAGGATCTTTGCCATGGCCTTGCGCTCGATCACCGAATACGTGCCGTCCTTCACCAGGTCGCGCACCAGCAGATCGGAGATGCCCTTGCCGATATCGACATTGCTGCCAAAGTAGGCCGCAGACGCCGACTGCACGGTGGCGTAGTCAAAATCAAAAATTGCGATGCGCTTCTTGCGGCCGGCCGGCGCGGGGGTGGTTTGTGCGCCCACGGGCAACGCCATGCCTAACGATGCTACGACCAGAATGAACGACAGGACCCGATGCATACGATTGTCTCCCTGTATCGGGCTCGAGCCACGTTTGTGGCCAAGTCATATCCCGATTTGCACCTGTAATTTGGAACAGCGGTATGGTACACCGACTGGGTTCAAACCGGGCAAGTTTTTATGGTGGACGGCGCTCCAGGCCGTATCGGCACTGGTAGCAATAGCCAGTTGTCAATTGTCACAGAGAACTGCCCCGCCCCAGCCAGAAGCGGGCTAGAGTCCAAAATTCCAAAGTGCCAGGATAGTCGGGCAGAAGCGCAACGAACGCTTATTACTGGCAACTGACTACTGGCCGCCGCTGCGACGGGATGACAAGGCCGCCGCCCCCGCATTACTCTCTGAGCATGGCAAAACCTGTCCCCATCGGCACCCGCGGTGAAGTTGAGAGGCGCGTCGAATTCCAACACACCTTGAGCGCGTGGAAGCCCGAGTTGCCTGCGGTGCTGTCCACGCCGCACATGATCGGCTGGATGGAAGCCGCGGGCTTCGAAGCGCTGCTGCCCTTCTGCGAGGGCGACGAGGTCAGCGTAGGCACGGCGATCAACATTGTGCATCGCGCCCCCACCGGTATTGGCGCGACGGTGAAGTGCGAGGCGGTGCTGAATTCGATTGAAGGCCGATTCCTGACGCTCCGGGTGAGCGCCCACAATGGCAGCGAAGTGATCAGCTATGGAACGATCGGACGAGCGATTGTAAGCAAGGGCAAGTTTGTGGAGAAACAGAAGGCCGGCGCCAGCTAGCAGTCAGCAGCCAGTTGGAAGTTGCCAGAGGAAGACTGCCTCGCTTTGGCCTGCCGCCGATAGGACGAAAAACCGTTTTCCAAAATGCTTTTCTATGGAAAGGCTTCTCCTCGGACCAGACAATGACGAAAGCGAGCCGCTGAAAATGGCAGAGGATGCGGGCCTTCGCGTTACCCGCCTGGTCAGCCACGCCGGCGGGCGCTCGTTTTCTTCCCCGGGCAACGGCCATGATCCTGCGCCGGCCCATCCGGTCCTGGTCCATGCCTGAACGGAATCTGCGTTCGGAGCTGATTTCGCAACTAGGGACGGTTCAGTCCAAGCTTGGACCAAAACCTGGCCCAATTGGCGTAAGAGTGCCATCGGTTCTGTCGCAGCTTCATGCAAGCCCGCACCAGTTCAGGCTCATCCCAAGGGACGTCATGATATCCGGATTGGAGGTATTCACTGCTCGGATTCTGCACCCACGCCTGGGGAAACAAGGCAATGACCTCGCGGTCGGTTACGCTCGTTACGTTGCCCAGCGGCTCTCCGGTGACCAGCGTATACAACGATGCAGGTAGGTCGTGGCCGGCCCCGAGCTGGAGATGGCATACTTGCGTGGCCCGCGGATTTGCCTCGATGACGTAGGCCTTACCCGTACCCTCTTCAAGGATGAAATCGAAGCCATGCAGCCCCGAGAGGCCGAGGCGACGCGCGATTTTTTCTGCGGCTTCCGCCATCTCGCGATTGTCAATGAGCCGCAGCACGGTCGAGGGGCCTTTCGGTTCCCACACCTGCAGCACTTCGGCAGTGATGCTGGCCACCACCTTGCCCTGCCAGCAGGCGACCTGGATAGTAGCGTCCCGTCCGGCGATAAAGCCCTGCACATTAACAACCGGCCTCTTGCGCCGCAGACAGGGCAGAACCAAAGTAAAATCGCGGTCGAAAATCACCCTGCTTATCGCCCGAGACGCCAGCGGCGGAGCGCTCAGCAAGCCGAAGACTTGGGTAGCCTCCGCCGCAGAGCTCACAAACTGCACACCTCCGCCGCCCGACGAGCCATTGGTTTTGAGCACCGCCGGAAACCCATGACCGGCAGACCATGTCGCGAGTTCGCTGGCCGTAGTAATAGCGACCATTTCCGGCGCTGCTATCCCTTCCTCCCGGGCCACAGCGATGAATTTGCTTCTGGCGGCAAGAATGGGATAACTGGAATGGTCTCCCAGTGAACGCTCTAACAACTCTCGAATCGCCAGCGCCTCCTGCCCCGAGCACAGCGGGTTGTCGTACAAACCGTAGAGATGGCTGGTGGCGAGGTTATCGCAAGGAATGACCAAATCGGGCTGCGCCGCACTCAGCGCCCGCTGAAACGATGCCGGGCCAGCAAGACCGCGGTAATCATAGCTCCTTGGGGCCACCTTCGTTTTAGCGATCGGGTTACCTGACGGGCACACTGCCTCAACCGTGAAGCCCATCTTGGCAAGAGATGTGGCCAGCCGGGCAGTCGAAAACCAGTTGGTGGTCGCGGCCAGAAGAACTTTTGGTTTCATCGCTCGGTACTATCGGGGCCAGTATAGTATTGCATTGTAGTAAGATCGCAAGCGGGTAAACCCATTCAATACTAGCCTTTTCAGGGTATGTTGTGAACGAGCTTTCGGAAGTTGCCATTGTTGGTGCCGGTCCCTACGGGTTGTCGATTGCCGCCCATCTGCGGGCCACGGGATTGAGTTTTCGGATCTTTGGCTCTCCCATGCAATCCTGGCGCGAGTGTATGCCCACGGGAATGCACCTGAAGTCAGACGGCTTCGCTTCGAACCTTTCTGACCCGAAGGGCTCCTTCACCCTACGGCATTTTTGTGCGGAGCAGCAAATCCCTTACGACGATACAAGAATCCCCGTTCGGCTGGACACCTTCGCCGCCTACGGACTCGAATTCCAGAAACGATTCGCGCCAGAGCTCGAACAGACGAAGGTGACAGCCATCGACCGGATTCCGGGTGGCTTCTCTCTCAAGCTCGCCAATGGCGAAGTGGCGAGGGCGCGCAACGTAGTTCTTGCCGTGGGCATCAGCCACTTTCATCATGTGCCGCCGAACCTGGCAGGCCTGCCGGCGCAATTCCTCTCCCACAGTTCGGCACATAGCTCGGTCGAGGAGTTCCGTGGAAGGAATGTGACTGTCCTCGGTGGAGGTGCATCGGCAGCCGATCTAGCTGCTACCTTGTCGGAGAGCGGCGCCCACGTCACCATTGTCGCGCGCTGTTCCTCATTTCGTTTCCACACTGGACCACCAGCCGCCCGGCGCTCTCTTTGGGAGCGGATCCGGCGGCCGGCCTCCGGACTTGGTCCCGGACTACGCTCCCGTTTCTTCGCCAACTTCCCTTGGGTCTTCCGCTACTTGCCACAAACTGTCCGCCTGCGACTGGTGCAAACCACGTTCGGTCCTGCCGGTGGCTGGGCGGTCAAGGAGCGGATCGTTGGCCGTGTGCCGATGATGCTGGGATATACCGTTAAGCGCGCCGAAATACTGAACGGCCAAGTCCGTCTGTCGCTAACCGGGCCAGATGGCTCGTACATAGAGCACGTGACCGACCACGTGTTCGCGGCTACCGGCTATCGCGTTGACCTGCGTCGACTGACCTTCCTGAGCCCGGAGATTTGCTCGCAACTGCGAACGGTGGAACATGCTCCGGTAGTTTCGACGGGCTTTGAGTCCTCCGTACCCGGGCTTTTCTTTGTCGGCGTCGCTGCCGCGAACACCTTCGGACCAGTCTTGCGATTTGCCTTCGGTGCCGATTTCACTGCTCGTCGGGTGACCAATGCTCTCCAGCGCTCCGCCAGGAGTGGGGTTGAGCAGCGCGATTCCCTTTCGTCCCTTACTGCGGTGCGTCCTTTATCCAATCCTTCCTCAGAAAGATCGATGGACTGATTCCGGCTCCGGAAGCCACGCTTCTCTAGTCCACGATGTCTGGACCCCCGCCTACGATAAGCGCATGTGCGGCGCGAGTGGGTCATGAGAGAACCGACCAGGCTAGGCGGGGCTGCGTTGATCCGTTGCCGCTTTCTTCTGCGGCAGCGGAAACTTCCTGGCGGGATTGCCCAGTGCCAACGTGTTGGGCGGAACGTCGCTGGTCACCACCGAAGCGAATGCCACGACACTATTTTTGCCAATTGTGACGCCGGGCATGATCACCGACTGATATCCCAGCCAGACATTGTCCTCAATCACCACCGGCCTGACTTCGTCGTCCGCAACCGGCGCTCCCGCTTGTCGCGCCACAGGATCTATGGGGTGGCCGGGAGCGTCGAGGATGCAGACACATCCAGCAATCAAGCATCCTTGCCCAATTGAGATCTGTTTGTTCACCGCGAAGATGGTCCCGTGGCCGATGGTTGTATGGGAGCCAATTGTCAGCTTTGGGCGGGCCACATGGCGCGCCCCGAAATGAAAGCTGCACTTTCCGTCGATGGTCACGTCGTCTCCAATGACCAACTCACCGCGACCCTGTATCCAATGCAGGAACACGCCGGTATGCAGGTTCCGGCCGTACGTTGCACAGTAAGACTTGAAGAATGGCTCGCACACGAACACCCGCGCTACGAAGTAATACACCGAACGCACCGCCAGAATAATGCCAACCAGGGGTACCGTCAGTACCCGAGGAGCCGGCAGGCTGAAGTTCTGTACGCCTCGCCGTACCGAGCGCAACATGCGCGGGAACCAGTGGTCCGATGTGGCGAGGGTCTTGTAAATCATTTCGATCCCTCGCAGGATTCACTTTCCAACTCAGGCTGACGGCCGCGGCGCATCTTCTTGAAGCGCTCGCTATATTGCGCTTCGTCCACGATTTCCACTTTCGCAGGAATCTTGTAGGCCGCCAGACGAGAGGCACAAAACTCCCGCATACGCCGGCGGAAGGCGGGGAGCTCTTCGGGCTCCATGAGGTTGAAGCGCGCCATCACTATCTGCCCGGTTATGGGATTCGCCATCGCACTTACCGTCACATCCTTGACGTTGGGCATGTCGAGCAGCACATTCTCAACTTCGACCGGGTAGACTTTCTCGCCACCGACATTGATGACTTCACTCTTGCGGCCAAGAATGCGCAGGTATTCGCCGTCAACCTCGACCGTGTCGCCGGTATTGAACCAGCCATCCTCGTCGAAGGGCGACGGCGCATTAAGGTAGCCCAACATGGCCGAACGCGTTCGTATCCACAGCGTGCCCTGCTGCACCTTGGTCTCGACTCCTTCACCTCCAACCCTCACCCAGAGCGAGTCGGAGCTGCGCGACTTGGAACGCAGGATGCCTAGCTCGGAAAGCCCGTAGGTCTGTAACAACTCGACATTGGGAAGGATCTCATGAAGACGCTGGAGCGTGCGCGACGGCATGACTTCCGTGCCGTAGGTGATGCGGCGCAGCGACGACAGATCGTGACGCCTCCATGCTTCGGAGATCAGCAGCAAGTTGAGAAACGTGGGCGATGTGGGGAGTAGTTCGACGCGATGGCGCGCGATGGCCGCAGCAACCTCATCCGGATCGCGATTTTCAACGGCCACGACCGTCCCGGCGTTGGAGAGAACATAAAACAGCGTGTTGACGCCGCCGATATGGTCCAGCAGCAGCATGGTGAGCGTGACCATGGAGTTGCGCCGGACCTGAAATTTCTCTAACAGCCTCGCGAAATTGTGGAGTGCGGCCTTGCTCTTGCCGGTCGAGCCCGAAGAAAACAGTACGAGCCCCGGATCGCCAAGCGCAATCAGCTTCTGTGTCACCGGATTGCCCCCGCCGCGATCATACTGGGCGATGGTGAAGCTATCGCCTTCAGAGAAACAAATCCCGGCCTGCACTTCGGCAATCGACTTGAACTCCTCGCGTTGCGGAGCGCTGCCGGCGGCGAGTGGCACCACAATGCAGCCCGCGTCGATCAGCGCCAGCAGAAGGGCAACAACTTCGGGAGAATAATCGCCTTCCACGGCAACAGCAGTGCCGGGCCCGATCCCCGAGGCGGCGAGCCTCGCCTTCCACTCGGTAAGATGTTCCTGGAGCCAGCTGTAAGAATACTTTTGCTCGCGCCAGACGATGAAGTCTCTATCGAGGTCGCCGTCGAACACGCGGTAGAGCCAGTCCAGGCGATACATGACGGACTATGCTCCTCCCAGGTAAATGATCTGTCCCGTGACGAAATCGCTTTTGCGATCGATGAGGAACTGGAGCACATGGAACACGTCCTCAGCCCGGCACATGCGATGAATGGGCAACCGGGAAAGCAGTGACTGAATGGCCGCTTTGGGCACATTCTGGATGAGCGAGGTCTCGATTGGCCCTGGTCCGATGGCGTTGACGGTGATGCCCAGCTCGGCAAACTCGCGGCTCATGACGCGCGTCAGCCCTTCGACAGCGCTCTTGGATGCGACGTAGGCGGCCTCGCCTTCTAAACTGAGCGGCACTGCGACGGTGGAGAGATTCACGATGCGTCCCCATCGGTTTTGCCGCATGAGCTTGGCGCTTTCGCGAGACACCAGAAATGTGCCGCGAACGTTGACACTCATAATGCGGTCAAGCGTAGCGACCGGCATCAGGAGGCTGTGATTCATGCTGGCCACTCCGGCATTGTTGAAGGTGACATCCAGGCGTTTGTACTCCCGGCGAATATTGGCGAGCAGGGCCCTCACCTGCGACTCGTCAGCGACGTCCGCTTCGAAGTGGGTGTAGCCTTCGAGCGTCCAATCAACAGGCTGACGGCTACAGCCAACTACCTGATATCCGGAGGCGACGAGTTGTTCGGCAACGTAGCGACCGATTCCAGTTCGAGATCCGGTAACCAGCGCGACAGGGTGTTGGTTCACGGTCAGGCCTGGGGCTGCTCCGCTGCAACCGCGAGAACATAGTCGGCCAGCGAGGCAACCGTGCGGAAGGGACTGCGCGTCTGGGAGACACTGCGGTCATCGGCGAGGGAGATGGCGAGGTTGTAGTTGTCGTTAATTTGCTGTTCCGTGTCCAGGACGACATTGACCAGCTTGAGCGAATCGAGAAGACCTTCCGAGCCGAACAGACGGGTATTTTCGTCGACTTTTTCAGGCGCGCCGGGGACCTCCCTGACGATTTGGCAAATAATATCGACCACTTCGCTACGTTCCATGAGTGGGAATCCCGTTTTCGTTGCGTGTGCAGAGCTGGCCTTTCGGCCATCTTATAAATGCCTTGTGTCAGGGCACGCCTTCAGTCGTGCCGATAAGCCGCTTATTTTTGTCATCCCGAGCGGCCTTCAGGCCGCGAGGGATTTGCTGCTCCGAGTTTTCGTCCAGCCGTCAGCGATTATGCTTCGCTTCCCCTTCGAAAACAACCCATTTCTCACCCCTCGGTGCCAACACCCTCGAACTTCGCCGGTGAAACTGTTACCATAAATTTACAACACTACAACTCCTCATCAATGCACGCTCCGTGGTTTTTGAACTCCACTTCCCGAGCCCCCCACCTGCGCATTGGTCTTTTACTGGATGGCCCCAGCCCGACACTGCCGGCTTACCTGGCAGAAGCTCTCGAACACATTGCGAGCAGCAATTTTGCGCGGCTGGAGTTGGTGGTTTACAACGCCGGTGCGCCGCGAACCACGGATGAAACGCACACCGGGCTGTTCGCGCGGTATGTGGCTTGGGACACCAAGCGGATTTCCGAATCTCCAGATCCGCTGCTCGAGGTCGATTGCGCACGCTATTTCCAAGACGTCGAGTCCTTCTCTGTGACGCCCATCGCCGACCAGGATTTCCACCGCTTTCCGGACGATGCCGTCACCCGCATCCGCGAGAAGAATCTCGACGTGCTGGT
>JBEKCJ010000053.1:0-29531 GCA_050014935.1 Candidatus Korobacteraceae bacterium
GGATTGTGCTTCTGCAAAACTTTCGTGATGGCCGCCGTCAACGTGGTCTTGCCATGATCGATGTGACCAATTGTCCCAACGTTTACGTGCGGCTTGCTGCGATCAAATTTCTCTTTCGCCATTGGAGCTCCGTGTCTCTTGCAGGGGCTAAAGCCCCGATATCTATTACCACTTGTTCGGCACGGCTAAAGCCGTGCCCCTTCAAAGCTTACTTCGTTCCCGCCGGACTCTTGCCTTGTACCTTCGCCACAATCTCTTCCGCCACCGCGCGCGGCGCTTCTTCATAGCGCGAGAAGTGCATGCTGAAGGTTGCGCGGCCCTGCGTATTCGAGCGCATGTTGGTCGCGTAGCCGAACATCTCAGCCAGCGGAACCATTGCCTTGATTACCTGCGATCCGGCGCGATGCTCGATGCCTTCAATCCGTCCGCGACGGCTGCTCAAATCGCCAATGATGACGCCCATGTATTCTTCCGGCACAACCACTTCCACCGACATCACCGGCTCCAGCAGCACCGGGCTGGCCTTGCGCGCCGCTTCCTTGAATGCCATCGAGCCGGCAATCTTGAAGGCCATCTCGTTGGAATCGACATCGTGATAGCTGCCGTCGTAGAGCGTGGCCTTTACGTCCACCATTTCATAGCCGGCGAGAACGCCGCCTTCCATGGCTTCCTTGATGCCCTGATCTACCGGCTTAATGAATTCCTTCGGAATCACGCCGCCGACAACTTCGTTAACGAACTCGTAGCCTTTGCCCGGCTCGTTCGGTTCCAGCCGGATACGCACGTGGCCGTACTGGCCGCTGCCGCCGGTCTGGCGAATGTATTTGCCTTCGGCCTTCGATTCCTTGCGAATGGTCTCGCGATAAGCCACCTGCGGCTTGCCCACATTGGCCTGCACGTTGAACTCGCGCATCATGCGGTCCACAAGGATCTCCAAATGGAGTTCGCCCATGCCGCTGATGATGGTCTGTCCGCTGTCAGGATCGGTGTTGACCTTGAAGGTGGGATCTTCCTGCGCCAGCTTGCCCAGCGCCACGCCCATCTTTTCCTGATCGCCCTTGGTCTTGGGCTCAACCGCAACTGAAATCACCGGCGCCGGGAACTCAATCGACTCCAGGATGATGGGATGGTTCTCGTCACAAATAGTGTCGCCGGTAGTAATGTGCCTGAGTCCCACGCACGCGCAGATGTCGCCGGCGTAAATCTCGGTAATGTCCTCGCGCTTATTGGCGTGCATCTTCAGCAGGCGGCCAATTCGCTCGGAGCGCGAACGTCCGCTGATGTGCACACTGTCACCCTGCTTCAAATGTCCTGAGTAGACGCGAATGAAAGTGAGCTGCCCGACGAACGAGTCGCTCATGATCTTGAACGCCAATGCCGAGAACGGCGCCTTGTCGTCAGCCGCCCGCTCTTCTTCTGCGCCGGTGTCGGGGTTCAGCCCTTTGACCGGAGGAACATCCAGCGGCGACGGCAGATAGTCCACTACGGCGTCGAGCATCGGCTGAATGCCCTTGTTCTTGAAGGCCGTTCCGCAGATCACCGGAAAAACTTTCATCTTCAGCGTGGCCCGGCGCAACGCAGCCTTCAGCTCAGCTTCGCCAATGGTCTCGCCCTCGATGTACTTGTGCATTAACTCGTCCTGATCGTCGTTTTCCACGACCGTCTCGACCAGAATCTGATGGTAGGCCTGCGCCTTCTTCTTCAACTCTTCGGGAATCTCATCAACCTCATACTCAGCGCCCAGGCTTTCGTCATTCCACACGATCGCCTTCATGGTCATCAGGTCGATGACGCCTTTGAACTTGTCTTCCTGGCCGATCGGCAACTGAATCGCGACCGGGCGGGCATTGAGACGCTTGCGGATGGTGTCGACGGCGTGCTCAAAGTCGGCGCCCATCTTGTCCATCTTGTTGATGAAGCAAATACGCGGAACACCGTATTTATCGGCCTGCCGCCAGACAGTCTCCGACTGCGGCTCCACGCCATGCACCGCATCAAACACAGCGCAAGCGCCATCGAGCACGCGCAGCGAGCGTTCTACCTCGGCGGTGAAGTCCACGTGGCCGGGAGTGTCGATGATGTTGATGCGAATGTCTTTCCATACACAGGTCGTCGCGGCCGACGTGATGGTGATGCCGCGCTCTTGCTCCTGCGCCATCCAGTCCATCGTCGCCGTGCCTTCATGGACCTCCCCAATACGGTGCGTGCGTCCGGTATAGAACAGGATGCGCTCCGTGGTGGTGGTCTTACCGGCATCGATGTGGGCCATGATGCCGATGTTCCTGCAACGATCTAATGGGACCTGTCTGGGCACAATCTTTTCCGTTTCTTGCCTGGCGATCTGGGTCGCGTTGAACCTGTTATTTATTACCAGCGATAATGCGCGAAGGCCTTATTGGCCTCGGCCATGCGGTGCACATCTTCTTTCTTCTTGATGGCCGCACCTTTGCCATTGGCAGCGTCGAGCAGCTCGTTCGTCAGCTTGTCGATCATGCCTTTTTCGCCGCGGCTACGGCTGTACTGCAAAATCCAGCGGATCGCCAGCGACGTGCGGCGGTCGGCATTCACTTCGATGGGCACCTGGTAGTTGGCGCCGCCTACGCGCCGGGTCTTCACTTCCAGCACTGGCTTGGCGTTCTCCACGGCCTTCTTGAACAGCTTGATGGCCTCGTCGCCGCCCTTTTCCTCGAGCTTCTTCATGGCGTTGTAGAAGATGTTCTGGGCAGTCGACTTCTTGCCGTCCCACATCATGGAGTTCACAAATTTATTGACCAGGGTGGACTCGTACACCGGGTCCGCCAGCGGTTCGCGTTTCGCGATATGTCCTTTTCTCGGCATAAATCCTCAGCTAGGCTTTCGGCCTCTTGGCTCCATACTTGGAACGGCTCTGCTTGCGATTGGCAACACCCACGGAGTCCAGCGTGCCGCGCACCACGTGATAACGCACGCCCGGCAGGTCCTTCACGCGACCGCCGCGGATCAGCACAATCGAGTGCTCCTGGAGGTTGTGGCCGACACCGGGAATGTACGTCGTCACCTCGATACCGTTGGTCAGCCGCACGCGCGCGACCTTGCGCAGCGCCGAGTTCGGCTTTTTAGGCGTCTGGGTGTACACGCGAGTGCAAACCCCGCGCTTCTGCGGGCACGACTGTAGCGCCGGGCTGGCCGTCTTGTAGTTCGGCGCCGTCCGGCCTTTCCGCACCAGTTGGTTAAAAGTAGGCACTCTGGGTAACTCCTTCGCTTCTTCAAGCCAGCCTTTGACTGGCAGACACTGCGACTCCAGGCCGCTTTCGCAGCACAAAACCGCAAAACCGCGCCCGTCCGGCAGCCCCATCAGCGGCCTTGGCCGTGGCGCAATAACCTCGTCCCCATTTTTGGGGCTGGGCAGCACTTCACGTGGCCATAGGCCACTTTGCCCATGCTTCCCCAGCGCATAGCCAGGGAAAGTTGGTTTCCGCTCAGGTTGGGCTTACGACGGTGGCGCCGTGGTCGTCCCGCAATCGGCCTGATGCCGAACGCGGAGAACAATAACGAGGGCGCTCCGTTTCGTTGCCTCGGCCCGCATACCCACCGGAAAGCTCCGGCGGAAGCGCAGGCACGTTTCAGCGAGGATCCTGCAAAGCAATTCTACAGGATATGGATCAAAGCAGCACAGCCAGACACTACAGGCAGGCCAAACATAACTCGCAGAACCTATTTAATATAGCAACCAGAATCGCGTGCCGTCAACCGATTCCGCAAGATTTGCCCTCACATCCTCGCGAGGCGAGCGAGGACGGCAACAAACTTCAGTGGCGCCACGCTGCGAGACCTTCGATATAAGCAGAGGGTGTCCGGCCGATAGCGGTTTTGCCACGCCTAATCGGCTTCGTTGCTGTAAACCGGCTCCTCGGCCTCGAACGGAACATCCAGGCCGCCAGTCGAACCGAAGGCGGACTCGTCGGCCATCCTCTGTAGTTCCTGTTCGAACTCCCGGCTGCGCCACCGCACCACCAGAAGCTCCGTTTGCTCCCGGCCATGACCATGGCACAGCGGACAAAGAACGTGGTCTTTTTCAGATTGCATAGCGATTTGCACCTCTCCAACAGACATCCGTATTGCATCGCGAATCGCCATCGCGCGCAGTGAGCCCGGTCACGCGAGATTGTGAGACGAACGCAGGGTTGAGACCAGGAGCAGGCTGCGAGAAAAATTGCGCAAATCTGCGTCTTCGATTCCGCCGAACAAAAGCAAATCGCCTCCGCTCAGGGCGACGAGCGAAGGCGACGTAGCAAGAGCTGAGAGCTGACGGCTGAAAGCTGACAGCTCTTTAATACGAATATCCGTCCGGCTGCGATACCGCCCCGACTTCAACCTGCGTGTCGACGTAGTCTCGTCCGGCAGCAATCGCCTTCCTGTCCAACTCCAGCAGCTTGGGATTTTTCACCGTCTCTTCCAGCACGGCAATCGCCGACTCTGCTGGCAAGCACTCGGTTTCTTCCAGCAACGCCCCCAGCATGACCACATTGGCTACTTTGGCCGAGCCCAGGGTGTCGGCAATCTCTGACACCGGCACGCAGACCACGCGCGCTTGTGGTGCGCTGAAACCTTCAGGCAGTTTAGTGCCGTTGTACAGAATCAATCCGCCGGAAGCGACCGTCGGCCCGAACTTGTGCAGCGACAATTCATTCATCGCGACCAGCACTTCAGGCTGCGAGATCAGCGGCGAACCGATACGGTCATGCGACAGCATGACGTGGCAGTGCGCGCTGCCGCTGCGCATCTCCGGGCCGTAGGACGGCAGCCAGCTCACTTCCATGTTCTCGCGCAGACCCATCTCAGCCAGCAACTGACCCATCAGCAGAACGCCTTGTCCGCCAAAGCCGGCCAGCTTCACCGTCAGATCGCGGGTGTGATGATGACGCCGGGGGAGTGGTTCGGATGTCTGACCCTCAGCCACTTCCAGGGCCTCGGCAATGGTCTTCACCGGGACCTTCGCGTCCACCGGCAACTCCGGTTTGCGATCGCGAAAGACCCCCAGCGGAAACGCTTTCATCAGAGTTTCCCCAACCCACTTGCGGCAAACTACCGGGTCCATTTTCATGATGGTCGGACACGGCGAGAGAAACTCCACCAGCGAGAACCCTCCGCCATCTTTCTGGATCTGGAGTGCCTTCTTGACCGCCTTCTTTGCCTTCATGATGTTCTTCATGTCGCTGAGGGCAACCCGCTCGAGATAGGTTGGGGTTTCCAGCGCGGCGAGGAGCTCGCAGACGTGAATCGGCAGTCCCTCATTGTGGGAGCGGCGTCCCCAGGGTGAGGTCGTGCTCTTCTGGCCAACCAGAGTGGTCGGCGCCATCTGCCCGCCGGTCATGCCATAGATTGAGTTGTTGACGAAGAAGACGCAGATGTTTTCGCCGCGATTGGCGGCGTGGATAATCTCCGCCGTTCCGATGGCCGCCAGATCGCCATCGCCCTGGTAGGCCATCACAATGGACTCGGGGTTGGCGCGCTTGAGCGCCGTTGCCGCAGCCGGAGCGCGGCCATGTGCGACTTGCACGTTGCCCACGTCGAAGTAATAGTAGGCGAAGACCGAGCACCCGACCGGACTGACCAGAACGGCACGGTCCTGGACGCCAAGCTCCGTCAGCGCCTCGGCAATCAGTTTGTGGACAACGCCGTGGCCGCAGCCCGGGCAGTAGTGCGTCTGGTTCTGCAACTCGGCTTTGCGTTCATACTTATCGTAAAATGCCGGCGATTTTTCGTGAATTACTTCGTAGCCTTCCACAATTTCTCTCCTAAGCCCGGTTCATGTCCTACCGGGGTCCCCGACAAGCGCCGCTTTTGCGCTTGACGGAGTGGTTATACGTGGGCTGCCATGCGCGCGAAAACCTGCGCCGTAATTTCTTCGGTCATGGGAACGTTGCCGCCGACCCGGCCGTAATACTCCACCGGAACGCTGCCGTTGAGCGCCAGCTTCACGTCCTCCACCATCATTCCCGTACTCAACTCCACCGCCAGCACCTGCTTCACGTGCTTGGCCGTCTCGCACAACTCGCGCGACGGAAATGGCCACAGCGTGATGGGACGGAACAGGCCAGCCTTCATGCCCTGGGTGCGCAGCTGATCGACCGCCGAACGCAGCACGCGCGAAACGATGCCAAAGCCGACCAGCAGAATGTCCGCATCTTCGGTCAGATAGTTCTCGTGACGGCTCTCCAGCTCCTGGGCAAGCTGATACTTCGACTCCAGCTTGCGAACGTGCGCTTCCAGCGCATCCGGCTCCAGCACGATGGAGCTGATCATGTTTTTCCTGGACTCCGCCGTGCCCTTCACCGCCCACTCTTTTTCCGGCGGAACGATGTCGCGCATCTTGATTTCGAGCGGCTCCATCATCTGGCCGACGTAACCGTCGGTCATGATGACCGCCGGGTTCCGATAGCGGTCGGCGAGCTCGAAGGCCAGCACGGTCAGGTCGAACATCTCCTGCACCGAGGACGGCGCCAGCACGATGTTGCGATAGCAGCCGTGGCCGCCGCCCTTCACCACGCAGAAGTAATCGCTCTGCTCGG
Source organism: Candidatus Korobacteraceae bacterium (assembly GCA_050014935.1). Classification (GTDB taxonomy): domain Bacteria; phylum Acidobacteriota; class Terriglobia; order Terriglobales; family Acidobacteriaceae; genus Bog-257. The sequence goes on from JBEKCJ010000053.1 coordinate 6,552, forward strand.
GCGCGATGTTGCCCAGGCCGGGACCGCCGCGCACTACATCAACGATTACACCCGGCAGTTCAGCGCCCGCCATGTAGGAAATGCCTTCCTGCATCAGGCTCAGACCGGGGCCGGACGAAGCGCTCATCACGCGCTGGCCCGCCGAGGAGGCGCCGTACACCATGTTGATGGCAGCCACTTCGCTCTCCGCCTGCAAGAAAGTGCCGCCCACCTCCGGTATGAGGAGGGCTGCATATTCGGCGATCTCGCTGGCCGGGGTGATGGGGTATCCATAAAAAGCCTTGCAACCGGCCAGGACCGCGCCTTTCACAATGGCAACATTTCCTTTACAGAGCTGCCGCATGGTTCACCTCCTGCTTCGGCGGCACGGCGGGAGCGGCCGTTTTGGCCGGCGGCGTCAGCCGTTCGACGGTGATGGCGCCGGGTTCGGGGCAGCAGTAAAAACAAGCGCCGCAACCGTTGCAATCTTCGCCGGTGTATTGCGCCGCGTGCACACCGTAATGGTTGAGCTCGGGCGCCAGTTCAAGGCATTCGGGAGGACACGACTCGACACACAAGCCGCATCCTTTGCATTCTTCGGGATCGATGATGACATTACCGCGCGGTTGCGATGACATTCTTACCCTCGCATTTCCACTTCGTAGGCGTTGCGTTGGAACCAGCGTTGTTGTTCGCAGTACTCGTAGAGTTGGTTGTGAAATTTGGGGTGGGCAATCTGGATAAGCGCCTCGGCGCGCTGGCGGATGGTGCGGCCATGCAGATAGGCAACCCCGTATTCGGTGACCACGTAGTGCACGTCGCCGCGCCCGGTCAGCACTCCCGCGCCATGGGCCAGTCGCGGCACAATGCGCGAGATGGTATCGCCTTTGGCGGTTGAGGGCAGCGCGATGATCGGCTTGCCATACTTGGAGCGCGCCGCCCCGCGGATAAAGTCAAGCTGCCCGCCGAAGCCGCTGTAAAACTGCGCTCCAATCGATTCGGCGCAGACCTGCCCGGTCAGGTCGACCTCGATGGCCGAGTTGATGGCTACCATGCGATCGTTGGCGGCGATGCGGAAGGGATCGTTGGTGTAGGCCGAAGGATGGAACTCGAAAATGGGGTTCTCGTCGATGAAGTCGAACAATGTCCGCGTGCCCAGCACAAAGCCGAGAATGATTTTGCGCGGCTTCAGGTTCTTGCGCTGCCCGTTGATGACCCCGGCTTCAATCAGGGGTACCACATTGTCAGAGATCATCTCGGTATGTACCCCGAGATCGCGGCGGCCCATCAGATTGGGCAGAATGGCGTCGGGAATTGCCCCTATCCCACATTGTAGGACAGAGCCATCTTCGATCAGCGATGCCACCCGGGCCCCGATTTGCTGAAATACTTCGTTGCTGGGATGCTTCTTCATTTCGCACAGGGGGCGCGACAGCTCCACGATGTGATCGATTTCGCTGACGTGGATAAAGCTGTCGCCGTAGGTGCGCGGCATCTGGGCGTTCACCTGCGCCACTACGTGGTGCGCATATTTCGCCGCCGTCAGCGTGCATTCCACGCCTACGCCGAAACTGCAATAACCATGCGAATCGGGCGGCGAAACCTGAATGAAGGCCACGTCGATCGGCATCTCGCCGCTCTCGAACAGGGCTTCCACTTCGCCCAGAAAGATGGGGGTGTAATCGGCGCGGCCATCGTTGACCGCTTCGCGCACATTACCCCCGACGAACAAAGCGTTATGCCGGAAATGTTCCGCCATCTCCGGCGCGCAATAGGGCGAAGTGCCGGAAGTCAGCAGATGCATCAATTCAACGTTCTTGACGTAGGGTGCGCGCAGCATCAAGGCTTCCACCAGTGCTTCCGGCTCCGCACAGCCGGGGTGTATGTACACCCGCATTCCCGATTCCACGCAACTCACCGCGTCGCCGGCGGTCACCAGTTTGCTGCGGTATTGATCGATCCAGGACATGAACCCAGCCCCTCTCAGGCAGTTATAGTTTGCGATTTCACCGAATACCCGGCCGCGGCGCGCTCGTGTCCCAGCGCGGCGTAATAGATGGCCAGATGGAAAAACTTGTCGAGCATCTCCAGCAGCTCGAGCTCGCCGAAGATCTCAGCCGGGCGTTCCAGCTGGGCATGCTTCTGGAGATAGTCCCACAGGTTTTCGCGGACCAGGCAGATCATCCAGACCACCTGGCTTATGGGAACGCCCTGGGCGGCGCGCTGCGCACCCACATCCAGATAGCGAGTCTCAATGTCAGCTTCCGTCTTGCCCAGCAGCCAATCGCCCAGGTGGCGATAGACGTCATAGACCTTCTCTGTCAGCTCGTTGTCCGGCACATTGGCATAGGCCGAACACTTGGCATCTTCGCGATAGCGGTGATGCAGGCTGCGAGCCAGCCCGTCGGAATGGGTTTCGATTAGCTTAACCAGGCGGTACGCGAGCAACATGGCTCACCTCGTTACCTCGGCCGAGGCTGCATAAAGGCAGGGGTGCAACCGAACGGCTCCGGCCCTCACTGCTCTTACATGCAAGTGTCGTCTTTTGAGGGGCAAACAGCCGTGATTCGAATCACGGGCAAAAGTGACGAAGGTCACGAAATGCAGCTCTTAGCCGTGAGCTTTGAGCTATGGGCTGTGAGCCACTAGCTACGAGCTGTGAGCCGTGAGCTACGGCACGTGAGCTTGTTTATCGGACGATAAGCGTTCCCGAGCCGCGACAGACCGTCCTAATCCGAGTGTTCCGGCTTATGTCCAGTCGCGAAAGAACAGACTTTCCAAGGAGTTAGAGCGGACCAACGGTCCCACGGCCCAAAGCTCATAGCTGACAGCTCGTGGCTCGTGGCTCACGGCTTCATGACATTTGTCATCCCCCGCCGCTGACAATCGGCACTACTGCCCCACTACCGCATGACGGATGATCCTACTGTGCTCGAACGAAACAGAGCATAGGAGTGAACGATGTCCACCGCAATCTCAAGACTCCAAGTCCAAAGCCGGGACGTGCCGGGGACCCCGGTCGCCGAAACGCCGCACCGCGCTCCGCTGGTCCAGCCCATCCACATCGCCAGCGGTCGCAACCTGAAGAAGAGCTATGGCAACGTCGTGGCCCTCGCGAACCTGAACCTCGACATCCGCGCTGGCGAACTGCTGGCGCTGCTGGGGCCGAACGGCGCGGGCAAGACCACCCTGGTGCGCATGCTCCTGGGTGTCGCCAGACCTGACTCCGGCAGCGTCTCGGTCTTCGGTGCCGATCCTTATCAGGCACAAATACGAAGCCGGCTGGGAGCCATGCTCCAGGTGGGACGCGTGCCCGAGACACTCAAGGTCCGCGAACATATCGATCTCTTCTCCTCCTACTATCCTAACCCGCTGCCACTCGGGGAGACGTTCGAGATCGCCGGCCTAACCGAGATCCAGAACCGTCCCTATGGCGAACTGTCGGGCGGGCAGAAGCAGCGCGTGCTGTTCGGCATCGCGATCTGCGGCAATCCCGATCTGCTGTTTCTCGACGAGCCCACAGTCGGTCTCGACGTGGAGGCGCGCCGCCTGATGTGGTCGCAGATTCGCAGCTTGATCGCGCGCGGCAAAACGGTGCTGCTGACCACTCATTATCTGAACGAGGCCGATGCCCTGGCCGACCGCATTCTAGTGCTGAACCAGGGCGCGATCATCGCAGAAGGAACACCTGCCGAGATCAAGGCTCGGGCCATGGGCAAGCAGGTCCGCTGCACCAGCCGGCTGACGCTGGAAGAGGTCCGCCAGATCCCCGGCGTGCTCAGCGTGAAGGCCGACCGCAACGCTTTCGAGTTGCAAGTGAACGCCGCCGAACCCGTGGTACGCGAGTTGCTGCAACGCGACACCTGGCTCGCCGATCTGGAAGTCACGAATGCAGGGCTGGAAGAGGCGTTCCTGGCACTGACGAAGAACCACAACGCCGAGTCGAAGGAGATCTGACATGGCTTCCACTACTTTCCCAGTTGTTCTGGCTACACCTCGTCGCTCGCTGGCCCGGACCTTCGCCCTGTATGCGAAAGAGGCCAAATACGAGCTCATCAACAAGACCCGCATTCCGATCTATGCCATCTCGACGGTCGCGTTTCCGTTGATGTTCTACGTACTCTTCGGCATCGTGCTGGGGCGCAGCGAGCCCGGGGGCACCGAACGTGCAACCTATGCGTTGGCAACGATGGGCTGCTTCGGGGTGATGGCGGTTGCGCTCTTCGGCTTCGGCGTGAGCCTGGCGATGGAGCGGGGGCAGGGTTGGTTGCAGGTGAAGCGAGCATCGCCCATGCCGGTCGCCGCGTATTTCCTGGCAAAACTGTTCGCCGCAGTGGTGTTCAGCACCGTGATCATGCTGCTTTTGCTGACAGTGGGAGTTCTTTTCGGTGGGGTCCATCTGCCTTTCGCGACTGCTGCCAAGCTGGTCGGCATTCTGGTCGCGGGTTCGATTCCATTCAGCGCAATGGGCCTGGCCATTGGCTATTTCGCCAAACCAAACTCAGCGCCGGCTGTCGTCAACCTGGTCTACTTGCCGATGTCATTCTGCTCGGGACTGTGGATTCCGCTTTTCATGTTGCCGCACGGACTGCGCGTACTGGCAACATTCCTGCCGCCCTTTCACCTGGCCCAGTTGGCGCTGAACACAGTCGGCCTGGGAACGAATCCAACTCCGGCTTGGGGACATGTGGAGGCGCTGATCGCCTGCACTCTGGTGTGCCTTGGCGTGGCGGCGTGGGGCTATCGTCGGGATGAAGGAAAGACGTACGGATGAGGCGGGCCGCGAATTGCGGCCTGCTGTCAGCTCTCGGCCGTCAGCCCGAACAGTGGGTCTGGCTGAAAGCTGATGGCTGATAGCTGATAGCTGACAGCTGACAGCTGACAGCATCTGGCGAAGAGCTAGCGAGGAGTCAAAAATGAAATGCCAAACTACGCAATGGATTCTTTGGGCAATAGCGATGATAGTGTTCCTGGGGCTGGCCTTGAACGGCCGCATGAGGGACTTGGGACTGGCGATTGCGGCTGTGGCCGTCGTGTGGTACGTGATTGTGCCGGCACTTAGTTCTGGAAGAGAATAGGCCAGGATAAAGATCAGGATGAATACCCTGCGAGCAATCTGGTGGAAGATTTATCCCAACGACGATCGCCACCGTTGGATGGCCGTGCTATGGCTGCCCTTCATGATCTGGTTCTTTTTGGACCCGCTCTGGAGACATTCTGGGCCGCTCCTGTGGATCGGCAACACCATCTACGGCCTGGTATTTGTCTGGCTGTATCTGTATTCGTTCTCCCATCGCGAGCCGCTAAGGTCTTATGCCATCGTCGCGATGTTTGTTATGACGGCGGCGCTGGTTCCCTTCCATAATGGCGCGGTCAGCTGCCTCATGGTTTTTGCGGTAGCGGCCGGCGCCTTTACGCCCAGTCTCCGGCGAGCCCTTTTTTTTATCGGGATCGATCTGGTCCTGCTGGGGCTCTACGCTTACCGCCTGCAACTGCCCCTCGGGTTTTGGGGCTCGATGCTGATGCTAGTCGTTCTGGTGGGGGTAGGAAACCACTTCGGCGCGAAGATGCACTGCGCCGAGGAGAAGCTGCGCCGTGCCGACGACGAGATCGAGCACCTGGCCAAGGTGGCTGAGCGTGAGCGCATAGCGCGTGATCTGCACGATCTGCTGGGACACACTTTGTCGCTGATCACGTTGAAAGCGGAGCTTGCGCGCAAACTTGTCGATCGCGATCCGCAGCGCGCCAAGCAGGAGATGCTGGACGTGGAGCACACCTCGCGGGCCGCGCTGGCCGATGTTCGCGAGGCCATCAGCGGTTATCGCGGCGAAGGTCTGGCTGCCGAGCTGGTGCGGGCGCGCAAGACTTTGGAGACGGCCGGCATTACTGTGAATTGCGATGTCACGGAACTGCCGTTGACTCCGGCCCAGGAAACGGTGCTGGCGCTGGCTTTGCGCGAGGCCGTCACCAACGTTGTGCGTCATGCGCAGGCGCGGCAATGCAGCGTTCGCCTGCAGCGTGAGAATAATCTCTGCGCTTTGGAAATTGCCGACAACGGCTGCGGCGCGGACGCTCCTGAAGGCAACGGCTTGCGCGGCATGCGCGAGCGTCTGGAAGCCATCGGTGGTTCTTTACAGCGTCAGTCTCAGGCCGGAACCCGCCTCGTCATTCATTTACCGCTCGCACCCGCTGCCGCTACTCTGCGAAACTGAGTGGGTGACCGGCGCCAAGCGCGACAAAATCCGGGTCGTGATAGCAGAAGACCAGGCCATGGTGCTGGGCGCGCTGGCCGCACTGCTGGAGATGGAAGACGACATCGAGGTCGTCGCCCGCGCCCGCAATGGTGACGAAGCCTTGCGCACGGTGCAGGAGGTTCGGCCCGAGGTCTTCGTCACCGACATCGAGATGCCCGCGCTCACCGGTCTGGAAGTTGCAGCGGAGCTGAAACGGCGCAATATTCCTGTGCGCGTGATCATCCTGACCACCTTCGCGCGCGCCGGCTATCTGCGACGCGCGCTCGATGCCGGAGCCTCCGGATATCTCCTCAAGGACATGCCCGCCGAACAGCTGGCTGAAGCCGTCCGCCGCGTGCATCGCGGACTGCGCGTCATCGATCCCCAGCTTGCCGCCGAAGCCTGGAGCGACGAACCCGATCCGCTGACCGATCGTGAACGCCAGGTGCTGCGCCTGGCCGGAGAAGGCATGGCCACGCTCGATATTGCCAACGAACTTAGCTTGTCGGAAGGAACCGTGCGCAATTATTTGTCGGAAGCGATCAGCAAGCTTGGCGCCGCCAACCGGGTTGAAGCGGCCAGAATTGCCCGGGCCAAGGGATGGCTTTAGGTATCTTTCGGCAGCCGGTTTAATCCGTGCGTTCAAAGTCCGCCGGCTACTCGAACAGGTGTTCTTTCACCAGCTTTTGTCCCGCGAGCGCGGTGTAGCATCCCCAGAGCGCTAATGCGGCAATCAGAGAAAAAACGAAGATCGGCGCTCCGATGTACCAGCTGGAGAAGTCGGTGGTGCAGGGCAGATTGGACAGCAGGTCGGCGGTGAAGGCGCCAACCGCCAGGGCGACGAACCCGAAGCGCAGCACGACGAAAGCCGCGATGCCGTAAACCGCAACCACGGCCGGGACAATCAAGAACAGATGATGCTCGCCGTAGGCCTTGAGCACGGTCCAGAACGCCACAAACGCCAGCGCGGCCAGCCAGGGCTTGCGGAAGATGACGCGAAATACGAACATCAGAAAAAAGAACACCAGCGTGGCTTGCACCGAAACGGCCGCGTGGGTGAGACAGCTGCCGAGGACCATCCGGGGGCCGAGAAGGAACTCGGTTGAGGGAAAGTCAGGCTCCGCGCCTATGTGCTTCATCGCCAGGAACAGTACCGCGAAGATGAGGCTCCAAACAACGCCAAGAATGACTCCGTAAAGAACGTCGCGGCCAACCAGGGGATCGCGAATGCGGCCAGCCATCAGCCGCGTCCAGGAGATGATGGCGTGCGGCCAGTGGCGGCGGATGTAAGGTTCGATGGCGAGATAGACAATATAGAAGACAACCCCCAGGAACACCGCTCCGCTGGCCGCTAATATAAAGAGCGCAAACGAGCCCAGGCTGGCCACGAAGTGTGCTGTGAAGATCCACACCAGCATCTGCAAAGCGATGATCAGCAGGCCCAGGCGCAATGCCCCTTTGGGATCGCTTTTCTGGCGAAGGTAGTTGCGGCGCGCCAGCCACACCGCCCCGGCGAACAAGACCAGGAGAAAGATGACGAGCAGGACTTCGGGCGCTTTTGACCCCGGACCTTCAGCTGAGGGCATGCGGTCGGGCTTGGTCCAGTCGCTGATCAGCTGGAAGAAAACGGGCTTGCCGCCCCAGCTTGCGGCCTCAACCCGCAACGGCATCGAAGTGCCTGGCCAAACTCCTGTCCACGCGGCGCGCTGGTCGGAAGCGCCCAGCGAATTCCAGACCGATGCGGCGGAGTGAAATTGCGCCATGTCCAGTCCAGCCAATGTGAACAGCGCGTTCCAGTCGCAAGGCTGCGCCGATGCAGGGGCGCTGTCCATTTGCGGCGGTACTGCCGTAAATCGCACCAGCTGGCCCTGCGGATCCAGCGAAACTGCCGCCATGCCCGACAGAATGGGGGCCGGATCTTCAAGCGTAACGATGCCCGGAGTCAACAGGTTACTTTTGAACTCGGCGGCCACCAGGGCGTCGGGACTCTGACGGTGCCAATAGGTCAGCACAGCCGGTCGATTCTTGAGGACTTGGTTCCAGTCGGGATGCCTGCCTCCTGGATGATCGAGGGCCTCCAGGTAGTCGTCATCGAATTGGAGACCGCTGACTGTGTCAACCGGCGGGGTGGGATAGCCGAGTTGACGCACGATATCGCGAGCTCGCTGAGTCAGCACCTCGGGCGAGTAGGGAATCTCCATTCTGGCCAGTCCGTTGGTTCGCGCCGTCAGCACATACAACACCGCCATTGCCACCAGCACGAAGGCCAGTGACGCCAGCGCGATATGGACCGGCAATCCAGCCGTCTCGCCGGCGGCGGCGACAACTTGAGGTGACGGTGTTTCGCCGGCGGCGAGCGCGGCAGCCAGCGGATCGCCACCGGGCAGTGCAGCCGCAACCATCAACGCCGAGGCGGGACGGTCCTCCGGTTCCGCCTCCAGACAATGCAGGATGACGCGCTCCACCGCGGGATCCATGTCGCGCACCAGCGTTGAGGGACGGCTGGGCGCGCTGTCGCGGCGCACCCGAACAATCTCTTCCAGAGTTTTGCCATCGAAGGCGGCTTTACCGGTAAACAGCTCGTAGAGCAGCAAGCCGAGCGAGTAGATGTCGCTGCGGGACGTGACCTCTTTGCCCGCGAGCTGCTCGGGAGCCATGTAGGCAGGCGTGCCGCTGCGCACGTCTTCGATTTCGTGCGCCACACCAGCCAGGCCAAAATCCATAATCAGGACCTCACCCCGGCCATCGAGCATGATGTTGGCCGGCTTCAGGTCGCGGTGCAGCACGCCTTTGTCGTGCGCGGACGCCAGACCGGCGCAAATCTTGCGGGCAATCTCGATTGCTTTGTCGGAGGGCAAGCGGCCAATGCGGCGCAACAACGATGCCAGGTCTTCGCCGTCCACGTACTCCATGGAGAGAAAGACCTGGTTGTCGGCTTGACCAATGTCGTAGACGCGGCAGACGTTGGGATGCGAGATGCGGCGCGCGATGCGGACTTCATTGCGGAAGCGCTCCAGCGTGTCCTCATCCGTCATGGCTTCCGGCAGGAACTTGAGGGCGACCGGCTGTCCGAGGCTGAGATCGTCAGCGCGAAAAACTTCGCCCATGCCGCCACGGCCCAGCAGAGCAATGATGCGATAGCGATCGGCCAGAATTCTGCCCGGTGCAAACCGGCCTTCGTTCCGGGATGGATGAGACGAAGGGCGTGACGAAGGAGGTCGCCGGGCAGGCGTTTGATTTCGATGGTCAGAGGCGGCAGTAACAGCGATGGTCGGGCCTTCGGCGCCGGAAGGTGCTGAGGAGGTTCCCTTCAGCCGGCTTCCGCACTGCGCGCAGAAAGGCGAATCGGCGACGATCTCTGAACCGCATGTCTCACATCGCTGCATTGCAAATGGACTCCCCGAAAAAACCGTAGAGGTATATTACAGCGGACTGGCATTGCGGCATGGTGGGAGGAAGAGTCCCAAGGCATAAATCAGCGGCCATTGCGATTTAGAGCGAGGCAGGGTGCTTTTATGCCGCACCGCCAGCCGGTATCTCTCTTGCGCGCTTCAGCCGGGCAACAGTCCGCTCCTGCCCCAAGTTCGCCATTACGGCAAACAGGCCGGGAGCCACGCCCTGTCCGGTAAGCGCAACGCGCGCGCCGTTAATTAGCGCACCGGCTTTGACCTCCTTTTCGGCAGCGAAGTCGCGTAGGACCTGCTCAGCGCTCGCTTCCGAGAATTCTGTAGCCTGTTCGTAGCGGGACGCCAGCTCAACCAGCATCGCGCGAACAGCGTCATGCACGAGGAACTTTTTCCCCGCAGCCGGATCGACATCAAAGGAATCGCTGAAGTAGGCGCGAAACAAGGTCGCGAAATCTTTAAGATTGCGGGCGCGCGGTTTCACCAGATCGACCGTCGACGCCATCGCCTCGCGGCTGGTCTGGAACGGAATGAGCTCGACCTTCTTCCATTCCTCTTCAATGAGCGGCAGCAGGAGCGCGGAAGGCGTGGCGCGAATGTATTCGGTATTGAACCAGTCGAGCTTCCCGCGATCGAAGATGGCATTCGACTTCTGAATACTGCTCAGGTCGAAGAGATCGATCAACTCGCGATCGTGCAGTATCTCCTGCGAGGAATCGGGCGGCGTCCAGCCCAGCAGGGCCAGAAAATTGCGGAAGGCTTCGGGAACAATGCCTTCTTCTTTATACGCAATGACGCTGGTTGCGCCGTGGCGTTTGCTGAGCCGCGTCTTGTCGGGCCCGAGGATGAGCGGAACGTGAGCAAACACCGGTAGGGGATGGCCGAGGGATTCGTAGAGCATCACCTGCTTGGGCGTGTTGGAAAGATGGTCGGCGCCGCGCAGGATGTGCGTCATGCGCATGTCGATGTCGTCGACCACCACGCTGAGATGATACGTTGGCACGCCGTCAGAGCGCAGCAGGACGAAGTCTTCAATCTCGGAGTTGGCGAACTCGACGCGGCCAAAGACAGCGTCGTCGAAGGCGGTGCTGCCGCCCTCGGGCACGGCGAAGCGGATCGCAGCACCTTTGCCGCCTTCAGTCCTTTGCCTAGCTTCGTCGCGCGCAAGAGTGCGACAGACATCGCGCGGGACGCGGCCCTGCGCCACTCCTTCGGCGCGCTGCTGCTCGAGCTGCTCCTTCCCGCAGAAGCAGTAGTAGGCATGACCGCTGTTGAGGAGATGCCCGGCTGCGGCGCGATAGAGTTCCATGCGATCGGTCTGGAAGAATGGGCCCTCGTCCCAATCGATTCCGAGCCAGCGCAGTCCGACAAGTATGCCCTCCACCATCTCGGGCGTGGAGCGTTCGAGGTCCGTGTCCTCGATGCGCAGGACGAGCGTGCCGCCGGCGTGTCGCGCGAAGAGCCAGTTGAACAAAGCGGTGCGCGCTCCGCCGACGTGGAGATAGCCGGTGGGCGAAGGTGCGAAACGAAGACGGGGAAGAGAGGATGTCTGTCGATTTGAACTCATAGCTTAGCGAGATGTTCTATTCTAGAATGCGCTGTATGGACGCCGAATACCATGCCGAATGGGAGGAACTACGCCGGCTGCGACGTCGGATCACTACGGTTGCCGCCTCATGCATCGTCGGTTTACTCCTAATTGATGCCGTGCAGTCGCTGCCGCTTGCTTGGAACAAGGTGTTCGGTTTGGCAATCTTTGTCGCGTGGATTGTCCTGGTTTTCACATTCTTCTATACCGTGCACCAATACCAATTATGGTCGTGTCCACGGTGCGGCAAGCCGTTTCACTTCAGGCAGTACAGGCTCGGCAGGATTAGTAATCCGTTTGCAGGTCGGTGTCTCAACTGCGGATTGCCTAAATGTGCAGAGACAGATCCCGACCCTACGCTCAAGCACCAACTCGATCCGTTTAGGACTGACAAACTTCTGGGCCTTGGTGACACTCCCCGTCGCTAGGCTCTCCGCCTTCTCTCCTTTCTCAATCTTCTCCCATGTATCGCGAAGGCACGGTGCGGTTGAAGAGAAGCCCTCGCGGCTTGGAGTCGAGATTAGCGCAAGAAAATGTGTATCAGGCCGTATCGACCACAAGAAAGCCGGTCTGCCGGGCCGCGCCTAGCAGTCGCTTGTCGCCACAGATAAAGTGCTTATTGAATGGCCGGTTCATACTCCAAGTGTGGGCAGCGGCAAGTTGGAGTGCGTCAGCCGCACGGAGCGTGTAGCGCTCCAACATGGATTCGGCAAGTCGACGCAAATCTTCTGTCGGCTGGATTTCGCGCCAGCCATCCTTCAACTCCTCGAGCCGGCTGATTATCTGACGATGTTGCGCGGTTTTCAAAACGCCCGCGCGTAGATCTCTCGCGAAAGCGCTTCGTACTTCCACTGGTGTGGCCCACCACACGACCATGTCAAATTTTTCACTGAGCTGCTGTAGCAACGGAGTGCCCAGCTGCTCGGTACATAGGGGCACGAGCGCGCTGCTGTCCCAGAAGGCAGCCTCCATCAGCGGCCTTCCTCCCGCTCCTCTAAGATCGCGCGAAGAGCTTCATCGGCGCCGAGGTTGGGTGCCGGCATTTGCCAGAATTTCTTCCAATTGATGCGACTTTTCGGCAACTTCATTACACCGGACGCGACGAGCTGACGCTCTTCGTCCGATACGGCGCCTGCTCCATAGGGGGAGATGCGAGCGACGGGTGTGTTGCGGTCCTTAATAATGATCTCTTCGCCTTTTCGAACCATCTGCAGGTATGCACTCAATCGGTTCTTCAATTCGGCAACGTTCACGCTCTTCATAGCTATATTCTATCAGCTTGTGGCTATATAGCTATGTATTCCGCTCCCGCTTCTCGATTTTCGCCCAGGTGTCGCGCAGAGGTACAGTGCGGTTGAAGACCAGCGCTCCTGGCTTGGAGTCGAGATCGGCGCAGAAGTATCCGAGTCTCTCGAACTGATAGCGATCGCCTGGCTTCGCAGTCGCCAGCGAAGGCTCCAGCTTCGCGTTGGTCAGAATTTCCAGCGAATTCGGATTCAGGTTCACGGTAAAGTCCTGGCCCTCGGGCACGTCGCCGGGATTCTCGTTCGAGAATAAGTTCTCGTACAGCCGCACTTCGGCATCGATGGCGTGCTGGGCTGACACCCAGTGAATCGTCGCCTTCACCTTGCGGTTGTCAGGAGCGTTACCGCTGCGCGTCTCAGGATCATAGGTGCAGTGGACTTCCGCGACCTCGCCGGCATCGTTCTTCACCACGCTCTTGCAAGTAATGAAGTACCCGCCGCGCAGGCGCACTTCCTGCCCCGGCGACAGCCGAAAGAACTTCTTTGGCGGGTCTTCGCGGAAGTCATCCTGCTCGATGTAGAGCACACGCGAGAACGGCACCTTCCTGGTACCGGCGCTCGCGTCCTCGGGATTGTTCGCCGACTCCAGCTCCTCGACCTGGCCTTCGGGATAGTTGTCGATCACGACTTTCAGCGGCCGCAGCACCGCCATCGCTCGGAGAGCGCTCTTGTTCAGGTCGTCGCGAACGAAGTGTTCGAGCATCGCGAGGTCGATGATGCCATTGGTCTTCGAGACGCCGATGGCCGCGCAGAAATTGCGGATCGCCTCCGGTGTATAACCGCGGCGTCGAATGCCGGATATCGTCGGCATGCGGGGATCGTCCCAACCGCGCACTCGTCCCTCCTGCACCAGTTGCAGCAGCTTGCGTTTGCTCAGCAGGGTGTAGGTCAGATTCAGGCGGTCGAACTCGATTTGCTGCGACGGAAAGATGCCAAGCTGCTGGATGAACCAGTTGTACAGCGGGCGATGGTCCTCGAACTCCAGCGTGCAGACCGAGTGCGTGATCTGCTCCAGCGAGTCCGACTGGCCGTGCGCAAAATCGTACATCGGATAGATGCACCACTTGTCGCCGGTGCGGTGGTGCGACGCGTGCAGGATGCGATACATCACCGGATCGCGCATGTTCAAGTTGGGCGAGGCCATGTCGATCTTGGCGCGGAGAGTGCGCGAGCCATCGGCAAATTCGCCCTGCCTCATGCGCTCGAAGAGATCGAGATTCTCTTCAAGGGAGCGGTCGCGATAGGGGCTCTCCTTGCCTGGCTCAGTCAGCGAGCCGCGATATTTGCGGACTTCCTCGGCGCCCAGGTCGTCGACGTAGGCCTTGCCCGCTTTGATCAGCTGCACCGCCCAGGCGTGCAACTGGTCGAAGTAGTCGGAGGCGTAGAACATCCGGTCGCCCCAATCGGCGCCCAGCCAGCGCGCGTCGGCGATGATCGAGTCCACGTACTCCTGCTCTTCCTTCTCGGGATTGGTGTCGTCAAAGCGGAGATTGGTCTTGCCGCCGAACTCTGCCGCCAGTCCGAAGTTCAGGCAGATGGACTTGGCGTGACCGATGTGAAGGTATCCATTGGGCTCGGGCGGAAAGCGCGTATGCACGCGTCCGTTGTACTTGCTGGTCTTCAGGTCGTCCAGGACGATGTCGCGAACAAAGTTTGAAGGGTGAGCTGGTGACTCAGGGGATGTGGCAGCGGCGGATTCGTCGGTGCGGGTTGACGTTGACATGAGTGCGGCCTCTATTCGTGCGGCGAAAAAGTGCCATTCGCTGAAAATCTCATTTTACGCGGTAGGAGGGAGTCATTGCGGCACAGGTTCCATTTTGGAGCGCACATTATGGTTTTCGCACGCTCTGTCGTTGACAGCTGAAATCGACGCCCTTATCGTCAGGGTATATCCGCTACGCTCGTAGGCGAGCAGGTTTTGAAAGGCCCTCGGAATTCCGGGGGCTTTTTGTCTATGGCCAAGAGAATTGTCATTCTGATCGATGGCGACTTCGTGCGCGCGAAGGCTACGAAAGCGGGCAAGAGCTACGATCCAACCTTCATCGAGGCGTTCGCACTTGGCTGTAAAACGGGCGACGAGGAAATCCTGCGGGTGCTCTACTACGACTGCGCTCCTTATTCAGGAACGGTGCGGCTACCGGTTTCCGGCGACCCATTCGTCTTTACCGGTGCAGACAAATGGCTGGAAGAACTGGCTTGCAAAGACCTGTTCGCGGTGCGGCTGGGAGTGCTGAAGTTTCGCGGTTACAAACCAAAGCGAACGCCTATCGACCAATCGGCCAAGCTTGCCGACAGCGACTTCGATCTTGATTTTGAGCAAAAAGGCGTCGACCTGAAGATTGGTCTCGACATCGCCAGCTACTGCGAAAATCGGCACGCCGACCGGATCATTCTGGTGTCCAACGATACGGACTGTGTGCCGGCTGTGAAGTACGGCAGAAAGTCGGGGATGCAGATTGTGGTGGCCGAGCTTCCCAATTGCGAAGTCGCCCGCGAACTGCTGATCCATTCCGACTTCAAGCGCAGTGTGCCCTGGCCATCGCATCTGGGCTGGAGCTAGCGCGAGCTTTGGGCCGTCCCCGTTATGGCCAGCTGATTTCGTACAGCAGAACCGCGACGTGAGCGATGGCGGCGTTGTCGGTTCCCATGCCTTCCGGAGTTTTGGCCTTGATGCCGACGCGTGCGGGTTCGATGCCGAGCAGTGTGGCCACGTTTTGCTGAATTGCTGCGGCGTGCGGTCTGATGCGCGGCGCGGCCAGGATCAGCGTGCTGTCGACGTTGCCAACGGCATAGCCAGACTCGTCGATCAGCTTCAGCGCCTCGCGCACAAAGATGGCGGAGTCAGCACCCTTCCACTTGGGATCGCTGGGCGGAAAATAGGTCCCGATATCGCCGGCGGCGATGGCGCCAAGCAGGGCATCGGTGAGGGCGTGCAGCAGGACGTCGCCATCGGAGTGGCCGGCGAGTCCGCTGTGATGAGCAAGCGTGACGCCGCCAATCTTCAAGGGCACACCGGCCTGGAACTCATGCGAGTCCCAGCCGAAGCCGATGCGCGGAATGCGGGATATGGGTGAAGTGGACAATGTTTCCACGGAAAGCGTGCCGCCGCTGAAGCGGCTCTTTATCTGATTTCACGACCTTACCGCGGGCTTACGCCCACGGCTAAAACAAATGGCGCCCCTCCGGACTTACTTCGATCCACCGTTAGCCACTCAATATTGCGCGGCCTGATCGTAGCTGGCGGCTGATGGCCGACAGCTGAAAGCTTCTTACCCGCTGAGGCTGGCGTCGCGGTTCTCCTGCGTGAGGAAGAACTCGGCCAGCTCCAGGTCGGCGGGAGTGGTGATCTTCATGTTGCGCGGCGAACCCATGACTACGTGCACCGCTCTGCCGCTGCGCTCAACCAGCGAGGCTTCGTCCGTTCCCATGAAGCCGTCGGCCAGGGCTTCATCAAATGTTTTCTTCAGCAGACCAAAGCGGAAGCCCTGCGGGGTCTGCGCCAGTACCATACGCTCGCGCGGAACTGTGGCGATGACCACCGCGCCATCGGCCGTGCGGTCTACCTGCTTTACGGTATCGATGGCAGGCACGCCGGCAATCGCGGCGTCGTACTTTTTGACTGCCTCAATGACGTTGACGATGGTCTCCTGATCGACGAAGGGACGCACGGCGTCATGGATCAGCACAATGTCATCGTCAGCGGCTTCGATGGCAGCCAATGCGTTGGCAACCGAGTTCTGGCGGTGCTCGCCGCCTTCGACAATACGCAACGGCTTGCTGAAATTTTCCTTCTCGATCTGCTTCTGGAAGGATGCGGCTTCGCTCTTGCGCAGGGCCACAACGATTTCGCTGACGGCGTCGCACTGCGCGAACTTTCGCAATGTGTGTATCAGGATGGGTGTGCCTTGCAGCTCGAAGAACTGCTTGCTTTTGCTTTTGGGACCGCCGGCAGCGGCGGACATTCTTGTCCCCAGACCGGCGGCGGGAATGATGACAATAACCTTCATAACGGGGAGCCGAGTATAAACGGCGGGAAAGATGAATACAAATGCGCCGATAAGGTTGGCGGAACAAAGGGGAGCAATTATCACCGGGTAGAGGTTTCGCGATTGGCAGTCAACTGAATGAAGTAGAGAAAGGAAAATTCCGTAAACTTCCATCTTTGATTACAGAAGCGCCAGAAGGACAGAACTAACAACCCAAGGGTGGCGGCAAAAGCGGGCCATTGACAACGGTAGACAAAGTTAGCGGTATAGACGAGCAGCACGACGAACAAGCTGCGAAAAAACTTCGACGTCGCTTCAAAGCGCTCGATTTCCAGTGCCGCGTCCGGACTTGAAAGGTGCACGTACGCTCTGGCCCACTGCAGCAGAGTGGCCAGCTTGCCGTTGGCCCCTGCGAGTCGCTCAGCTTCTTTGTAGACGGCGTCTCCTTTCCGCGTCACGTAACGCAGA
Source organism: Candidatus Korobacteraceae bacterium (assembly GCA_050014935.1). Classification (GTDB taxonomy): domain Bacteria; phylum Acidobacteriota; class Terriglobia; order Terriglobales; family Acidobacteriaceae; genus Bog-257. The sequence goes on from JBEKCJ010000053.1 coordinate 23,514, forward strand.
TAGGTCTGGTCGTAGATCCGATCCATAAAGGTGGCCCCGACCAGGTATGTGAATTGTCCCAAGAGATATGCCGCGAACACAAATGCGACCCAGCCCTCGGTGGACGGGAAGTTGATGTTCGGCAGGATTTTGTCGTTGAAGACGCTATCAGTGCGGCCTTTGAGCAGAAATGCGAGAAGAGCACCGGGCAGCAGAACCCCAAGAAAATCCACCAAACCAACGTTTGGCTTGTACTCCATAGGCATTACCCTCGAAGTTGAGCGGCGATAGAACGAACGCGCTTCAGCCTACGCGTACGGCGCCTGAGCGGCAAGCTCGCGTTGGCTATGGCTAAAGCCGTGCCTCGACATAAGACCTATTCCGGCTTGGCTGTTTCGGTGACCGCCGCCGCGGCTGTTGCCGTTGGGTTGGATTTGCGCAGCTCCGCACGCGTATCGACGGGCCGCGGCATGGTCATTCCGCGCTCGTCGAACTTGCCGAAGATCATCTTTCCTGCCGTGGTCTGCAACACTGACGTTACAGAGATATCGATGTTCTTGCCGATCATTTTGCGGGCGTTGTCTACCACTACCATGGTCCCGTCGTCGAGATAGGCGACACCCTGGTTGTACTCTTTGCCTTCCTTCAGGATGAAGACTTTCATGATCTCGCCGGGCAGCACGATGGGTTTCAGCGAGTTGGCCAGCTCATTGATGTTCAGTACCTCGACGCCCTGAAGCTGAGCCACCTTATTAAGGTTGAAATCGTTGGTAACGATTTTGCCTTCGTAGACCTTGGCCAGCTCGATGAGCTTCAGGTCAACCTCGCGGACCGCAGGAAAATCGTCTTCCACGATCTGGATGGTCAAGCTGGCAATTTTCTGGATACGTTGAAGGATGTCGAGACCGCGGCGGCCGCGGTTACGCTTCATGGAATCGGCGGAGTCGGCCACCAGTTGCAGCTCGCGCAGCACGAACTGCGGGATGACGATGACGCCGTCGAGAAAGCCAGTCTCGGCAATGTCGGCGATGCGGCCATCGATGATGACGCTGGTGTCGAGAATTTTGTAACTGCGCTTGGATTGCTTCTCGCCGCCAAAGATGCCACCCAGCGCTGCCAGGTTCAGCAGGTCGCCTTTGCCGGCGCCGACCACCAGGCCGACGTATGCCATCAGCAGCATGACGAAAAGCTGAAGAAAGCTTTGCGTAGCACCGGCGCCGATGCTGTTGCGGATAACCAGGCTGAAGAGATAGGCGCCGCAGATGCCGAGGATACTGCCTATGACGGCACCGATCAGGCGTTTCAGGCTTACCTGGCGCAGCCGAACCTCGAATAGAACAACGGCAGAGCCAATCAGAATACCGACTGCGGCTGCTGGCCAACGTCCTAATCCCAGGGGCTGAAGTTCGTAGCAGGCCAGCGAAGTAATCAGAACAAATAAGACACGTATAAATACAAGGTCCACGCGATACCTCCCATGGCCAGTCCTGGGGGTCTGCGGTCGGAATAATGTACGCCGGGGGTATAAGAGCTAGATCATCCACCCCAACAACCGCAAAACCGGCGGCCGTTGGGGGCCCGAATCATGCCGGCGACTCAGTCCTGTTCCTTAGACACGACAAGCGGCCTCGACTCGATCCCTTCCGTATGAATCTTCGGGGAATATGAAAGAGGAGCGATCCCCGATCCGCCATATTCGGCGGGAAAAAATACAAGAATTCCAGACAGTCGAAGTATATATCACTTCCGTGCTTCCGCCATGAGATACGACGATGATGCCGCCGGGATTTCCCCGCTGGGGCACAAAAGGGCCTTCCGCCCCGGCTCGACCACTCAGCTCCGGAGATGGCAAATTCGGATCCAGCGTCAGCGCTTCAGGCGAACGCCGCTGCGATTGCCCCTCCGCCGAGCACGAGGATTGCCCACCAGCCGAAGACGACGCCGAGGCATGTCCCGCGCTTGACCTTGGTGAGACAGGAGATGCCAATGCCGGTCAGCACCAGCGTCCAGATGGTGAAGATATCGATGGAGGTTGCGATGGAATAAAGGAAGTGCGAACTGGAATCGACCAGGCCGCCGAGGTTGCTGGCCACCGGATTCTGGAAGGTGAAAGCTTCGCCGCCTCCCACGGCGATGGCGAGGATCGCGATCAGCGCCTTGAGAATCCCCGGCAACGAGGCATACACGCAGACCGCCAAGCATTGGTTAAAGGTAAGTTCAGCGCCAAACCCAAAGTTGAACGATCCTAACAGCACGGCCGCAATGATGGCGAAAACGATCAACAGAGAGACCGGGGACGCATAGGCAAGGATGCGGGTGAGCTTGACGATCGTCTCCATCTGTTCGGCGCGTTTTTCGGGAGGCAATTTGTCGAGTTGCTCGGCCCGCTTTGGCTGAAGGGCCAGCTGATTCTCGGCCGCTTTCTGGATACCAATCTTCTTGTCAACCACCATGACCAGGGCAACGCTGGCAAGCCCAACCAGCAGCCAGGGAACAAGCCAATTGGCACTGCGGCGCAGGTCGGTGAAGGTCTTGCTGGGGGTGACAAAAGTGTCGACCACGCGTTCGATTTCCGAAAGCGGCTTTGATTCAATGGGCGCGACGGGGGCGGCGGAAACCATTGGAGTTCTCCTTGCGATGCAGCAACTAGCTACGAGCTGCGGGCTGCCTCAAGCACGCAGCAGCCTTGCCTCGTGCTCGGGCTTCGAAGCACTCCACGGCGATGTAACGACGCGAACGGCAGCCCAGATGGCAGTTTGCGGAATCGGCATATCTAAATCCTGAGTGCTGACTGCTCGGGGCTCGAAGTTCGCAGCTAATTGCTAAATTGCTAATTCCGGCGAGATTGTAACACCGGCGAGCCGTCCGCAGGCCTGGTGTCAAAGCAATTCCGCAGCCTCCAGGTTGAAGGACGGCGGCGCGCCTTTTAGACTGAAGCTATGCACGTTCATGCTGGCGGCATAGGCAACGCGAAAACCTCGCGACTGCTGCAAGTCTCTCTTGCAGTGACGCTGGCCTATATCGTGTTGCTGGTGATCGCCGGACTGCGTGCCCACAGTCTGGCGCTGCTCTCCGAAGCCGGGCACAACCTCACCGACTTCATCGCTTTGCTGATGTCCTGGGGCGCAGTGTACCTGCAAGGCCGGCCGCCCAGCGCGCGCAAGACCTTTGGCTACAACCGGGCCGGGGTTCTGGCTGCATTTATCAACGGCCTCACCCTGATTCTGATTTCCTTCTACATCTGGTACGAGGCATTCAAGCGGCTGCAAACCCCGGTCGAGGTGGACGCTCACGTGATGATCTGGGTGGCGGCGGCGGGCGTGGTTATGAACGGCGGCATCGCGCTGCTGCTGATGCGCGGCCATCGCGACATCAACCTGCGCAGTGCGCTGCTGCATGAGATTGGGGACACCTTATCCACGGCTGCGGTGATCGCCGGCGGCGTTGCGATCGCCTTTACCGGGCAGCATTGGATCGATCCCGCGCTCTCGGTCGGCATAGGGGTAATGATTCTATGGTCGTCGATAGGCATCATCCGCGAAAGCCTGAACATTCTGCTGGAAGGAACACCCAGCGGACTCGATCTGGACCGCATCGAAAAAGCGATCTGCGGGATCCCCGGTGTCGATTCAGTGCACGATCTGCATGTGTGGAGCATTGGGAGCGACACTCATTCGCTCTCCTGCCACGTGGCCATCGCCGACATGCCAGCTTCGGCCAGCGCCACCATTCTCACCTCCGTTCGCACCATGCTCGGTGAGCGCTTCCAGATCCATCACACCACCATCCAGTTTGAACTCAACATCTGCGAGGTCCAGCATGGGTGCGTCATTCCGGTCAGTTCCGGACCGCACGAACACAGTCACGGACACTCCCACTGAGCCGGAGTAGGGGGAGAACTCCGTTTCCTGTCACTTCGGACGCGGTGCTGACCAGTTCGCGTGGCTCCAAGTCAGAGCAGGGGTCGCGCCGCGCAGACCAGCTAATGAATTGGCCGCCGCTGCTGACGCGTAAATCGGACAAAGCCTATCGTTGATTCGGAGCGACAAGGCAACAGTTCTGCTGTTAGAATGCTGGTGCGACAGATTTTGGTGTTGCAGCCAACATCATAAGAAGTTGCTCACGCCAGCTAGGACGCTCACCACAATGTCTTAGCTTCCAGCCGGAGAGGTGGCCGAGTGGCTGAAGGCGGCGGTTTGCTAAACCGTTATACGGTCAAAAGCTGTATCGGGGGTTCGAATCCCCCCCTCTCCGCCACATAGTCTCAGAAGCAGAGAATCTCTGCCGCATTGCTGTTAAAATCTGCCGAAAAAGCCGGCTTTTCGCGATATTTCCTCGACCAACCGGACCAGAGAAAATTGTCCCCTAGACCGCTTCACTCCTGTTACGGCGGTTTTTCTCCAGAGCCCCCATTGGTAGTCCCCTTTCAAGAACCAGCCCAGGCGAATGCCTGGCGATCACAAACCGAACGTAGGGCGAAAGCCAACGTGACTTATGCTTCCACTCAGCACTGCTTTTTCCCCGAAGGGTGTTCCTCGGGGCCTCCGATGAAACTTCCTGCAACAAACCTTCCGGGGAGTCAGGGGTCGCACTTCTACGAGTAGGGCGTTTCACGTCAAACTTGGCAGCGAATCTGTCCAGCTTTCAGTTTGCCGACAACACGGAAGCTATCCGGTTGTGGTGAACTCGGGCCGCTGCCATGGGGGCAAGCATCATGACGCGAACGTTACGAAACCGGCCCTACAATGAAGGGCAGATCTACTTATCGGCCGCCGGCGACGATCGTAGGGTGAACAGGCCGGAGCAGCTTCAGGGTGCCGGTAATGGCCATTGTTCCGGTTGCGATTGCGGCTTTCGCCTCAAGACCACCGCGGAGATCAACGTAATGACGAGCCCAATCGTGAAAGGGTCTATGAACGTCATCGCTGCGTTTAGCAGCGGATTTTTGTACAGCTCCTTGTATTTTGTCACCTGCCGAAGTTTCGCCTGGACGGCTGCAGGGCTCGCCCCCGAAGCCTTGAGCTTGTCAACCAAATGAACGCCATATCTGTCCCAGAAATCAGGGAAAACGTTGTAATACATGATTTCCCACGTCACTACATAGCAGATGCACGATACAAGAGTAATGGAGATCCCGACGGCAAAAGCCTTCAGGAACGTAATCCGGCCATCGCCGTTGTTGTCGCGATAGGAGCGAATACCGAAGAACACCAACAAAAATGAGAGTACGATGCTCGTGTACCCGATGACCGTGCCCTTGTCGAAGCCTATCCTGCGCGCGACAGGCACTGAGGCCACCATCATCAGCGAGGAAATCGCACCGGAAATCAACCCGAAGGTTAGTATGGTCTTTCTCATAGGATGACTTTTCCGATTTCCCCATTCAGCCTGCGACACTGACCACGTGCTCATACCGTCTCAGCGGGCAGCCGGGCTAGGCGACGGCGTCGATGCCGTTGGAACGACGACGATTAGGTTATCGGGCGCTCCGGGGTGCGTCATCCCCATATATTCCAGCTGTGGCGCGGAGTCAAATCCGATGTCTTTCAATGTCATGTTCGGCGCGTAGAACATCAAGTGCGGAGGGAAACTTGCAGTGGTGCCATTGCCGGAAGGCAAACGGTTCTCGCTCGACATCATGTAGAGCAATCCCGGCTTGCTAGGATGTTGGAAGCGGCCTTCCTTATATCCCTTCGCGACGTCTGCCTTAATCTCTGCCTCTGACCTACCGCTGGCACGCAGTTCTTCCTCCCGCAGATGAACCACCAAAATGGTACGGCTGCCTTCGGCGTCGAAGCATCCCGGCTCGACCGACGTCTCTGTGGGCTTTACGAAATGCCGCCCAACAAAGCAGCTAAAGCCGTTCGTGCCTTCGCGCGCTTTCTCATAGCCTTTCGGGCCAAGAATATAAACGGTGGCGTGGCTCGATACTTCGGCCGGGGCTGCGCTCTCGGCCAGTTCGATCTGGCGCTCGTGGGGAACGGAGGCGTCGTATACCTTCGGAAGTTTCTGTGCCATTCCTTGAATGGCTGCACTGCT